>NZ_JAANIG010000009.1 GCF_011174675.1 Perlabentimonas gracilis | reverse complement strand
AAAGAAGGCAAATAATGAATTTGGTGCTAGTTCAAGTGAAATTCTAAAACGACAAGACTTTATAAATAAAAAAGAGGGTGCCAGTTTATGGACACCCTCTTTATAATTTTAAAATGTGATCCGGATAGGATTCGAACCTATGACCCTCAGCTTAGAAGGCTGATGCTCTATCCAACTGAGCTACCGGACCGTTTGCGTTTCGGGTTGCAAAAATAGAAAAATCCTTTTAAAAAATGGCCTTTTATAATACTTTTTTACACCCTACCCATCGAGCAGGTTTTCAGCAGTATGTGTTTTCATTCTTTTGAAAGCACACCATTCACTTGGCTATGTTATAGATTATCAGTATTTTTAGGGTTCATCCATCGTAATAATTATGATACTTATAATGCTAAAGATTATGCTAGCCATACCTCTGCTTCTTACATTACTGGCCACTACCCCGGCCTGTGGGGGAAACTCCCAAAACCCATACTGCGCAAATGCAGTTGAGCTTAAAACTGCTGACGACCTAAGCCAACTTATTGCATTGGGTGGTGATAGCCAATTGGTTTTGCTAGGCGAGTCGACTCATGGAACTGCCGAGTTTTACCGCTGGCGAGCCGAAATAAGTAAACGGCTTATTGCTGAAAAGGAGTATAACTTTATTGCAGTTGAGGGCGATTGGGCATCAATCTACAGGCTTAACCTATACGTTAAGAACCATTGCAATACCTACGCCTCGGCAAGCGAAGTGCTAGAAACATTCGATAGATGGCCCGAATGGATGTGGGCCAACACTGAGGTGGAAAACCTTGCCGAGTGGCTTAGGGAGTACAATAAAGATCTCCCCAATGATAAACGGATTGGAATATACGGAATGGATGTTTACGGGCAATGGGAAGCCATGGAAGAGGTGTTGAGGATTGTGGAGCAGAAACTACCCGAAAGGCATGATGATATCAAGGAAAAATTCGACTGCTATACAGCCTACAACTTCGACGAGTGGCAATATGCTAGAGCGGTAACGCAAGGCTACCCCTCGTGCAACGAAGGACTGGAGTGGGTGGTTGATATCCTCAGGGAGCATTTGGAATCGATAGAATGCCCTACCGAAGCTAAGCTACTTAGGCATGCCAAGCAAAGCGCCAAGGTAGTGCAAAACTCGGAGGACTACTACCGTTTGGCCGTTCGCAACAACATCACATCATGGAACAGCAGAGTGATGCATATGCACAATACCGTGATGCAACTGCTAAAAAGCCACGGAACCTACGCCAAAGGGATTGTGTGGGCGCACAACACCCACGTTGGCGATGCAAGGGCTACATCGATGCGAAACGAAGGAATGGTAAATATTGGGCAGCTAGCACGACAAAGCTATGGTGACCAAATGGTTACCATAGTTGGCTTTACAACCTACAAAGGAAAGGTTAACGCAGGAGTACAATGGGGTAGCCCAATGACCAAGATGAGCATACCTAAAGCACAGAAAAACAGTGCAGAATCATTACTAGAGGATTGTGGACTAGAGTCGTTTTATACAATTTTTGATGACGAAATTCGCAAATCGGAAGATATGCTAAACCCCATTGGGCACAGAGCCATAGGGGTAACCTATAATCCATCAACAGAAAGGCTTTATAATTATGTTCCCACCATCTTACCCCTAAGGTACGATGCGATAGTATTTATAAAACGAACGAATGCCTTGGAGCAGGTACGAGGCAAGTAATCAGCCAAAGCGGCTAATTGTCTCCAAGCGTTTCATATCCAGAATCTCAATACTTTTGCCCGAAGCAATTAGTACCCCATCACGTTGCAACGACGATAGGCAGCTAATTACGCTCTCCTTGGAGTAGCCAATGGTATGCGCCAGCTCTATTCGCGAAAAGGGCATTTGAAACTTATGGCTATTGAATATTGATGCTAGCTCTAGCAGCACGGTACAGATGGCACCGTCGGCATTTTTATGGGATAGTTGAATTAGATCATGCACCACCTTGTTGGTCATGAGCGACATGAGCTGCACAATGTAAACTGCAAATTCGCCATTGCCTCGTATTGCTTCCTCAAATACCGCTCTGTTTATCAACCGAACCCTAGAGGGTGTGATGGCGACAGCCGAAAAATCGAAGCTACGCTTTACAAAGGCGCACATCAAGCCAATGAATGTATTATCGGATAGGATTTTAAATGCGGTAGAGCGCTCCTCATCCTCAATTATTAGCTTTACCATGCCCTGCTCTAGGAACAGGATATGATCGGCTGCAATGCCCTGCTTTATTATGGTTTCATCCTTTTTAAAGGTAACCAGCTGCGAATTGTCAAGAAGCTGCTGATGCTGGTCTTCCGATAGATAATCGTACCATACTTTATGTTTGCTCTCCATATCAGTTGCTATTGCAGGATTATTAAAAGGCAATATTACACTTTTTCCTTCATAAAACTACATTTTCATTCAGGTGATTCCCAATGCTACTTCGCTAGGTTGTTATTCTGCTAACAGATACCTTTGCAATGTGAGAAAAATCAAATGATTGTATAACTAAAAACCTAATATTATGGCAGACTTAAAATTTAGAATACAAGCCCAAAGGGCTAGCGCGGCCAAAACTATTGTAAAGGCACGTAATTTCGAGATTATTGTTGATGAACCAGAGGAGTTGGGTGGAACCAACACAGCTGCAAACCCTGTAGAGTATGTTTTAGCTGCATTTGCTGGCTGCCTAAATGTAATGGGACACCTAATTGCCAACGAGATGGGATTTGAGCTGAAAGACCTTAAAATCGATATCAGCGGAGACCTAAACCCTGCCAAACTTTTTGGAAAAAGCGATGAGGATAGGGCGGGTTACAAAAACATTGTGGTTAAGATGATTCCCACCTGTGATGCAGACAAAGCAACCCTAGAAAAATGGCTGCACGCAGTTGAATCAAGATGTCCAGTTAGCGACAATATTCAGAACATTACCCCTGTTGCTGTTGAGCTAGGCTAATCCGCTAGTCTCAGTATACTCTCCACAACCCCTGCCGGTGAATCCAGCAGGGGTTGTTCTTTATTAAAAGCCCAGCTCCTCGGCCATGGGTTTTAAAGCATCAAGCGATAGAACTGCAAACTCATTGATTGGTAAACCAATCTTCTCGCATTCCATTATGGTATCGCGATTAACCGATGCAGCAAACGCCTTCTCCTTCATCCGCTTAACAATTGATTTAGGTTTTACGCTGCCAATCTTTCTATCGGGATAAACCAGCGCCGTGGCAAAGATTAGCCCTGTAATAGTTTCGCCTGCGGCCAAAGCGTGCTGAAAGCACGTAGTACGATCCTTACCCGTTGCCATCTCGTTATGCATCATTATGGCATCCACGGCCTCACCGGGTAGCCCTTCGTTCTTGAGCAGCTCTGCTCCCTCAAGGGCATGGCGCTTGGCGTCGCCCTCGGTCCACTCCACATCAATATCATGAAGCAACCCCGCGATTCCCCACACATCCTCATCCTCGCCAAAGTGCTTGGCTAAGGCTCGGAGCACAGCCTCCGAAGCAAGACAGTGAGCTATCATCTTGGGGTTCTTAACATGCTTACTAAGCAAATCGATGTAGTATTCTCGTGTGTTCATAATGCTTTTGATTTTGAAGATGAATTGGGGCAAAAGTAAAAAATCTATTAAAACATACCATAAATGGGGACGAAAGCCCCACCAATAGCAAACAATATTTATATCTTAGCACAAAAAAAGATGTACGAGGTTTTAGTAAAATCACCTTTCTTCGTTGGGCTTAAAAGCGAGGACCTTGAGGTAATTTTTAAGCAGATATCGTTCACGGTTAGATCGTTTAACAAAGGGCAAACCGTTGCCCAGCGCGATGAGGAAGTGAAGTTTCTTTGCATTCTTGTTGAGGGCGTTGTTAAAGGCGAAATGGTCGATTTCTCGGGAAAAATTCTAAAGGTAGAAGAAATTCAGGCTCCACAACCACTTGCTCACGCCGTAATATTTAGCGATGCCAACAAGTTTCCTGTGGATGTGGTGGCCCTCACCGACTGCAGAATTCTTTTCATCCCCAAAGCCGATGTGTTAAGGCTGCTTCAAAGCAATGTAATTATTCTAAACAACTTCCTAAGAGCAGTATCCAATAGAGCACATTTTTTAACCACAAAATTATGGTTGCTTTCATTTAAAACCATTAAGGAAAAGGTTGCGCACTACCTACTTACCTTGGGTAAAAGCGAAACCCGCACCACCATAATCCTACCCAAATCGCATCAGGAGCTGGCCGAGTTTTTTGGGGTTACTCGGCCTTCGCTAGCCCGAGTATTTTCAGAAATGCAGGAAGAGGGAATAATTTATGTTAACCGAAGGGAGATAACAATTCTAAATAGGAGCCAACTGCTGAAGATGATAAAATAATTTGGTTTGAAATAAAATTACATCAATACTAATGCAGCACTCACCTATATGTTGGCGTCCTTCGTTACATATTAGTCAAAAAAACAAAATTCCTATGAAAAAGATTATGATCACATTTATTTCTCTCGGTCTGCTATCGTTCAATCAATTGGCCATAGCGCAAACGAACAGTATGGAAAAGCGGTACCAACCAAAAGATGAGATGAGAATTAATACCGTTAGTGGTAACTGTATTATTAAGGAGAGCAAAACCAACGAGATTGTTATAATTCTCGACTACACATACCCTGATGAGTGCTTCGACTATAGTATTGAGGAGAAAAATGGTTACATCGCATTAAAGGAAAATTTTAAGGGTAGGAGGTGTAAAGGAGATTCAAACTGGACGATATTGATTCCGAAAAATACAACAATAGAGTATAACACTGCCTCGGGAAGTGTTTCCATTGAAGGTGTAAACTCAAGGTCAAATATAAGCACTGCTTCGGGTGATATTCAAATCAAGAATGTTGATTCAGATGTGCTGAAAGCACGTACCGCCAGCGGAGATATATGGGTTGAAAATGCTAATGCACATTTTAGTATGTCAACCGCTTCGGGTGATATTACATTTAATAAATGTATGGGTCACATTGAATTAAGTTCGGCAAGCGGAACCATAAAGGCTAATGGAATTGATGTAACAAGCAGTAGTAAGATATCAACCGCTTCTGGATCAATCAACGTTTTATTAGCTTCACAGTTGAAATCTGACCTAACTCTTTCCTCGGCTTCGGGTTCTGTCGAATTAAACTTAAACGGCTATAAGCCCAAGGGAACATATACTTTCACGGCGAAAGCCAATAAGGGGGAAATTGTATCGCCTTGGAAATTCGATAGTGAAACGCAAATCACTAAGAACAATGACCTATATAACGTAAAATCCTTTACCCTAGGGGATAACTTGCCCGTTGTAAATCTTAAAACTGCATCGGGCAAATGTTCGCTAACCAAGTAAAACGAACTGTAGTAAATTACTTGCTCAGCAGTTTCTTTATGGTAAAGTAGGTAAACCAAAAACTAAAATAAGCCAAAATATTTCTCGACTATTCAGCTAAAGCGATATTGGTTTTTATTTTTTTGGTGTGGAGCTAAGTGTATTTAATCCATTTTTATACTTTTGTAGTTCACTTTAAAAATACCATTCACACTATGGCATTGAAGGATATTATGGCAATTTCGGGTTACCCAGGCCTGTACAAGTACGTTTCGCAAGGGCGAAATGGGATAATTGTTGAGTCGCTCACCGATGGTAAGCGTAGCCACATTGCAGCATCGGCTAAGGTTAGCGCGCTATCGGATATCGCTATCTTCACCAATGATGGGGAAAAACCGCTTAGGGAAATTCTGAATAGCATCAAGGGGAAAGAGAATGGAGGTTCAACCATCTCGCATAAATCTAGCAACGACGAGCTGAAAAAATTCTTTCTAGAGGTTGAGCCCAACTACGATACCGATAGGGTTTACACATCGGACATCAAAAAAGTAGTATCATGGTACAACCAGCTACAAGACCTTGGTATGCTTGATTTTGAGGAGGAAGAAGAGGTTGCTGAGCAGAACGCAGAAAATGCCGAAGCAACAGAGGCTGGTCAGGAAGTGAAAACACCCAAAGCAAAGGCTCAACCCAAAAGCGCTGCAGCAAAGGAGAAAAAACCGACTGCACAGAAAAAGGCACCTGCAGCCAAGGCAAAGCCAGCGGGTGATGGCGCAAAAAAATCGACACATCAGAAGAAGGGATAACCCTAGCTTTTACATTTTAAAAGGGGCTGATGAATCAGCCCTTTTTTTATTGTAACCCATACAAAAAATGCTTTGCACTATTGCAAAGCATTTTTTGTTAAGTATATCTAAAGAAAAACTATTGCTTTTTACCCTTATCCTTATTGGCAATATTCTCGCGCATTGAGGTGTCGGCCTCAATATTCTTGAACTTGTAGTAATCCATAATTCCAAGGTTGCCATTGCGGAATGCTTCGGCCATCGCTTTGGGCACATCGGCCTCGGCAAGAATTACCTTGGCACGAGCCTCTTGCGCTTTAGCTTTCATCTCCTGCTCTAGAGCAACAGCCATTGCACGACGTTCCTCAGCTTTGGCCTGAGCAATATTCTTATCGGCATTGGCCTGATCCATCTGCAGCACAGCACCAATGTTCTTTCCAATATCAATATCAGCAATATCGATGGATAGAATTTCGAAGGCAGTACCTGCATCCAACCCTTTCTCGAGCACAACGCGAGAGATAAAATCTGGATTTTCAAGCACCTTCTTATGCGAGTCGGCCGAACCAATTGACGATACAATACCCTCGCCAACACGTGCAAGCACGGTCTCCTCTCCTGCTCCACCAACTAGCTGCTTGATGTTAGCCCTTACGGTAACTCTGGCCTTTGCAATAAGCTGAATTCCATCCTTTGCCACGGCGGTAACGGGTGGAGTGTTAATAACCTTGGGGTTTACCGACATTTGTACGGCCTCAAACACATCCCTACCGGCAAGGTCAATGGCAGTTGCCATTTTAAAGTCGAGCGGAATATTAGCCTTTTGAGCCGAAACCAAGGCGTGAACCACTTTTGATACCCGTCCACCCGCAAGGTAGTGGGCTTCGAGATCGTTTCGGAAAAGTTGAATGCCTGCTTTTGTTCCCTCAATTAGGGCTTGAACAATTACCCCTGGGGGAACCTTACGCCAACGCATTAGGATTAGTTGCAGTAATGAAACCCTAACACCGCTTACCAATGCCGAGAACCACAACCCTATGGGTACAAAGTACAGTAAAATCCATAGCGCCGCAATACTTACGGCAAAGATTATTAAATAAAAACCAATGTCGCTCATTTTAGTCTATTTTAGGTTTAACAATAACTTTTGATCCTTCGAACCGAATAACAACCACCTTGGTTTTGGGGTCAATATACTGACCTGTTGAACGGGCTTCGACCACCAAATCGTTTATACGAGCCTTACCCATTGGCGAAAGACGGCTAATGGTTAGACCCTCATCACCTGGTTTTATACGAGTTGTATTCTCTTCAGACGCCACGCTACCCTCAACGTTGGTATCGAGCATAAATCTTTTCCATGTTCTGGAGCGCAAGGCCAAAACCACGGTAAAAAGGGTTAGGGCAATGGTAGAGATTAGGGTGATATGCCCAACCATATTGCCATGGCTAGAGTATGCCCAAAAAACGCCTCCTACCAAGCACGCCAAGCCACCTATACCGGCCACAGTAACTCCCGGGACAAGAAGGAACTCAACTATAAAAAGAAAAAGTCCCAAAAGAATTAGTATCACAATCCCCGTCATTTTTAGCTTAGTTAGGTTGATTTAGTTTGCTACTATTGTTGCCGATAGGCCACGACGTAGAAGCTCGTCACGCAATGGCTTCAGTTGCTTGTGTGTTCCCATTTTTACATCGCATTTGCCATTGTGGTGTGCAATTAGGGTACATTGTTCGGCCTGCAAATGGTTATGTTTACATACCTCCACAAGGCTATCAATTACGAATTGGTACTCATTTACCTCATCGTTAAAAAGAATAAGCGAATGAGAACTCTGATAATTGATGTCAAAGTTCTTGTTTTCGTTGGGCTTAACTGTTGATTTTCGATCCATTTAAAGGCTATAATAGAACTGCTAAGATATTAATTATCCATATCAACAGCAACAACAAAGGCCGATTTAATTCCACTAGCCACCAGATTATCCTTTATCCTATTCGCCTCGTTAGGGTCGGAATATGATCCAATGGAGTACACAAATCCCCCCTGATTATCGGGTTTTCGCACAATATCCTTTCCCGGTGCAAGCGCTCTTATGGTTTGAGTAATGTCGGCAGGTATTCTACCAACAAAAGATCCAAGCTGTATTACGTATAACTTCCCTTCGCTTTCTATTTCGATTCGAGTAGTATCTCTACGGACTACCATTCCAGATGTAGGTGTAGACTCCTCAAGTGCTTTGGCTCGGGTAAGGGTAACCGAGCGTCCATCGTGCCAAGCAACAACAAATGCATCCTTAAATCCTAATGACCGAACTGTTGGCAAAGCGCTCTCGGCCTCATCGAGCTTGGTAAATAGCCCTGCGTAGTATTTTGTAACCCTACCATCGTTTACAGGCTCTGCAGAAACAGGTACCATACCCTTAAAGGTATCGAAACTCACGGCACGGCTAAATGCGGCTAGCTGGATTTTGTATACTAATCCATTAGGCAAAGGAAGGTGTTGAGGTATTGGATTATCCTTGGAGTATGGCGTTTTATCGAGCACCTGAAATGGAGGCTCCTTGTCGGGTTCAAATACAAACCCTTCGGTATCTACTGAAACATCATTGACCCTAACAATTGAAACCTGCTGCTGGGGCTGTGGCGATTGAGGCTGATTCTCGACACTTTGCCTTGCCGCTTGGGTTGAGTTTGGAAGGGTATGGCCAAAAATGCTCTGCTCCATACGATAAACCTTGCTTAGCAGCTGCTGCTCGAAAAGCTGCATCTCCCAGAGCTTGGCAAAGGCTATTTCGAGTCGTGCAACAGCCAGCTCATCGAGCAGTAGGGCTTCGTACTCCGATTCGACACTAGTTTCCGATGTGGCATTGTTACGTATTGCCATAGCCGATCTGAAGTGAGAATTTGCCCTATCAATCTCGCTTTTTATCCTTAGGTTACTATTTGCACCACCCTTGATTAGGGCAACAGATATGCAATCGTTGTATAGTTTCTTTTTACCACTAATGTAATTTCCCATTAGGCTATTAAACTTACTTAGCTGGTCTATATACAATCGGTACTGGGCTTGGTACTCTGGCGAATCGGCTGATGTTTCCTTCTCAATATTCGCTAATCGCGAAATTGTGCTCTTAATATCCTCGCGCTGCCGTTGAAGCTGTGGATTTACCTGCTCGAGCCTGGCCAGCTGGCGAAGCTCATCGGCCTGAAAAACGGTTGGAGCAAACTGAGCTTGGTACAGATAATCGGGTTGGTCGGTTGTAAAGGTAGAGGTGGGCTTATCAATTGGCTTGCGCTTACCGGTTAGGTACTCCTGCTCAATTTGACTTGCTTTTGCAAAATGAACATCGGCATTTCGCTGAGCCTTAAGCAGGTTATCCTCCACTTCAACAACCTGTGCTTCTAAATTTCGACGAGCCTCAGCCGTATAAATATTATCAAAGCGTGCGCGTAGAATTTCAAGTCGTTGCCTAAGCGAATCGGCAAACATCTGCTGTGCAAAGCCATTGGCCAGCTCTCTGGTGTACTCTGGGTCGTTCTCCACGGCGCTAAACGATGCTGCCTTGGGCTGCGCAGGTTTTGCCTTGCTGTTAGGTTTATCGGTTAGTGTTGGGGCAAATACGCCAGCATCGCTATTTGGGGTAAGCTGGGCTATTTCACGGATAGTTTCAATGGAACCAATGGCTCGTCGGATTGGGCTTTCATCAACCCTAACAAGGATAATATCAACGCTATCGGCGGAAACACTTCGTTGGGTTGCAAAAATAGCCATCTGGTCATCGGCATCAGGAACATAAAAAAAGTCGTTATAGGGTGAACTAATGGGAAACCCTTTGTTCTCGGGGGTGCTCCACTGTCTGCTTGATGGGCTGTACACGCTTCGGTAAATATCGTACCCCCCCATGGAGTAATGACCTTTTGATGCAAAGTACAAAGTTTGCCCATCGGGCAGTAAGTAGGGATAATCCTCATCGAGGCGGGAATTTACAACATCGCCCAAATTTTGGGGCTTGCTCCACACGCCATCGTCAAGCATTTCAATTATAAAAAGATCTTTACCGTACAGCGTAGTAGCTCCGTAGCTCGAGTAAACAATCCTGTCGCCGGGCTTAGGGTTGTTGGGGTAAAATATGTACGATGAATGGTTCTGCTTTAAATCGACCTGCGAAAGGAGATCCTTCGGGGTTGGAATAAACGAACCATGAGCTGGTTTTGTAATTATGTAGTTGGTAAAATCATCGATAGAGACCCGCTTACTATCCATTACAACGGGTTGGTGAATGTAGCTGAGCATAAAGTTTCCGTTCTCGCATTGGCTCACCAGCTGCTCTACTTGCTGATTTGGAACCGTTGGATCGCCACCATTTATGGTAAAACGTCGGTAGTACCCTATGGCCTCATCGAACTGGTAGGACATTTGGTAAGCAAACCCCAAGTGATAGTATACCAGGTTGGAAACCTCCCGGGTTGACGCAAACCTTAAATGCTCAATTGCCTTATCAATATTTTTTGATCCGTATAAATGGCTAACACCAAGCTGATAGTGGTAATTTGGATCCTGTGGATACTGATTGAGCAAAGCCATTAGATGTGGGATTGCCTGAGCATACTTTTGTTTCTGAAAAAGCGAATCGGCTGGCGATAAGGGCTGCCGAGACGCCACCTGCGCCATTGCTTGTCCACTTCCAAATATCACAAGTAGTACAATGAATACTATTTTGATGTAACCATATCGTTGATGTAGCATAGAATTCTATCTTAAAAATTTGCCTTAAAATTACATTAATTATTCGAAATACCCAGAGGTATGCATAGTTGCAGCAACTGTTAAAAAGTTGTAAAGATTTCAATGGGCCTGCTATCCATGTCAGCAACCATCAAATTGGCTTATCTTTGGAGTTTGCAATGCCCAATAATCAACATATACAAATCAAAATGTAACCTAAATGGAGAAACCAGTTCTTCACTACGCAAAACGATTAAGTGAACTAAATATTGAGCAGAAACGATTGGCAAGGATATCTCAGTACTTCTTTGTACTCCGATTGGTGCTGTTCGCATCGCTTATTGTCAATTTGATATGGATAATTAATACTAATGGTGAAAGGATGCTAGCATGGTACCTTGGAGCTGCTTTGGTAACAGGTTTTCTGCTGGTTATAAAGTTGAATCACACAGTAAACGTGAAGCGAAATAGGATACAAAACCTGGTGGACATAAACAAGAACGAGCAGAAATTCATTGACCACCAATACCTTTCTTTTGATGGTGGAGATAGATTTGTTGATTTAAATCCCAAGTTTGCCAGCGATTTTGAAATTTTTGGCAAGGGCTCTCTATACCAATACTTAAACCGATCGGTGACCTTTGCTGGGGCAAAAAGGTTAGCCCAAAAGCTTTGCCACTGGGATCTGGATAGCAAAACCATAGAGCAAAAGCAGCAGGCTGTTGCAGAGCTATCGAACCATCATCAGTTCATGGAGGCTTTCCAATCGTTGGGGTTAGTTAGCAAAGCCAGTGGGTATGATGCAGATAATCTAAAGAAATGGTTTGGCGCCGCCAACACTATAAAATCAAAAGAAAAGATGCTGCTCATAGCATACCCCTTGCTATTTGCAATAATCACGCTACTTGTTATAGCATCGTTGGTAAACGCATCGGTATACATTTTCCCCATAGTAGTTGCTTTGTTAGTACTAAGTAGATATAAAAAGTATGTGGATGAGGCGCACGACAAGCTGGGAAAAAGTGCCAAGGTATTTGAGGTTTACTCTGCACTGGTGAGACTTATGGAGAACGAACCATTCCAAAGCCCCTACCTTAAGAGCCTGCAAAGTAAGTTGGCTGGCGAAGAGCAAAAGGCTAGCACCTCAATTAAAAGGCTCTTTTTGCTGCTTAATCGGTTCGACTATAGGTATAACTTCTTGGTTAACATCCTGTTTAACACATCTACCCTATTCGAACTACAAGTATTGCAACAGCTAGAGAGGTGGAAAGATCAGCATCAACAAAAAGCATTTGAATGGTTTGATGCTCTGGCCGAGATGGACGCTCTTATTGGCTTTGGCCGATTTGCGTTTAACAACAACAGTGTAACAACCTACCCCAAGGTTAAGGCACACCCCTTTGGCATACAAGCTTGCAGCTTGGGGCATCCTTTGATTCCAACAAGCAAGAGGGTTGATAACAATTTTGATTGTACTGGTAAACCCAAGGTTGTTGTTGTTACCGGTGCAAATATGGCTGGGAAAAGTACCTTTTTGCGAACCATAGCCACAAACCTAATACTAGCTCACAACGGGGGTCCGGTTTGTGCAAACGATTTTACGTTTACGCCCTGCAGCATTGTCTCCAGCATAAATATTCACGACTCGCTGGCGCAAAACGAGTCGTACTTTTACGCTGAGTTGCTAAGGATTAGGGAGATAATAAATCACGTTACCAGTAACCCCAACACGATGGTAATTCTCGATGAGATTCTGCGGGGAACCAATCCGCACGACAAACAAACTGGCTCCATGGGTCTAATTGAAAAACTTATTAAGCTCAACGCTTTTACCCTGATAGCTACTCACGACCTAGCCATTGGGCAAATGGAAAAGAAATACCCCAACATTGTGCAGAACAAATGCTTTGAGGTTGAGCTGGAAAACGACGAGCTAGTATTCGATTACAAGCTAAAGGATGGTATTAGCCAAAAGCTAAATGCCTCATTCCTAATGCAAAAAATGGGAATTATTGATAAGCAATAATTTGCTAATTCTCCCGAAGCACATACTCATCGTACTCCAGTTCGAAGCGCAGCTTATGACGCGACTCTTCTTGCGCCAGGCCCAAAAATAGCTTTTTATACTCCTCGCTTGGGGCTTGCTCTGAGAGCTTCATATAAAGCTTAAACGCAGCTTTTTCGCGCTTCATAGCCAGAACCAGCGCCTGTTCGTAGGTCATTTGGTCGGTTGGCTCGATTCGCACCACGTAATCGGCAATTTTTAAATCGGCCACCTTTTCGCTGGATAACGAGAAAATGCCCTCCTCCTTAATTTTTGCTAGCCGAGCCTTGTGCCCTATCTCCTCCTTGGCAAACTGCTCAAAGGTTTCGCGCATATCGTCGGTGCGAGCCGATTTGGCCAGATGAGTATAAAAATCGACAGCTTTCTGCTCGTTCTCGATGGCAAAATCGAGGATATCGTTGGTGTTAGTGAAAGGGGTCATATCGGTTTTCAGTTATTGGTTGTTTGTTAAATTGTTTAAGGTTTAAGGTTTAAGGTTTAAGGTTTAAGGTTTAAAATTTAAAATTTAGAAAATTCTCTGTTAAACTAATAGAAAACATAATTTTTCATAGACACATAGTTTTCCTAATCATCTATCACTCGCCATTTTAGTCACTTATAATCACTCTAGCCAAAAAAGTACAAAACTATATATAAACACCTAAGTCCAATTACTAAATCACTCCTCCATAGCCTCCCCAAACTCCCTATCGAACTCGGCCATTAGGTAATCGCAGCCATGGTTAAACATCGATGTGGAAATGATGCCTGATGTTATGGCAAATGCATGCTTTTTATTTTGATTTGATTGGGGTAGCAGCGAGAATGCCTCGTTTCGCACATCATCAACATCGTTAGGACCATTAAAGCCGAAGGATTTAAGCAAATCGAGCAGCTGGTCAATACTTGTTCGCTCGGTTTTGGGTTTTAGCCCTTGCTCAAACTCCTGAATCATCCGTTGGGTATTGGTGAATGAACCTCCCAATTCAAACCAGAAAGATGCAGGTAGAACTAAATCGGCCTGCTTGGCCGTTTCGGTCATAAAGGCATCCTGAACCATTACAAACTCAGCATCGTTCAGAGGTTTTTGAACTTTTTCATTTGCATCGGAAGTGCCCACAGGGTCTTCACCAAAAATAAAAATATTGTTAAACTCGCTGCTAAAGTAACGGTCGGTAAAGCACTTGTCACCAACCTTAGGTAAGGTGCTAACTCCCCAGCACTCTTTTGCAACGCTAGCATAATCTGCATTAGCAATATCCTGAATACCTACTCCAGTTTTGGGGCGTACACCCATATCGAATAGTCCCTGTGCATTGTTTTTCTCTTTAAGCACAATAATACCGCTCGATGTTTTTCCGAGTTTACCCGTAATAAGCGCAAGATTCTTTAGCTCAAGGGCGGTTTGCTGGCTGAGCTCACGCTCCGAGAAGATAAGCACGGCATTCATCTCGGCATTAAATCGTTGCGCAAACTCCTCTACACAACTACCATTGCAATCGCAAGCCGCTTTGCACAGGTCATAGTAATTCTCCTTAAGCAGATTTTGCTTGTACTCGTCAAAACCTTCGCAGTTATCGCTTATAAACAAGCCATTGTGCAAATTATTTGAGAGCAGATAATGGTTTACCGCACGCACAAAATGGTAGTACGAAAGTACTTGAATATACTTTTGAGCCTTACGCTTCAACCCAGGCATTTGTCGGGTTGATATGACCTCGTAAGGAACTTTTGCCGAGTTAACCATATACCCAACAACCGGATTGTATCTATCTAACTCGGTTCCAAACAAAAACACTCGGTTAGCATCTTTTAGCTGCTCAAATGGTACGTTTTGGTACGATATATTTGAAAAACCGCTTGCGCCGTGCAAGTAATGGAAGCTATTCACGTTGTTTGTGCCAACGGCAGCACGGGCAAATTTCTGAATAAGATATTGCTCCTCGTTAGTTAGCCTTGCCCCTGCAAACAGCGCAGTTTTATCTGGTTCAAAAGCACGAATCTTTGCCTCAATAATTTTGTATGCATTCTCAAACGATATCTCCCTAAACTCTCCATTCTCCTTAACCAAAGGTTTGGTTATCCTATCAGCACGATTAAATATTTTGTACCCAAACTTACCATACATACACAGGTTGCCATCGGCATTTACCATACCCTCGGCACCAGTTACCTTCATGATATACCCGCCACGATGATGGTATGTGAGCTTACAACCCACCGAGCAGTATGTGCAAATGGTATCGAAAGTATCCATTTTTACAGGGCCGGGCTTAAACGGTACATTCTCGGTTAGTGCACCGGTTGGACAGGCCGATAGGCACAGCCCACAGCTCTCGCAGGTTGATTCGGAAAGATTTTCGCCTGTTGCTGGAGCAACAAATGTATCGAACCCTCGCTTTAGCAACGTTAGGGCATTGGCTCCCACCACCTCCTTACAAATGCGAACGCAGCGCGAGCACAAAATACACTTATTATTATCTATTTCGATGTAGGGATGGTTGAAATTTACCTGATACTCATTATGCTCACCTGCAAAGCGCTGCTGATCTGCCTCGTAGGTATCGGCGTGCTTTTTTAGGTCGCAGTCGAAGTAGGCCACACAGCCACACTCCAGGCAACGACCAGTTTCATGTAAGGCTTGCTCCTCGGTATAACCAAGCTCAACCTCGTTAAAATTATTACGAATATTTGCCTCAAGCACAGGCATTTCCTCGCGCAGCTGTTTTTGGTAGCGACCAAGGTAATCGTCTGTTTCCTGCTTTTTAAAATTATCCTTCTTGCTTAGGAACTCCTTTTTGGGTGGCTTAACCTCTTGCCCGCTAAGATATTGGTGACAGCTATGCGATGCCAACTTAGCCTGAGCAATGGCCTCAATAATTGTGGCAGGGCCAGTTACCCCATCGCCAGCAGCAAATACCGATGGTATATCGGTTTGCAATGTATTAGGATTGGCAGCAATATCGCCCCATTTATTGGGTTTTAGCTCACCGCTTTTTATGTTGATATTGATATCGTCAAGGAAGTTGATATCGGTTTTTTGGCCAATGGCCGCCAGAATGTAATCGAACTCCATATCGAACTCGGAACCCTGCTTTGGCACAGGCCTACGACGACCCGACGCATCGGGCTCGCCCAGTTCCATCTCAACAACGGTCATCGATTTAACCTTACCCTCATCATCCTTATTCACCTTAACGGGAGCAGTTAAAAACTTGTATTTCACCCCTTCCAACTTCGATTCGTGAATCTCGATGGGATTGGCAGGCATCTCCTTCTCGGTTCGACGATAAACCACGGTAACATCGGTGCTACCGCAACGAATTGAAGTGCGGCAACAGTCCATAGCCGTATTACCACCACCCACCACGGCAATTTTTTTACCCTTAAAATCGTAGCGCTGGCCTGTTACCTCCATATTACGCAAAAAGTCGATGCCCGAGAACACATTCTCAGCATCCTCGCCCTCAGTTCCCAACAATGTACCACGCTGCGAGCCAATGGTAAGTATGGTTGCATCGTACTTTTCAGCAATTTCCTTATACGATAAGTTATCGCCTAACTTCTTATTGTAGAAGATATTTACACCCAGCTCGGTAACCGCATCAACCTCGCGCTGTAGTAAATCGTTGGGAAGCCTGTACTCTGGAATGCCGTAGCGCAACCAGCCACCAGCGTAGGGCTGCGCCTCAAAAATATCGCACTGATGCCCCTTTTGCTGAAGAAAATATGCAGCCGACAATCCACCAGGACCAGCTCCAATAATTGCTACTTTTTTCCCGGTTGATGATGCAACTTCAGGCACAAAACGATTGGGTGAGTTTAAATCGGCATCTGCGGCATAGCGCTTCATATAGTCTATTCCAACACCTGTTTCTTCGTCGAGCAGATTTCGCCTACAGGCCACCTCGCAGGGGCGCACGCATACCCTACCGCAAATGGCGGGTAGCGGATTGGTTTCCTTAATTAGTCTGATGGCCTCGCTATACAAACCCTTTTCAATGAGCGATATATAGCCCTGAACATCAACCCCTGCAGGACAACGCTCGCGACAAGGCGCAACGCAATCGGCATAGTGATTACTCATTATTAAGTCGAGTGCCGTTTTGCGAGCCTTATGCACCCGCTCATTATCGGTTGTGATGCTCATACCTTCGGCCACACGGGTTGAGCATGATGGCTGCAGGTTGCGCTGTCCATCAATCTCTACCACGCATACGTAACACGACGAAAAGGGCTCCAGCCGTGGGTCGTGGCAAAGGGTTGGTATTTCAATTCCATTTCGCTTAGCAACGCTAAGAATATACTCGCCTTTGGTTGCTGTAACGGGCTTTCCGTTTAGAATTATGTTGATTTTGTTGGTCATACAAATTTATTTAAACGCTAAGACGCTAAGACGCAAATAATAGATTTAATAAAACGTAAAAAAATCTGCGGAAATCTGCTAAAACCTGCCCGCAGCAGGCGGGTCTTCGTCATCCGCGTTCTATCATCAACTAACTTTAATCGCTTCAAATTTACATCTGCTGTAGCAATCGCCACAGTGAATGCAGGTTTCCTGGTTGATAAAATGCGGCATTTTCTTTTCGCCTGTTATGGCCTGCACGGGGCACTTTATGGCGCACACACGGCAACCGGTACACTTCTCGGGATCGATTACATAGGTAAGCAACTCCTTGCAGCTATGGGCAGGGCATTTCTTGTCGTAAATATGCGCCTCGTACTCGTGGCGGAAATACTTAAGCGTGGTAAGTACCGGGTTTGGCGCCGTTTGTCCCAAACCACAAAGCGAGCTATCCTTTACCTGATGAGCCAGCTCCTCGAGCTTCTCAATATCGCCATCTTCGCCCTTGCCTTGGGTTATGCGGGTTAGAATTTCGAGCATCCGCTTGGTACCAATGCGGCAAAAGGTACACTTCCCGCACGATTCTTTTTGTGTAAAATCGAGGAAGAAGCGCGCTACATCAACCATACAGGTTGTCTCGTCCATTACCACCATACCACCCGAGCCCATAATGGCTCCGGTAGCAGTAATGCTATCGTAATCTATCTGGGTATCTATTAAATGCTTGGGAATACAACCACCCGATGGCCCCCCCATTTGCACCGCCTTAAACTCCTTATCGTCCTGAATTCCACCACCAAGTTTGTAAATAACATCGCGGATGGTCATGCCCATGGGCACCTCAACCAAACCTCCGTGCTTAATCTTGCCCGTAAGAGCAAAAACCTTTGTGCCCTTGCTTTTTTCCGTACCATACTTATTGTACGATTGGGCTCCGTTGAAAATAATGTATGGAATATTAGCAAAAGTCTCAACATTGTTGATGTTAGATGGCTTACGCCACAAGCCAGCCTCGGCAGGGAAAGGTGGCCGCTTTCGAGGCATCCCCCGCTCGCCCTCAATGGATGCAATTAGCGCAGTTTCCTCGCCACACACAAAAGCACCTGCACCCTCTTTTACATAGATATCGAGATTAAAACCTTTTATTCCGCACACATTTTCGCCCAAAAAGCCAGCTTTACGTGCTTGCTCAAGGGCAATGTTTAATCGCTTAATGGCAAGCGGATATTCTGCCCTACAGTATATTACCCCGTGGTTGGCGCCAATGGCGTAGGCACCAATAATCATCCCCTCAATAACCGAATGGGGGTCGCCTTCGAGCAGTGAACGATCCATAAAGGCACCGGGGTCGCCCTCATCGGCATTACAAATTATGTACTTATCGTCCGACTGGTTATTACGGGCAAAGCGCCATTTCATTCCGGTTGGAAAACCACCGCCCCCACGACCACGAATGCCCGATTCTAGCACCGTTTCAATAACCTTCTCGGGGCTAATTTTGCCTTCGGCAATTTTGGCAATGGCTTTGTAACCATCACGAGCCTGATACTCATCGAGGTTTTCGGGGTCGATATATCCACAGTTACGTAAGGCAATTTTCACCTGACCCTCAAAGAAAACCTTATCGGGCACCTCAAATAAATCGGTTTTAACCACAAAGGGTTTTACAGGATTTTGACCCAGCACGTGGTTTTGAATTATCTCAACTACCTTATCCTCGGTAACATCGCCGTAGGTGATAGAGCCGTTATCGTCAACCACCTCGACCAGCGGCTCGCGGAAGCACATGCCCACGCAGCTGGTTTTTTTTAGCTCAAAATCGAGCGAGTCGGCATTTTTTAGGGCAAGAATTTTATCGTAAACTTTGCTTGCTCCTGCTGCAATTCCGCAGCTACCCAGACCTACTATTACTTTTGTTTTTGACATTAATAGAAAGATTTAATTGAACACAGATAACACAGATAACACAGATTTTCACGGATTTTCACGGATTTTCACGGATTTCCTATATAAAAATTTTCTTATCCGCATTCATCCGTTTAACCTGCCAGCAGCAGACTACCGGGCCGGAAGGCAGGGCGGGTCTGCGTAATCAGCGTTCTAATTCCTTTATCTTTATATCCTTAATAACCTTTACAGCGCTGGCACCTGTTAGCTTGCCGTAAGTTTCCTCACCAATCATCATTACAGGGGCAAGAGAGCAGCAACCCAGGCATGCAACCGATTCGAGCGTAAAAAGTCTGTCGGGAGTGGTTTCGCCATCCTTTACATTAAGTGCTTCTTTAATGGCATCGGTTATGGCATCGGCATTTTGCACATGGCAGGCTGTACCGTGACAAACCTTTATAATGTGCTTTCCTGCTGGTTTTAGCCTAAATTGTGCGTAAAAAGTGGCTACGCCATACATATCGCTAAGGCTTACACCTGTTTCCTCCGAAATCTTCTTGAAAGCAGCTGCTGGAATGTAACCGTAAATGGCTTGTGCACCTTGCAAAAGAGGGATAATGCTACCCTTTTGACCACGAAATTTTTCAATTAGTGGATTGAGTAGACAAAGATCAATTGAGTTATCGTCCTTATCTTTATCTACCTCAGCATAAACACGTTGAACTCGCATAAAGTATTTTTAGTTGCTGTAATTATTCTATCAAAATTTTCGAGAATCAAAAGTAACAAATATTACCCTATTGTAAAGGCTAAATCCTTACAATTAGGAAAAATGTTAATAACAAAATCTAAATGGGCCGGGCTTTTAAAACAACCCGACCCCAGAATATTCATATCAAATTTTTGTTAAACGGCACCTTGGGCAATCATTGAGTCGGCAACCTTAACAAAGCCACCAATATTTGCACCATCAACATAGTTAATAAAACCATCCTCCTTAGTGCCATACTTATGGCAAGTTTTGTGAATATTTTTCATAATGGTTTGCAACCTACCATCCACCTCCTCGCGAGTCCAAGAAAGACGCATCGAGTTTTGGGTCATCTCCAATCCTGACGTGGCAACCCCTCCTGCATTAGCTGCTTTACCAGGGCCAAAAAGAATTTTTGCTGCTAAATACACCTCAATAGCCTCTGGCGTTGATGGCATATTTGCACCTTCGGACACGCAAATACAGCCATTTTTAACAAGAGTTTTTGCCTGCTCGCCGTTAATCTCATTCTCGGTAGCACTAGGTAATGCCACATCGCACTTTATACCCCAAGGACGCTCATCGGGGAAGTAATCGCAGGCATACTTGTCGGCATACTCTTTCATTCTTCCTCGCTTCTCATTCTTGAGCCACATAATGTATTTTAGCTTTTCGGAATCAATTCCCTTTGGATCATAAATAAATCCATTGGAATCGGAAAGGGTAACGCACTTACCACCCAGCTCATTCACTTTTTCGATGGTAAACTGAGCCACGTTTCCGGAACCTGAAACCGCAACGATTTTGCCCTCAAAAGTTTCACCACGGGTTTTGAGCATCTCCTGAGCAAAATACACATTACCGTAACCCGTTGCCTCTGGTCTAATTAAGGAGCCGCCCCATAGAATATTCTTTCCTGTGAGAACCCCTGTAAACTCGTTCCGTATACGTTTGTACTGGCCAAATAGGTAACCAATCTCGCGACCACCCACCCCAATATCACCAGCCGGAACATCGGTATTGGGTCCAATGTGCTTGCAGAGCTCCGTCATAAAGCTTTGGCAAAACCGCATAACCTCCTTCTCGCTTTTACCCTTGGGGTCGAAATCGGATCCGCCTTTACCACCACCCATAGGTAGCGTAGTGAGGCTGTTTTTAAAAACCTGCTCAAAGGCTAAAAACTTGAGAATACCAAGGTTTACGGTGGGGTGAAAACGCAGCCCTCCTTTGTATGGGCCAATGGCGCTGTTCATCTCAATCCTAAAACCTCTATTAACCTGAATATTCCCTTTATCATCTATCCATGGTACACGGAAAATGATTACCCGCTCGGGTTCGCATATGCGCTCAAGGATACGCTCCTCGGTATAAATTGGATTCTCCTCGATGTAGGGGACTATGCTCTCAACAACTTCCCTTACAGCCTGATGAAATTCGAGTTCGGCAGGGTTTTTAGCCATGATGTAAGCCATAAACTTATTGACCTTCTCTTCGTAAATTGGATTTTTCATAGTATTGCAATTTGGGTTTGGTGTAATTAGTTAGGTCGATCAAATATTGAGTACAATTTAATCCTATTTTACACTCACAGCTACACTACCATCTCAATTTCAGCCATTTACTTAACTAACCTCTACGAGTCACACCTAGTAGCAATAAGTAAAACACGTAAATGTTTTTCGATGTAATGGTGCTAAAGAAAAAAGGGCGTATATTGGTAGATTAGGAGTCCAACAGTATGTGGTAAGCCTTTGCAAAATAAGCAACTATGAGTAGTAGAGAAACTTCACAAGATGATTTTTACAAACTTTTAGCAGAAAATCGCGAAAGGTTAAAGGAGCTTTCGGCTATAAATCGGACTACCTCAATAATTAAGGAGGGAAGAACTGTAGAGGGTACGTTAAGACAAATATGCCTGATACTGCCAGATGCATGGCAATTCCCTCAGTTTACTGTAGCTCGCATTCGATATCAAGGGATAGAGGTCACATCGGCCAGTTTTAATGAAACGCAATGGGTACAAAGCCAGTCGTTTAAAACCATAGATGGCGAAACTGGAACCTTAGAAATTTTTTACACAAAAAAATTCCCCGACCAAGATGAAGGCCCATTCCTAAAAGAAGAAAGAGACCTTATTCAGAATATTAGCAATTTAATTACGGGCTACCTTAATTCAATTAAAGGAAAAGATTTTGTTAAGGAGGTTAAAGTAACAAAAAGACCATCAGAACCAGAGGGAGCACACTCTCGCAAAAAACTTCTGCAGAAGTTCATAAACCAGCACAACTTTGATAGGGACATATACCATGACCTGATGCCCTTTAAGGTTAAGGAAATTTTGCTGATTGCCAACCTTTACGATGCCTACAACCTTGAGAAGGAGGATCGAGTTACCGACAACATACTGGGCGAGTATGCTAAGCTTAGCTTAACCAGCGTACCTCGTATTACCGGAGTTTCAACACTCGATGAGGCCCTTGAAAAGATGGATGAGAAGCACTTCAACATGGTGATCATCATGATGGGAGCCGACCGGGTAACTCCACTGGAAATGGCCCGTAAGATTAAAGCCGAGTACAGCTATATTGCCTTGTACTTAATGGTTAACAACGCATCTATTCTTAATGAGATGGAAAAAAGCCTTGTGGCCTTTGAGAGTATTGATAAGGTATTCGAATGGAATGGCGACCCAAAAATCTTTTTCTCCATCATTAAACTATTAGAGGATAAGGTAAACCTGGAAAACGACACCCGAATTGGCTTAACACGTGTTATACTGCTAATTGAAGACTCCCCCCGATATTACTCCCGCTACTTGCCAGTTCTGTACAGCAGCATCCTTGAGCAAACCCGACGAATAATAGATGATGTTAGTACCGACGATTTGTATAAGGTACTGCGCATCCGTATTCGGCCCAAAATATTGTTAACCGGCACATACGAAGAAGCCATCGAAATTTTTAAGCGATACAAAGATTACATGCTGTGCGTAATTTCCGATGTAAAATTTTTTCACAAGGGCAAGCTCGACGAGAATGCTGGCATTAATCTAATATCGGAGATTCGAAAAAGCCTGCCAAACTTACCCGTAATAATCCAGTCGTACGAGCAGTTTAACGAGGAGAAGGTAAAGCTGCTCAACAGTAAAATTATAAGCGGGTTTTCCGATTCCGTATTCAAGGATATTGATAATGTTGGCTTTATCAATAAAAACTCTGTGAGCTTGATGCAGGAGCTAAAAAGTTTTATAAGTAACTACCTTGGGTTTGGCGACTTTGTGTTTAAAAATGCCATAGGACAACCCATTATTACTGCCACCACCATGGAGGAGTTTGAGAAATGCCTGCATGACGTACCTGGCGAAAGTATACTTTACCACGCCGAGAAAAACCACTTTTCACTATGGCTCACGGCACGTGGCGAAATCAACGTAGCAAGAATAATTCACCCCTCAAGCATAAACGATTTTTCTGGCCCCGAAGAAATTAGGAATTATTTACTAAGCACTTTAAAAAAATACCGGCAAGAAAAGCGTAGAGGTAAAATTGTTAGCTTCGACACTGCTTGGGAGGTGGATTCCAGCAATATCGTATCCCTAGCCGAAGGATCGATTGGCGGTAAGGGGCGTGGCCTCTCGTTTATCAACACCCTGCTTTACACCTTTGAAATATCGCAGTACGTTCCCAATATCAACCTGTATAGCCCACGCACATCCATTATTGGGATTAATGAGTTTGAATGCTTTATGCAGCGTAACGGGCTTTACGAAAAGGTTTTTGCCGAAACTGATTATCACCAAATCAAGGAGTACTTTCTGGAGGGATCCCTGTCGGATCAGCTGATCAATCGATTGGAACGCTTGCTGCAGATTTACCATAGGCCACTGGCCATTCGTTCGTCGGGTTTGCTTGAAGACTCGCTAATGCAACCATTTGCTGGCATTTTCGAAACTTATTTAGTACCCAACAATAATCCCGACATTAAGGTAAGGCTACAACAAACAATGGATGCCATTAAGCTTGTATTTGCATCGGTTTTCTCCAATACAGCACGCAACTATATTAAGGCTGTAAACTTTAAGATAGAAGACGAAAAAATGGCGGTAATTATTCAAGAGGTGGTAGGTACGAAGTATGACAACTACTACTATCCTCATATAAGCGGCGTAGCCCAGTCGTACAACTACTACCCGTTTGGCCATATAAAGCCCGAGGATGGCTTTGCAACCATTGCTCTAGGACTTGGAAAATATGTTGTTGAAGGTGAGAAAGCGTTCCGCTTTTGCCCCAAGTACCCCACCCTTATGAACTACACACCCATGGACCTGGTAAAAAATTCGCAAACCGATTTTTTTGCCATCGACCTAAGCAAAAAGGAGATTGATATGCTTAACGAAGGTGACGAGGCTGGACTAGCTAGGCTTGAACTTTATGATGCAGAAAAGCATGGAACGCTTAAGTATGCAGCATCTGTTTTTAATCCACTGAACAATACCATAACACCTGGGTTATCGCAGGCTGGATCAAGAGTTCTGAACTTTGCCAACATCCTAAAGTACAACTATATTCCCCTAGCCCAAACCATTCAAATTGTACTCGAGGTGGTTGAAGAGGCGTTGGGGTCGCCCTGCGAAATTGAATTTGCCATCGACCTGAATAGGGATAAGGACTACAAAGCCTCATTCTTTCTTCTGCAGATAAAACCTATGGTTGGGAACTCCGAGGAGTACAAAATTTTACCCGAGAACATAGATTTATCGAAAGTTTTACTTATTTCGTACTACGGAATGGGTAACGGAAAGATTGACGACATTACCGATATTGTGTACATTCGACGAGAAAATTTTGATAAAACCAAGACTCCCGAAATGGCTAAGGAGGTTGAGGCTATCAACAGAAAGCTTATTGATGCAGGACGAAAATACGTTCTAGTTGGCCCAGGAAGATGGGGTACTCGCGACCGATGGATTGGCATACCAGTAGCATGGCCACAAATATCAAACGCCAAGCTTATTGTTGAAACAAGCTTCGAAGGTTTTCCGCTCGATGCGTCGTCGGGATCACACTTTTTCCACAATGTTATCAGCATGAACGTGGGCTACTGCTCGGTACAAGATGGCGATGTGAGGTCGAAAATTATGTGGGAAAAACTCAACGAGTACCCTGCAACGTTAGAAACTCATTACTTTAGGCATATTCAACTAGATAGCCCATTCCTTATTCAAATGGATGGGAAAGAACAAATTGTGATGATTTCGACCTAAGGTAGCCAGCCCATAGCATTTGTATTAATTAAGATAATGCCCACATAATGAAAAAACGTAACTAAACATCAACTTTTTAGATGGTTCCAAAAACACCCGACAGCGACACAGGAAAATACTATTTTGCAGAGACTGCTTTTGATCTGCTAATGAAGCGAAGAATTTTAAACGTCTTGCTTATCTGCAGTAAGTACGATGCATTTCTGCTCGAGGAGGACGGTCGTATTGAGGAACAAATATTTAACGAGTACGTTACGCTAAACCTGCGGTATCCGCCCAAGTTTTTTCAAGTCAGCTCTGCCTCCGAGGCCTTTGGCATGCTCGAGAGCAAACCCATCGATCTAATCATCACAATGCTTAATATTGAGGGGATGGATCCCTTTAGCCTCGCAAAGCAGATTAAGGAGAAGTATCCTCAAAAACCTATAGTAGTGCTTACCCCCTTTTCGCGAGAGGTTTCGCTTAAGCTTAGCCGCGAGGATTTGAGCGCCATCGATTACGTTTTTTCATGGCTTGGCAATGCGCAAATAATGCTTGCCATAATTAAGCTTATTGAGGATAGTATGAACGCCGAGCATGATGTAAATGAGGTTGGCGTACAGGTAATTCTTCTGGTAGAAGACTCCGTTAGGTACTACTCAGCATACCTACCAAGCCTTTACCGTATTATCCTTACGCAGAGTAAGGAGTTTATGACCGAAGGCCTAAACGAACACCAAAAAATGCTCCGTATGCGGGGCCGACCCAAAATTTTACTGGCGCGAAGCTACGACCAGGCAGAGATACTTTACGAAAGGTATAAGCACAACATGCTTGGGGTAATAACCGATATGAGCTATCCTCATAAGGGAAAAATGCTTGAGCGAGCTGGCGTTAAGCTTGTGGATATGATAAAAGCCGATAACCCCTTTATGCCCATACTGCTTCAATCGTCCGATATAAATAACCAGCTAATAGCTAAGCAGCTAAAGGTTGGGTTTATTCACAAGTACTCCAAAACCCTTTCGCTAGAGCTTCATGACTTTGTGGTGAAATACTTTGCCTTTGGCGATTTTGTTTTCGTTGAACCTGAAACTGGTCGTGAAATATTTAGAGCACCTGACCTAAAAGCATTGCAGGAGATAATTTTTCAAGTCCCCGACGAGTCGTTGGCCTACCATATCGAGCGCAACCATTTTTCCAAGTGGTTAACTGCCCGAGCGCTTTTCCCCATAGCCGATATCTTTAAATACATCACCCCCGATGATTTTAGTAATCTGGACGACGTAAGGCGGTTTATCTTTGACACCATCGATAGGTACAGGCAGAATAAAGGCCGAGGGATAATAGCCAAGTTTTACCGCGAGAGCTACGATGAGTACCAAATCTTTTCGCGCATTGGCGATGGATCGCTAGGTGGCAAGGGCCGTGGCTTAGCCTTCATCGATCAGGTTATTAAGCGCAGCTACCTTATGCATAAGTACGACGGTACGGTAATAACCATACCCAGAACGGTGGTAATTTGTACCGATGTGTTTGACGAGTTTATGGAGAGCAACAACCTGTATAGCATTGCCCTCTCCAAAGCCAACAACGATGAGATACTAAGGCATTTCTTAAACGCATCGCTACCAAACCGCATACACAAAGATCTTTATGCATTTATAGCTGTAGCCCGAAATCCCATAGCCATTCGCTCATCGAGCCTTCTCGAGGACTCGCACTACCAACCATTTGCAGGGATCTACAAAACTTACATGATTCCCAATGTAGCTGGAAACGCCAACCAGATGCTGGATCTGTTAAGCCAAGCCATAAAGTGTGTTTACGCTTCGGTATACTACAGCGAGAGCAAGAGCTATATGGAGGCCACCCATAATGTGATTAGCGAGGAGCGTATGGCCATAGTGCTGCAGGAGGTTACGGGAACTGCTTATGGGGAGATATTTTACCCCAATGTTTCGGGTGTTGCACGTTCGCTCAACTTCTACCCCATTGAACCCGAAAAACCAGTTGATGGCATTGCAAGCATTGCTTTGGGACTTGGCAAGCATGTTGTTGAGGGAAAACCCTCGTTAAGGTTCTCACCAAAATACCCCAAAAAGCTGTTGCAGCTATCAACCCCCGAAATGGCTATTAAAGAGACACAAAAAACATTTTATGCCCTCGACTTAAAACCCACCAGCTTTATCCCCTCAACCGATGATGACATTAACCTGCTAGAAGTTAATGTAAAAGAAGCCTTTGATAATGGTACGCTCACCCTAGCAGGCTCAACATTCGATCATGAGAACCAAAGCATTAGCGACGGGTTTAATGGGAAGGGTACACTCCTTATTACCTTTGCTGGAATACTTAAGCACAAACAATTCCCACTTCCCGAAATAGTAAAAGATATCCTAGAGCTTGGCCAGCATGAGATGAACAACCCCGTGGAGATAGAATTCGCAGTGGATCTTAATCCACCGGCCGGTAAACCCAAGGTTTTTAGCATGCTGCAGATTAGACCAATAGTTCAAAATCGCGATTTGATTAATGTTGATCTTAACTCCATTGCAAAGGACAAGTTGCTGCTTTACTCCCCATCGGCATTAGGCAATGGAATTTTCAACGAAATACAGGATATTGTATACATAAAGGCCGAAGCGTTTGACCCAGCCAAAACGATAGAGATTGCTCAGGAGTTGGAAAGGATAAATCATAGGTTCATTAGAAAAGAGTGCAACTACATTCTAATCGGCCCAGGGCGCTGGGGTTCGAGCGATAGCTGGCTAGGCATACCCGTTAAGTGGCCGCAAATATCGGCTGCCAAGATTATTGTGGAGGCTGGGCAGGACAACTACAAGATTGACCCCAGCCAGGGTACACATTTTTTCCAAAATCTCACCTCCTTTAAAGTGACCTACATCACTGTGAACGAATATATGCATGAGGGTTTCATCGATTATCAATACCTGTCGAGCTTACCCGCTGTTTTCGAATCAAGCATGGTAAGGCACGTAAGGGTCTCGAACCAACTACAGTCAATTGTTGATGGGCATGATCGTACAGGAGTAATTGCAAAGGAAGGTGTAACTATTATTTAGGAGATCTACCGTAAGAGTTTGAGAATTGCCCTACCCTTGGCTTTTAAGCCTGGAGATCCGTAAGCCATTTGATTTTCAATAATTGTGGGGAGTTCCTCAGCAATCCATTTCTCACGGGTCGAAAGTAGATAGAGGATTTCAAGGCAATGGGCTTTTACTGCTGGTCTGGTGCTCTCCTCTACAAACCATTTAAAGCACACCTCCTCGAGTGGTTCCAAGTCAGTGGTCCATAGTTCACGCTCACATGCTTTAGATGCTTTCTTCTCTACAACCCGCCGAACACCAATGGCAATAAGTTTTGCAAAATGCCTCCTAACGCTAGGGCTTTTCACTCGCGGTAAAAGTTCAATAATTTTTGGCAGGTAGTAATCGAGCGCGTCATCTTTCAGAAGTAAAATATTCTCGAGAACCCAAGCCGAGTGGAAAGCCAAAGCGCTATCCTCACAGCATGATCGCGAAATTAGTAGATCTAAATCAAGTTTCTCATCAGCAAATGCTTTGGCCAAGCCCAGTACCTCTTTCTTGGTCATGCTATAGTTTAGCCTATCGAGCAGCTGCTGTATGTTGAATTCGGAGATATACATTTTATAATATGGTGCGTTTATAACAAATATAACTAAATTTAGTCGGAATTAGTTATCATTTTACCATATTTAACAGAGCGTTACCCTTAACAAGAAAAAGCCAAACAAAACACCATAAAACCCAGTATATCTATATCATAAAAAGATAATACAATAATTAAAATGCTATGAACACAGCAGTGAACGATACGCTATTTGAGCTTTTCCACAAATTTCCATACCGTGAAAATTTGGTGAAACAATTTGCCGTTGGACAAAAATATGTGGGTATAATGCTTACCAACGGTAGTATTGGGGTTAGTGCCACACTTATGCACAGCATCAACACACCTTTCAAAAAAATTCTTGAAAATCCAGACTTCACTATATACGAACATCGAATAGTAGTCAATGCCTGGATTAACGCAAACCAAAACTATAGCGAATGCATTAATGGGAAAGCCGATATATTTGAAGCCATAGACTTTGCATCCTATAAAAGCTTGGTGATGGTTGGGTATTTTGGTTCACTTGTCCAAAAATTTGTGGATAAAGGATTAAAGATCACCATCTTCGACCTTAACGAGCAGGAAGTACCCGTGGAGCCAATAGAAAATCAAAAGGAAGCGATTAGTAATTCCGATGGCGTTATACTTACTTCAACAACTCTGGCAAACGGAACATTTCAGCGTATTATGGGGTTCACCACAAGTAAATCCAATGTATTCATGCTGGGGCCATCTACCCCACTAACTGCCGATGTTATGGATATGCATAGTGAAGTTTGCGGACTATTTGGAGCCAGATTTAAACCCCACGACGATGAGGTTTTAAGTAGAATTGCAGAGGGCGGAGGCACGAGAACATTTCTGAGTAGAATGGAAAAGGTTTACTTGTTGAGGGGCTAAGCCATTTAAATTTCATACTTTTGCTTTGTATCAAAAAAAACATCAAAGGCTATGGCAGGAACAAAAGGAAGTAAGTACTACGATATCTTTCTGAAGCATAAGGTTTGGCTCGAGAATATCAATGGCGATGATATTGTTGGCGATGGAAAATTTGAGCTTCTGCTCAGCATCGAGGAGTTAGAATCGCTTACCGCTGCCGCCGAGAAGCTAGACATAAGCTACCGTAACGCCTGGGGTAAGCTACGCGAAATTGAGCAGAACCTTGGGTTTGCCATTGTTGATAAAAGCCGTGGTGGCAAGGATGGCGGAAGCACTCACCTGAATGCCGAGGGCAAAAAGCTTATTGAAGCCTACAAGGCGTTTTTAGCCGAGATTGACACGCTCATGCACGACTCCGCCCGTCGATTCTGGGCAAAGGTGAACGATTAGCTTCCTACATTAGATCAATATTCCAAAACTATTTTTCGATTTTCCTTTGTTTTCTCATTACGTTATGCTTTTTTTACATATCGCAAAACCAATACCTATGAAAAGACTTTTCATCCTAGCAACACTCCTAGTTGCAATTACCTCATGCAGCACAACCAGCAGGGATAGTCAGACCCTAACTATTTTCCACGCTGGTAGCCTCTCCATGCCCATTAAAGCCATTGCCGATAGCTTTAAAGCGGAAAATCCTGATGTTAGATTTTTTCTTGAGGCCGCAGGAAGCGTTGAGTGTGCACGAAAAATTACTGAGCTTAATCGGAAGGCAGACATTATGGCATCTGCCGATTACAAGATTATTGACCAGCTGCTTATCCCCCAGCATGCCGAGTTTAATATTCTATTTGCGGGCAACGAGATGGCGCTAGTCCATACCAATAAATCGAAGTTTGCCAGTGAAATAAATAAGGATAACTGGTACGAAATTTTACAAAAACCTGAGGTACATTATGGTCGTAGCGACCCCAATGCTGATCCCTGCGGTTACCGCACGCTCCTTACCCTACAGCTTTCAGAAATTTTTTACAACCAACTTAATCTAGCAAAATCTATTGAGAATAAGGATAATCGATTTATTCGTCCCAAGGAAGTTGACCTTATCGCACTGCTTGAGACGGGGGCTATCGACTATATATTTCTATACCGTTCGGTCGCTGTACAACACAATCTGCCCTACCTTGCATTACCCACCGAGGTTAACCTGGGAAACCCAACTCATGAGGAGTTCTACAAGCAGGCAAGCGTTACCATTAGGGGCTCGGCTCCAGGTGATTCGCTAACCATTGTAGGCGAACCTATGGTTTACGGAATTACCATTCCCAACAATGCTCCCAATAAGGAGCTGGCCAAAAAGTTTTTGGACTTCTACACCCACAAGGATAAGGGCTTAAAGATTATCGAATCGATGGGAATGCCTCTTGTATGGCCACTTGTTAGTAGGTAGGTTTTTAGGTGATCGGTAATCGGTGATCCCTGCCTGCCTTGACGGCAGTCAGGCAGGGGTAATTGGTGATCGGTTCAATGATTGGGAATTGATAAGGTTGAGGTATAGATAGATTGACCCGCCAGTGGCCTGTCTACCCTGCCTACCGGCATGCGGCAGGTAGAGCGGGCAGGTTGATTGATTGATTGATTGACTGACTGCCTCTGGTAGGATTGATTACGCTTTGCCAACTGCTATTTGCTTTATGCCAACTTTAATTATGATTGAATAATTGATGTTTAACCAATAATCATTGGTTGTTATTACAATAAGCTTCCGTGTTTACAATTGATAAAGAAAACTAATTGCAAATGCAAAAATCTCCTATAAAACTTCTCTTTGCCTTTCTGGGTGGTTTGGTGCTGCTTTTTATTGTTGCGCCGCTACTAGGAATGGTTTTTGCCACCCCCCTAGCCTCTTTGGTTGATACCGCAGCCGACACAGAGGTTCAGCAAAGTATTTGGCGCACCCTTTCGGTATCGATGGGCGCCACGCTGGCATTCTCTGTTCTGGCCATCCCCCTAGCCTACATGCTGGCAAGGCACAACTTCCCACTTAAAAATGTTGTACTTGGGATAATCGATCTACCTATCGTTATCCCTCACTCTGCTGCGGGTATTGCGCTACTAGGCTTTATTAGCCGCGATTCGGTAATAGGAAAAGTTGCCGGATCGATGGGCATTAACCTGGTGGGTAGTCCAGTTGCCATTGCCATCGCCATGGCGTTTGTAAGCCTTCCGTTTCTGCTTAATGCCGCCAGAGATGGTTTTGCTGGTGTTCCCGAAAGATTGGAGAAGGCCGCACTGGTGCTTGGGGCCTCGCCTGCACGAGTGTTTTTCACCATATCGCTACCCTTGGCTTGGAGAAGTATTGTATCGGGGCTTGTGATGATGTTTGCCCGTGGAATGAGCGAATTTGGCGCCGTGGTTATTGTGGCCTACCATCCAATGGTTGCGCCGGTGCTGATTTTCGATAGGTTTAATGCCTTTGGATTGAAATACGCTCGACCGGCTGCCGTTCTGTTCATCGCCATTAGCCTCGTAGTTTTTGTGGCGATAAGGCTAATTGCAATAAAACGAAGGAAGAATGCTTAACGTAAACCATATCTACAAAACCCTTGGAGTTTTTAACCTTAGGGATGTATCGCTTAAGGTGAGCAAAGGCGAGTACTTTGTACTACTGGGACCATCGGGGGCTGGTAAATCCATAGTGCTCGAGATTATAGCAGGATTGATAACACCCGACTCGGGTGAAATAGAGATTAATGGCATCAACCTCAATAGTAAGCGCATACAGGAGCGAAATGTTGGGTTGGTTTTTCAGGATTTGGCCATTTTTCCGCACCTATCGGTACGGCACAATATTGCTTACCCTCTCCATAGTAAGGGGTTAAAAAAAAGGGAGATTAACCGCTTGGTTATTGAGGCTGCGCAAAGCCTTTCCATTGAACATCTGCTAAGGCGAAGCACAACCACCCTCTCGGGTGGTGAACAGCAACGGGTTGCCCTTGCCCGCACGCTGGTTACCAAGCCCGATGTGCTTCTGCTCGACGAGCCCCTCTCCTCGCTCGATGTGGAGCGCAGAGCCGAAATCAGAAAGCTACTCCGTGAGATTAACCGTAAGGGACAAACCATAATCCATGTAACCCACGATTACGAAGAGGCCATTGCGCTGGCGCACCGCATTGCTGTCATGAATAATGGTATTATTGAGCAAACGGGAACACCGCAGGAGGTCTTTAGCAAACCAGCGTCATCTTTTGTTGCTGGGTTTGGGGGGATTAAGAACTTCTTTAGAGTCAACGCAGTATCGAAAAAGAATCAGGATTTAGCAGAGGTTACCATTGGGGAACAAATCGCAATAAACTTACTAGGCAATGCTGATGATGAGGGCTACATAACGTTTCCTGAGAATGGTGTAAGTATTAGCAAGTCTACAACTGATTCGAGTTCGCAGAACGTTTTTGTTGGAAAAGTAATTGATATTTATCCTCAGCGTTTTGGTGTTGAGGTTGTTGTAGATATTGGCGTAAACGTGTACTCGCTGGTTACCCGGGAATCGATCCAAAAGCTAGGGTTTGAAATCGGTTCACAGGTTTGGGTATCGTTTAAGGCCAGTAGCGTTCGGTTTATTGGGGGGTTATAAAATAGTTTAAAGTTTAAAGTTTAGAGTTTAAAGTTCAAAGTTCTTGGTAATCGATTTGTTTAAGTTGATTGTGCCTCTTCATCTCGTTAAAAATGATGACGAGATTCGAGACAAGCTGAGGCAATCAATCAACCATTACTGCAAAAACCAGGAAGTCAATCAACCAATCATTCCTTATAATTTTTCAGTGTGTGAAAAACAAATTCCAACTTCTCATCCATAGTGAAATTCCCATCAATCCAATGGATTGTTAGCCCATTTCGCTCCATTCGGCGAAACCAGGTCATTTGCCGCTTGGCAAACTGATGGATGGCTGTGTTTAGCCCATTAAACATCTCTTCGTGCGTTATATCGCCCAGAATGTATTGCGTTAGCCATTTGTACTCCAGCCCATAGTACATCAAATCATCGGGTTTCACGCCGCTCTCAAGTAGCTGTTTCACCTCATCAATCATCCCCTCAGTAAGGCGTTGTCTTAACCTATCGGTAATCCGCTGTCGTTGCTGTAGGCGAGGAAATCGAACGCCAAAAATGATATTGTTAAGCTCGGGGTACTCATAATCCTTGGCAGGTGCGTTAGCGTAGTGCAGCTCTATCTCAATAGCCCTCACCAACCTTTTTCTTGTATCGGTATCGGTATGGTTGTGTAGCTTCTTCATCGATGCCAGCATTTGCTCCAGTTCTTCATGCGATTTGGTGGCCAGCTCGGCGCGCAGCTCAGGGTTCTCTGGTACTTCAATCAATCTATACCCACGAATAGCCGCCTCGATATAAAGTCCCGAGCCACCGCAAAGAATGGGTGTTACCCCCCTGCTCACAATATCGCTGTATGCATTAAGAAAATGGGTTTGATACTCGTAAACATTAAACTTATAGCCAGCATTGGCAATATCGATAAGATGATGGGGAATCTGCTTTCCATCCACCACGTAATCGTGCAAATCCTTACCTGTGCCCAAATCCATTCCGCGGTAAAGCTGTCGCGAGTCGCCACTTATCACCTCGCCACCTATGGCGTATGCCAAATGGGTTGCTACGCTAGTTTTACCTCCTGCTGTGGGGCCAAGTATGGTTATTAGGTTATATCTATTGGGATTCCAATCGAACGTGCTCATATCAATTATATCTGCTATTTGCCGTAAAATTAGCTATTTTTGCATACTCATAAGCAATATGAACAACCATATGGTATTCAATATTTTTTCATCGATTCTAAAATCGCCTAGAACTGGTTGGGAGGTTCTGGATAAACCCATTGGTGAAAGTAAAAGCATAGGTGGCAGAATAATAATCCTTTTGTCTATCATTGCAGGCTTGCTAAGCCTAGGTGGAATTGTTGTACACCACAATGAATCGGCAAACTTAGCTTTTAGGTACTTCGGATTCACCTCAATTAAATGGATGCTAAGCCTTTACTTTGCAAGCTATGCAATCAGCAAGCTCTCTAAAGGCTTTAAGGGCAACCTCCCATTTGATAAAACGCTAGTAATAGTCCCGGTAAGCGCATCGTTTTTGGTACTATTCTCGAGCCTAACCTACCTTATAGCCACGGCACAGGTAATACTCTATTTTCTTAGCGCCGTTGGAGTTGTATATTTATACTATGCGTTTGTTGGGCTTTCGGGAGTACCTAAGGAGAGAGTTCCCGGATTTTTACTAATTTCGCTGCTGATTTTCGCCCTAATTATTTTCATCTTAGAAATGGTGCTGGTGATAATCTTTAGTATACCTGTTCATCTTTAAACAGTAAATGGCAACGCAAACCAAGATATCAATAAAGAACAAGAAGGCTTACTTCCAGTACGAGATACTGGAAACCTACACTGCTGGAATTGTGCTTACGGGAACCGAGATAAAGTCGATTAGGCAAAGCAAAGCCAGCATGGTGGATGCCTATTGCAAGTTTATTAATGGTGAGCTTTGGCTCACGGGGATGCATATTGCCGAGTACAGCTTTGGCACCTACAACAACCACGAACCCAAGCGCGAACGCAAGCTGCTACTTAACCGCACCGAGCTCCGCAAGCTGTTCCGCAGCTCCCAGGAAAAAGGGCTAACCATTGTTGCCCTAAAGCTATTCGTTAACCCCAAGGGGCTAGCCAAGGTTGATATTGGCCTTGCCCGAGGTAAAAAGATGCACGATAAGCGAGAGGATTTGAAAAAGAAAGACTCGAAACGCGAAATGGAGCGGTTGCGGAAGTACTAACCATTCTTTAAACCAATTTCATCTCTTAGGATCTGAAAAAGTGATGCCTCTGGAATTAAACCTAATTCCAAAAGTGTATTTCATCTACATAACAAATTATTGGAGTCCAGATACCAACTAAACGGGGCGTAACCGAAAAGCCATAAGAGTAGGATTTAATATTTTATAGTATTTATGAAAAGGCTATATTTTCTATTTTCAATTTTCTCATTAGTTCTTATTGCATCTTCATGCGGTAAAGATGACAATGTTGGTGCAATTGCAAAGGTTGAAGTGAAACAAGGTGGAGTTGCTCAGTCGGGAGTTACAGTTTACATGTTTACAGAGCAAACTGGTCCCACCACAAGTTTTTTTAAACCGTTTCATTCACGTAAATCAGTAGTAACTGAAAGCGATGGTATTGCAACCTTTGAACTACAAGAAACATTCGATTTAAACACAATTGATACCCAAACAACTCTTTACTTTGGTGTATTTGGTCAAAATGATATTATACTAGGTAATGCAGCAATCACCATAAAAAAGGGCGAGACTAAAACAGTTACCATAAACATATAGGAATTTTTGGGTTACGACTTATAAGGTATTTAACTATCTAAAAAAAATGTGACTTGTTTTTTACTAACCACGCAACCTTTTAGATTCGTTTCCCATCTATGGGGTGTAAATCGGAAAATAACATAACGATTTTATACTCCAGCCTAAACAAAAAAAACTCGCCGAAAGGATTTCTCCACGGCGAGTTTTTTAATTGTAATATCCTCAAAAGCTATGGATTATACCGTGCTCGGCTAAGAATGCTCTGGTAATCCTTCTCGTTCATCAGCATATCGAGCGTATAGTCCTTGTTCCTATCCATAAATCGGGTTACTATACGGTACCCCAGCCAAACAGCTGCTTTGCCAGGCGATTCGGGTGGAAAACCCTTTGTAAATGGGGCTCCACTAACAAACTGGTTTATAACAAAATTATCGGTTGTAAAAAGCATCTTGTGCTCTACCAAATACGCCCACATGTGCGATTCATTATTACGGCACCACTTCATTTGCTCGGGGGTAAATCCAAATATTAGGCTATCGGGCTCATTGTGTAGCAATTTTTTTGTGGCGTACATCAGGCTACCCTCGTATATCATATTGTTAACCAGATTATCGATGGAATCGTTGAACTGATACTCACTAAAAAGCCATGCGCGAACCATATCCGAAGGAATCTTTTGGGGATGCATATTGTACTGCAAGTACTTAGGGATACCAAGCATTGGATAGAATTCGCAATCCCTTCCCAAGTAGCGATCGAACCCTACTGCAAGGGTACTATCAGCAATAACTATGGAGTTATTAAATCCGGATATAAAACCATATACCTTAGGCACCTGCTTCTCGGGCAGGTAGTATGAATACCGCTTAAACGCATTGGTTAGCTGGCTGTTTAGCCATTCGATATTAGCAAATATCTGTTGCACTTCATGGTAGGTATCTTGCACCATATTATCGGTTAAAAAGCTCAGGAGATAATCTGGATAGTCTGGCGCATCGGGGTTTCCAATTCCAATTATGCCCTCCGAGAAAAGATCAAGAAACCCCTCATAGCTGGCTCTTATCATCGCAATCTCATTCTCAAGGCTATCATTACGAATAGCGAATAGGTCTCTATCAAAACGCCTCACCTCAATCTCCAAATCAATTTCATCGAGCGGCACTTTATCTCTAGTACATTTGCACGATTCAAAGCCTAGCAACCCGATAAGAACTAACAGTAGAATATCTCTTTTACGCATAACGTTTAATTTTTATACTGATGTTAAAAATACATCTTTTTGTAAAACAGCCAACGTATTGCTATACGTTAAAAGTAGCTAAAAGGAATGTGAAAAAAAGGAGGGACCAAAGCCCCTCCTTAAAAAAATATTGTTAATATTCCTAATGTTCGCCGTGCATAAGCCTCCTGATAAGAGGAGCTGTAAGTAGCGCAAGAAGGGCAACACCAAACGCCACAATGGCAATGGTAGAGAATACGTGAGAGTACGAAAGAAGGGTTCTGAACCCACCTCCCAACTCTGCAATTCCATCGGGTGAGAGTCCTGTAACCTTCATGGTAATACGCTCAAGCAATCCGCCGTTTCCTGCAACATCCTGAGTGGTTAGCTTGGCAATAATCCCTGCGATGTAGTGTGCAAACGACATAGACAGGAACCATACCCCCATCATGAAACTTACCACTTTGGCAGGCGACAGACGAGTTACCACCGAAAGCCCAATTGGACTAATAAACAGTTCACCTGTGGTGATAAAGAAGTAACCGATAATTAGGAAGATGAGCGGCACATGACCAGTTTCTGACGCAAAACGCGCACCGTAGGCAAAGATTAGAAAACCCAAACCTACCTGAGCCAAACCGTAGGCAAACTTGAATGGGGTAAATGGGTTCATCTTACGAGTTGAAAGCCATGCCCATATCATTGAGAAGGGAATAGCTAGTGTAATGATGAAGAAGGGATTAATCATATTGGTTTGAGCGGCATTCATAAACACCAAATCAACATTACGCTCTGCGTATAGGGTGATGGTGCTACCAGCCTGCTCAAAGAACGACCAAAAGATTGTGCTGAAAATGGCAAGTATAAATATGGCAATAATCTTTTCGCGCTCAACCCGTGTAATCTCAATAAACGATTTACCTACTACAAAAACCACAACTGCCAAAACGGTGTATAGTAGGTAACCAGCAAGTTCACTTTTCCAAATAAGCATGGCGAGTATTGGAACTGCAACAATTGAAAGGATTGTAGAGATAGCAGGCATACTAAATCCGGCAATTTTTCTTTTGGCCTCCTCGGTTTGCGGGGGCAATCCTTTATCGGTAAATGTTCCGTTCTTAATACCTATCTGGAATACTGCTAGTCCTAGCAACATACCTACACCGGCAAGGCCAAAACCGTAGGACCAGCCCCACTGGTAAGCAACCCAACCACAGGCAAGCGGCGATAGCCATGCGCCAATGTTGATACCCATGTAAAAAATGGTGAAACCTGCATCCCTGCGCGGATCGCCTGGTTCGTATAGGCTACCCACCATCGATGAGATATTTGGCTTAAACAAGCCATTGCCTGCAACAAGGAAACCTAATCCACCAAAAAACAATACTGGGGTCTCAATGGTCATCATAAACAACCCGATGGCCATCATCACACCACCTGTCATAATAGCCTTACGATACCCTAAGAATTTATCGGCAATCATACCACCCAACACAGGAGTAGCATAAACCAACGCGCCAAAGGCAGCGTAAATACCGTAGCCTAATGCATCGGCCTCGGCGCTAATCATGTCGGCATATAGCCTTTGTACCACGTATAGCACTAAAAGTGCACGCATACCGTAGTAGCTAAATCGCTCCCATAGCTCTGCAAAAAACAGATAGTAAAGGGCTTTTGGATGTCCTCTCATAGTTCTTGTTTTTAATTGTTAATTGTTATTTTGATTTTGAAAAATTTGCAAGTTGCCCTATTCTCTAGGCTAATGTCTAGGGTTAGCTGATTTTAAGAAAGGGATAATTGATGGGTAAGTGGTTACTGTTTTATCAACAGATGCCAAAAGCCAAGGAAGTAGTGGTTACGATAAATTACCTGACTCAAAGCGTTTCCCATAGTTGAAATTGTTTTTGAGGTTGCAAACCTAAGTAAAAAAAACCAATCTTTAAAATTTTTCGAAACACTATCGCATTAATCTGCTGGTATTTAGAATATTCCAAGTGTCGATTTTTAAAAACACCAATGGAAAAGAAAAATTGTGAATAGCCTGTTTTGGCTGGCATATAAGTTTAAATTATCTTTATCAAAATTTATATCTAACTAAAAATCAATAACAGTTCAGCAACCAAATTGTTAAATGGATATAACGGTTACCCCTCAGCTGCAGCTTGCCCTCGATTTTGTGGAAACAACAGGCAAAAACATTTTTCTTACCGGAAAGGCGGGTACGGGTAAAACTACTTTTTTGCACAATCTTAAGACCCAAACCGCAAAACGGATGGTTGTGGTGGCACCAACTGGTGTTGCGGCCATTAATGCTGGTGGTGTTACCATTCACTCATTCTTTCAGCTTTCGTTTGGGCCTCAGTTGCCATTCTCAGCTTCTAATAGTGGAAATAGGGATAGTTCAAGAATACAGCGGTTCAGCAAGGTAAAAATTAACATAATAAAAAGCCTAGACCTACTGGTTATCGATGAGGTTAGTATGGTACGAGCCGACCTGCTCGATGGTATCGATTCGGTTTTGCGTCGATTTAAAAACCGCAACAAACCCTTTGGGGGCGTTCAGCTACTCATGATTGGCGACCTACAACAGCTTGCACCTATAGCTAAGGACGATGAGTGGGCAATCCTTCGCGAATACTACGATACGGTATTTTTCTTCAGCAGCAAAGCGCTAAGGCAAACCAACTTTGTGAGCATTGAGCTAAGGGACATTTTCCGCCAAAGCGATCAACTATTTATCGACTTGCTAAACAAAGTACGCAACAACGAGCTTAACCTCAATGATGTTAATTTGCTTAACCAGCGCTATATCCCAAGCTTTAAACCCAGCGATAACGAGGGTTACATCACCCTTACAACGCATAACAACCAGGCCCATAGTATTAATGCGGCCAAGCTCAAAGAGCTTAAAACCGAACCCCATACGTTCACTGCCACCGTAAGAGGCGATTTCCCCGAGCACGCTTACCCCACCGACTATGAGCTAACGCTTAAGGTAGGTGCCCAGGTGATGTTTGTTAAAAACGATCCCACCTACGAGAAACTCTTCTTCAACGGAAAGATTGGAACGGTTGAAGATATTGACGAAGAGGGAATATACGTGCAGTGCCCAAGTGACCCCTCGCCCATTCTGGTTACACCATTGGAGTGGGAAAACACAAACTACACCATCGACCCCGATACTAAGGAGATTAAGGAGAATGTTACCGGTGAGTTTATGCAGTACCCACTTAAGCTGGCGTGGGCCATAACCATACACAAAAGCCAGGGGCTAACATTCGATAGGGCTATAATAGATGCCCAAGCCGCTTTTGCCCACGGACAGGTTTACGTGGCGCTGAGCCGTTGCCGCTCGCTCGATGGACTGGTACTGAGCTCCAAAGTAAATACCAATGCCATTATTAGCGATAAAACCATTACCGGTTTTACCCGTGAGGTGGAGAATAACCAGCCCACCCAATCGCAGCTCACCGCAGCGCAGCTGGAGTACCAACGAGATTTGGTGCTAGAACTTTTCGATTTTATGCAAATCCAAAAATCGATTGACTTTACCCAACGCCTAGTACGAGATAATTCAAGCAGCTTTCCACCAAAGCTAGGCGAAAAACTATCCAGCCTTAGCCATCATTTTAAGGCAGATATATTTGATGTTGCCACCAAGTTCTGCCATCAGGTGGATAAACTGATAACCGAGCACCAGCACGTGCAAAAGAACCCTTTGCTACAGGAGCGCATTGTAAAGGCAGTTGTCTACTTTGTGCCGAAACTCGACGATGACTACTTGCAAGCATTCAGCAATACTTCGTACGAGTCCGATAGCCTCGAGCTGGAGAGCAAGGCCAAGGAGCAATTCGGACGAATTGCTAAAGCCATAGCCGAAAAGATTACCTGCCTTAAAGCCTGCGAATCAGGCTTCGACCTTTCGAAGCTACTTGAGGTAAGGGGCAAAGCAGCAGTTGATGACCTTGGGAAGAAAAAAGCCAAAGCACAAAAAGAAGCTATAGACATTGAGCATCCTGAACTTTTCGAGAAGCTCCGCCTATGGCGTCAGGCAGCAGCCGATGAGCGTGGGGTAAAAATATACAGAATACTTAGGCAAAGCACCCTATACGATATTGTAAATCGGCTACCCTACCATAAGTTGCTGCTAAAACCAATCAAAGGTTTAGGGGTGAAGAAAATAGCGGAGTTCGGCAACGACATCATCGATATCATTAGAGAGTACAGGGACGAGAAAGGATTGGAAACCCCTGAAATAGATATATTTGAAGATAATGAAAAGGCGATAAAGCCCAAGTCATGGGAGGTTTCGTTTGGCCTATTTAAGCAGGGCAAAAACATTGTGCAAATTGCCACAGAACGTGATATGGCCGAATCAACCATTGCCAATCACCTAACGCGCTACATCGACTCGGGAGAGATATCCGTTGATGAACTTGTTGCCCCAGAAAAAATTGAAACCATCAGCCAGTACTTTTTAAATACCGATGATACGCACCTTACCCCTGCCAAGGAGGCACTTGGCGACGAGTACTCATACAATGAGCTACGTTGGGTGCTAAAGCATCTGGTATCCACAGGAAAAATTATACCTGAAGAGACTAAATAACCAAACATCAAAATCTTATGAGAAACTATTTTATCATCATTGCCATCGCCCTAATGAGCGTTTCGTGCGGTTCTCCGAGTTCAAAGCAATCAGACGAAAAATCATCAAAATCGGCATTAAGCCTAGCAGATGAGAACTCAGCCGCATTTTACCAGAAGCTGCTATCGCTTTGCGGCAAATCGTTTGCAGGCCAAGAGGTGTACATGAAGGAAGGCCGCGAGAGCTGGGCTCACCTACCGTTTAAAATGTTTGTTACTCGCTGCGACAATCAGGAGATACATATCCCATTCCATGTGGGCGAGAATAAATCGAGAACGTGGATGTTTATCGTTGAAGATGGTAGGCTCCGATTCCGCCATGATCACAGGCATGAGGATGGTACTCCAGAAGATTTGACCCTTTACGGTGGTTACGCAAACGATAAGGGAACCCCATTCCGCCAGGAATTCCCTGCCGACGACTACACTGTGAACGTTCATCCTCGCTCCGAGGGTTCTGTTTGGGTGGTTGAACTGGCCGATGATATGAGTTCATTCAACTATCAACTACATCACCATGGCGAGCTGCTATTTCACGGGAAATTCGATTTGACAAAAGAGATTTCGGAGGATTAATCTCCTGAGGGTCTAAATGGCCCTCATTTTTTTTGCCAACTCACCAAGGCTACTGGTTTTAAAAACCAAATTTTGGTTCTCGGTTAGTAGCCAGTAGTGAATGCTATTTTCAGCAATGCATGTGACCTTAAAGCGAGCTAGCTCAGAGTTGTCGGTGCTAAAACCAATGCGTTCGAGCATTCGAGCTGTCCACAGGCGCACGCTTCCTTGCCCCTCAAGGGCAACCGATTTGCCAGGCTCACGACGATTGCGGAATAGCCCCAACTCGCCATCGAACACCACCTGCGTATCGGCTAGTAAGTGCTGAAAACTGTTGCTCAACGCTAAATCCTCGGGAGCACCAGCGGCAAATCCTGAGCAAAGCATCATCCAAATGGTATCGGCTTCATGAATTGCTCCCTGTAAGTCATGCGTGGAGTAAATTATTGTTTTACCCTTGGTATGAGCCAAATGCGATAGCAAGCGCACCATCTCGAACTTATTGGGCAGATCGAGGAAAGCGGTGGGCTCGTCGAGAATGATGATGCGAGTATCCTGCGCAAGGGCAAAGGCAATCATTGCCCGTTGGCGTTCACCATCGCTCACGGTAGTGATATCCCTATGGGCAAGATGCTCAATACCTACGAGCTTCAGGGCATAATCTACCATTTCCCAATCGGTTGGCGATAATGCCCGCGACCAGCTCAGATGCGGAAAACGGCCCACAGCCACAAAATCGCGAATGTAAAGGTTAGCAACCCTCACAGGCTCAGCTGGCACATAGCTAAGCGCCTTGGCCCGTTGCTTACGGACTAGTGATGTTGACCGTTTGCCCTCAACCAGAATTTCGCCACTTAGGGGAGTCTGCAGTCCAACAACTGAGCGCAAGAGGGTCGATTTACCAATTCCGTTTCGCCCCACCAGCGCAATAAGTTCACCTAGGTGTGCATCGGCAGAGAACTTGGGCAGCAGCGGATTGTTAGGACTATAGCCCAACTCCACATCTTTAATTGATATCGATATACTGCTGTGCTCCATACTACACTCCTGCAAACCTTTGGTTTTTAATCACCACATAAACTACAATGGGAATGCCCAACAAGGCAGTAACAGAATTGATGGGAAGTGTTACCTCAAACCCCGGAAGCTGCGAAACGATATCGGCAAATAGCATGGCTATACTGCCCAGCAGCATAACACCAGGGATAAGCACACTATGATTGGCCGTTCGGAATACCATTCGGGCCACGTGGGGTACTGCAATACCAATAAACCCAATTGGCCCGCAGAAAGCGGTAACACCACCTGCCAGCAAACTTGTTGATGAGAAAATTAGCACACGCGTAATGGTTAGGTTCAAGCCAACGCCCTTGGCATAAGCATCGCCCAGAAGCATAACATTTAACATCCTAATGGAGATAATACTTAGCACCAGTCCCACGCTAATTATTATGGCAAACACCTGAAGCTGCATACCCGCCACGGAGCTAAGACTCCCCATGGTCCATATAACAAAAGCCTTAAGCATAGACTCGCTACTGAAGAACTGTAGCACGCTCACCAATGCCGATGCGCCCGAGCCAAACATCATCCCAAGTATTAGGATAGTCATAATATCCTTTACCCTAACCGAGACGGCAAGCACAACCAGTAGTACCAGCATTGCGCCTGCAATGGCTGCTCCGGCCAAGCTAAAGCTGGTTGCCAAGCCTGTTAGGCTTGATGCCCCTACCGATGCTATCCCCAAAACCATAATGGCTACACCAAGGCTAGCACCGGCGCTAATGCCCAGCACGTAGGGGCCTGCAAGGGGATTTCGAAATGTGGTTTGCATTTGCAAGCCACTCACCGACAGGGCAGCTCCGGCTAACACCGCGGTAACAGATTTTGGCAAACGAAAATCGCGTACAATGGTAGTCCAAATCTCGTTATCGGACTGGCCAAAAAGCGATTTCACCACATCAACCCAAGGTATGGAAACAGAACCAAGTAGAAGATCGAACACAAAGAAAGCGAGTAGCAGCAAAACCAGTCCGCCAAAAATTAGCAGATTTTTTGATTTCATCAGTTTGCCACTACTTTTAATCATTGTAACGGTTTGTAGTAAACCAATTCATGCTGAATATGATTGGGGTGAAAAATTTTGATTAAATCCTTTAGGATGATATGTGGATTGACCACGCCCGATTCCCAAAAATCGTTGCCACCAGTAGGGTTTACCCTGTTGTTATTGTTAAAAACCCTTCCCTCTGCCAAAATGGGTAGGCTCTTAGCTATGGGGAGCTCATTAGCAACCTCACTCAGCGAGTTTGCCATCCCAGTATTTAGCCAAATATCGGAAGTTATGGCGTACTCTAAAGCATTCTCGATACTAAAAGGGTAACTACTATTGCCCTTGAGGTGCGATAGGCTGTAGTTTCCACCTGCATCGGCAATAAGATTGGCCATATAACCTTGCCCACCGGGAAAGTACCAAACATCTTTCCACGGTAAATTCAGAAAAACTGTTGGGTTCTTCTGATCTTTAGGCAAATAGCCCATAACGGAGTTATATTCAAATGCTATCCGATTAAAAATACTATCAGCCTTTGGCAAATCATCGAAAAGTAAACCAAAAGCTTTTAGCCACTCGGTTTTACCCAGAGGGCTCTCCTCCAGGTAATCGCCCACAAAAACAACAGGTATATTTAAATCCTTTAGCTTTTGTAGGTAACCTGCCATCTCGGCTCCCACTCCATAGGCCAGCACCACATCGGGTTTTAGGCTTACCAGCAGCTCGTAATTTAGGGCCTGCTCGTACCCAACGTCGCGAACCAAACCACTCTCTATGCGTTCTTGAACTCTCTTGCTGGTAACAAAATTGGTACCCGAAACACCAACCACTGATGATGCCATATTAAGCCTATCGATAAATGCGATATGGGTAGTGGATAGGCATACAACACTCTTTACTGGAATTGGGATAACCTCAGAATATCCCTTGGGGCTCACTTTTCCGTAGGATGTAAGCAAGTATTTATAGCTTATTCCCTTTGCATCTTGCCATGGGTTGGTAACGGTCAATTCAAAACCTTGGGAAAGCCTATTGATTGAAAAACCATTTGCATAGTCTACAGCAACCTTTAATGAGTCGGGGCTACTAACCAATGAGTCGGGATTTGGCTTCTGAACGCAGGAAGATGAAAGGATAAATGCAAGTACTACGAGTGAAGACGATAATCTACCTAATATATACATAGCTATTTGTTTGCATTCTTATAATTACTTGGAAAAATCCCCTCGGCAAGCGCACCAATTACAGCAGCAATGGCTGGATTCAGCTGACTCACATCTACCTGTCTATTACCATCAATTCCGTATCGAACGATAAGGGTATCATTATCGGCAATGGAGTTTATATCGATACGTTCTGCTATTTTGTGGCTAAGCGTTCGCTGATAAAAGCCCATATCCTTGGTTATAAGCCTTTGCTTAAGCAAATCGTTGGGATTGATAGCCGAGATTGTTTTCTCGAACTCTATGCGGATTTTGGGTTTTAGTGTGGACATACAGAGAAATTTTGTGATATATGTTTTGCGTTTAGCGCCGTGTCTCGGAATCGAAGCGTTTTTTTGCTGAGATAACGAGGTTCTGCGTTTTGCGTTCTGCGTTCTGCGTTTTGCGTTTTGCGTTCTGAATATTAACCTTAATCTTAAAACTTTTAACTTTTGACTTTTGACTTATGACTTTAAACTTTAAACTTTATACTACACAAACCCCCTCTCCTTCTTAATCTTCTCGTAGGCTTCGTTCACCTTTTGGAACTTCTCCTCGGCAGTTTTACGGATGTCCTCACCCAGGTAGCCCACCTTGTCGGGATGGAACTTTAGGGCCATGCTGCGGTAGGCCTTTTTTATCTCGTCATTAGTTGCGCTAGGCGAAACCTCAAGTACCTTGTAGCACGACTCCATGGAGTCGAAAAACATTGACTTTATGGACTCAAAATCGGCAGTTGAAACACCTATCCATGATGCAATGTTTGTTATAACATTTATCTCATTAGGATGAAGTATACCGTCGGCATTGGAAATTCCAAAGAGTAGATGCAGCAGCTGCAACCGCGAGGGGTAGTCCATATTATCGCGCACCTGATGGCATACATCCTTAAGTGGAACCTCTTTTTTAAGAATATCACGTAAAAGCATCAAAGCTTCCTTTGAGGCCGACTCGCCAAAACTCTTTAGAAAGTACTGCTTTACATACTCTAGCTCGGCGCGAACCACCTTTCCATCGGCCCGCATCACCTCGGCAACCAGCACTATTAGGCTTACCAAAAAGCTGTTGCGACTGGTTTGCCCAGTATAAACTGTTTGTTCTGAACTTTCAAAAAGTGAGCCTAGGGCAAAGCCAATAATTCCACCAATGGGCCCAAGAAAGGCCCAGCCCAAACCTCCGGCAATCCATTTTCCGTACTTAGCCATAAATCGTCAAAAAATTATAGTCTTAGTAAATTATCTATTAAACGGACCAGCTGCGTTGTGAGCAACTCATTGTCAACGTTGTTAATCACAAAATCGGCACGTTTTACCAGCTCATCTTGCTGCATTTGGTTAGCCATTCGCTGCCTAACCTCCCCTGGGGTAATACCATCTCGATTCACAACCCTTTGAACGCGGAGCTCATCGGGAGCCCATACGGCAACGGTTTTGTCAACCTGTTTATACGCACCACTCTCGAACAGTATGGCAGCCTCCTTAAATACCAACCTATGGCGCGAGCGGGCTCGCACCCACTGCTCAAAATGATTGGCTACAACAGGGTGAATGATGGCGTTGAGCTGCTGAAGTAGTAGCTTGTCTGCAAATACCATCTGCCCTACTTGCTTCCTGTTAAGCTCATTATTAGTGTATACATTTTCACCAAATAGCTGCTTAACACCATCAACAATGGTAGGATTTGTATTGGTAAGCTCACGTGCCCAATGGTCGGCAGAGTAAACGGGGTACCCCATTGCCTCTACAATTTGGCAAACAGTGGACTTGCCACTACCAATTCCGCCCGTTATACCTACCCTAAGCATCAGATTCGTTCTATTATAAAATCAACATACTTGGGTTCAATGTCAACCACCCGAACCACAAAGGGATCGCTCTCAACCTGAATCCTTAACTTGTTGCCTGTCCCATCTTGGGAATTGCTAAAATCAACAAAAGGCCTCACCAGATCCTCCTCAAACAAGTTACCATAGGAGCTGATAAGGACATTACATTTAAGGTTAACAATGCGAGGCAATAGAATAAGCCTGAGGGTGTCGGGCAAATTCTTAACCTCTATCGATTTGGAAAGGTTTGCTTCGGTAAATTTCTCAACGGGAATGGTAATATTTACCCTACGATGCGAGAAGCCAACCTGTTGCATTTCGCTCAACAATACTGAGGATGAGTGATTAGTCGATAATCTATCGATTCTTAATGGCCTTGTTTTGATGGTATTTATGGTGTCGATGAGCGTTCCTGGCCCACTAATGGTGATGCTATCGGGGCTCACCCGTATGGGGCCAGTAAACATATGTTGACGCTCAAGGGTGTAGTTTAGCACCGGGGTAACCTTTACCTTTTTCTGCTCCATAGTGGTGAACTCGAAGTGGAGCGAATCGGTAGCAATAACACCAAGTTGGAGTTCACCCTGCAGCTGATTAGCAATAGAATTACGAAGCGCATTGGTAAGCAGATAGCTTTTAGTATTGGAGCCATTTAGTGATAGCAACGGTGCTTGTTCTAGGTCGATTACTATTGGCGATAATGATGAGCCCAACTTGTAGCGAAGTAGGGTGTAGCCATAGGCCTTTACCTGAAGCGTTATTCTTCGGGGCGGCTCTCCTACCAGCACTTTTCCCCTTGGCATATTTTCTACCCTAAGTGGAAATGTTATCTCGGTTGTGTACTCGTAGGTTAGCTTGTTTAAGTACCAAAGTATGGATGCCACAGCCACAAAAAAGGTAAATAATGCTAACCTGATATTGAGGTTAACATTACGCTGGGTGATAACCTGTAGAAATCGCTTAGCGGTAGTGTAATCCATATGGCTACAGGGTAAAGTTTATAAAAAAACAGAGTTCAAAGCCGTTCCATAAGAAACGTTTTGAACTCTGTAAAGGTATAAAAAAATCCTACTTCTGCTGCAAATCGGACGAATCGCGCAAAACGGTACTCTTAATGACCTTAATCTTAACATTGTCAGAAATTTCAACAACAATGTGGTCGTCTTTAACATCGGCAACCTTGCCAAAAACACCACCGGCAACAATTACCTTGTCGCCTTTATTAAGAGCCTCCTGGAACTTCCTAAGCTCCTTCTGACGCTTCATCTGTGGACGAATCATGAACATGTAGAAAACTACAATGATTAGGGCAAGCATAATGAATGACATGTAAGGGCTACCCTCACCTGCCTGAAGAATTACGAAAAGTGTGTTTGTCATAACTGTGATTTTAAAAGATTACTCAAATTGATATTCTACTTTACTACATTAACTTTCAGTGTTACAGATCGTTTTGGCGTTACTGCATTGGAAACCAGGGTAACTGATTTAAACTGCGTGCCATACCACCCTCTGCTATCGAAAACTACTTCGAGGGTTGCATTATCGTTGGGTTTTACCACCTCTTTACTAAGTTTGGTTTTGGTACAACCACAACCAGCAATAATATCCTTTACTACAAGGGGTACATTCCCTGTGTTGGTGAATTGAAAGGTATAGGTAATTACCTCGCCATGCTTAATGGTTCCTAGGTCAATAAAATCGGCTTCAAACTCCATGCTGGCATGCTTTTCTCGTCCATCGTCGATATACTCAGGCAAATCGCTATCCACTGATTGTGATTCCCCTCTTACACCACATGAAGACAATGTCACGATTACAATGAGTAAAAAACCGATATATATGATATATGAACTACTAAGCTTTCGCATTCAAATATAAATATAAAATTTGCTACATATCCTCTTCGCCCACTAGCCCACGACCTTGCTTTTGTATTTTTCCCTCGGAGCGGTAGGCTGCAATAATTTTGTCGAGCACCCCATTAATAAAAGTACTACTCTGGTCGGTACTGTAATACTTACTTATCTCAATGTACTCGTTAAAGCTAACCTTAACTGGCACCGATGGAAAGTCGGTTATCTCGGTAAGGGCCATTTCCATAATCAGAATATCCATACTGGCAATGCGCTCCACATCCCAATTCTTGGTGTACTGATCGATAACCTGTGTATTCTCGTCATGGTTTAGTACTGCCTTGCGAAGCAAGCGCTTGGCAAAATCCTCATCATCCTCATTCTTAAACATTGGAAATACAGGAGTTGATGATTCCTGATCGGGTTCGAACTTCTTAAGGGTTTTTACCACCATACCAATCATGAAATCGAGGTCATCATTCCAATAAATGCTCTGCTCCTCGAGGCACTGAACGAAATCATCAAAATCGATAAGTTCTTTGGTTAAGATGTTTACCAAAACCTGACGATGGTCTGCAAAGTCAGCGGAGGGAAGCTCCATATACTTTTGGTAATAGTCTGATGCCGATATCTTTTGGAAAAGCTTCTTTATAAGCTCTGGATAGTTTACCCAGCTAAGCTTATTGTACGATAGGTAATCATGAACTGATTCGTTATCGCTAATAAGCGTAAAGTAGGGGTTTTCGACAAAGCGCAAATTAGGATTAAGGTCTTCATGCGTAGGCATGAGCTTTTGCCTGGACATTTCAATTCGCTTCTGGGCAAAACTTTGAATCTCGAGCAGTAGCAAGAATAAGTAGTTGTATAAATCGTACCCTTTTTTAATGCTATGGAAAAGCTCCTTTTCGGCCTTGGCCAACGAATCGTTTTCTCCCCTAAAAAAGGCAAAAAGAATATGTAATGCCTTTATCCTAAGTAATCTTCTGCTTATCATCTAAGAACGTATGTAAATATTGAGTCTATTTGAGGTGCAAAGATACGCTCAAAATTTTAGAATTTGCAAGGTTTTAACGAAAATGAACACTATTGGCCACGCGAAGCAAGGGATTAAGCTGCAGGGCGTCCCCCTCCCTCATCAACACCGCCGTTAACTTGTGCCAAGTGAATATATGGAGCTTACCCAAACCGATTATTTGCTGCCTAATGATTAAAAAAAATTAACAATTTTTTAAAAATATCTATGATCATAATGGTTCTAAAAATATTTTTTTATTTTTGAGCGGTAAATATCCAATATTAAATCATTAAAAAACATAGAAATGATGGATGAGTTAAATAATCACGATGGGCTTGATAGGAACGAGCGAGATGATATTTTCTCTAAGGTAGTTAGAGCGGGTAAAAGAACCTATTTTTTTGATGTAAAGGCTACCCGTCAGAACGATTACTACTTAACAATTACCGAAAGCAAGAAAAGGTTTGGACAAGATGGTAAGTTTTTCTTCGAAAAGCACAAGATTTTCCTATACAAGGAAGATTTTGAGAAGTTTGCCGAGGGCTTAAATGAGGTTGTTGACTACATTAAGGCCAACAATGGTGAGGCTCCAGAATACAATAAGCCAACACAACCTACGGAAGAACAAGAAGTTGAGGTATTGCAGAATGAACTTTCAAATATCAGCTTCGACGACTTAGACAACAACTAGTTTACCTACAATAAATATAAAACCAGCACCACCAGTGCTGGTTTTTTCATTGCTCTTCTTCGGGTTGGGGTGGATTTTGAACGATCTCCTGAATCTCAGCATCATTTAGCTCCTTCACGTTGGTTATGATAAACGAATCTTTTATAAACCTACCAAGGGAGTTGCACTCGTCGATGGCCAGCTGAAATGGCAACCGCACTTTAACCGACAGAGGTATCAGGGTTAGCAGGGTTACGTAATTTTTGGAAAACTCCACCTTTTCTACCTCAGCATCGCTCTGCTTTAGGCTATAGGTAAACTCACCCTCTATGAGCTTACGCTGCGATGAGGTAAAGGGTTCTTCATCTAAGGAAAAAACAACAACAAAATACCTGAGCTTTCCCGCTTTACCACCCAACCCAGTTGAAATGAAAACCTGCTGCTCATCGAGTAGCTGGGTCTCAAGGAGCATTCGACTCTCCTGAGTGGCCATAATGGCCCAATCCCTGAGGTCTGAGGTAGCCTTGGCCGAGTAGCGTTCAAGAATCCGGTATGCTTCGGGTTGATCAATCGAAGCTAGGTTCACCAGCAATGCTTTTTTATCATCAAGCGGTACATCATCGTCGTACAGTTTATGCTCATTGCTAAGAACTTCCTCTATGTTGTTGGCTCCATCCTTCGATTTTGAGTACTCAAAGTAGTCCATCTGTACTTTTATATCCACCTGGTGCTCAAGAATGCTAAAGTTGGTGGATTCACCCCCCAAAATTTCACGTATCCTTGCCAAAATGTTATCTTCTTCTTTCAAGGTATTCCTCCTATTCTTATGGCTTACAGTATAAAACTTTTATTGAAATATTGCAAAATTGTAGTTTGCTAGTTTGACCCAAACAAATTGTATTGGTTTAGCACAAAATACCAACTATTAGGGATACCCAAAGTTAATAAAAGATGCTAAGTTTGCAGATTATTTATATTGAGTCTTTATAAAGTTACAAGAATGCTTTTAAGCGAACTACAAAACGGCGAGTACGCCATCATATCAAAAGTAAGAGGACGCGGTGCATTCCGCAAGCGAATTATCGAAATGGGATTTATCAAGGGTAAAAAAGTTACCGTGATAAAAAATGCTCCGCTTAAAGACCCAATTGAGTACTCGATACTTGGATACGAGGTTTCGCTCCGTCGAAGTGAGGCCAACCTAATAGAGGTAGTTACCCCTGAGGAAGCTAAAAAACTGATTAAAAGCAATTACAACGGAACGCTCGATAACCACGATGAGATTGAGATTGCTGAAACGGGAGCAAAAGAGGTTAGCAAGATTGTAAATATTGCCTTGGTGGGCAATCCAAATTCCGGAAAAACTACCCTATTCAACTATGCATCGGGAGCCCGTGAGCATGTGGGAAACTACAGCGGGGTTACAGTCGACTCCAAGCTGGCTCACTTCAAGCATAAGGGCTACACCTTTAACATAACCGACCTCCCCGGTACATACTCGTTAAGCGCGTACACCCCTGAAGAACTCTATGTACGGCGATTTATCCATGAGCAAAAACCCGATGTGGTTATCAATGTGGTTGACTCATCGAACCTAGAGCGCAATATGTACCTCACCACCCAGCTTATCGATATGGATATAAAAGTGGTGCTAGCTCTTAACATGTACGATGAGTTGGAAGCCCAAGGCGATAAGTTTAACTACAAGGATTTGGGCAGAATGATCGGTATTCCAATGGTGCCAACTGTTAGCTCCAAGGGCAAGGGAATTAAGGAATTGTTTGATACCGTGATTAATGTTTATACTGATAAAGACAAAACCTTAAGGCATGTTCACCTTAACTACGGCGAACATATTGAGCGTGCCATCGAGGCCATTCAAGTGCCCTTGAAAAAGCATGAAAAGAAGCAGCTGAATCTTCACTACTCATCGCGATACCTTGCCATAAAGATGCTTGAAAAGGATAAGCAAGCCCATAGAATACTGGGCAAATCGGGAGGGTATGTTGAGATTAGTGAAGTTGCCAACGCTCAAATTAAGCGGTTAGAGGAGATTTACAACGAAGACTCCGAAACGCTAATTACCGATGCCAAGTATGGCTTTATTGCTGGAGCACTTAAGGAAACCTATACCGAAAACAAGCACAAGAAGAGGCAGAATACGCAAACCATCGATGCCTTTGTTACCCATAAGCTCTTTGGATTCCCCATCTTTCTGCTATTTATGTGGTTTAGCTTCTTCACCACATTCAAGCTGGGTGCCTACCCTATGGACTGGATTGACCAAGGCATAGCACTACTTAGTGGCTTCCTAGGTGACGTGATGCCAAGCGGTGCTTTCAAAGATCTACTCATTGGGGGTATAATTAACGGAGTGGGTAGTGTAATTGTATTCCTGCCCAACATTCTGTTACTCTTCTTTTTTCTTTCGATACTTGAGGATACTGGGTATATGGCTCGTGCCGTGTTTATAATGGACAAGCTTATGCACAAAATTGGCCTACACGGCAAATCATTCATACCTCTTATTATGGGGTTTGGGTGCAACGTACCCGCCATAATGGCTACTCGAACCATTGAGAACAAGAACAACCGGCTGGTTACCATGCTCATAAATCCATTTATGTCATGTAGTGCCCGGCTGCCTGTATACATCCTAATACTGGGTGCATTTTTCCCCGAAAAAGCGGGCTCACTCCTTTTCCTTATATATCTTATAGGCATAACCATGGCTATCCTCATGGCCATTCTATTTAAGAAAACCCTATTCAAAGGTGAGGATATTCCCTTTGTGATGGAGCTCCCACCCTACCGAATTCCAACCATAAAGTCAACCATTAGGCATATGTGGTTTAAGGCATCGCAGTATCTTAAAAAAATGGGAGGCGTAATACTTATAGCCGTTATAATAATTTGGGCACTCGAGTACTACCCAAAGGGTGTTGAGTATAGCCAGGATTATCAATCGCAGATTGAGCAAATAAAAAGTGAATTGGAAGGGCATACCTCTATAGCTGATGAGGAAAATTCAACTAACGACCTTGAAGCAGAGATAGTAAGCATTGAAAACCTTATGATTGCCGAAAGGCAAGCCAACTCGTACCTGGGCAGAATAGGTAAAACCATCGAACCTGTTATTCGACCATTAGGTTTCGATTGGAAAATGGGAGTTAGCCTACTCTCGGGTATTGCCGCCAAGGAGATTGTGGTTAGCACGCTTGGGGTGTTGGTACAAGCGGGTAGCGACTCCGATGAGACAAGCCAAACGCTAATTCATAACCTTAAAAATGAGGTGCATACCAGCGGCCCTAAGGTGGGCCAAAAGGTTTATACTCCACTGAGTGCCTTCTCGTTTCTGCTTTTTATTCTGATTTACTTTCCCTGTGTAGCAGTTATTGCAGCTATAAAAAAGGAATCGGGAAGTTGGAAGTGGGCAGCTTTCACCATTTTCTATACTACCGCGTTGGCTTGGCTGGTATCATTTGCCTTCTATCAAATTGGAAGTCTGCTGGTTTAGGCATCATTACCTATAAAAAACATAAAGGGGGCCGAAATATTCGCCCCCCTTTGCACTTATGGATCTCGCTACCTGATTTTACTCCGCAGTTTCATCAACAAACTGGCGAGCTTTTAGCTCCTTATCAAGCATATAAATTCCATGGCCTTTGCCATCAAGTAGCTTCAGGCTATCAATAATTTCTTGTGCACCTGCTTCCTCCTCAACCTGCTCGTCGATAAACCACTGAAGCATACTCTTTGTAGCATGGTCCTTCTCCTCGATGGCAACATCCATAATGTTGTTAATAAGCGACGTTACCTTTTGCTCATGCTTAAGGGTTTCCTCCATGGCATGCATAGCGCTATCCCACTTCTCTGGAACGGCATCAATGGGCTTCAGAATTGGTCTTTCGCCCCGCTCCACCACATAATCGAAAAACTTCATGGCGTGCGAAAGCTCCTCTTGCCACTGAACTCTCATCCAGTTGGCAAATCCATTCAAACCTTCCGATGAGAAGTAGGCCGACATGGAAAGATACATATAGCCCGACCAAATCTCTGCATTAATCTGATCGTTAATGGCATTGTAAACTCGTTGATTTAGCATAGTAGATTAATTTTTAAGTGGTTATTAATAATTACTTCTGTATACATTAACAATGTAAATAATTAAATGTTTGGTATTAAAACGTTAGTCAAAATCCAAATTCAACTGTTGTTTCAGGTTTAGTAGTTTAGGATTCTTCTGACTCAAGAACTTAAATCGATCCTCAACGGTATAAATTTTCCCGTTACCATTCCCATTGCCTTGGCTCTGAAAACTTGCCTCGATTACGAGCCCCTTACTTCCGAGCTTCGAGCGAAGGAAATGAGTTAATTCATTTTTAACCTCGGCAAACATTTCAAGCTGCAGCTGGGCCTCGAACACTACTTTTACCTGAAAATTACTCGCCAGTACAGGCTGATACGTTGTAAGCAAGCTAATAAATCTTGGCTTCCCCAGCAAGTGACTTTCAATAAACTGCTGCCAATGGCGTTCCAAATCCACCTGACTAAAGAGAACCTCCTCTTCGGCGGGAATATCAACATCAATATCTTCGTCCTCAACATCATCAATAATTGGCTGGGGTTGATCAGCCTCATTTGAGGATGCTGCTATAGGTTTACCCTCCAAGGCATCTTTTATGGATATGCTCTTAGGGGTAGCCCTTGAAACCGGGATGGGCTTTTCGGGTAATGGTTTTGCAATTGGCTTAGGTTTCGGTTCTGCAACTACCTTTGGAGTATCATCGGTACTACCAGTAAGAATGGTAAGCTCGTTGGTATACTCGTCTAACCACTCGTAGAGGTTATTTTTTTTTTTCTTGATTAAGTCCGCACAACCTAATCAGCATAAGCTCAACATGAAGCCGCTGATTACTACTTTGCCGATAGGTTACATCGGCCTGGTTCACCACATCGAGAGCTTTAATGAGGAACTCCACAGAGCATTCGGTGGCAAACTTGATGTATCGCTCGGCAATGGCTGCGCCTACCTCAAGTATCTGCGCAGTTTGTGGGTCTTTACATACCAACAAGTTCCGCAGATGATCGCTCATCCCTGAGGTGAACTGCTGTACATCGAACCCCTTAGAGAGCAGCTCATCGAATGTACGGAGGGCATTGGCGAAATCACCCTTCAAAAAATCTTCGGTGAGTGTGAAGTAATACTGAAAATCGAGAACGTTCAGGTTCTCAATTACCTTTTGGTAGGTGATATTATTATCGCTAAAGCTAACCACTTGATCGAAAATGGACAGCGCATCGCGCATGGCACCATCGGCCTTTTGGGCTATAATATTTAGCCCTTCCACCTCGTAGGTTACATTCTCTTCCTTGGCAATAAACTCGAGGTACTTCACTGTGTCCTCTACCTTAATCCTATTAAAATCGTAGATTTGACAACGCGATAGGATGGTAGGTAGAATTTTATGCTTCTCGGTGGTAGCTAGTATAAATATTGCGTGAGCTGGTGGCTCTTCTAGTGTCTTGAGAAACGCATTGAAGGCTGCCTGCGATAGCATATGCACCTCATCGATGATATAAACGCTGTACTTACCAATTTGAGGTGGTATACGCACCTGCTCTATAAGCTTACGGATACCATCAACGGAACTGTTTGAGGCAGCATCGAGTTCATGGATATTAAACGATCGCTGATTGATAAAAGCCTTACAACTCTCACACTCATTACACGCCTCCAACTCGGGAGTTGGATTTAGGCAATTTATTGTTTTGGCAAATATTCGGGCACACGTTGTTTTTCCCACGCCACGGGGGCCGCAAAACAGGTAGGCCTGAGCAAGCTGCTTGCGCTGAATAGCATTTTTAAGGGTTGTGGTTAGCGAATGCTGGCCAATCACACTCTTAAAACTGGTGGGTCGATACTTACGTGCTGAAACAACAAAATTTTCCATAAATCAATAAATTGCTGACAGTTGGCATTAATTATAATCCATACTTGGTATTTACAAAAGTAGCTAAATTTGGTAAGCATATAAAAATTTTGTGCCATCTGCTACAAATAAAAAAAATACAGGTCAGCTAAGGGTGCTGACCTGCATTGAGTTTTGCTAAACAAATGGATTGCTAGAATAAATCAACAGAGATATTCTGTATAAAAGCAGTTATGGTGAACTCACGCCCCACCTTGGCTTCGGTGAGCAGCATTAGTACGTTTAGCTCCTCGCCATCCTTACGGATAATAGAAATTTCACGCCTTTCTCCAACAATGGCGGGCTTCTCTGGGTCGAGATAGGAAGCCAAGAACTCGTCAGTATCAGAGGCCTCTGGGGGGAATAAGATACGAATGCTTTGGCCAAGAATCTCGTCCTTGGTTACACCCAGTAGTTCCTCGGCTGCTTTATTGAAGAACTGTACAATACCATCCTGATCGGTGGTGATAATTGCATCGAGGAAGCCCTCGAGGGTCTTCTCGGTTCGAATCTTAACGCGCTCTATCTCCTTGAACTGATTCTTAATATCTTCCTTAGCCTCACGGAGTTTACGGTTTAGCTCCACCTCATTCTGCCTAAGCATCTCCTCTTGGCGCTTAAGCTGCTCGGTCTGCTCCATTGTCTCAATCTCCATGAGTTTCTCACGGGTATTATCATGGCCAATAAATACTACTTTGGCCACCTCGCCATACATATCGTTAACTGCCGTAAACGTACCTCGGAACCAACGCTCCACGCTATCCTTCATGAGCATCTTTACCTGTCCCTCGAAAGGTATGCCATGGGTTACGTCGTCCCAAATGCCCTCAATCTGCTTTCTATCGTTATTATGGAATAGGTCGAAAATAGTCTTAGCTTTAGCTTCGGCCAACGTGAGGGCAAAGGTTTGCTGGAATTTTTCGTTCACATCGAGGATATCGCCCGTTGGGGTGTACTCGGCCTTTATGCTAGAGCGGTTAAGCGCCTCTATTTGCCCCTCAAAGTCGAGGCTTTGGTTTTTCTGCTCGGTGGTATCAATGGCCAAAAACAGGATCTTTTCTACTCCGCCATTGGGATTACGCACGCAGGTGTAGGTTGCAATAGTCCAAAGATCCTTTCCACTCTTGGTTACATGCTTCATATCGCCCTCGAAATGGTGACCTCCCTTTGCTAGGCTTTCCCAAATCTCATCGAACCAAACCCTATCCTTTTTATTTATAAACATGGAGATGTGCTTACCCTCAACCTCAGAATTCGAAGAGTACTCGAGCTTGTTTAAGAACTTTGTGTTTGCGTAAAGTAATACCCCATTCACATCGTACTCGGCGCGAATCAGGGTATGGTTAACCGAGTTGGTAAAGCTTATAAACTTTTCGGCCTGACGAGCAGCTTCCTCTTGGGTTGCCTGTAGCTCCTCCATATTCTGGCGCATCTGCTCTTCCTGTGCTTGGAGTATCTCGGCTTGCTCCTGCGATTCCTTTAGCAGCTTAGCAGTACGAATATTGATTTTTGTATTTGATATGGTGGAAGCAATACTTTCAGCAACCTTCTCAATAAAGTCGATACGATGCTGATCGAATGGCTGGAACGACGCTATCTCCAATACACCGTGCACCTCATCGTTAACCTTAAGGGGAATTAAGGCAATATTCTTTGGATTGGCTGTGCCCAAGCCAGATGTGATCTTGAGGTATGAGTCGGGAACTTTTTTAAGGACTGTGGTTTGCTTCTCCAGTGCACAGGCACCTACCAGCCCCTCGCCCCAATCTACACGACTATCGGCATACTTTCTGCGCTCGTAGGCGTAGCAGGCCGTGAGGTTAAAGAACCTATCGCCGGGGTCGGTATCGTCCAATAAGTAAAAACCACCCTGATTGGCATCGACATACTTAACCAAATTGCTTATGATTAGATATGTAAGCTCTTCAACATCATCTTTCTGAGTTCTTAAAATCTCTCCAAACTTGGCAAGTCCCTCAGCAGTCCAACTGCGCTGTTCGTCCTCTTTTCTCCGAGCAGCCTCTTCTTCCTTGCTTTGCTTAAGGGTATCGCGAAGATTTACTATGGCCTTCCCCAGCACATCATTCTCATCAGGAGAAAAATCAGCCTCAATATCACCTTCTTTTAGCTTTTGAACAAATCGGTATAGCTTACGCTGATGCGTTGTTTCTTTCTCTGTAAAGTCTTTGGCCTCATTCTGTACACGGGACACAAATCTGGCTATAAAAACCGATGCCACAGCAAGAATTATAGGTAAAGCATCTAGCAGATAGAAGACGGGTGAGTGTTTATGCAATTGAGCTATCCCTGCACCAGTAAAAGCTATGTTTTGCATCAGGGCCTGCACAAACATTAATACAACTAAAAAAACTAGGCCTATAACAAAGGTTATAAGTGAAATTCGGATAACAAACCCCTTTGAGTAATTATGCTGCATAGTCGGAAAAATTTGACTAAAATTAGATATTATTTGTTATAATCACTAAACTGTTGCCAAAAAACTAGCGAACAAAGGCTTTTAATTAAATTTTGGGGAGTTGGTTTCTTCAGGATTATCCTTACTTAGCTCATTAACTCCTGCCATTATATCATCATCGGTATCATCGGGCATATCTTTCAACTCGGGCGATTCTTCAGGAACAAAAAGTTTAGCAGCCTCGTCGGTAATGGTTGCATCGTCATCACTCTGCGTTTGCGTGACCTCCTGCTCTGTTGCGTGTAGCTTACCTATCTCTTCCTCCTTCCACCGTATTATTTTAAGCTTATTGATCTCGCTCAACACCTCAGCTTCATTCTTTATATGATCCTTCTCCACCTCGTATAGCTTATCGTTACGCTCCTTCTCCAACAATCGATGAAGATCGATATGGTGATCCTCAGTAAGCTCTGCTTGCACCACATCTCGCCGTATTTCAACCTGTTTAATGTACTCCTCGGCTTCCAGCAGGTCGTCGTATGGGCCTCGGCCCGAAAGCAGCTTAACAATTATGGGTGCACTCTCGATGGTAATAAAGAGCAAAATTATAAACCAGCTTGCCCACTGAATGCTACTACTACTGCTTGTAAGCGAATTCATAGCTTGTAGCCGAGCTAAAAAGCCATCGGATTGCTTGGTTACCACAGTGGCATTGGCCATAGCATCATCTCGCCGCTTACGGAGGGAGGTTAGGCTTTGATTATTTTGCTCTATTATTTGATTATTTATTCTCCTGAGCTGGCTTAGCTCCGAGTCTACCTTATCGTACTCCATCCTCTTCTCCCTGTAAACGGGGCCTTTACCTGGAGTTTGAGTAGGGCTCATACCTTCGGCCTCGGCAATTATCATATTGAAGAGTTGGTTTCGCTGATCTTCCTTTCGAGTAAGCTCTTGGCGGAGGACTTCATTCTGATTTTCGAGCCGTTCGATATCTGCAAACTCTTTGGATATCAGTTCTGAATACCTAATGTTGCTTTGCTGCTGATCGAAAACTATTTGCTGCTCAATTTCGCGCTCAAATAGTTTAAGCTTGAGTGGCATCGATACCACAAAGGCAATTACTACAGCCAACACAAAACGGGGCAAAGCCATACCGAACTCTTTGAGCTTACTTTGCTGCTTCCTTAAGCTTGCAACTATGTACCAGTCAATTGAAAAAATAAGGAATCCCCAGAGCAAACCAAAAGCTACGGCAATCTCAAACTTTCGAAACACAGTATAAATGGCATAACCTCCAGATAGGGAGGCCATAACACCTGTAAGAAATACAATTACGCCAATGCCATAAAACTTGTTATACTCCGATGGGCACTGCTTTAAAATGTAAATCCTTGCACCCGAGCACCAGCAAAAAAATTTGTATAGCAACGGTAATTTATGCTGTATCGGTTTTGCTTTATCGGGCTTAGTATCGGATAAGGTTTGCATAATCTGTTTGTTGCATATGCCATTAGCTAAAATGGCAGTTGATATGATTAAAAAGCAAGTATAAGAAAAAAATGGCAATGGTACAATGCAAAAAAAGCGCTTTGGTAAGCGCTTATAATGCTAGTGATTCTTAATCACAAACGGAGCAATTGCTTCGAGCGAGAGCACCTTATCGACCCCTCCTAGCTTAATGGCTTCCTTGGGCATACCAAAAACAACGCATGAACTCTCATCTTGCGCTACGGTTTTGGCACCAGCCTGCTTCATCTCAAGCATTCCTTTTGCCCCATCGTCGCCCATACCGGTCATGATAACACCTACCGCATTGGCTCCAGCATAACGAGCAGTGCTCCGGAAAAGTACATCAACCGAGGGCCGGTGACGATTTACCAAAGGGCCATCCTTTATCTCGACGTAGTACCGGGCACCGCTGCGTTTCAATAGCATATGAAAGTTACCTGGGGCTATAAGTGCTCTACCACGAATAACCGAATCGCCATTCTCGGCCTCTTTAACCGTTATTTTGCAGATTTCGTTTAGCCTTGCGGCAAACGATGTGGTGAACTTTTCGGGCATATGCTGAACAATAATTACCCCGGGCGAGTCAAGAGGAAGCGCCTTGAGGAATGTAGTTAGAGCTTCAGTACCTCCGGTTGATGCCCCAACGGCCACAACATACTCAGTTGTTTTAATCATACTCATGTTGGGCAACGAGGGGGGTAACACTGCATCGGCTGAGTATTTAGGCTCAACAACATGTGGCTCTAGCTTAATCCGCTTTCGTGCAATTCGAGCATGCGCAGCAGCTTTAACGGCATCACAAATTCTAATGCGCGACTCCTCAAAAAAGGTTTTGGTATTTACCTGTGGTTTGGTAATTATATCTACAGCACCTAGTTCGAGCGCTTTCATTCCCGTTTCGGTACCTTTCTCGGTCAAGCTGGAAATAATAACCACAGGAATAGGGTGTTGTGTCATTATTTTTTTCAGGAAGGTAAGACCATCCATGCGGGGCATCTCCACGTCAAGGGTAATAACATCGGGAACCTCTTCTGCAATTTTCTTGGCAGCAAAATAAGGATCGGAGGCTGTTCCCATCACCTCTAGATGAGGGTCGGAGGAGATTATTTGACTTAGGGTTTGCCTAACTACCGCCGAGTCGTCTACAATTAGAACTCTAATCTTGTTTGTCATATGTAAAACCAGAGTTTATTATGTCTTTGAGCTGATTGTTCTATCGATATATCGCTGTTTAACTTCACCAGTGCCCGTACAATACTCTATTTTCCTTCCTAGTTTTCCCCCCACGCTTTTAGCAACAACAGGAATCCTAAGCTCATCGAGCATCTCCAATGCTAACTTAATGTTGCGTTCGCCAATGTGAAATTGGGAGATATTTGTATCGATCACCTCTCCGCCGCCAAATACCTTTGCCTTTATATTGTTTTTTTTACATCCCAGGCTAACCATCTTTTCAACTAAACGCTCTATGGCAATATTGCCATACTTGGGGCTCGCAAGCCCCTGACCATTCCAGAAAGGTAGCATATAATGATTAATTCCTCCAATTTTAGCAATGGGATCGTAAAGGCAAACGGCTACACATGAGCCAAGTATGGTTGAAACCTTATGGGGCTCAATGCTAGCAAATAACGCCGATGGGTATAAGAAGTGAGTACTTATTTGATCCATAGGTGGAGCTTAAAAGGTTTCCTCGTCCGACTCAAAAAAAGTTTCGTTAGCATCCGAAGCATAGTCTGTGGTTGACTCTTCGCTTTCGGGGATGTTTATGGTAAAACATGCCCCGTCACCTAGTTCACTCTCAATCTTTATGTTTCCATCAAGCATCTCAATAACCGCTTTGTTTACTGATAACCCAAGACCATGCCCTCGGTTGAGCGAGTTAATACCGGAGTCTAACCTTTTAAATCTATCAAAAATAATTCGTTGGTTCTCCTTACTAATTCCAATGCCATGATCGCGAACGCAGATAGCCAAATTTTTATTCTTCATCTCCCCTTTAATCTCCACTAGCCCTCCTTCGAAGCTAAAGTTAATGGCGTTGCTAAGGAGGTTTGCCAGAATTAGCTTGAGCTTCTCGGGATCGGTTTTGAAAAGAAACAACTCAGATTTGTCGAGAGGGAAACTATGGTTGAATACAACCTGAACCTTCTTGCGCCTTGCCTCAAGCTTGAACGACTCAATCACGCTGTCGATAATATTAATGACATCAGCATTAACAATTTCGGGAAAAATTTCGCCAGCTTCAATTTTGGCCGCAACAAATATATTGCGGAACTGAAAATCGAGGGTAAAGGCTTCGGAATGAATCAGGGCAATCATGGAAACAACCTTTTTCCAGTTCTCCTTATCAACCGAAAGGATGGCCTTAGAAAGACCCAGGATGGAAGTAAAGGGATTGATTATCTCGTTAGTGATATTGGAGATAAAGTGGCTTTTCAGCGCTTCGGATTCTTCCAACTTCTTGTTTACAGTTTTGAGCTCCTCGTTTACCGATTTGAGCTCCTTAACCGCTATCTTGTTCTGCTCAAAGCGACGTTTGAGCTCATCAAGCAATTCGTCGTCGGTAATTTTATGTCCCATAGCAATTGGTAGTTATAATATTTTTGAGAATACCCTATTGATAAATTTTATCTTCTCAAGATACGAAAGAAAATATTAGTTTAAAAGCGCAAATTCTACAATCGCTTAAATATTGTGGGCTTTACCTGCTTAAGGGGCACATCCATATTCATAATTGACTCGGAGTGACCAAGGAAGAAGTAGCCGTCTGGTCGTAGCTTATCGCACAGCTTATTAATAACCTTCTCCTGAGTTTCCCTATCGAAGTAGATTAGCACATTTCGGCAGAAAACAGCATCAAAGGTCTCGGGCACATCGTAGTAATTATCCATAAAGTTTAGCCTGCCAAACCTAACCCTTCGCCTCAAGTCTCCTACCACTTTAACCGTGGGGCTCGATCTATCCTTACTCTTTAAAAAGTATTTGCGTTTGGTTTCCATTGGAATAATTGACACTCTCTCCTCCTTGTAAACGGCATCCACTGCTTTTTGCAGGATTTGGGTTGAGATATCGGTTCCAATAATTGAGTAGTCGAAACCCGGGTTTTTCTCTGCAAAATCTGCCATAACAATGGCCAGGGTGTAGGGTTCTTCGCCACTAGAGCAGCCAGCGCTCCATACTTTAATGGTGCGCGATCCAGCTTTTTGCTGAACAAACTCAGGAAGAACGGTGCTAGTTAAAAAATCGAAGTGGACTGGTTCCCTAAAGAAATCGGTTTTGTTGGTGCTTACCACATCGAGCATATGAATTATCTCAGCATTTAGCCCATCTTTGCCAAAGACATAATCGATGTACTCCTTGAATGTAGTCATATTTAGCTCCCTAAGCCGCTTTTGGAGCCTACTTTGTAGCATCACCTTTTTTACTGGAGGCATCTTTATACCACTCTCCTTGTAAATGAAACGACTTAGCTTATCGAACTCTTCTTGCGATAGCTGGGCTCTGAAAATCTCGTTTAAACGTAAGTTAAACATCATTTTATGAATAAAAGAATAAAAAAGGTTAATACGTTAAGCTGCACTTAAAATTGAATTGTAATGTGGACAATACTAAACTCAATAAACATAATTCGTGAAATGAATAGAAGCGCATTGTCCTACGAACCATTTGATAATCCAAATAAAACTTCAAAAACTTTCAATTATGGAATTAAATATAGATATTTTCTGTAAATAGTGTTACATTTTTGCAAGATTTACTCTTCAAACGCAACAATCAACCTATCAGGGTAATAGCAAAACACAAAAGATTCAATCAACTTGAATACAGAGCATTAAGTACGAAAAATAATTTGGGAGATGAGCCAACTGGCAAAAATAGGCGAAGCGATTAGTATGGTATGGCTTCCATTTTCAAACAAAGAGGGCTGTTCAAAAAGCTTCTCCACTCATTTAATGGCTTTTCCCTAAACCTGAATTTCGCTTTTTGAACAGCCCAAGGGGGTCATAAAAAAATTATTAGCTCCAGCCTAAAATTTGAATTTGCCCCCAACTCTTTGCAATAGAAATTAATAAAACGCTATATTTCAGCCAACAATACTATTAACGCTACTTACTAAAAATAAGATATTTTTAGTTAAAAAGCAAGTGAATGCTAAACTTTTTCGCTAGCTTACCTCCTCAATTTCAGTTGTACTTTGTGTCTCCTCGGTTTTGTTAAGTAAATCGGTTACATCCTCGGTTGAGAACACTGCGTCCATATCGAGAATCATAATGAACTTCTCATCAATATTGGCGACTCCTTCAATAAACTCCGATTTGTACTTACTACCAATGCTTGGGGGTGGCATAATTTTCCCCTTCTCAATTTCAAGCACTGCCTGAACTGCATCAACAAGAGCACCCACCTGAATGGTTTCACCATCAACATCGATGTCAAGCACAATTATGCAAGTGTTGGTAGTGTATTCAGTGGGTGTCATCCCAAACTTTATTCGAGTGTCGATAACTGGCAGTACAGTTCCTCTGAGGTTAATAACGCCTTTCATATAAACTGGCGCCTTAGGTACTTCGGTAATCTTGGTCATTTCCAAGATGTTTAGCACTTTGCCTACGTGAGCAGCAAACTCCTCGTCGCCCAGCTTAAACGACAAGTAAGAGTTAATTCTTGATAAGTTGTCCTGATTCATATGATTTCCTCCGTTTTCGGTTATTTTTACAAATGGTATTACTCTTCGCCCTCCATGGCAAAATCTTTATGATTGGCAAAAAGCTTAATAATTTTATTGGTATCCATAACTAGAGCAACCGTTCCGTCGCCTAGTATTGTAGCTCCTGATATCATATCCTGGTTTTTGTAATGCTTACCCAAAGGTTTAAGCACGGCCTGATATTCTCCTATCACTGTATCAACAACAAGGCCAACGCTTTTCTCCTCAAAATTAACTACAATAACCTGTTCAAACTTTTCGGTGCTTTCAGTGTGTTCAAATTCTCGACGTATGTAGAAGAATGGGATCTGTTTCCCATCGAGCACCACCACGTTATTAAAGGTTTTGGCTATCTTTTCATGCTCAACAGCGTAAATTTTATCAACTACCGACAAGGGGATAATGAAATGTGTGTCCTCAACCTTAACAAGCAACCCATCGATAATAGAAAGGGTTAATGGCAGCTTAATGGTTATAGTTGTACCCACTCCTTTTTCTGAGTCTATCTCAACCTCGCCCCTAATATCGGCAATTTTACGCTTTACCACATCCATCCCTACACCACGACCCGACACATCGGTTACCTTGGTGGCAGTACTAAATCCGGGTAGGAAAACAAGCTCAAGAACCTCGCGCTTGGAAAGTTTGCGATCGGCTGATATTATCCCCTTCGCAATGGCTTTATGTGTGATCATCTCAGGATCGATACCTGCACCATCATCACTTATCTGGATCATGACATTGGCCCCAGAGTAGAATGCTTTGAGGGTGATTTTCCCCTGCTTAGGTTTCCCAGCCTTCTCCCGTTGAGCTGCATCTTCAATTCCATGGTCGAGGCTATTACGAAGAATATGCATTAGCGGATCGGCCAAACTTTCAATAATAGTCTTATCGAGTTCGGTTTCGGCTCCCTCGGTGGCAAAAACAACATCCTTACCTAGTTCCGATGAGAGATCGCGCACAAGCCTTTGAAAGCGGGTTAGCATATTCTCGATGGGAATTAGCACAATGCTAAAAGCAATGTCACGGAGCTGGCGCGACAATTTCTGAACATTTTCGGCAATAGGAACCAAACCGGGCACAGCGCTCTCCTCGGCAAAAAGGCTTAATCGTGCCTGAGTTGTTACTAGCTCCGAAACCAGATTCATAAGCATATCCAGCTTGTCGGCAGCCACACGGATGCTGCTAATGGTAGCATCCTTAGCCACTACTCTATCCTTACCCTTAACCTGAACATTTTGTTGTGTGGTACTACTTTTGGAGATGTTTACAGCAATCCTTTGCACGGAATTAAATCCAATATCCTTCTGAATACTCGACAGGTTGTCCAACTCGCTAACAAACTGTTCATTGGCGAGCACATTGCCATCCATTATCTTCTGAATCTCAATGTTTGACTCATCCTCAACGAATATAAAAACGTCGTTTATATCGTTTACGCTCGACTCGGTGTATAGAATGGCCTCCCAGTATGTGTAGCAAAGGCTCTCGTCGATATCCTTTAGGGGCGGTACCCTGTTTAGATGAGCGTAAACCTTAGCCTCTCCAAGGGTGTGAAGTTCGTCGAGCAGGTATAACGGGTTTGTGCCGTTGCTAAAGATATTGCCATTGGGCTCAAACAGTATATAGTAGCTGCTCCCCTTATCGGAATCTCCATTGAGATTATTGTTAGCCGTTGGCAAAGGGCCTGAAGCCACTGAGGTCTCACTATCAGCCTGAATAATTTGGGCAACCTTGCTAAGCAACATCTTGTGGTTAGCCTGAACGTCAGGGTCGTTATAGTTATCCTCATCGAGCAGGATTTTCAGATGATCGACGGAAGCGAGAGTTAAATCGAGAATTTCGCGCGAAACAGAAAGCTTATGATTACGAATCATATCGTATACCGTTTCCATTTCATGGGTAAAGCTGTCAATCATTTCGAACCCAAACATACCGCTATTGCCTTTTAGGGTATGCATAACCCTAAAAACCTTTTGCACAATGGCTTCATCCTCGGGGTTCTCCTCTAGCTCGAGTAAGGTTTTCTCGAGCCCATCGATAAGATCGACCGCTTCCTCAACAAATTTTTTCTTAAAGTTATCCATTAGCGTAGTACTTTATTTAGTGCGGCAATTAGCTTAGCAGGAACAAAGGGCTTAATAATCCAACCGGTTGCCCCAGCCTCTTTGGCTTCCATCTTTTTAGCGGCTTGCGACTCCGTGGTAAGGAAAAGGATGGGTATACGCATATACTGCTCCATCTTACGAACTTGACGAATAAGGGTAATACCATCCATCTCGGGCATATGAAGGTCGGTAATAATCAGGTCGATATGCGTTCCATCTAAAAACTTGAGGGCATCGGTACCATCGTTAGCAATGAGGACGTTGTAGCCTTCATTTTCGAGGGTAAAGCTAACCACTTCGCGAATGCTTTCGGAGTCGTCAACAATTAGAATTGTTTTTGCCATGGTAACTCTGTATTTGGTATTGAATTAAATATGTTAATTAGTTAGGGTGATTATAGACTCAAAGCCCGATCGGATAAGTAACATCTTTTGATCTTCGCTGATATTCATTGTTATATCTACACCTTTCTGTTCCTGCTGGGCATCCCAACAAAATCGTTTTAAAAGCTGCAAGAACCCCAAATCGATATTATCGACATTGCTAATCTTCACATTGAATGTCTTGCCCTTGGGCATATTGCTAAGGAGAAACTCCTTAACCTTGGTGGCGTTGTCGAGGGTAAGCTCGCCCTGCATTTGCAGAACAAGCTCATCCGATTTCCCTTTAGCTTTAGATGCCTGAGCTTTTAAGGTGATACTTTGTGATTTTGCCATAGTGTTTGTTATCTTAAAATAGTTCTAAGTTATCGTCATCCTCATCTGTAACAGGTTCATCGTCGGAGAATAGATCGATGTCACCCTCGGTGTTTGAAACCTTATCGTGAATTTTATGCTCGCTGGCCATGGTGTAAAGGTTCTTAATTGCTTCCAAATCCTCTGCTTTTTCACCCTCGTTAAGCTCTGCCCTAAGCATTTGGTATATGTGGTTAAACTCTGCGATAATGTCTACAATTACTTTCTCAAAAAAATCGTAATACCTTACTTTACTAATCGACTCCCTAACATCGGCTGAAACGACTTTGCTTGAGGAAAGGTTTTCATCGAGCAGTGATTTTATGGTAATGTGCTTTTGATTAAGCTGATTGATGATGTTGGTCATGGAATGAGCAGCCTGAACAAATAGACCATCGCTTATTGCTCCCTTAAGATTTTTGCCTATGTTGGGCAGCAGCTGGCTTCCGATACTGGCAATTTTGCCAAAAACCTCCTGAATTTCGCCCTCAAACTTTTCCACATCCGAATACAGGCTTTGAACAAGCTTTAGGGTCTCGGAGTGCTCTCTAGTATTCTCGCCACTTCCGGAAAGCATTTTGATGGTTTCTCCAGTAATCTCCCTTAAACTTTGAAGCGACTTTGAAAATTTGGCCACGCTATCGTTAGTTCCAGTAATTTTGGTGGTTAACTCCTCGATATGTTCATGGAAGGATTGGCTTGCCTCAAGAAACCTGTTTAGTACCTGCGATGAGTTCTGCATCTTATCGATAAGATTCTGAAGGTATAGCTCATCGGAATTATCCTGTGAAAGGTTTATGTCCTTACACATCGATGCGATATTGGTCATATCGTTGCTTATGGCAATAAACTTATTTGTGATTACCTCTATGGCCTGCTGGTACTCCTTGTTGGCATAAACCAACTGGGCCGATTGCAGGTTGGCAATATCCCTGATGCGTACAAGCAATTTTTGATCCTTTTCGAATTCGTCTTTCTTTTCGGTGGCAGTACTTTCCAATTCGGCAAGCAGCTTCTTGTGGGTTGCCTGCACGTGCTCCATCTTTTGGCGGATAATATCATGGTACTGCAGATTGGTAATAATATCAGCTATACTTCTTGAAGAATTTTCCGTTTTTTGGGTAAGCTCAGGGATTTGGCGAGCCACCTCTTCATGCTTCTCCGCAAAGAGGATTATTCCGTAATGTGTATTGTTCAGTATTCCATCCAAATCCTGCAAATGCTTATCGCTTATCGACTCGAAGTGTTTTAGCGATTTACTCACTACTCCCTTAAGTAAATCTAGGTTACTCTCGTTCTGATAACCACAAATCTTAAAGTCGTTTATTACATCATTGTATCTGTGAAGAAGTCTTTCCAAGTTATTGAGCTCAGTCTTACCAAGGTTTGAGTTTGATATCTTGATATTGGCCAGCAAAAATTTAAGGGTTAACAAATCCTGGTTCATATTCTTAACTGGCAGGAATAGTCTACCTTGGAGCTCAACAATTTCGCGCAGCAAACCAATGGTGGTGTTAAGGTGGTTGGTAAACTGAAGCTGAATTTGCTTCAAATCCTTATAAAGCTTCTCAATATCTCGAAGCAATGCCTTGGTTTCGTTCTCGGCTAAGGCATTAAATATTTGCGCGGCATTATCGGACAATGCCTTGGCCTGACGATAATACTGCTTGAAATCAGCATTGAGACCAAGAAAATCGTCGGATGAGCACTGGTGTAGCTGAAGTATCTGTTCGTCGATGCCCAAGAATACGTCGGTAAACTCACTAATTGAGATGCTTGCGGTAAACTTGTTGGGTTTATCAGCTTTGGGCATAAGCGTGTATTTAGTTTTAATATTTAGTTATAAAACTTCGGAACTTAAATATACAACGATAAAACGAGAAAAAGGTTAGCGCGCTAAAATCGTTAGTAAAAAATAGCATTAGCTAACGGCAACCATTCGCTTTACAGTATCTATCAGCACAGAAATTTCGATTGGCTTACTGAAGAACTCTACTGCACCTAAGCTTTTGCATAGTTCAACATTCTCCTGAGAGCCCACCGCCGATACTACAATAACAGGAATATCAGACATTGTTGGCTTCGACTTAATATCCTTTAAAAAGTCAAACCCACTAACCTCTGGCATTAAAAGGTCGAGCAATATTAGCTCTGGCTTCTCCTTTTCAATTACTTTAAAGGCCTCGCGAGCACTAAATGCGGTAATTGTTTGGTAGCCCTCTTCTTGCAGAATGGCTTCAAGCAGTACTTGATTAGTTGTTGAATCGTCTACTATTAAAATCATGATTTATTGTTATGAAATATTCAATCAAAAATACAAGTAATTAAAAGTAGTTGCAACAGTATTTTAATGAGTTTGCTCACTAAAAAAAGATGATTTGAATCACTATTTGATTATTTTTGTATATTTATGATTGGTTATAATATAACATATAAAGGCGATGAACAATATGGAAGCCACAAACAAACAAGATATTAGAGAGTTACATTTTAAGCTTGAAGAGCTTCTGACGGGTACCGAGCGGGAGAGGTTAATCAGTTCGTCGAACCGAATGGAGTATCAGAAAAGGGATACCATTATAAAGCAAAACTCAAGAGTTACTGAGGTGGCTATAATCATTTCGGGAATGGCTAAGGTTACACGCGAAATGCGTAAAGGCAAGAACTTAATACTGCGTATTGCCCAGCCAGGAGCTTTCTTAGGAATATCCTCTGCCCTATCGAACGATAACTATGACTACTCTGTGTGTGCCCTTGAGCCAACGGTAGTTCAGTTTATTGATATAGAAACCTTTAAATTTCTAGTATCGGAGAATAAGGATTTTGCCCGCGAAGTAATCCAACGTATTAGCTCCGATAACCTATTTAATATAGGTAGGCTGTCGAGCCTGCTCTCAAAACAGCTGCCAGGGCGAGTGGCCGACATCATTCTGTACTTTTCCGAGGAAATTTTTGGTAGCCACGAGTTCTCTATTCCTTTAACAAGACAGGAACTGGCAGAACTAGCAGGTACTACCAAAGAAAGCCTCATAAGAACCCTATCGGAATTCAAGCATGATAAAATTATTGATATGACGCGAAATGGTTTTTCCATTAACAGCTTAAATATTTTAAAAACCTTAAGCCGATTAGGATAGAACAACTATATTTGCAAGAATAGTAATTGTAAACAATGGAAAATATTTACAAAATTCTTATAGTTGACGACATATTCGTTAACAGGCTTCTTATTAAAGAAATAGTTAAAAAGATAAACGCCCAGTGCTACGAAGCGGAAAATGGGCAGCAGGCCTTAGATATGTTTAAAGAGAACGATATCGACATAATATTAATGGATATTGAAATGCCAGTTATGAATGGGCTTGAAACCACCAAGTATATTCGCGAGAAGTTTCCAGTGGAGAAGAAGAATATTCCAATAATTGCGCTCACAGCGCACAACCCTTTAACTTTTTTTGACGATTTTAAGGACGTTGGTTTCGATCAGTTAATGACTAAGCCCTACTCTGTATCAAAAGTTCTTTCTGTAATTCAGGAGGTATGCAAATAGTTTCATAGAGCTCTTGATTTTTTTTTCATTTATTGAAAAGAATGCAACCTTACAATAGAATTGAAGTAATAAGTGTTATTAGATAGAGGAATACATAATAACATAGTTTTTAGGCTAAACCAGTTTTTACAAGCCAAGTTTTTATATTTGTCCCCTATGTAGATACTCAAACGGAAACCCTTTACCCAATGGAAACTCAATTTCTTAAAGAGCTTATAGAGAATAACGCCCGGGTTATCCTACCCGAGTTTGGCGCATTTTTAGTAAAGGATGATGGCACTGGAGTATTCAAGCCCCAAAATGTTACTTTTAGTCCTTTCCTCCGATACAACGACGGGATGGTTGAGGAAAAACTTGCCACAAAATTGAAAGTTGGCAAGGATCAGGCCAGGGCAAAACTTGAAAGTTTCATCGAGATGATGAAGGACGAGCTGCAGAGCAAAAAGGTATTTATAATCCAAGGTCTTGGTTCGCTTCAAATCGATGGCCGGGGGAGTATCCAATTCTCCACATCGCAAAGTGTTACTGCTCCTGTAAAGCCAACCCCAAAAGTTGAAGAGGCGAAGCCAAAAGAGACAAAGCAAAAACCCGACGCGCCAAAAGCTGAAACCCCAAAGGAAGAAAAGCCTAAGGAAGAACAGGCTAAACAACCAGAACCTCCAATAGAAAAGGCTACTGAGCAGATAATAGCTGAGCAACCCAAAGAAATGGCTAATGAACCTGAGCCCAAAGCTAAAATTGAAACAATTATACCTCCTAAACCACAAGAAAAAGCCAAGCCTGTAACTCCAAAGCAGCAAAAACCTGCACAATCAAAACCCACTCCCAAATCAAAACAAAGTAGTAGTGGCGGTGGTGCAGGTAAAGCAATACTGTTTGGTACACTGATTGGGATTGGCTTTGTTGTAGTTGCTGCAAGCGGATGGTATTTATACAGCAAGGGTGTTTTCAGCTCTAGCCGAGAGAAGGGCGTAACACAAAAAGTTGAGAGAGTTGCAACACAACCCACCAAAGAGCAAAAAGCTGAGCCCGAAAAGGGAAAATTTGAGGATGAGTTCGAAAAACTTAGTGCCGAGATGGATCAGTCAACTGATGTAGTAAGCACCGAGCAAACTTCAAAACCTGCAGAGAAAAAAATTTCCAAATCACATCAAAGTGCTGAACCAGCCATTAGCATACCGGTTACCCAGGAGGGGATGTTTCACATAGTTGCAGGTAGCTTCCGCAATGCCGACTATGCAGAGAAGTTCTCGCGCGATATGCAATCATCGGGCTACAACTCAAGAGTATTGGCTCAACCCACCGGAATGCATGCCGTAACGCTGGGATCGTTTCTTACTCGTCAGCAGGCAGTAGACTCAATGAACGTTTGGAAACAGAAAAACCCAAACATTTGGATTCTGAATCAGTAGTATGCCTTTAGCGAAACGCAACTCCTCTACCCTTTGGCATTTGCCCGGGGTAGGCGATATTTTATTACGATATAACCCCAGAGCCAAACGATTAACCCTCTCGGTTCACCCCCAAAAGGGCGTGCGTGTTACCATACCAGCCTTTCTACCCGTTGATACTGCCAAGCAGTTTGTTGTGCAAAAAAAGGAATGGATAGCCGAAAAGCAAAGTCAGCTTGCCAGAAAAGGTGCTTTGGGTATCATCGAGTCGGGCTATAAAACCCGAAACCATACATTGCTTCTTGTTCCCGACGATTCTAAAGATATATCTGTAACCATTGCGAACGGAGAGGTTACCCTAACCTACCCAAAGCTTCTTAGCAAAAGCAGCAATGAGGTGCAAACAATTGCTCGCACTACCATTGAGCAGCTATACCGGAACGAAGCGCTAAAATACCTACCCCAAAGGGTAGAAATGCTGGCCAAACAGTTTGGCTTTAGCTTTAATGCATTGAGGATAAAAAACATAAAATCGAGATGGGGCAGCTGCTCAGGCACAAACAATATTAACCTAAGCATATACCTAATGAAGCTCCCCGACGAGCTAATCGATTACATCATTCTGCATGAGCTAACCCATACAGTGCATAAAAACCATGGCCCAAACTTTTGGAAACACCTTAATAGAATTACGGGTAATGCCAAAGGACTAAACCTTCGCGTTAAAAAGTATAGCACTGGGGTTTAAAAGTTATACCCCTCCCACGTTACAATTTCATCCATTGACTTGCGCACCAAATGCCTCTCGGAGTAATTGTTTTTCTCGGCAGGTACACCAAGCGGAATAAGTGCTATGGGAGCAACTCCCTTAGGTAGTTTAAGCATTTCGGCACAGCGCATAGCATCGAACTTACATATCCAGCAGGTTCCTAACCCATGCTCTGCTGCTGCAAGGGTAATATGGTCAATACCTATGGCCAGGTCAATATCGCAATGATCCTTACCATCGGCTCTGCGCCAAGATTCGCTGTGGTTACCACAAGCCACAATAATTACGGGGGCAGATTTTAACCACTCGCCGCTGTAACAACTCGCTACTTCATGGCGCACTTCGGGTTGGGTAAGAATTACAAAGCGCCACGGCTGGGCATTGGTTGCCGATGGAGCAATACGAGCCGCCTCAAGCACATTCATAATGGTGTCTTTGGGCACCACCTGCTCGCTATATGAGCGACACGAATATCTACTCTTTGCTAGGTCTAGGAAAGATTTCATATTTAAAAGATTTAAAAAACGAACTAGTAGGATAGTGAATTTAGGCGCTCGGTAAGCTCAACAATCTTATCGTAAAAATCGTTGCTAACAGCCTTGTAGTACAATTTTAGGTTTGATTTGCCCTCTTGCTCGGGCTTGTTTATCTTTTTAATGGTATCAATCTCAAGCTGCATAGCATCTGAGATGATGTCGAGTACATTCTCCTGATGCAATGGTGGCGAGTATGCCAGATGCACGTAGCATTCCTGCATAAAGTGCTTCACCATTTGCTTAACATCCATTTTAAAGTCTCTTATATTGGCCATATTATAATCGTCTTTTTTAGCAACTTCAATTTAATTACTAATATATAGATTTTTGAATAGGATGTAAAGATTTATCGATTTTTTTGAAAAATTATTTGCCCACCCCCTATTAGTAATCTCTGTAAGCCTTGAAATCGTTAATTAATAGTGAGAAAATAAATTGAGTCCAGCGCACTTGCGTTGGACTCAATTTTCTATTGTTAACATCAAACAAATTATAGCATCATTCCAATAACCATAACCACTGTCATAATTGCTACAAAAAGCAGTATGCTAACCCATGTAGGTATGGGTTTTCTTTCTACAGTATTCATATCTATTGTATTATATTAAGTAAACTTTGGTTAAAGCGCCCCAATTTATTATGAAACGCATAGCATAGTAGTAGTGGAGTTTACCTAATCATAACCTTAGACACATATATATGCCCGTTGGAGAGCAAATAATGGGATTTGGAAAGAATTGCTGCTTAAATTTTGATGTTGGAGTTAACAACCTATAAGTATCATCTAGCTTGGGCTTGGAGAGATTACCTATGGAAGAATAAGATTTTTCGAAAGGTTCCAAATCGAAAACAATTCCCGATATATTTAGGTATAAATCTACCTTTTCGAGATGATCGTTATCGAACCATTCATCAGAATTGATACTATGTAACGTGGGGACTTGCAGAATGGCAATGCTGGCAACTAGCATAAAAGCAGCTATTGCAACCATTTTTTTTTGAATATGTTTTAGCAAGATTCCCATTTGGCAGATTACTGCTTGTTAGTACAAATATGCCCTTGACTCCACCTTCTGGATGTCAATTTCAAAAACGGCAACGTTTTTAAGCGCTGGCTCGCCGTAGGAAAAGTCATTACGTCCCGAGTACTTTTCCATTATAACATTCAGAATACGAGCCTTCTCATCCAAATCGGTGATTGAATTAATAGCACCATGAACCAGTACACTTTTGTACTTCATAGAATAGGAGCAGGCCACCTCCTCATGGCGAACATTCATCTTGTAATCGGAGCTAAACGAGACGCAAACCTCCGGATTTTTCTTCCAAATATCAATCTTTTTCCCATCGGGGCCAGAGTGAATGTAAAGTCGGCCATCTTTGTAACCAAAGTTAAAGGGCAACACGTAAGGCTTTCCCGCTAGGTCAACCATAGCTACCATACAGGCCTCGCAGCCATTAATTATCTGATCTATTTCGTTTTGAGGTAAATTTGTGCGTGGTTTCATCAGCAAATTATTTTATTCAAATCCTACGCAAATATCAGAAAAATTAGGACAATAAAACAGGCAGTTATTTAATAAAATATAATTTTGTAGCGGTATAGCTATTAGCCCCGCAACTATGAACAATACTGGTAAATTACTGTTAACCTCCAAAGCATGATTCACAGAACATACTATTTTTGCATTTGCTAAAGAATAAAAAATGCGGTTAAGAAAACTCGTTGCGCTGCTATCAATCCCTGTTATTCTATTGCTATTCCACAATAGAATAGCCAATTGGCATTTGCACGTACTGTACAACGGTATAGTAGTTGAGCACGCCCACCCGTTTTCGCCCTCAAAATCAACCGATTCACCCTATCAAAAACATTCGCATAGCAGCTGGGAGATGTTTATCTACGAAGTAATAACATCCATTACTACGCTCCTTATACTGTTCTTCCTCCTTTTTGCTAAGCTCGATTTTGGAAACAAGCACGAAACGCCAATAGCATATCGATACTTTACTCCAGTCGCTATTCTATCCCCCCATACCTATCGTGGTCCACCAAGCATTTAGCATGCCCTGTTATGCAGTTGCCTCACCAATTGCATTTCTCACATCAAATTAAATTTTTACAAGTTGGGCTCAATTACGGCTCAAAAAATTACTATATACGCAAATCTTTATGAGAAAAATAACCATTATTGCAATGCTATCCATTGCATACCTAAATAGTTTGGGTCAAACCAAAACCGATGCCAATATATTTGGCCATATCATTAGCACTGCCGATGGCGAACATATACCATTTATAAACGTTTTGGTAAAGGATTCCCGAATTGGGACTATCACCGATGCTTCGGGACACTACATACTCACCAATATTCCCATAGGCGAGCACACCCTAATTGTTACCGGTATGGGTTTCGAAACTAAGGCAATCGACTTTTCAATTCAAGCCAAACAAACTATAGAGATTGATGTTGAGGTTGTACCAACCGACATTAACCTCGATGCCATAGTTATCACCTCATCGCCAACAGCCAGTGGGTTTCGTTACCAACCCGACATGAGCTACATGGGCGAGGAGCTACAGAAACGCTCCGAAATATCGTTTGGCGAAATGCTTAATAACTCGCCCGGAGTAGCCATGCGATCTATGGGATCAACCCCTGCCCGACCTGTGATACGAGGTATGGACGGCGACCGGATTCTTGTTCTTGAGAACGGAGAGCGTATGGGCGATATATCCGAAACATCAGCCGACCACTCCATTGCTTTAGATCCACTAGCCGCCAGTAGAGTTGAAGTAATCCGTGGCCCTGCCAGCCTGCTTTACGGTTCAAGTGCTTTAGGAGGAGTAATCAACATCATGACAACCGATATTCCTGACCGTTGGGACGAAGGCTCTCGCGGTGTGTTCTCGCTTCAGGGTGCTACAATGAATACTATGGGGGCTGGATTTGGTCGTTACACCTATGGAGATGAAACCTGGGCCGCCACTGGCCGTGTTGCCTACAGGCAGTCATCGGATATAACCACTCCCGATGGAGTTATCCACGGAACATCGATGAGTAATTTGGATGCCGCCGCTGGGTATGGATTTAAATCGAAGAACAAGAGCGGAGGTTTAAGCTTTTCGCTTGCCAATCAGGTTTACGAAATTCCCGAACATATTGAAATTCCTGAGGAGGGTGTAGAAATTCAGATGCAGCGCCTGGCCTTGCAAGGGCGTATGAACATTGAGCGCAAGGGCTTTTTCGATAAGGCTCAGCTAAGATTTAACACCTCGCGTATGTTCCAACAGGAAGTTGAATACGAATGGATAGATGAGGATAGAGACGATGAGGTAGAGCTTGAGTACGAAAAGTACTCGCTCAGCTCAACAACCACTCTGCAGCACAAACCATTTGGCTTTTTCGATCGAGGTGCGGTGGGAGTAAACCTGCATGCTCATAATATGGATGTTAGAGGCGAGGATGCCTATACCCCTGGTGAGGTAAGGGTTAACCTTGGTGTTTTCACTTTTCAGGAAATTCCACTTTCAAATAAAATGCGGTTACAAGCCGGTTTGCGCATCGATTTTCAGCATACCAGCGCCATTTTTAGCGACAATACTCCATTTGCAAACGGTAAGCGGAATGCACTAAACTACACAGGTTCGCTAGGGTTTAACCATCGCCCTATCGATGGGCTTGAGGTTGGCGGACAATTTGCTCGCTCACACCGCAACCCCTCCGTAGAGGAACTTTATGCCAATGGCGTTCATCTAGGTGCTGGGGTATATGAGATTGGCAATATAAACCTAAAAGATGAGATAGGACAAGGAGGCGATTTCTTTATACGTTGGACAAGCGAAATTATTGATGTTGAGCTTGCCAGCTTTGTAAATGTATTCAGAAATTACATCATTTTTGAGCCCACAGGGAATTTTGATCCCGAATCGGGCTATCCAATCTTTCAATACTCTGGCGACGAAGCCAGCCTTATGGGTGCTGAACTTTCTGCCAAGTTGAGACCATTCAATGGTTTTGAGATTGGACTTGGCTCCGACTTTGTTGATGGAAGGCGTATAACCAACGGAAAGGAATATCTGCCATTTATACCTCCTTTTAGAATTACTGCTAGTGTGGAGTACGACTTTAAAGCGGGATGGATAGGTGCCAACATGGTATCGGCTGCAAAGCAGGATAGAGTTGCTCCCGATGAGGAAGAAACCGATGGCTATACGATTGTTGGCCTATCGGCCGGATATCGTCTATCGAAATATGGACGCCACGTGTTGATATTAAGGGTTGATAACCTACTAAACCAAAGGTATCGCGATCATTTGTCACGAATTGAGGATCGGAACTTCCCAATGCCGGGCAGGAACATTTCATTGGCATACCGGTGGTTCTTCTAGCTTGGTAACTTCTTGATTCTGTGCCAAAAGTTAAATATCAACGAAAGAATAAGTGCTGCTAGGTATGAGTATAGGGTTAGCAAGTCGGCCAATTTGTTGCTTATTTCAACATTTAGAATACGTTTAAAGAGGTATGCAACATACGATGGGGTTTGGGGTGGCTGACCAAGCTCAACAAGGACACTCCAATGCCAATCGGTAAGTGGACAATACCCTAGGCCATATATCATTCCTAGTCCAATCCATGAAAAACCAGTAAGCAAAAGGGTTATAAGATTTGCCCTACGGGTTGGTTTCCATACCCACCCTAAAAGGTTAAAAAGTATTAGGGATGAATGTAAAACCATAAAGAAGATATCGAGTACACTGTATAGCATAGCGCAAGGGTAAAAAAGAGGGGTGGTCATGGCCACCCCTGTATACTCTACTCGCTGGTCATTATGAACAGCGGTAACATTTCAAACTTCTGATAGTATGGTCTTAGTCTCTCAATGTTGTAATGCTTATCAACATTTACAACCTTTTTTTGGCTGGTAACCACATCAATTGGCATATTGTCGTAGCGGCCATTCTTGAGCACAATTAGTCGGCCATGTACACCCTTGAGGATAAGGTCGAGGGCCAGGTTCCCAAATGCCATTGGCACAATGGAGTCGATGGCATCGGGTTCACCACCACGCACTAAATATCCCAGCTTTTGGTTTATGGTATTCACCGTTTTACCCTTGTTAAACTTAGGGCTCAACTCCTTAATTTTCTGCGATATTATATCACCAATTCCACCCAACTTTGCATGGCCAAAGGCATCCAGCTCTGTCCCCTCAAATACCATCTTGTCCATACCTTTGAACATGGCACCTTCGCTAATCATTACCGATGAGTAGCGACTTGGATTTTTGAGCCTATCCTCAACCAGTAGCTGTGTAAGCAACTCAATATCAAACTTATGCTCAGGAATTACGCAGCGATTAGCCACACCTGCCATAGTTGGAAGCATAGCCGTAAAGCCAGCATAGCGGCCAAACACCTCCATCACAAGTATTCGCTCATGCGAACCTGCCGATGTTCGGAGGATATCGGTCATGGCAATGGTACGGGTAATGCAAGTACTAAAGCCGATGCAATAGTCTGTTCCGGGCACATCATTATCCATTGTTTTGGGAATGGCAATCACCTTTTCGCCCTCCTGATAAAGCCTCACGCCATAGCTTAGGGTATCGTCGCCACCAATTGGAATAAGATAGTCGATGCCAAGAAAATCCAAATTCTTTATCACCTCGGGTGTAAGGTCGTTGATATCCTTATTGTACTTCTCCTGAAGATGCTTAGGCACCCTATCCTTTGCTACTTTTGAAGGGTTAGTACGAGAAGTATGCAGAAATGTACCTCCAGTTCGGAACGAACGATTCACCCTTTCCTCGGTAAGCCACTCGTAGCAATGGCTGTTATCGGCCTCTTTATCGCGGATAATTTCAATCATACCCGCCCAGCCCCGTCGAATACCTACCACCCTATAGCCCTCGCGAAGTGCACGAATGGTTACCGCTCTAATTGCCGGATTCAAGCCTGGCACATCACCACCACCGGTTAGAATTGCTATTACGCCCTTTGATTTCTGTACATTAGCCATGGTTCGAAAAATTAGTTAATTGATACGTAACGATGATAAGCACGTTAAATGTATAAGAAAAAAGTGATTTTTATGCTATACAGCAGCAGCAGCAAATTAAATTTGTCGCAAACGTTTGAGTTCGGCTGCGTTACAAAAAAAACGCCAACCCATTGCTATGGTTGGCGTTTACGCTTTGTGTCTAGGGAGAGCTATTCTATATCCTCTTCGATTAGATAATGATTTCTATCGACTGAGCTGCGCGAAACCAATTCGCCCAAAAAGCCAGTCATAAAAAGTTGAACTCCAATTATTGCCATTACAAGGGCAATGTAAAACAAAGGCTGATCGGTAACCATTCGGTAAGGAAGTCGATGGAACTGGGCGTAAAGTTTACTTGCCACTATCCAAATTGACATACCACCGCCAATAAGAAACATAAGGGAACCGAGCGTTCCAAACAGGTGCATGGGCTTTTTCCCAAATCGGCTTACGAAAATTACTGTAAACAGATCGAGGAAACCGTTCACAAAGCGTTCGAGCCCAAACTTGGTAACGCCATACTTACGCTCCTGATGCTGCACCACCTTCTCCCCTATCCTTTTAAATCCGGCCTGCTTGGCCAGCACGGGAATATATCGGTGCATCTCGCCAAAAATCTCAATGCTTTTCACCACCTCGCGCTTGTAGGCTTTAAGGCCACAGTTAAAATCATGGAGCTTAATACCGGTAAAAATTCTAACAGTTCGGTTGAAAAGCTTGCTGGGGATTGTTTTGGAGATGGGGTCGTAACGCTTTTTTTTCCAACCCGAAACCAAGTGAAAGCCCTCCTCTTTAATCATCCTGTAAAGTTCGGGAATCTCCTCGGGGCTATCCTGAAGATCGGCATCCATAGTTATAACCACATCGCCCTTAACTACCTGAAATCCGGTATGCAAGGCAGCTGATTTACCATAGTTGCGCCGAAATTTTATTCCGTGGATAAAGGGAAACTTTCCTTTAAGATCTTTAATTACACTCCAGCTCGAATCGTTGCTGCCATCATCTACCAGTACAACTTCAAATGAGAAACCATGCTTGGTCATCACACGGTTTATCCAGTCTACCAACTCAGGAAGCGATTCTTCCTCGTTAAAAAGGGGAACTACAACAGAAATATCCATCAATAAAAAATGTTACTCCTCGGTTTCGAAAAGAGGCTCCTCTTTCTTCAGAAAGATTGAAGTGATTAGACTGAATACTGTTCCCATGAATGTAAAGCCAAAAACCGATGAAAATACCATCATAAGTGGCGTTTGAAACTTTTTAACGGTTTCCATCATGGTTTCAACCTGATCGTAATCCATTCCCATTTCAAGGTATGTTTCCTCAAGCATTCGGTAAACCCCCTCCATGTAGCTGGGGTCAATTACTGCAGTAAGCAAGTAGTTGTAGAAGCCGTAAACAATCGATGCGAAAAGGCTTAACAGCACCCCGAAACCTAAGGCTTTGCCATAAGAAATATATCCACCCAGTTCATCATCGCGAAAGCGAATAGTACCGTAAACAATGCCACCCACAATTACTGCATAGGTTAAAATATTGACCCACATTGGGGGCTTGTATACATCCATAAGGTACTGTACAAGGTGTATAACAATAAGCACCAATGCCAGCATAAGGCCATAGGTCATAGCGCTTCTTAAAGTATTGACTTTCTTTTCTTCCATAACTTAATTAATATGTGTAGGTTAATAGTTGGTACAACGCGTTAATGATGAAACAAAGATATTAGAAAAAATAAAAAATGCCCAAAAAGGTTTGAAGAGTTATAAAGATGTTGCTATCTTTGTGGCCTGGGTAGGTCTTACACGACCAGCTCCTGCTGAACTCCCCCAGGATCGGAAGGTAGCAAGGGTAGGCGGTTGTAGCGGTGCGATGTAAGTAGCCTACCCACTTTTTATATCCCTAATTGAAGAACTTCCCAACCTTGTTAATGGCTGAAGGCAAGGCAAATACCACCACTCTATCGTAGGCTTTTATCTCTGTAATGCCTTTGGCAATATGGCTCGAATCGCCCGTTACCACCCCACCAATAATGGCATCCTTGGGAAAGTTAATATCCTTGATCTTACCTCGGGTCACCAGGGAATTGGGCTTAACAATAAACTCTAAAACCTCAGCATCGGTTCCGGTAAGGCATTTTATGGCCGACACCTCGGTGCTCATGGTATACCTGAATATTCGGCTTGCTGTAATAAGTTTCTTGTTAATCACCGTATCAATTCCCATACTCTCGGCCAGCTTAATGTAGTCGAGATTCTCAACCTCGGCAATGGTCTTCTTCACCCCCATTCGCTTTGCAGCCAGGCAGGTTAGGATATTGGTTTCGGAATTGCCCGTAACCGCAATAAAGGCATCCATATAGGTTAATCCTTCCTGCATAAGCAGCTCGGTATCGCGACCATCGCCATTAATAACTAGCGCATTCTTGAAAAAATTTGCAAGCTTTACGCTTTTGTCTCTATCCTGCTCAATTAGCTTAATGTTAACTTCCTTTTCAAGGTCGTTGGCAATACGAATGCCTATGCGTCCGCCACCAATAATCATAAGGTTATGCACTTCGATGTTTTTCTTGCCCGAGTACTCAAGCATCTCCTGCACACCACTTTTATTGGTTATAACGTAAACCAAATCGTTCACCTTAAACTGGTCGCTTCCACGTGGGATAATTGTTTCGCCCTCGCGGGTAATAGCAACTGCCCTAAATTCTAAATCCTTATTATCCTTAATGGTTTGCATTAGGGTTTGGTCAATCACCGGGGCGTCCTCCTCGAGCCTAAATACGGCTAGCGAGAGCTTTCCTCCCGAAAAATCGACAAACTCCGTAGAGCTGGTGTGCCCTAAAAGACTAATCACCTCCTTGGCAGCTAATTTCTCGGGATAGATCAACGAGTCGACACCAAGATTAAGAAACAGCTCCTTGTTGTTGGGAAGCAGGTACTCATTATTGTCTATTCGTGCAATTACCTTCTTGGCACCTAGCTTTTTGGCTAGGGTTGCGCTAAGGATATTGGCGTTTTCGGAGCTAGTTACGGCAATGAATAAATCGGCCTTTTTTACGTTGGCCTCCTTTAGGCCCGATATGGTAGTAGCAGAGCCCTCAACCACAAGCAAATCGGCACTGGATGAGAGTTGAGCTAGCTTCTGCGTATCGGGGTCAATCACAACAATATCATGATATTCAATCGACAGCATTTTGGCAAGGTGTGTTCCCACCTCTCCCGCTCCGGCAATAATAATGTTCATAGTTTTCTATTGTCCAAAAATAAGCTGCAAAGTAAAATCAAATGTAAATGATTTGCACTATAAAAGTGCTCAAAAAGTAGCTTAGCTTATAAATATTTAATCAACTTTGTTAAGGGCAAAGCCATCGGCATCATTGAGAACTGGAAAACTCTTGCGAAATGCCTTAAGCTCCGATAAGCAGAACTCGCCCTGAACAACCCCTTCGGCACCTGGTAAAATATCAGCAACTATTTGCCCCGCTGAGCCAATCAATAGGCTGTCGCCCGTGTAGTAAATGCCCAGCCCATCGGTTCCTACCCGGTTTGATGCGACCATGAAGCACTGGTTCTCAATGGCTCTAGCCCTAACCAGCGTAGTCCAAATATCACGACGTGCTCCTGGAAAATTCGCCACATTTATCATCAAATCGTAATCGTTCCTGCTTCTACTCCAAACTGGGAAACGAACATCGTAACAAATTTGGGGTAAAATTCTCCAACCAAGGTATTCAAACACAAGCCTTTCTTTACCTGGTGTGTACTTTAGGTTCTCGTTGGCAAAGGTAAACAGATGTCGCTTATCGTAGTGGTAGTATTCTCCCTGGGGAGTAACAAAATGAAAGCGGTTATAATATTTACCTTTCTCGGTAACGATATAGCTTCCGCAAATGGCATATCCTCTGCTCTTGGCCTCATGAGCCATCCACTTAAAAGTATTGCCCATTGGCTCTTCGGCCAAACTCTCGGCATTCATCGAGAAACCCGTGGTAAACATCTCGGGAAGCACTACAATATGAGGTTTTCCCTCTATTGTGTCGAGCAAACTAGCTAAGCGCTGCATATTACCCTGAGTCTGCTCCCACAGCAAGTTGGCCTGAACTATGGCCACATTTAACCTATCGACAATCATAGCATATTCTGTTTAGCGGCAAATATAACATTTAAAATTACGCTCAAAAATTATAAAAGGCAAACATATCAACCCCTAATAATCGTTGCAAATTGCTACCTTTATGATTCCAAGATCTGATCAGCATCAATATGTCCAAACTAATTGTTTATAAGGCCTCTGCGGGTTCGGGTAAAACTTACAGGCTTGCTGCCGAATACATAAAGCAGCTAGTTAAAAACCCCGAGAGCTACAAGTCGATTCTTGCCGTTACTTTTACCAATAAGGCTACCGCCGAGATGAAGGGGCGTATTCTTAACGAACTTTTCAACATCTCCAAAGGTGAGCAATCGGGCATTGGCTCCGAGGCTGCAAAGGAAATAGGACTTAATAATACGGAGCTAAGAACCAGGGCACAGCAATCGCTTTCGCTCATTCTGCATGACTATAGTCGCTTTTCTATAAGTACCATCGACAGCTTTGTGCAAAGGGTAATTCAGGCACTTCTATGGGAGATTGGCGAGCAGGGAGGTGTTGATATTGAACTCGATAACGTTCCGGTGCTGGAACATGCAGCCGATAACCTACTCGATTCGGCAGCCACCATTGATGAGCTGCTCAAATGGCTCACGGCCATGGGCTATGCCCAACTCGACGAGGGCAAAAGTTGGGATGTGCGCCATAAGCTGGTTGAGCTGGGTAAGCAACTCTTTTCAGAGAAATTCAGGCTAATGAGCCAAGAGGATGTTGAAAAATTTACCGACCGCGAAAGGGTGAACTTGCTTAAAATTAAGTTGAGTAAGTTAACTAACGATACTCTAACTGAGGTTAAAGCCATGGGCACTAGTGTGTTTGAGGAGCTTAAAAATCGATCCATCGCTCCGGAGTCGTTTACCTATGGATTTAATGGAGTAATGGGGTACTTCAGAAAAATAGCACAGATCGATAGCAGTGCCGATGAGCTACCTCTCCCCGATGGACAAAGAGTGCAGAAAGCGATGAACGATACAACTGGCCAGGACTGGGTAAGTAAGTCGACCTACCAAAACAAGGTAGAATTTGATCCACTTGGCAACGTAATTCACGAGGTTTTGCACCCATCGCTAGTAAAAATTGCAGAGCTAGTTAACCACAGAAATGCTGAGTACATATCGGCCAAACTTATCTTAAAGAACCTTGAGAACCTAGCACTTATTGGCGACCTATGGACTAAGGTTAGAGAGTTATCGCGTGAAGAAGGATTTTTACTGCTTAGCGATAGCGGACATCTGCTAAAGGAATTTGTGAAGGAATGGGATGCTCCCTTTGTGTACGAAAAGGTGGGCACAAGGTACGATATGTATATGATTGATGAGTTCCAAGATACCTCGGAGGTGCAATGGCACAACTTCCGTCCACTCATTGAGAATAGTTTATCTCAGGATTTTTTCAGCATGATTGTGGGCGATGTTAAGCAATCGATATATAGATGGAGAAATGGCGATTGGAGCATACTGGCTAGCGGAGTGGCCAACGATTTTGCACACTATGGAACCAACGAAATTGCCCTAAAAACCAACTGGCGAAGCCAAAAAAGCATAATTGATTTCAACAACAGCTTCTTTTCTCAAGCAAAGGATGTTGCCATCCAACAGCTCGAGGCAAAGGCTAGCGAGCCAAGCAATTCAGAAGTTATAGCTACCCTAAAGGAACAGGTTAACAAGGCCTACTCCGATGTGGAGCAGAAGGCTAATGAGACATCGAACGAAAAGTTGGGCTACGTGGAGTTTAACCTTTTTGAGTACAAAAAGAATAGCGACCGCGACGAAACCCTATCGCACCATATACCTAAACTTATTAATGATCTACAAAATAGATATAAACTTAGCGATATCGCCATTTTGGTGCGTACCAAAAGCGATGGGCAAAGAATTGCCAGCATGCTTCTAGAGCATAACCGAGCCGAACCCAACCAAACAAAGCAAATTGCCTTTGTAAGCCAGGAAGGGTTACAGCTAAAAACCTCGCTGGTGGTTAGGCTTACCCTAGCCGCCTTAAGGTTAGTACAAGACCCCTCGAACGCCATTGCAAAAAGGGTACTGGCCAAGGAGTTGGCTACTCTTAACATTACAGATAGCACGAGCTGGCATACACATTTTACAACTGAAGTTACCAATGCCGAGGCCGACTGGTTAAGTTCCCTTAATACCCGTCCGCTGCAAGAGGTTTTTGAGGCAATTGCCCAACGCTACAATTTGTTTTCCGTAAAGGGCGAGCTGGCACATTTAGCCGAGCTGCATGAGAATATTGCTGCCCAAGGCAGCAAGGGTGGTAGCGATGTAAATAGATTTTTACAATGGTGGGATGAGCACGGCGAAGGGCTATCGCTCTCAGTTCCTGGGAGCAACAACGCGGTGTCTATACTTACCATTCACAAGTCGAAAGGGCTACAGTTTCCTGTAGTTTTGGTACCCTACGCTGGGTGGGACTTCCGAGGGAAAGCATACCAACCCCTGCTATGGGTAAGCTCCACCCAAGAACCGTTCGATCTGCTACCCAAGTACCCTGTTCAGGCATCGGGGAAAGCGTCGAAAAGTTTATTTGCTCTCGATGCGCTTGAGGAAGAGATGAAAGAAATAGTGGATAACATTAACCTGCTTTACGTTGCCTTTACTAGACCCGAAAAGGAGCTATACGTGTATGTTCCACTAACAAAAAGTGAGATGGAGAATACCCCCGATAGCATAAACTCCACATCAAAACTTATTCGCAGCATAGTGCCTAAAATCGATATACTGCAAAATGCATCAGTTGAAGACAGCGAGTTAAGAACCTACTTTACAGGCAAGAAGTTAGTAGAGCCATTCCATCAGCAAACCAATGATCGGGAACAAAACCAATGGATAATTGACACCTACCCTGTTGGTAATAGCTTTAGCGGTATAAAGCTGAAGTTTGAGTCGGAGGAGTTCTTCATGTCGGAGCCCAACGAGCGCCTAGCGCCAATGGAGCATGGCAAGGTTATGCATGAGCTGTTCTCAAACATCCAAAGCAAAGATGATATTGACAATGCTTTACATAGGGCTTTAGTTGATGGTATAATTGATAATGAAACATCCCAGACCTTAAAACTAAAGATTACAGAAACACTCAGCCAGCAACCCTTTGCAAGCTGGTTCTCGGGGGGTTGGGATGTGAAAAATGAAAAATCGATACTAACACCCAATGGCCATAGCTACCGCCCCGACAGGGTTATGGCTAGCCCAACCAACACCATTGTGGTGGATTTTAAGTTTGGAGGCGAAATGCCAAGCTATGCAAAGCAGGTGCTGCAATATATGGCTCTGCTTAATGATATGGGCTACCAAAAGGTTGAAGGCTATATTTGGTATGTTGATATTGGGAAACTGGTATCGGTTTAAAATCACCTTTACAGGCTAAAAACATCAGAAAATTATTATTTAGCCATTACTGTTTTAAGAATATTTGGCTAATTTGCGCACAAACCAAAAAGAATAAATTTATGAGGAATTTACTGTTTATTACACTCGCACTAATTATGCTAGCATCGTGCGGTACAACCGACCAGAAAGAATCGAAAATAAGTGGTCAGGTATTAAATCTTGATAACGATTTTGCCCTACTCATAGGCAAGGGCATAACCGACACCATTTGGTTAGGAGAAGATGGTTCTTTCTCGCAAACTATCATGCTAAGTGGCCCCAGCTACTATCGATTTAGAGCAGGTAGAATAAACAATTCGCTCTACTTAAATCCCGGAGGTGATATTGAGTTTGTGGTAGATATTAGTAACGCTTCGGACAATCCCTTTAAAGGGGGTTCTCTAGTCCAACAAAACAACACGCTTTTTGAGGTAAACCAAACAGTTAATAACGTAGGTAGAGATTTTAGGGATCTATTCACGCTCTCTAAGGAGGAGTTCTTAAATACAATAGACTCTCTAAACACCCTTACTAGCACTCTAATTGAAAGCATCGAGAATACAGATAAAATCTTTACTTCGCTTGAAAAGGCACGTGTCAATTATCTTTTTGCCAGCTGGAAATACAACTACCCTGAGTACAACGCTAGGATTTTGGGTGAGGAATTTACCGCCAATGAGGATGATTATAAATTCATCGAAGAGGTTGATTTTGCCAACATCAAGCATTTTTCCATAAGCGAGTACACATCGCTTATTGAGAATCATATCAACAGGCTATACTATGCTGAAGTTAGCAAAGACCAGCATAAAGGGAAATCGGTATTTGAGCAAACCCTTATGCGCTTTGATATGATTGACAGCATTGTGCTCAACCAAACTATGCAAGATTTCTTTAAGTTCAACTCCACATCGGAGGCTGTTAAGTGGTCGAGCCTAGAGGTTGCCAAAAATGTAGCTGAGCATTTCATTGCAAATGCACAAACAGCCGATTACAGGCAGCTGGTTGAGAAGGCCCTGGCCAAGCGAATGCTGCTAGCACCCGGACAACCAGCACCTGGGTTTACCCTAACAAGCATCGATGGTAAGGAATACTCGCTAAGCGATTTTAGAGGCCAACTGGTTTACCTCGACTTTTGGGCATCTTGGTGTGGCCCTTGTCGCAGAGAAATACCCCATCTGAAAAAGCTTAAGGAAGCATACAAGGGGAAACCCATTGCCATTATTGCCATATCGATAGATGACGACAAGGCTGCTTGGGAAAAAATGGTGAAAGACCAGGAGCTGGGAGGCTACCAGCTGCATGCCGAAAAGGCGTGGCTTTCTGATGCAGCTCAGCAGTACCAGGTATATGGTGTGCCAACCTTTGTTCTTATTGATGGTGAAGGGAAAATTATAGAGTACCCAGCAACTCGTCCTTCGGATCCAGAGACAGTACTTACAATCGATAAGCATTTGAAGATGCTGTAAATAGCAAGGAACAAAAGGGCTTGGAGAATCTCCAAGCCCTTCTGTTTTCAGCTCTATGTGGCTACAATTGCTTTAATAATTTCTCCAGCTCAGGCGTCTTAGTCATCCAAAAGATAAGCGTTTCGCCAAACTGGTTCTCACCATGCTTTTGCTCAACAATCACAGGTACAAGGCTCCCGAACGATTCCCATCGATGTGCTTCCTCCTCGCTATGCGCCTCATTACCAGAGAGCATATATATAGTTCTTTGAATTGTATCCAATGTGGTGATGTATCGGGGATAAAAAGGGAGGCTAGTCTGTTGGGTTAATGCCATATTGCCCATATAGTCCCTATCCATAATAACCAAATCGAGGCTTCCTACACCATCAACCTTATTGTTGTAAATAATTGCTGAATCATTAACAAGAATACCCAGCTGAACTAGCTGCTCTTGCGACAGGTACTGCCAGCTGGCAGAAGAATCTACCTCACTACCGCCCTCCTTTTTAGTTGAATGGCATGCGGTAAGAAGGAGCAATAGTAGGGCTATAGAAATGTTGAGTATTCTCATTGAACTGATTTATTTAAAGAGCAGAGCCTATACCAATAGCATGTTCCTACGTAAAGAGTTTAGCACATTATCCTCGATACGCCTTTCAATATCATCAGTGGAGGCTCTATCAAACTTCTCGCCTATAATATGCTCATATAGCTCAATGTAACGTTCACTAATGCCGCTCACAATCTCATCGGTCATTTCGGGTACCTGTTGCCCCGGATTGCCCATGAAGCCATTCTCCATCAGCCACTCACGTACAAACTCCTTTGATAGCTGACGCTGAGGCTCACCCTTATCGAAACGCTCTTGGTAACCATCGAGGTAGAAGTAACGTGATGAGTCAGGAGTATGCACCTCATCAATTAGGTAGATTTGGCCATCCTTCTTGCCAAACTCATACTTAGTATCCACAAGGATAAGCCCACGCTCATTCGCCATTTTCTGGCCATGCTCAAACAGCTTCAGCGTGTACTCCTCGAGCTTTACGTAATCCTCTTCGGAAACCATCCCCTGAGCAAGAATTTCCTCGCGAGAGATGTTCTCGTCATGCGCACCCTGCTCTGCCTTGGTAGTTGGGGTTATAATTGGCGTGGGAAACGCCTCGTGCTCGCGCATTCCGTCGGGGATTGGGACTCCGCAAATTTCACGAGCACCCTTTTTGTACTCACGCCATGAGCTGCCGGTAAGGTATCCACGGATGATCATCTCCACAGGAAAAGGCTCGCACCTATGGCCAATGGTTACCATTGGGTCGGGGGTGTCAATCTTCCAGTTGGGCACAATGTGACTGGTTGCATCCAGAAACCTTGATGCAATCTGATTTAGTACTTGCCCTTTGTACGGAATACCCTTAGGTAGCACCACATCAAAAGCCGATATTCGATCGGAAACAATCATAACCAGCACATCGGTAGCCAATGTGTAAACATCGCGAACCTTGCCATGGTAAACGTTGGTTTGCTCAGGAAACTTGAAGTTCGAATTTACAACTGCCTTGTTCATAGCCATTTATTTGTTTTGATTACTATTTTCTTCTGTATTCTTTGTGAGCTTATCAAAAGCGTGTACAATGTACTTCACCAGCTTATGACGAATGATATCCCTTGAGTCGAAATGCACAATAGCGAGCCCTGGTATGTCTTGAAGCAATTTGAGGGTAGGAACCAAGCCTGAGTCTTCCCTGCGAGGCAGGTCAATTTGGGTAACATCGCCAGTAACTATAAACTTTGCGTTATTACCCATTCGGGTAAGAAACATCTTCATTTGGCTCATGCTGGTATTCTGTGCCTCATCAAGAATAACAAAGGCATTATCGAGCGTTCGGCCACGCATATAAGCAAGGGGTGCAATTTGTACCGTACCCTCCTCCATATAGTCGTTGAGCTTACGGGCAGGTATCATATCGTTAAGCGCATCATACAGGGGCTGTAGGTAGGGATCGAGCTTCTCCTTCAAATCGCCAGGCAAAAAGCCCAAGCGCTCGCCTGCCTCCACAGCGGGGCGGGTTAGGATAATCCGCTTCACCTCCTTGTTTTTCAACGCCCTTACAGCTAAAGCAATGGCAGTATAGGTTTTTCCCGATCCAGCTGGGCCAATGGCAAAAAGCAAATCATGATCAAGGTACTTATCAACCAGCATTCGCTGATTAACAGTACGCGCTTTAATAACCCTTCCATTGTTCCCATAAACCAATGCGTCCCCAAAATTCTCCTCAGCCTGAGAGATGGTATCATCAGTTTCGTTTAGAAAGTCCTTTACAACATCCTCGCTTATGCGATTATACCTACGGGAAAAGTCAATTATTTTGTTGAGTTTATCCTCAAGTACTTGAATTTCGCTCTCCTCTCCCAGCACCTTTAGCTCGTCGCCACGGGCAATTATCTTGAGCTTAGGAAAATGTGACGAGATTAGGTTAAAAATTGAGTTGTTCACTCCGTACAAGGCAAGTGGGTCGATTCCTTCGATTAGAATAAGTCGTTCGTTCATCAAGCGATGCTCCAAATAATTATATTAATTTATGTTGACAAAAATAGTAAAATTCTCACAGATGTGGGTTTGAATTGCGCAAGAAGGCCCCTACATTATCTCAAGTTATTTCAAAATTACAAGCATGCTGTGCTATTTTAAGGACTGTGGACCAAAACTTATGATAGTTGTTCTAGGTCAATAATGAATGGATAACGCATTTCGCCCATCTCCCAAATTCGAGTAAGCGTTGTCCTATAGGGATAATTGAAGTAACATTAATTATGGTTTTTTTCATCATGAAAAAAAAATCATACCTTTAGATATAGGAACCAACAAACTTAACAAGCAAAATAGGATGAAAAGATATTGGAAACCACTACTTGTAATTCCTGTAATGATTATAGCAGGAGCGGTTTACGGACAGGTAACCGAACCAGAATCGACCCTTAAAGAACAATCTACCGATTCAATACCTGGATGGAAAACAGGAGGTATTGTTGGATTTAATGTAGCACAAACCGCTTTAATTAATTGGGCTGCCGGTGGAGAGAACTCCTTTGCAGTGAATGGTATCTTCAGCGTTTTTGCTAATTACAAGAAGGGAAAAACCACCTGGGACAACTCCTTGGATATTGGCTATGGAGTATTGAACCAAGGTGAGGGCTCGGACTACAAAAAGACTGACGACAAAATTGACCTCCTATCGAAATTTGGTCGCGAGGCCTATAAAAATCTTTACTATGCAGGGCTATTCAACTTCAAATCGCAAATGACGGCTGGTTACAACTACAAAGCCGATGGTACCAAGAGCAGGATATCCGATGCCTTTGCACCAGCATACATTATTATGGCTATTGGTATGGACTACAAGCCATCGAGCTACCTAAGTGTTTTTGCTGCTCCAGTTACAGGCAAGGTTACCTTTGTTATGGATGATGAGCTGTCAAACTCTGGTGCTTTTGGTGTTGATCCCGGAGATAAAAGTTTTAGCGAGTTTGGTGGATACGTTCGGTTTATCTTCACGAAAAACGACTTTGACAGCGAGTTCCTTAAAAACGTTTCGATAACCTCTAAGCTCGACCTTTTCTCTAACTATCTAGAGAATCCGCAGAATATTGTAGTTAACTGGGAAAACCTGATATCACTAAAAATTAACAAATTCCTTAATGTTAATTTCAACACCCACCTTATTTACGACGATAAGATTAAAATTGCCAAGGAGGTTGATGGCGTTGAGGAGTCGTACCCAAGGGTACAGTTTAAAGAGATTTTTGGACTGGGTATATCCTACAAGTTCTAGCCAACTGCAGCAAGCAACGCAATAAAAAAAGCCAGCGCACATTGAAGTGCGCTGGCTTTTTAATATCTAAGGTACATGAGCTAAAACTTATACTCGTTCTCCTCAATCATCAAATTGGCGATATTCCTACGAGCCTTCATAACGTTTACCCCTTCGACACGAGTAAGCGTTTTTACAGCCTTAACCAGCTTCTCGGCCTCGTTTACATCCTCAATGCTTGAGTATATGGCATCCTTTGCATTCTTACGAAGCAAGCTTGCTGTATCGTATACAAACACATCGAGCATATCGCGGTAAATCTCCTTGGTTCCGTTCAAACCTTCCAGCTTTTCAACCCTAAGGGCCATCGATTCTGCCTCGTAAAGTTCCATAATCATGTTAGACAGGTTGTTAACCACCTCCTGCTCCTGCATATACTTCTTGCCAAGTGCTTGAGTAGCACTTTGAATAGTGAGCATTATGGCTTTCTTGAAGTTCTGCATGTACCTACGCTTTTGCTCAAAATAGGATTCGCCATTCTTAGCGCCGTCGGTTATGGTATCTAGGTTATTATGCAGCTCCTCGGCCAATTCAAACAGGTTATACTCACCCTTCATGGCACGCTTCGTTGCAGCCTCAACTACCAATAGGCGGTTAATCTCATTGGTGCCTTCAAATATTCTATTGATTCGAGAGTCGCGGTAGCCACGATCAATGTTCATCTCGGCAGAGTAACCCATACCACCGTGAATTTGAACACCTTCGTCTACAACGTAGTCGAGCATCTCCGAACCCCAAACCTTAAGTATGGCATCCTCAACTGCATAGTGGCTAATGCCATCAATGGCAGCACGGCCTTGGTCGCAACCTTCGGATTTATACTTGTTGATTAAGATCTCAACATCCTTACTAACACGGTAAATTGCAGATTCGTGAGCAAAGGTTTTAATGGCCATCTGTGCCAATTTATGCTTAATGGCACCGAAGTTCGAAATCAGGGTGTTGAACTGCTTACGCTCGTTGGCATAGCGCACTGCATCGGTAATGGTTTGCTTGGCTGCGCCAATTACGTTAGCCCCCAACTTCATACGGCCCATATGCAGTATGCTAAGGGCAATACGGAAACCTTCGCCACGGGCACCAATCATATTCTCAACTGGTACCTTTACATCGTTGTAGTATATTTGAGTGGTTGACGAACCCTTGATTCCCATCTTGTGCTCATCGGGGCCAATAACTACGCCAGGCCAATCGCTCTCAACGATGAATGCACTTAGGATACGGTCGTTATCAATTTTGGCAAATACAACTTGAGTATCGCAGAAGCCACCATTGGTTATCCACATCTTTTGTCCGTTGAGGATGTAATGCTTTCCATCCTCGCTAAGGGTTGCAGTTGTTTTACCCGAGTTGGCATCGCTTCCTGCGCCTGGCTCGGTTAAACAGTATGCACCAATTAGTTCGCCAGTGGCAAGCCTCGAAACATAATTCTGACGCTGCTCCTCGTTACCGTAGTACATAATGGGCATAGTACCAATACCACAATGGCACATATAGGCAACTGAGAATGAGTAACCAGCCCCAGTGGTTTCAGCAACAAGCATTTGTGTTACAAAATCTTGTCCAAAGCCATTGTACTCCTCGGGAACAGCAATACCTAGCATACCCAGTTCACCTGCTTTATGTAGGATACTTTTCATAAGCTCTCTGTCGCCCTTATCAATTTTCTCGAGATTAGGAAAAACCTCGGCCTCCATAAAATCGCGACAGGTTTGAGCAATCATACGTTGCTCCTCATTAAACTCCTCGGGGATAAATATATCCTTGGCATCAACATCTTTTACAAGAAATTCGCCGCTTTTCAGATTAACAGTTTCCATGTGTTTATAAGGTTATAGTTAGCTTATTTGTTTACAAACCCAACGATATTGCAATTAGCTCGGCAATATCGTAGTTTTTAATTTCTTCCTCTTTGTTCTTGTACTTAATGCCATCGGTCATCATGGTCATACAGAATGGACACGATGTGGCAATAATCTGCGGTTCGGTTTTAAGGGCATCCTCGGTGCGCTCAATAAACACCTCCTTGTCACCCTTTTCGGCCTCCTTAAACATCTGCCCACCGCCAGCACCACAGCAAAGCGCAAAGCTCTTATTCCTACCCATCTCGATAAGGTTTGTTGTAAGCGCTTTGAGAATTCTGCGCGGTTCGTCGTAAATACCGTTGGCACGCCCAAGGTAGCAAGGGTCATGAAAGGTGATGCGGTCGTTAGCAAACCTGCTGATATCAACCTTTAGCGTACCGTTATCCATTAGCTTATCGAGAAACTCAACGTAGCTTATCACCTCGTAGCTACCGCCCAAGTCGGGGTACTCATTTTTAAAGATATTGTAGCAGTGAGGGCAAATGGCGATAATTTTCTTCACCTCGTACATCTTAAATAGCTCGATATTCTGCATGGCCTGCATTTGGTAAAGCATTTCGTTACCTGCCCTACGAGCGGGATCGCCAGTGCAACTCTCCTCCTTACCAAGCACAGCATAGCTGATATTTAGGTGTGTAAGAATTTTTGCAAAAGCTCTGGCTACCTTCTTGTACCTATCGTCGTATGCACCAGCGCAGCCAACCCAGAAAAGATACTCTGGCTTTTCGCCCTTGGCAAAAAGGTCTGCCATTACTGGTACTTGAATTTTTACTGTTTCCATATGATTAATTCTTAACTTTTACATTCTAAATTTAGCATTTTACATTCTCTGAGTGAATGCAAAAGTTTATACCTTATTCATCTCCAGATCCTCTGCCCAAACAAGCCTATCCTCTGGGGAGTATTGCCAAGGCGCACCATTATTCTCGATATTACTAAAGGTTGCTTTTAGCTCGCCAGGCGCTGAACCCTCCTCCATTACCAGGTAACGGCGCATATCAACAATAAACTTGGGGTGGTCGATATTTATTGGGCACTCCTGAGCACACGCATTGCATGTAGTACATGCCCATAACTCCTCCTCGCTGATATAATCGCGAACTAACGACTTGCCATCGCTGTACTCCTTGCCCTGCTTGAGCAATCCATCACGCTTCTCCTTCATCCTTGCCCTTAAATCCATCATAACTTTTCGGGGCGATAGTTTCTTGCCTGTGATATTGGCTGGGCATACCGCAGTACACCTTCCGCACTCAGTACAGGCCAACGCATCAAAATAGTTTTTCCAAGAGGCATCCTCGGCATCGAGCACGCCAAAACGCTCAACCGGTGCATCGGCAGGAGCAGCTGCAAAAGCTGTTTCGGGATCCATCATCAGCTTCACCTCGCGGGTAACACTATCCATATTAGGTAATTTGCCTAGCGGCTCTAATCTGGAGAGGAAAACGTTTGGCACCGACATGAACACATGGAAGTGCTTAGAGTAAGGCAGGATGTTGGCAAACACAAAGATTAGCAAGATGTGCGACCACCAGAATATTTCATGGTATAGGTGCATTGACTCAACGCTAAGGCTACCAAATGCTAATGCAATATACTCGCTCACTGGGAAAACCCCATGAGTATCGGCATTAACTGCTGAGCTATGCGCAACGTAAGCGGCATTCATTCCCAGCAGCGAAACCATTAGTAAAAAGATGATGGTAAGCGCAACGTTGGCATCGATATGCGAGATATGCTTCATTTCAATCCCCTCGAAACGCTTAACGTGCATAAACAGTCGACGCGATAGGAAGATAATAATTGCTATGGCAATTATAAGGGCAAAGATGTCGCCGGTAGCCATTAGGAAATTGTAAAACCAGCCCATTACGTTGAGCGAGCGCTCTATGCCAGAAAGCCCGTCTATTACCATCTCGATGCTTCCCACAAGAATCACCAAGAAGCCCCAGAATACCAGAGCATGAATAAACCCAAGAATGGGCCTGCGGAACATTTTGGTTTGGCCAATGGCCACCTTCATCATAAGGCCAATGCGCTTGCCAAAATCGCGAACAGGGAAATCGGGTTTTGTAAGCTTAAACAGCTTAATGTAGCGCCAAGCAGTAAACGCAAATACCCCCAGGGTGATGAGCAGCGCAATGGCAAAGAGTAGTTGGTTAATCATACTAATAATTTATGTTGAAAACTTTATTGAATGTAGAATTCTGAATGTAAAATGTAAAAATAATAAATGATGAATGATATACTTTAAAGGTTACTGTTTCTTAATGCTTTTGGCTTTAGCTGTTTTGATACTTGTTGCAAAAATTGCAATAAGCTCATTACATTCATTCAGGCACTTTTGAACCTCGTCAATATTAGCAACTAATGGTTTTTGAATTATTATTCTCAGGCTAATGCTTGTTTCGCGAAGTTCTTTTAAAACAATTCCCATTTTGTGGATGAAATCTTTGGTTGACTCTGCTGCTTGTGCTTCGCCATAATTTAATGCAGGCGAAGTGCCACTCCTAATAATTTGACCTGAAATATGGTTGCCAGCAAATGTTCTTGGAAGCATTTCTGATATTTCGAGAACTTGAACAGCAAAAGAAATTAACCTTGCCTCTAAGTTGTATGTTCTTGAATTTTCAACCATAATTAACTTATGCCAATATTGAATCCCGCTCACTCAAGGACTAAAGATAATCAGCAGAAAACTTCATCACCTGCCTGCGGCAGGCAGGTTCTACATTCTACATTTTACATTCAAAATTCATAATTTCATCTACTTTGCTTTCGCTTCCTTAACCGCTTCAACCAGCTTAGGAAGAACCTTGGCAGCATCGCCTACTATACCGTACTGAGCAGCCTCAAAGATAGGTGCATCCTTATCGGTATTAATGGCAACAATGTATTTTGATGCGCTAACGCCAGCCAAGTGCTGCGTAGCTCCGGAGATACCAATGGCAAAGTATAGGTTAGGTGCAACAATTTTACCGGTTTGGCCAGTGTGCTCCTCGTGTGGGCGCCATCCCTCATCGGAAACAGGGCGCGAGCAAGCTGTAGCTGCTCCAAGCAGGTCAGCCAGCTCCTGAAGGGGAGCCCAATTATCGGGCGATTTCATTCCACGCCCTCCTGACACTACAATCTCGGCATCGGTTAGCAGCAGCTTACCTGTTTGCTTCTGCACATCTTTAACCTGAGTTTTAACCATTGCACCATCGATACTTACAGAGCCAGCCTCAATGGTTGCCTCATTTGAAGTTTCAACAATATCGAAAGAGTTCTGCATGAGGGTAAGGATTTTAACCTCAGTTTTTAGGGCAACATTGGCAAAAGAATTACCCGAGTATGCTCTTTTGTAAACAACAAATGGCTCGGTGCTAACGGGTAGCTTGCTAACACCCGATCCAATAGCAGCTTTTAGCCTTACCGACAAGCGAGGTGCAATTGATTTACCCATATTGTTGTTGGCCACAACAATAACCTTAGCATCCTCTTTCTGAGCCATCTCAGCAATAGCAGCGGTGTACGCCTGGCTATCGAGTGTTTTTAAGGCGTCGTTATTTAGGTTAATAATTTTTTTTGCACCGTAATTACCAAGCTTGGTTAGCTCATCGTCGGCAACATTACCAATTGAAAGGGCTGTTGCAGTGGTGCCAAGCATTTCGGCAACTTTACTGGCGTAGGAAACAAGCTCGAAAGAGAGCTTTTTGAATTTTCCGTCCCAATTTTCAGTGAAAACTAATACTGACATATCTTGTGATTTATTCGGATTAACAATAAGGTTTAGATTACTTTAGCCTCGTTCTGTAGCTTTGCAACAAGCTCGGCAGGGTTTTCGGCATCAATAAACACACATTTTGCGCGTGGTTGTGGTGGTTCAAAACTCACAACTTCTGTTAAGGCATCAATAGCTGAAGGCTCAACAACCTTAATAGGCTTGGTTCGGGCTTGCATAATACCACGCATAGCAGCAATACGAGGCTCCTTTGCGATACCTTTTTGCACCACAGCAACAAATGGCGATGGAACCGAAACTGTTTCCTTGCCACCATCAATCTCGCGGGTTATTACCGATTGGCCATTCTCGAAGTTTAATCCAGATACGGCAGAAACTGAAGGATAATCAAGAAATTCGGCAATCATACTTCCTACGGTAGAGCCGTTAAAATCGCTTGATTCTATACCGCAAAGCACAACGTCAAAGCCTTCGGTCTTTACCACCTCGGCAATCTGCGCTGCCACCTGATAGGCATCGGTTGGCTCAAGATTAACCCTAATTGCGCTATCGGCACCAATGGCCAATGCCTTACGAATTGTTGGCTCGGCAGTTGCAGGACCAACGTGAGCAACAGTAACACTCTGTACTCCAGATGCTGAGTTATCTTTCAGTTCCAGCGCACGTGTTAGCGCCAGCTCATCCCATGGGTTTATAACCCATTGAACACCATTTGCGTCGAATTTGGTGTTATTGTCAGTAAATTTAACCTTAGTGGTTGTGTCGGGCACATTACTGATACAAACTAAAACTTTCATTGATAATCCTTTTTAGTTGGTAGTTAATTTCTAGATTAATTTAAACGAACAAACGGAATAAGTTATCAATCTTTACTCATTGCTGAACTTATCCCGTAAATCGTACTAATTGCCAAATTTTATTGGCGTACAAATATAAGAAAAATGGGTAAAAGCAATAATTCCATAAATTTTTATGCCCAAAAAACTCTACGTTGAAAATAGCATTTCCCTTTTTATCAACTAATTATACGCTTAGTCACTTGTTTAAAAAAGGATAATTCTAAATAAGGGTTTCTGATCAGTTCCTCGAAAAATAGATTAGTCCAAAATCATCTACGCCTTTTTACCTACCCAAGCGATACTTAACAAGTTCAGTGTTTTCACTCTTTTGAACTTTTTAAAGTTGATATATGTTTGTATTGTCAAAGTTTGAAGAGTAGAAACTTAAATCAATTACCCATATGATAGCACTAATGAATCAACTTTTAGAGTCGCTTAGGCAACGAGTAACCGATAATTTAGCCACCATAAGAGCAAACGAGAAAGAGATAAGAAAAATTCTTAATGAACCTCTTTCGAATCAACGCTCATACAATCTCACCAATAGACAATCGGTTAGCAAAAGGATATTAAGCGAGAATGCAGAAAACCTTAAGATTCAGAATATGATTGTGGCCTTTATGAGGACCTATAAGGATATACCAGAGTATACCCAGCTACTCGATTCGATAAAAAGTTTTGAGAGTGGGCTGGCCACCAAGAGTATTAAGAGTGAGCACGATACGAAGAACAGGAGTAGAGAAATCGCTAAACTTCAAACGCCCAAACCCACAGAACCATCAGTTGGGAATGAGAAAGAACAAAGTTCCAAGGTCTTTGATCATCCCGTTACCAGTAACGAATTTGCTGAGAAGGTGAAGCAATCGCTTTTTGAGATTACCACAACAGGTAAATTAGCTTTTAACAAGGCCCATCCCAAGTTTGGTGACCAAGACTTTTTTGACCAACTACTTGATTACCACACCCAACGTGAGGAATATGAGATTTGTGCTAAGCTGATGAAGACAAGGCAATAATCAGAGTTAGTCCCTAAGCACAGTTACCAATCTAATTGTATAGGTTGAAGTATCGGATGGTTTCCTTTAGCCTATCGGCAAAGGATTTAAGTTCCTCGGAACTTGCAGCCATTTGCTGACTCGTTTCCGCATTCTGCTGAACAAACTGGTTAAGCTGCTGAATGGCGCTATTCACTTGGTCTGCCCCCGACGATTGCTCCATACTAGCGGAGGTTATCTCCTGAACAAGCCGAGCGGTCTCCTCAATATCAGGTATAAGGGTATCTAACAGCTTTGCAGAGCCCTCGGTAACGTCAACACTTTTTGATGCCAGAGACACTATCTCGTCGGCTGCAATCTTACTCCGCTCGGCTAGCTTGCGAACCTCGGCGGCCACAACGGCAAACCCTTTGCCGTGCTCACCTGCCCTTGCCGCCTCAACGGCGGCATTAAGCGCCAGAATATTGGTTTGGAAAGCAATATCGTTGATGATGTTAATCTTCTCGGCAATATTCCGAATGGAGACCAAGCTCTCTCGGGATGCCGAGCCCACCTCCTTAACACCCTGCGAAACCTTACTCGATATCTTATCAGTTCGTTGAGCATTCTCTGTGTTCTGCTGAATATTTGCAGCCATCTCTTCCATTGATGAGGATACCTCCTCAACTGAAGAGGCCTCAGAAAGAGCATCCTCCGATAGTTTCTGCGACACAGAGCTTAGCTGCTGACTTGAACTAGCAAGCTTCTCCACATTGCCTTCTATCTCACCAACAACCGTTGCCAAATTCTCTTTTATCTTTTGAGTAGCACAAACCAGCTGCCCTAAATCGACCTTGGGGTTAACGCACTGGGTATCGACATCAACCCTTAAATTTCCATTGGCTAGCTCATTCAACTGCTCAACTGCCTTAGCCAATGGCCGTACCACCTTAATGGAACCATAGTAGAAGCACATTACACTAAAAGCAATATTAACAATGGTGATAAGGATGTTTACAGGCGTGTTCCCATCGAAAAACTTGTACTTAACCCCAATGGTAAACATTAAGAAAAGCAGATTGATTAGCCATACAATACCAACCTTAACGAAAACAGAGTTTTTAAAAAAACTGTTCAGTATAATGGCTGCAGCCGTTCCGGCAGCAACAATGCTTATGAAGTTACTAACGAAAAAGTTCATACCTGTTATGGTTTGTTAATGATAGTTAGATGAAATTATACTTCTCAATGAAATCTAAAGGATAATAAAAATAAATAAAAAAAGAGATTCTACAATACTAAAATCTCTTTTTGGATATTTTTAAAATACTGTTTTACTGTGGTTTTCAGAACTCACAAAAACAAATTCAATCTTCGTGGGCTAGATTGGCTACAGTCTCAATAAGTTGGGCTATATCGGTTGAGCTCATGTAGATGTTGTCCTTAAACTTGCGATACCGTTCGGTGGTATTGGCCTCATCCTCCACAAAAAGCCTAAAGGCATAAAGCCCCTCGCCCAACCCTTTGTTTATGGTTATTCTATCGATTTTATGCTCTAAGTTGCGCTTAAAACTATTGCTAAATACATAGCCTATGCCATTCCCAATAATTCGAATAAAGCTTTTCCTATTGTAATCGACAATATGTGCAAGTTCATGGCCTATTACGCCTACTCGTGCTTCAAACGGAGCGTTTTTAAGCAGCGGGGCTTTGCGTCGATTTTTGGTTTCGTTTATAAGGATTGAATAGCGTCGGTTCTCACGCTTTCGGAATATACTACCCACGGTAGGCATAGCAGCCATAGTGGTGGTGATATTGCGAGTTTTAAAGTTGATGTGAATCTCTTCGAGGTTGGGGTAATACATTAGTGCAGCGAGAATGGCGTGCTCGTAGTTGGGCTCAACATCCTTATTAGTAAGCAGTGCATTTCGCAACGAATCCTTGTGCTCTTCAATCCAATCGGGGCTTGGGATAGGGTCGAACTGAGCAAAAAGGCCAGTAGCTACTGATATGGAAAGAACTATTAAAAGGCAAAACTTTCTCCTAATCTCCATTTGTATCTCCTTACATTTCATGAATTGAATTGTAATATCCGGTGAACTCTTGGGGTATGCTTGGCTCATCAATAAATAGTCCAAAAACAGTTGAACCACTCCCCGACATACCTGCGTATACGGCGCCCAGCTGGTAAAGTTTATCTTTGATATCAGCAATAACCGGATACTGAGGAAACACAATGTTTTCAAAATCATTGGCAATAAGTTCTTTCCACGTAACTGGGTAATGGCTCTCCAGATTATTCAAATCGAATGGAGTAGAACGAGGCGTACACTTTGCGTATGCCCTACCCGTGTTTACATGTACTCCCGGGTTAACTAGCATAAGGTATCCATTTAGCTTAATATCGATGGGCTCAAGAATTTCGCCTCTCCCCTTCCCTAGGCATGGGATATTCTTCAGAAAGAACGGGCAATCGCTTCCCAGCTCAAGGGCAAGACTTTCTAACTCCGGTAATGACAATGGATTTTCTGCCAAATCGTTACACATCTTAAGGGCAAAAGCCCCATCGGCTGAACCTCCACCCAATCCTGCGCCCATTGGAATTTGCTTATGAAGATGCATAGCAACCTTGGGCAATGTTGTGTGTTTGGCCAATAAATGGTATGCCTTTACACATAGATTATCCTGAGGATTACCACCAACCAACAAACCCGATTGGCTAAAAGCGATGGGTTCATGGTTATGCTCAGCAGGAATTATCTCTAAAATATCACACAGAGTGTAAATGGGATAAAATATGGTTTCGATATTATGAAAACCATCGAGTCTCTTCTCGGTAATATAAAGGCCTAGGTTAATCTTGGCGTTTGGAAAGGCTATCATACGATTTGCTTTTGCACAAAGATAGTACGCAAAATGCGGTAATCAAACTTGTAAGAATTTTGGATAAAGCTAGGCAAGCAATGCGGCACCTACTATTCCCGCATTATTAAGTAGCGTTGCAGCCTCAACGCGACAGTTTGTTTCAAGGTGCATCTCGAACTTATCGAGCTTTTTGCTGGTACCACCACCAATTATAAAGAGTTCGGGGTAGAATAGCTGCTCCAAGTAAATTAAATACTTATTAAAACGCTTACCCCAGGTTACCCAATCCAACTCTTCGCGCTTGCGGGCTGAGTCGGAGGTAAAGTGTTCCCCTTTTTTTCCATTCTTAAGGTAGATGTGACCTAGCTCGGAATTGGGTATAAGCTGGCCATTGCTAAAAAGTGCAGAGCCTATGCCGGTGCCAATGGTAAGAAATATCGCTAGACCCTTAAAATCTTTCACTGCACCAAATTTGAGCTCGGCGTATCCGGCAACATCTGCATCGTTGAGCACGTTAACCTCACAACCGGTAGCCTTACTAAACAGCTTGTTGATATCAACACCTATGAAACCCTTATCGATATTAGCAGCAGTTTTCACAATGCCATTCTGCACAACCGCAGGGAATCCAAAACCAACCTTTCCTTTCCAGCTAAAGTGCGATACCAACTTACACACCGTTTCAACGGTTTCATCAATAGTAGCGGGCTGCGAAGTGGGTATTCTGAACCTTTCGGCAGTTAGTTCGCCGGTGAGGGTATTTACAATTGCACCTTTAATAGCTGAGCCTCCAACATCGATACCTAGTACCTCCATAGCTATTGAATATTAGTCATCATTAGAAACCTTTTCGGATTGAGCTCCCTGCACCACAACAACAAGTTCGCCCTTTACGCCCTTTGCTTCGAAATGGGCAATAAGTTCACTTAGCGTTCCTCTTACTGTTTCTTCGTGCAGCTTACTAATTTCGCGCGATACGCTGGCAATACGATCCTCGTTTAGGATGGTTAATAGTTGCTGTAAAAGTTTTACCAAGCGGAAAGGCGATTCGTAAAACACCAGAGTGCGTGGTTCATCTCGTAATGCCTCAATACGCTTATTTCGTCCTTTCTTTTGGGGCAGGAACCCTTCAAACACAAACCTGTCGCAGGGTATACCGCTACAAACTAGTGCAGGAACAAAAGCTGTGGCACCGGGTAGGCATTCAACCTCAACGCCTTTCTCTATGCAGGTTCGAATAAGCAGGAAACCAGGATCTGATATTCCAGGGGTACCAGCATCGGAGATAAGCGAAATGGTTTGCCCCGATGCAATACGCTCGGCAATTTGCTCCACCGTGCGGTGCTCATTGAACTTATGATGCGACCAGAGTGGTGCTTTTATATCAAAATGCTTAAGGAGGACTCCGCTTGTACGAGTATCCTCGCTAAGAATTATGTCCGATTGCTGAAGCACTTTAATGGCCCGAAGGGTCATATCGTCGAGGTTCCCAATGGGCGTAGGCACTATGTATAGCTTGCTAGTCATGCAGTAGCTTTCTACGGACTAAATCGATGAGCTGATTGGCAGCCTCGTTATTCTCATCCCATGAAAAATTCTCCTGAATATAAATAAGGGCATCGTTAATATCGGTATAGCTATTGAGCTGCCTTATTGACTTGGAGTATAGCTCGGCATTGCCATTGAAAAGTTCTTTGGTAAAAAGGAACTTGTCGTTTATTCCTATGGCCTTGGTAAGGTCGGCAATGGGCTTGTTCTTTAAATGCGAAGCCATATCCTTTTTCCCTCCCCCGAGCATCTCGTTACGGAACTTCTTTTTCCCTTGAAATTTTTCGGCCAGTGTGGTTGATACATTCTCAATATTCCCATTCCCATTGCTATTATCCATTTGCTTACCCTCTGGCTCAACCTCAACATCCAAAATACTCGGTGCTGGCTCTTCCTTACCTATTTCATAATCCTGTTGCTTTAACTCAGCATCAGGTTTAGGTTCGGGTTCATCATCTAAAGTAAAATCCTCTTGATGCGAGGTTTGTGACTTCACCTCTGTTTCTAAAACATTCTCGAGCTTATTTCCGGGAGTGGTGCTCTTCACTTCCTGCACTGCATCCTTATCGCTGGGCTCTTTCTCATTGTAAATATTATCGTCAGCTTTTGACGCTGAGGGCACTTTTGGCTTATCATCCACAGGCCCGTTTTGCTCCGGTATAGGTGTGGGATTGGCTGTTGTATCCTTATCAAAAAGGATAACCTCATAGCTAGCCCTAAGCTTTTCCAACAATATATCGCGTTCAATTGACGATAGTGATCCTCGCTCAATACCTACTTTTAGAAGCTCTTGAGCATCGATGATTCGCTCGAGTACTAATTTAAAATTATTCTTATTACCCATAGTTCAAATTATTCTGTCTGCAAAATTAAGAATTTGCTTACTTTTGTAAAACTAACGAGATTATTTCGATTTATTACTATGCTTTTTATTGAAAATTCCTTAGGCGGTGCAAACCGCAAGGGTTGGATTGAAGTTGTTTGCGGCTCAATGTTCTCGGGCAAAACCGAGGAGCTAATCCGAAGACTTAAACGTGCAAAGTTTGCCAAGCAACGGGTTGAGATTTTTAAACCTCAAATTGATACGCGCTACTCCGAGGAGGAGGTTGTATCGCACGACTCCAACTCCATACACTCAACGCCTGTTACCTCATCGGGCAATATCCTGCTGCTTGCATCGGATGTTGATGTTATTGGGATTGATGAGGCTCAGTTCTTCGATAATAATCTTGTGGATGTATGCAACAAGTTGGCCGACCAAGGGATAAGGGTAATTGTGGCCGGGCTTGATATGGATTTTAAGGGTAAACCCTTTGGTCCCATTCCACAAATAATGGCCTGCGCCGAGTATGTTACCAAGGTACACGCCATTTGTGTTAAGTGTGGGGCACTTGCCCAAAATTCGCACCGATTATCCGATACTGATAAACTTGTAGTGCTTGGCGAGACCGATATCTATGAGCCTCTTTGCCGATCATGCTTCAATAAGGCAACAAATAAAAAGTAAACCGATTGTATCCTTACCCCACATTACCGGGATATTAAGTTACTCAGCAAAAAGCCAGTTTTTTTTTGTGTTACAGAACTACTTAGTGGCCTCTTTTACACTTGAAAAAGTAAAAGGAAGCAGAAACTTAGCATCTTCAAGCACAATTATTCTTTTCTCGCCAACCATTACTATGGTGTAAGGCCTTCCTCCTAAGTTCTGGGTTTCTATCATTACCTGTCGGCAAGCACCACAGGGCGATACAGGTTCAGCAATTGGCGTGCCCTTAAAGCTTGCAGCTACAGCCATTGCCTTAACTGCTACTCCCGGAAACTGTGATCCAGCGTAAAAAAGTGCAACACGCTCGGCACATAACCCCGATGGATACGCACCATTCTCCTGGTTGCTACCCAAAACAATCTCGCTATTATCGAGTAATACAGCTGCTCCCACAGCAAACTCAGAGTATGGTGAGTAGCTGGTTGTCAGGGCTTCCTTGGCCTTTTTAGCAAGATCCTTGAGTTCCAATGGTAGATCCTCAATTCGTTCGAACTCTTTATACTGAAATGATAACTCTTTACTTTTAGCCATTGTAATGCATTTAAATTTGCTATGACCCAATTTTTTGAGTCCCCCAAAGATACAAAAAAGCTGATACTTATGTGTAATCGTATAATCCATACAATAGGTTACATAAGCAATAACCCATATTACCCATCGAAACGAATACTTTTTACATACGCAACCTAAAGTTACCTCTTTTAAGCGCTATAACGCTGGCTATTGAGCACAATATAACCCTCTTTTAGGTAATTAATCTTAGAATTAAAAAATGTAAAATGTAAGGTAAACTGAACTTGAGATACTATATTTGACCAAAATATTTTGATTGTATGCTGGTGAAAAAAATTCTTTTTACAACATATATCCTTTGTATTGCCATAATTACTGCACATACCCAAACAACAAGGCAAGAATATATTCAGCAGTACCAGAAAATGGCCATTGGCCAAATGGAAAAGTATGGAGTACCTGCAAGTATTATTCTTTCTCAAGGGATACTGGAGAGTGGTGCTGGAAACAGCACTTTGGCAGTAAAAGCCAATAACCACTTTGGCATTAAGTGCCATAGCACATGGACTGGGCCTCGTATTTACCATGATGATGACGCCAAAGGCGAATGCTTTCGCAAGTACAGAAGCCCAGAGAAATCGTACCAAGATCACTCCGAGTTTTTAAGAGGTGCTCGTCGATATGCATTTCTTTTCGATCTTGATCCAACCGACTATAAAGGTTGGGCACACGGGTTAAGAAAAGCCGGCTACGCCACAGACCCAAACTACCCATCCAAGCTGATACGTATAATTGAAGAGGAAAAACTATATCTACTAGACAGGGGTGTTGATATAAAAATTGAATCGCCCACCCTAGGTATGGGCGAACTGCTTGACCCAGGCAGCTATAATATCGATATATACAACCAACGGAAAATTTACGTACGTAATAGGATAAAGTTCATTAAAGCTAAGGAGGACGATTCGTACCAGAGCATTACCAAGGAGATGGATTTAATGCCTTGGCAGCTGGCTAAGTACAACGATATAGATAGAGATGAGAAGCTTACTGTAGGACAAGAACTGTATATCCAACCCAAACGACGGAGAGCGGAGCCAAACCATCCGCTGCATGTTGTTGAAGAGGGAGAAACTCTTTACGATATCTCCCAGATGTATGGGATTAGGCTAAAATCGCTATACTACAGAAATAGAGTGGACGAAGACTATGTACCTGAAGCTGGTGAAAAAGTTTTCCTTAGGGGCCGTAAACCAAAGCTTTAATACAAGGGAAACTACTTAAAAACCGATTGCTCAACATCCCGATATCCTTTAAGGAAATCGGTTACGGATAATTTGCGTTTACCTGCAAGCTGCAGTTCAAGCAACCTGATCCTTCCTGCTCCACAACCAACCTCCAGGTATGTTTTGCCATCGGTGAAAATTTTACCTGACTCGGAGGGTTTATCGTTTTCGCTTATCTCGCTACGGAAAATCTTTACACCCACCGCATCGCTATTTGTACCTATAAGTTCACACCATGCAGCGGGGTATGGGCTTAGCCCTCGAATAAAGTTATGCACCTTTTCTGCCGATCTTGACCAATCAATCCGGGTAGTATTCTTAAAAAGTTTTGGGGCAGAGCTAACTGTCTCAATTGAGGCTAAAAGGTTTTGCTGTGGGGTTGGTTTTACCTCTGCGGATGCAATTGCCCTAACCGTTTCCGTCACCAAATGTGCACCAACTACCATAAGATTATCGTGGAGTTCGCCTGCTGTGTCATTACTACCAATAGCTATTTCGCGCTGTAACAGAATATTTCCGGTATCTATCTCCTTGTCGATAAAAAAGGTAGTAACACCGGTTGATTTATCGCCATTAATTAGCGCCCAGTTTATGGGAGCAGCACCACGATAGTTGGGCAGTAACGATGCGTGTAGGTTGAAAGTACCAAACCGAGGAATTCTCAATAAAACCTCGGGCAGCATCCTAAAGGCCACAACAATGGCCAAATCGGGGTTTAGTGATTTCACTTCATCAATAAACTGAGGATCCTTAAGCCTCTCGGGTTGAAATATGGGTAAGCCACAGCTTTGGGCATACTGCTTTACAGCCGACTGCTGAAGCTTTTGCCCTCTACCCGCTGGTTTATCGGGAACAGTTACCACCCCCACGATGGTGTAACCCTCTTGATTTAGCAACCTAAGGGGCTCCACGGCAAATTCTGGGGTTCCCATATATAGTATTCTCAACTTTTGGGCATCGTGTGTCATCACAATACTACTTTGTATCGGTACTTGGTTTAAAAGGGGGAAGCAAAATCAGATGATGCCCCATTTTATCGCGCTTTGTGCGCATATAAAACTCGTTATCATCGATGGGAGGAACCTCAATGGGCACATTTTCTACCACCTCGAGTCCGTAACCTTCCAAACCCTTGCGCTTAATTGGGTTGTTGGTCATGAGGCGCATCTTACCAACGCCTAACTCGCGTAGGATACTTGCCCCCACTCCATAATCGCGCTCATCGGGTAGGTACCCCAGCTCAACATTCGCTTCAACGGTATCGAGTCCCTCTTCCTGTAGCTTGTAGGCATGAATCTTGTTGAAAAGGCCTATACCTCTACCCTCTTGGTTTAAGTATACTAGAACTCCCTTGCCAGCCTTCTCTATCATCTCCATGGCCATATGCAGCTGGGTTCCACAATCGCATCGGTTGGAGTGGAAAATATCGCCTGTTACGCATGAAGAGTGCATTCTTACCAATATGGGTTCGTCGGGTTCCCAGGTTCCCTTAACCAAGGCTATATGCTCAATATTCTGATACTTTTGCCTAAAGGCAACAGCCTCAAACTTGCCATGGGCAGTGGGTAGTTGTACCCGCTTGCCAACTTCCACTAAACTTTCGAGCTTTAGGCGATAAGCAATCAGATCTTGAATTGATATGATTTTAAGATCAAACTTTTGGGCAATCTCTAAAAGCTGAGGCAAGCGGGCCATAGTGCCATCATCGTTCATTATTTCAACCAGCACCCCACCTGCGCTTAACCCAGCCAAACGGGATAAATCTACCACAGCCTCGGTGTGTCCAGCACGACGCAGCACCCCTTTTTCGCGAGCTTTCAGTGGGAAAATGTGACCCGGCCGGGCTAGATCCTCAGGCTTGGTATTAGGGTCAACCAATGCTTTTAGAGTTTTCGCCCTATCGGATGCAGATATCCCAGTGGTACATCCCTGCCCAATAAGATCGACCGAAACGGTGAATGGGGTTTGGTGTAGTGCTGTATTGGTGCCTACCATCAAATCGAGATCGAGCTCCTTGCATCGCTCCTCCGAAAGGGGGGCACATATAAGGCCACGGCCATGCTTAGCCATAAAGTTAACAATCTCGGGCGTTATGAGCTCTGCTGCGGCTACAAAATCGCCTTCATTCTCCCTATCTTCATCATCTACAACAATAATGATTTTACCTGCTTTGATATCGGCAATTGCCTCATCAATGGTATTTAACTTACTGATTTCGCTGGGTTGGTTGCCAAACATTGCTTTTTACTCCTTTAAAATATTTAATAAGCCCTACCAGTAGAGCCAAGTTCATACTAAAAAAATGGGTTACAAAACGTAGTGGTGATATGTGTATCCTAATGGATTTCAAAATAAAATCGACAAGAGGAATGGCTAGCGCTGCAATAATTACAACAAGCACTCCATGGAAATAAACACTCCTAAATGATAGCGTGATGGTGCTAACCAAAATAAGTAGCAGTAGTATGGGACCAAACCACCGAATAACCTTGTGCGAAAAAAATGAAAATGCAACTGGCCTTGAGAGAGGCCAAAGCATCCCTGCAAACTGCTTAAGATTTTGGAAATTCCCCGTTCCTATCCGAACTTTCCGCCGAAACTCCTCCTTCAACTCGTTGGAGACATCCTCGGTAGCCAAGGCGCTCAGGTTGTTTATGCACTTTTTGCCCTGTTCAATAACCTTCATGTTGATGTAAAAATCATCTACCAAAAAGTTGTTTGGGGGCGAGCAGAATACCTCTTTACGAATAGCATAGCACCCACCAAAGGGGCCAATCATAGTTCCCCACAATAATCCCTCGCGATGCTTTATCATCACCTCATGGGTAATATAGGTACTCTCCTGAACGGAAATACCCGTTTTGCTCAACCCTTTATTCACCATCCGCGAGTCCACAAGGCCAATCTCTGGGTCTTTAAAATACTTTGCTAGCTCGTAAATTGTGGTGGGGTTAAACATCACGTTGGCATCGGTTGATATAATAACAGGAGCATTAGCTATGGATACAAGATGATTAATAATTGCAATTTTCCCTTGTCTCTCTTCAAACTCAACAATGGTTACCTGAGGGAACTTACTGGCTAAGTTTTTAAGTATTGCGAGGGTACTATCGGTGGAGCAATCGGACCCAACAATAAGTTCAATCCTATCGAGGGGGTAATCGGTGGCGAGCACACTCATAATCTTCGACTCAATTACTGATTCCTCGTTGTGTGCTGCCATAACGACTGTCACCCTGGGCAGATCATCATCAAGGGTATAGTGCTGATAGTTGAGCCTTTTGTTACTTGCAAACAGCCACAAAAGGATAGGGTACAAGATGTACGAGTGAAACAGGAGTAATACGGAAATAAAGAAAAGAATTGACACCTCGCCTTATTTATTTTCCGCAAAATTACTAAAAAGAATTACCATTTCAGCGTTAGCCCTAACGAATGTTTAGCGCAGATGCTTAACAACCTATTATTGAATATTCTTGATGAAAAAATTTAGAAGCTGGTTCGTAAGGTTATTATTATCAAAATGCGATTGAGCATAGGCCTTTGCTCGCGCTCCCATGTCAACTATGCTTTGCTTGCTGTGCAATAGCTTCTCAAGGGCAACTACAAAATCGTCTGGCGAGTCGGCAATTAGTATCTGCTTTCCGTTGTGGGCATCAATACCCTCCGCCCCAATGGTGGTGCTTATGATGGCCTTACCAAGCGCCATGCCCTCAACAATTTTAACGCGCATTCCGCTACCTGTTAGTATTGGCACCACCATAATTCCTTTCGACCTTATAAACTCTATTGCGCTGGGAACCTCGCCACTATAAATCACGTTGGGGTGCTCAAGTATTTGTTTTACGAGCAATTGGGGAGCATTTCGGCCTGCAATGTAAAATCGGGTGTTGGGGAACTTTGCTTGAATAAGTGGCCAACAATGCTTCAGAAACCATATGATACCCTCCTGGTTGGGTAGCCAATCCAATCCACCAATGTGAAAAATTGAGGGATGCTCAAAATTGGAGTTTTCACCATTATCGGCAGCAAGGCTTAAATCGTAGCCCACCTGGCTAACAAACACCTTTCCCTGAAAACCCATTTGCTGAAGCATTTGAGCATCACGAGCTGTTATGGGAATCAACCAGTCGATATGCTTTAATGCATGCTGCTCCATTTTCCTTATGCGTTTAGCCAAGTTGGAAAAATACCAACGCTTAATCGGATTCGATTGATTTTGCGAAGCCCTATGCCATATCTCCCACTCCACGTTATGGGCTCGCAATGCTATTGGGCCGCCAAAATGCTTGCGAATCAGATTGATATAGGGTGCTAGGTAAAGCCCTTCGAGCTGCACCAAATCAAATTGGTTCTGGGTGAGGGTTTGCGCAATAGTGCTAGCAAACTTCTTCGACACAAACCGCTGCGCATTGTATGGTTTACGGGAAAACAGAAGGTTAACCAAAGCCTTAACTGGTGATACTCTTGTATTAACATCAACAACCTTTATCTCTATGGGTTCTTGCGCTCCTTCCATCCCCCCCCCTGATATGCCCGGATGCTTTGGTGTACGCATAGCCAGCAGGGTAATTTGTGCCCCAGCCTTGGCTAGGCCTACCATCATGTTATGGGTTGCGAGAGCGCCGCCATCTCGGGGCGGAAAGGGAATCTTATTGGCTAAAATAAGTATTCTCATCTATGACTGCTTGAAAAACTGCCTAGCTTTCCTATTGAAGGAAATAAACTTTTTGAATGCATTGATATAAAAATCGGCATTCATAATTACTGAGTCGGTGGTTGCTTTGTACGAAAGGAAAACGCCCAGCGGTAAAAGGATGAACGATGAAACCCACATCCCTAGGTGAGGATCCCAAATAAGCTCACGAGCAAATTTTTCGCCCGATAACGATATTACGTAGTACACCACAAAGAACAGCACCGACACCACCACGGGCATACCCAAGCCACCCTTTCGGATAATTGCACCAAGTGGTGCACCAATAAAAAAGAATACAAAGCAGGCAAAGGACAGTGCAAATTTTCGATGCCACTCAATGGTATGCCTTACCATATGCTTACTCCGATTATTTAAATCGGTTGCAGCTGTACTAACAGAACTCTTAGCTGCACGAGCCGATGAAATGGCTCTGGCCAATGTAGTCTCCTGCACATTGGGGGGCAATCGGTTAAAAAGTGAGTCCTTATCGAAGGTATAGGTTACAATTGCAGAGCTATCACGCGACAGATGAAATGGATTCTGAAATAGGGAGTGTTTTAATAGATTATTAATCGCTGTTTCCTTACGCTTCTCAATCTCGGCACTCAGCGAGTCGCGAGCTGCTGATAGTTGGGTTAGATTAAGCGCATGAAAGCTACTTTTAAACAGGTCGTCTCCACTCCGTTCCAAACCAAATCCTTGAAGTTCGAGCAGAACCACCTGCTCATCGAACGAATTCCTACGTGCGGGAAATTTCCTGTTATCGGTTCGCCTAACGGCACGACTCTCGAGCAATTCTTCGTATGTATAACCATTGTAGAGGGTTATCACCATATACTTCTCATCGTTGGTAATATGCATATATCCCGAGTCGGCAACGGTAACCATTAGGTTGCCCTCTTTCGATCGGTGATCGTATATCAACACATTCCGCATGAGGCTAGTCTTGGGATCCCTATCAGCAATTTTTATACTATACCCCTCAATATCATCATTAAAAACGCCTACCCTAATTTGTAGCTCTGGACGCTGTTGACGGACATCCCAAATGAGCGTACTCATCTTTAGGTTTGTATAGGGCAAAACATTGTTGGAGAAGAAAAAGGCCCCCATGGAGATAACCACAGTAACAACAATTAGCGGACGCATAATACGGGGTAAAGAGATACCTGCCGACTTCATGGCAAGCAGCTCGTTGTTCTCGCCTAGGTTTCCGAGCGTCATAAGGGAAGCCAGCAGGGTAGATAATGGAAGAGCCATTGGCACAAGGCTAGCGGAGGCATACAGAAGCAGCTCTGCAATCACGTGAACGTCGAGCCCTTTCCCCACCAGATCGTCGATATATTTCCATAAAAACTGCATTAGCAGTATGAACATGACGATAAAGAAAGTCATGACCATAGGCCCTAGGTAGGATCGGAGAATGAACCAATGCAGCTTTTTCACTTTAACAACGATTAAACTGTTGGCAAAAATAGGAAAATTGAGTGTAAACCAAGATTTGATAAGCTAAATAATAAAAAACAAACGCAATGCATCGGCAAATCGATACACTGCGCGTGTATAGCTATAGACAGTGCAGCTGGGCTATATACCAAGAATACGTTTGAGTTCAGCAATTTGGCAGTTCCAAAGCGAGATGGCATCTTCCAAATCGTTATCAACCAGCTGTTCTGTTACGTATAAAGCAACACCTCCGGTAATCTCATCGGGGGAAATTCGGAATTCGAAGTAGGCCTCCTCGTCTATTGGCGTGCCATCATCAATCCAACGGAACCTAATGCTCTTATTCTCCTTTTTATGCACCATCTGCGCTTGGCTCTCGGAGTTGTCCCAAATAAAGGTGAAAATATCTCCATTAAGATTAACATCGTCGGCAAACCACTCCGATAAACCAGAGGGTGTGCTTAACCTATTGAAAAGAATATTTTGCGAGGTGTTAAGGGTAAACTCAAGCTCAATTTTGTTATTCACATCTACATTTTCCATATCTCTGCAATTACGAAAAGCTCCCAGCAACAAGTGGAAACAATCAATTATTTCAATTCATCCTTTCTGCAATATAGGCTATTTTTTGCTAAAATTTATATCGTAGTTCTATTTTTTATTAACATCTCAAAAGGTTGTGTGTTAATAACAACCAAGAAAGAACAAAGTATGCCAGAAAATTCAATGGTTTATTTTTTCACTTAAACGTTTGGGAGATAAAAAATATTTCATACTTTTGCCCCGCAAATTTGATGGCGAGGTAGCTCAGCTGGTTAGAGCGCGTGATTCATAATCACGAGGTCGGCGGTTCAAGCCCGCCTCTCGCTACACTAGCAATCAACCACTTACAGCGCTTAGCGAGGTAGGTGGTTTTTTGTTGTACATACAATTTGACATACAGCACACGTTACTATTCAGAGTATGAACTACTTCACCTACATTCTGGAAAGCGAGCTCAATGGGCGCTACTACGTGGGCAGCTGCCAGGACGTGCCAGCTAGGCTTAAGCGCCATAACGAGGGCGCAACCCCCTCGACCAAGCCCTATAGGCCCTGGCGTGTGGCGTGGACACAACAGCCTGACTGCAAGGAGGCTGCCCTTAGGCGTGAGCGCGAGATCAAGCGGATGAAAAGCAGGCAGTACATTGAACGCCTTATAGCAGGGGGAAAATGACCCAGCAGCGACCCATGGGGTTAGAGCGTCCCGATTTGCAATCGGGAAGGTCGGCGGTTCAAGCCCGCCTCTCGCTACTCTAACAATCAACCACTTACAGCGCTTAGCGAGGTAGGTGGTTTTTTGTTGTACATACAATTTGACATACAGCACACGTTACTATTCAGAGAATGAACTACTTCACCTACATTCTGGAAAGCGAGCTCAATGGGCGCTACTACGTGGGCAGCTGCCAGGACGTGCCAGCTAGGCTTAAGCGCCATAACGAGGGCGCAACCCCCTCGACCAAGCCCTATAGGCCCTGGCGTGTGGCGTGGACACAACAGCCTGACTGCAAGGAGGCTGCCCTTAGGCGTGAGCGCGAGATCAAGCGGATGAAAAGCAGGCAGTACATTGAACGCCTTATAGCAGGGGGAAAATGACCCAGCAGCGACCCATGGGGTTAGAGCGTCCCGATTTGCAATCGGGAAGGTCGGCGGTTCAAGCCCACCTCTCGCTACACTAGCAATCAACCACTTACAGCGCTTAGCGAGGTAGGTGGTTTTTTGTTGTACATACAATTTGACATACAGCACACGTTACCATTCAGAGTATGAACTACTTCACCTACATTCTGGAAAGCGAGCTCAATGGGCGCTACTACGTGGGCAGCTGCCAGGACGTGCCAGCTAGGCTTAAGCGCCATAACGAGGGCGCAACCCCCTCGACCAAGCCCTATAGGCCCTGGCGTGTGGCGTGGACACAACAGCCTGACTGCAAGGAGGCTGCCCTTAGGCGTGAGCGCGAGATCAAGCGGATGAAAAGCAGGCAGTACATTGAACGCCTTATAGCAGGGGGAAAATGACCCAGCAGCGACCCATGGGGTTAGAGCGTCCCGATTTGCAATCGGGAAGGTCGGCGGTTCAAGCCCGCCTCTCGCTACAAAAACCCACTGATAATCAGTGGGTTTTTGTATTTCCAGTGCCTTATTCAAAATAACTTCCTGTTGGGTCCCTCTTGGTGCTTAACCGTTGCCCAATAAACACAAATAGAAAAGCCAGCCCCATAAGGAACAAAGTTAACACAAGGCAAACAAAAAGTACATTACCCCACCCTAGGCTAGCAGCATTTAGAAACGGGTATGGAAACTTCCCCGTTGCAGCACCCCTAACCAGTGAGTAGATCAAATATAAAGCCGGGTAGACAAGCCAACGTGTTATCTGCAAGTACTTAATGTCAGCCTTTGGAGTAAATACAAACCAATATATCAAGTAGTATAGGGGTACAACGGTATGCAGTAGCTCATCAACAACTCTCTGAAAGCCCTGTGGGTTCCAGGTACTGCGAAGAAGGGCACTGTATACGATGCCAACAACCAGAATATAGACCAGAATAGCCGTCTGGCTCTCTGGATGGGAAAACAACCTATTCTGTTTCTCTAAAGCCATAAGGGTAAAAGATATGGCCACCAACACATTTGTAAGTATTGTGAAGTAGTTTAGCAAACCCAGAGAGGCAAGCAAAGGTGTTGCTTCAACACTCAAGTAGGTGGTGATAAACTGCGAAAGTACAGCAAACCAGGACACAAGAGCTCCTAGCAGCGCATATAAACGTTGACTATTCATGCCTAAGGAGTTTCCTCCTTCCCATCGGCATACTTGGCAAATCGGCCGCTGTTGCGTGGGTGGATATGGTCGTACCGATCCCACGGCCATCCGCCAAACTGTGTTCTTTGAAAATCATGAATGGCTTGCTGAATCTCCTGATGGGTATTCATTACAAATGGGCCGTGCTGAACAACAGGCTCATTAATTGGCATTCCCTGAAGCATCAGCATAAACCCAGGCGAATTGCCACACTCCACAACCACATCCTGCTCGGCAAGCATTTCAACGGAATTCATTGGGTCAATATCAAGGCCTGCTATCCTAATGGTAGATCCTTTATAAAAGTACAACATCCTACGAACCTGTGGAGACGCAGCAGGAATCACCCACTTGGCACCAGGCTCCATCTTTACAGGCCAAATGGCCACCTCATTGGCTGGGTCAACTGCCCATGAATCGGGTGCTGGCTCAGGAGCCTGCTTGCCAGCAATCGATCCTGCAACCAGCGTTACCCAAGTACTTCTGCCTGCATCATCCTTAAATTGTACCGTTGGAACATCGTCGGCCCATAGCATTTTGTAGTGCGGATCGCAAAACTTGCGCGATTGGGGCAAATTAATCCAAATCTGAAAAAGTTCTGTACTATTATCCTTCTCTTTATGCACCAACGGAAACATCTCGCAATGCTGAAGCCCAGCACCTGCGGTCATCCACTGCACATCACCCTGTCCATACCTTCCTGAAGCACCGTGTGAGTCGGAATGATCGACAAAACCATCGAGAACAACGGTAACGGTTTCGAACCCACGATGCGGGTGAGCAGGAAATCCTGGTACCCTATCGCCATGGTACATTCGCCATCCATCCTTCAGGGTAAAGTCCTGCCCAATGTTACGACCAGCAAGGGAAGCATCGGGGCCCATTTCATCGTTACCTTTGGGGTACAAATCGTAATGATGAACGCAAAAAAGGAACGGATCAACCGTATCCCACATAAAGCCCATAGGCTTAATATTGATAATAATCTTGTTGTACATAAGCACCTATTTTTACCCGTAAAATACGAAATAATGACGAATCTTTCCAGAAACAAATCATTTTTTGTCACTTTTACACCCAATAATCTATGGCAATTACTATTTTAGCACGAAATAGATTGATGATAATGAAAGTATTCACACGATTAGTCAACCTTATTATACTTCTAATAATACTGTTTACAGGCTCACCAACGGCCTTTGCAACCAGTCTAAAGGTGGGTATTTACCAAAATCATCCCAAGGTATTTGTTGATGAGAAGGGTACGCCAAAGGGGTTTTTGGTTGATGTGATGAACGAAATTGCCAAGCGCGAGGGGTGGACTGTGGAGTATATCCACGGGACATGGAATGAGAACATTGAGAAGCTTGAGAATTTTGAGATTGATGTGCTACTCGATGTTTCCTTCTCGGAGGAAAGAGCTAGACGCTTTAGGCTTAACCAGATTTTTGTTATTGACGACTGGATTGAGATATTTGTTCCAAGTAATTCCCCGCTCGAATCGGTTCTGGGGCTAGAGGGTAAAAGGGTTGCTGTACTCGAGGGGTCAATTCAGGAAGAATTTATTCGGCAAGAGGTTAAAAGTAAGTTTAACATTAATTTTGATGTGGTTTCTTTTGCTGACTACGCATCGACAGTTGACGCGCTTAACAAAACCCACGTTGATGTAATTGTTGCCTCCCGATTCTTTTACTTCTCAAAGGAAAGAGAAAACAACATCTGGCCATCATCACTAATTCTTAGGCCATCGTACACATTCTTTGCTTTCCCCAAAAACCAAAAGGATGAAGTGGTAATGGCATTCGATAACCATATGATGGATCTCAAGAATGACTCGGAATCGGCCTATTACAGCAGTATTAAGGAGTGGATTCGCCCAATTCATCAAAGAAATTACAGGAAAATATTTCTGCTTATTGGTTTCATTGTTTCCGCAGTTACCATCGCAGGCATTGCCTTTATCATCACACTAAGGCATAGAATAAACATCCGCACCAAACATTTAAACAAGCAGAATAAAGAGATACAGGCCATAAACCTAAAGCTAGAGAAGCTAGTTCAGGAATACAAACATACTGAACAGGAACTACTAAAGTTTCGGTTTATGGTGGAGAATGCACGACAAGAGGTATACCTAATTAAGCCTAATGGTCAGGTTGAATATGCAAACCACTCGGTTTACAGTAGCCTAGGCTATTCCAGCGAGGAGATTGCCAAGGGGGGCGTAAAACTTTTTGATCCAGTTTACGGCAATAGCTACGAAGATCATTTTAACGAGCTAAAACGCCATGAAGTACCAGCATTCGAAACAGTGCATATAACCAAGGGTGGCAGAAAACTCGACAAGGTAATTAAGTCGTTCTACCTAGTATTTGACAACGAGGAATTTATATGTGCTTTTGCCGAAGACATTACGCAGCAGAAGAAAGCCAAGAAAGCACTGCATGAAAGCCAGCTGCTATTCAAAACCCTTGCAGAGATGTCTCCTGTGGGGATATTCAGAACGCGGGCCGATGGTTACACAACCTATGTAAATCCAAAGTGGTGCGAACTTTCCGGACTACCATACGGTGAAGCCTTAGGCGATGGATGGATTAATGCAGTTCACCCAAGCGATAAGGAGTTAGTTAGGAATAATTGGAAAGAACGAACGAGTAAAGGGATTCAATCAACTGCAGAGTACCGTTTCATCCGCCCCGATGGTCGAATAGTGTGGGTGCTAGGCCTTGCAAAACCAGAGTGGGATGGGGAGACTATAACTGGTTACATTGGTACAATTACCGATATTACAGAACAAAAAAACGCTGAGCTACTACTAAAGCAACGAGCCCAAGAGATTGAGGAGCAGAACAAGGAGTACCGTAGGCTAAACGAAGAGCTATCAACGGCCAAAGCCAAAGCCGAAGAGAGCGACAAGCTCAAATCGACTTTCCTTGCCAATATGAGCCATGAAATCCGCACGCCAATGAATGCCATTTGTGGGTTCTCGAGGTTGCTCGAACGCAGCACGCTCGATGAGAGGAAGCGATCGGAATATGTTGATATAATAAACACCAATAGCCAGCAACTCCTAGGGATAATTAACGATATTGTTGATATCTCCAAAATAGAGTCGGGTCAGGTTTCCCTAAGCACCAAGGAGGTTGACCTAAATACTATGATAGAAAATGTAGTTAGTACCCTTACACCTACATTAAGCACTAGGAATGTTAGGTTAGAATTCACACACAAACTAGCTCCACCTCAAAGCAAAGTCATAACCGATGAGATTAAGTTACAACAGGTGCTAACCAACCTGCTGGTAAACGCCATAAAATTTACCAAGGAGGGAACAATTGAAGTGTCGTACTCACTCAAGGATGAATCGACACTTGAATTTACAGTAAGGGATACAGGTATAGGAATCGCAAAAGAGAATATTTCACAAATATTCGAACGCTTTCATCAGGTGGAGGGCTCATCGGTTGATAGCCGAAAGGGAACTGGGCTAGGCTTGCCAATATCGAAGGGTTTTGTGGAACTAATGGGAGGAAGTATTTGGGTTGAATCGGAGGTTGGTAAGGGGTCGTGCTTTGGGGTAACACTGCCCTACTCCCCTGCTGATTACAAATCGAGCAGCAAAACCACAGGTAGTAAAACAGCAAGCAATTGGTTAGGCAAAACCATACTGGTAGTTGAGGACGACGTGCATACCCAATTCTTCCTTAAGGAGGTATTAGCCGACACAGGTGTCTCCATAATTAGCGTTGATGACGGTGAAAAGGCTGTAAAGCAATGTAGGGAAAACAAAAGCATCGACCTAGTGCTTATGGATATCAAGCTACCCAAGATGAATGGGCTGGAAGCAACCAAAAAGATTCGTAAGTTTAGACAAAGCCTACCAATAATTGCCCAATCGGCCCATGCGTTTTCGTCCGACTCGGAGAAAGCTTTTGAAGCGGGCTGCAATGCGTTTATCACCAAGCCTATTGATGCTAAAGAACTTTACGAAAAGATAAGCCAGTACCTAGGATCGTAACTACTTATTCCTCCGGTTTACAATGTAAACTCCGCTTAGAACTAGTAATCCGCCTACAATTTGGTTTAGGCTAAGCCCTTCGCCTAGAAGTGGAATGGCCAACAAGGCAGTGATTACCGATTGTGAAAGCAGGGTAACCGATACGTTGGTACCCTTTAGATGTCCCAGCGCATAATTTATGGAGATCCATCCACCAAAATGGGCTACAAGCCCTAACCCCACAAGGGCAGACCAAGTGCCCAATGAGTATCCAACAAAAGGATTACCAATCAGCAGGTTGGCCACAAACAGAAGAATCACCATAAAAAAGATGGAGAAGGTCATAAAAGTAATGGTATCGACCCTTTTGCGCGAATCGAAGGTGAATAGAAGGTACAATGCATAGAAAAACCCTGCAACAATTGAAAGAATATCGCCATAGTTAAAATCCATGGTTTGCCAGGCCCTGAGGCCAATAAGGATATTTAGCCCCAATAGTGCCAGCAGCAAACCATACCAGAACTTAGCAGCCAAACGCTCGCGAAACACAACCAGGGAAATAAGTCCAACCCACACCGGCGCATTATTGGCCAAAAGGGTAGCTGTTGCAGCGGAGGTAAGCAATATGGCAGTATTCCAAAGGAAAAGGTCAAATGCAAAGAACACAGCTCCAATAAATATTAGCCACAAATCGCGCTTGGGAGGCACTTTACTCCCCTTGTAAATCCATATGGGGGTTATGGCTAGGCCAGCAATAAAAATCCTGTAAAAAGTTGACACCGAACCCGGCACGTTGGCCAACTTCACAAATATTGCCGAAAAGCCAATACAAATAATGCCAAAAACCAATGCGATATAAGCTAAATATGGCGAATCAAGTAGTTTCCTTATCATCTTTAGAAAAATAATAGCTGCAAATCTACAGCTGTTTACTGGTATTTTCACTTATTTTCGTGCTTTATTAGCAATTCAACCACTATTAACTTGAGATACTTTGCACAAATAGCCTACAAAGGCTACAGCTATAGCGGCTGGCAACGCCAACCCACGGCAATAACCGTTCAGCAGGTTTTGGAGGAATGTATGAGCAAGCTCCTAGGCACGCCAACGATATGTATAGGCTGTGGGCGAACAGATGCAATGGTGCATGCAAGCCAGTTCTTTTTTCATTTCGATATAGATACAAAGCCCAATAATGACATATTGTTTCGGTTAAACAAGATGCTACCCGATGATATCGCCATACATCAGATAATACCTGTTGATAACAGCACGCACGCACAGTTCAGCGCCACATCTCGCACCTACAATTACCTTATCCACACGCAAAAAGATCCGCACCTTAGCGAGCTTAGTGCCTACTATCCGCAAGACTTTGATCTAGATATCATCAAACAAGCCCTTGTCGCTATCCCTCTGCATAGTGATTTTGTAAACTTTTGCCGATGCCCAAGTCGGCACAAGAGCACCACTTGTAACGTTTCGCAGGCCAGACTGTTTACTATGGACGGTGGTAAGATGATTCGTTTCCAGTTCAAATCGAACCGCTTTTTGCAGGGAATGATTAGAATGATGGTACAACAGCTGATAAATGTTGGCACTAAACTCATTTCAACTGATGAGTTTGTATCGTACCTTAACAACAGCTCAACGCCTCGTTATAACAAATCGGCTTACCCACAGGGGTTGTACCTATCAAAGGTTGAATACCCATTTATGGAGAATAATGATTTCTCTATGTTCTCCAATCTTTTAAATCTAACGGGTTGGAAGGAACTATAGGTCGCTTAACGTTTGAACCAAATCAACCTTTTGCATAAATTAGATTTGGCAAAGCCAAGCTCTGCCTCAATAAACTCAATTGATATTGGGTGATAAAAGAACACATGGGTGGGGTCGTTCTTGTAGTACCACTTGGCAAAATCTATATCATCATAAAAAATATCGGTCATGCAAATAAGCATTCCACCTGGCTTTAGCATCGATTTAAGTTGAACAAACTCTTTGTAGGGATTGTGAAAATGCTCAATCACCTCGCAGCAAGCTATATAATCGTACTGCCTCGTTAGCACTTCGGGCCGATTGCAAAAAAATGGATCGAACTGCTCAATGGAGTATCCACTCTCCTTTAGCACTTGGGATATGATAGGCCCTGGTCCAGCACCAAAATCTAATCCGTGGTGATAGGGTAAAAAGTTATTGAGAACTGTATCAGTAACTGGCTTCACAAATTTTCTGTAGCCCACATCGAACACATCATTGTTGTGCTCAAGGTAGCGGCTCTCCTCATCGGCATAGCTTAAGTGATTGCTTGGGTCGGCAAATGCTGACCTACAACGTGAACAAGTAAAATAATCGCGTACTAAATGAGTATGTAAATAGTTAGAGGGGCTTTTGCAAAGAGGACAATTAGGCAGCATAACTAAGATATTTGGATTAATCAGGGTAAAAACACAAATATCGGAAAATAAAAAAGGGAAGCAAATGCTTCCCTTAAGTAGTCGGGGTGGCAGGATTCGAACCTGCGACCCCCTGGTCCCAAACCAGGTGCGCTAACCGGACTGCGCTACACCCCGAAAAATTACTTTGTCAAAAAGGATTACCCTGGTCCCAAACCAGGTGTCTCGTCATACCTGACGAGACTACACCCCAAAAATATCATTATGTCAAAAGGGATTACCCTGGTCCCAAACCAGGTGTCTCGTCATACCTGACGAGACTACACCCCAAAAATATCATTATGTCAAAAAGGATTACCCTGGTCCCAAACCAGGTGTCTCGTCATACCTGACGAGACTACACCCCGAAAATATCATTATGCGGTGGAGGGGGGATTCGAACCCCCGGTACGGTTACCCGTACGGCAGTTTAGCAAACTGCTGGTTTCAGCCACTCACCCACCCCACCAAATATTATAAAGAACTGTTACTGCGAACGGCTGTTTATCCGCCAACCGGCGGATGGTTTCAGCCCTGTCTGCTGACAGGCAGGCACTCACCCACCTTACCAAATATTATAAAGAACTGTTACTGCGAACGGCTGTTTATCCGCCAACCGGCGGATGGTTTCAGCCCTGTCTGCTGACAGGCAGGCACTCACCCACCTTACCAAATATTGTAAAGAACTGTTACTGTGAACGGCAGTTTATCCGCCAACCGGCGAATGGTTTCAGCCCTGTCTGCTGACAGGCAGGCACTCACCCACCTTACCAAATATTGTAAAGAACTGTTACTGTGAACGGCAGTTTATCCGCCAACCGGC
>NZ_JAANIG010000096.1 GCF_011174675.1 Perlabentimonas gracilis | reverse complement strand
GAACCTTCGGTATAACAGTCACCATCGGTCGTTTGTCCGTTGGTAAAAATAAATAATAAAATTGTAAAAAAAATGCTTGGTTATTTAGGGTTAAAACAGATCTCAAATATCCGGCCTTATTTTAAAAAGATTTGGTTTTCCGACAAAGCTGGTGGATGCTCTAATGATGTGTTAGTTTTCAGAGCAAGCAGCAAGGTTGAACCATTGTTTCTTTATTATCAATTGTCAAAAGATGCTTTTTTTGACTACATGGTTGCCGGCTCTAATGGAACGAAGATGCCACGTGGCAATAAGATTTCCATAATGGAATATCCACTTCAAATCCCCCCACTCCCCACCCAGCGCCGCATTGCCGCCATCCTCTCGGCCTACGACGATTTAATTGAGAATAACCTAAAGCGGATTAGGTTGATGGAGGAGAAGGCGTTTTTGAGGTATAAGGGGATTGTGAGGGAGGGTAAGTTGGAAAAAATCAAACTTAAGGAAGTTGCAGTTTTAAATGAGGAAAGTTTAAAATCAAATTCAAATTTGGACAAGCTACTCTATGTAGACATTGCCTCGGTATCGACTGGAAGTATTGACAACAAAACAGAATACGAATTAAAGGATGCACCTGGGAGAGCAAAAAGGATTTTAAAGCACCAAGATATAATTTGGTCTTGTGTTCGCCCAAATAGAAAGTCATACTCATTTGTTTGGAGACCAGAAGAAAACTTAATTGCTTCAACAGGATTTGCAGTTATTACGGCCAAAACAATTCCTGCAACTTTTCTTTATCAGCTTGTAAAAGCAAATGAGTTTGTGAACTATTTGGAAAATCACGCCAAAGGGGCAACATATCCAGCCGTAACAGCTTCAGATTTTGATGAAGCTATAATTCAAATTGCTTCCAATTCGGTAATGAATGAATACAATGAAGAAACATATCAATGTTTTGAATTGAAACACATTCTTCAAAAACAAAACTCCAAACTACGTGAGGCGCAGGATATACTGTTGCCTAGGTTGATGGGAGGGGAGATTGAAGTGTAGATTAGGATAATAAAGTGAACTATGACTAATAATAAAAATGCAACATACGGGAAACGACAGGAGTATAAGGCAATAGCCAAACTGCTTGAGTTGGGTTTTGATGTTTACACTACACTAGTTGACGACAAAGGCATAGACTGTATCATAAGAATTGACTCTCAGAGATATATGGATGTACAAATAAAAGCAAGGTCTATTGATAATTGCATGTTAAAATATAGGGGTTTCTTTCCTCAAATATCAATTCCAAATCCTAGGGAGAACTATTTCTTTGTATTGTTTTCGGAACAAGTAGATAGTTATTGGGTAATTCCATCTTTGGATATTGTGAGCATGGCTAGTAGTGGAGGTTACAACATTAGCGAGATGAAAAGTGGTAAAAATATTGGTAAATACTCTGTTCGCATACTTAGCAATAAGGGTATTCCTCTGCCACAATTTGAGAGGTATAAGAATGAGAGAGGATTTAGTTTTTTAAAGTATTATAAATTAATATGATTATCCGTAATTGTACCTAAGTTTTCCATACCAAGTATCTTCGACAGCTGCAACTAGTAGTCTATCAAATAGATTCGCTCCAAAATATCGT
>NZ_JAANIG010000095.1 GCF_011174675.1 Perlabentimonas gracilis | reverse complement strand
CTCATCAGGATGCTGCTTTACAAAATCTATAAAATTCATTTTCAATATATTTTGTACAAATATAATAATTTAGGCACATTAGCGGATAATCATATAAAACTATTTATGCTCTCAAAATTGCGTTTCCCTTCAAGTGATGAGATATAGAAATCATCGGTAAACACATAATTAAATTCTATAGTTAAAGCAGCAGCGTATAAAGCTACTAATACTATCAAAACTACCCAATTGCTTATTCTAAAATACCTTTCGATTAATTTTATCATTTTATTTAACTCTATTAATACACAGAATATAGATGATAAATATACATAAATAAGTTTAATTACGCATAATTTTTGGCAGATTTATCTATTTTAACAAAAGATGTAATTCAATTATATTTCTATTTTCTATCAAGTGTATGGTATGACTTATTGTTGCAAGTTAAATTATGTCAAACATTCCAATGAAGAGTAAATGTAATCGATTTTCTAGGCTGCGCTGGAATTAAACAGCTCTTCCCGCAAAATAGGATTTGTGCGTTTGCCTGTGCGTTTTGCGGGATGTGCTGTTTGTGCGGTGGGGTTGCCTTGCTAATACCACTGTCTCTTGTCTTTGTGAGGGGGGGAGAAAAACAAAATTTCTTCCTAACTATCTAAATCCCTTTTCTTCAGGATAATTTCTGCTATCTGTCTTTTTTTTCTTGATTAATTATTGTTCGTAAGGACGTGTCGTTTTGGGGTTTAACACTTGCATACAACGGCTGGGGGTGTGAAAAGTGCTGGGATTGGGACAGCGTCCTAATCCCCCGAGACGAAGTCTCGCAAGAGGAGATTAGCTTGCTAATCGGCATGAAACCAGCATTTTTTGCACCCTTTGTTAGCGCATAGTGCCTTTTAGGTTAAGTCAACACTTAATCTAAGATGCCTTCCAAAACCTTCACGGAAAATTCTCATTAATGTCGATAATCTAATATCGGACGCATTATTTTCAATCCGTGATATATAATTCTTGGTCGTACCACATTTTTCGGCAAGTTGTTCTTGGGTCATTCCAATTTCCTTGCGAAGTTCTTGAAGCATAACACCAAGTTTAAAGGCTTCAAAACCTTCTTCAAATTTTTCTCTCTCTTCATTCCCACGAATTCCGTACTGTTCATCAAGATGTTCAGTGAAGGATTTCAGGTTTTTATTCTCGTTCTTTTTCATCGAAGTACTGTTTTTTAAGTTTCTCTGCCAATTCAATCTCCTTCTTTGGTGTTTTCTGCGATTTCTTTTGAAATCCATTCACCACAACGACCAATTTCCCTTTATCAAAGAAGCTGAACGCTCTAAAAATATTGCTTTGAACTTCTACTCTAATTTCATAGATTCCAGTTGAATTCGTTATGTGGCTAAAATATTTTTCTGGAACTCTGTCTATAGTTGCAATTAATTTCAAAGTCCAGTTAAACTTTGTCTTTACTTCTGGCTTCAGCTTGTTAAAGAAGTCCAGATAGTAATTCTTGTAGTAGAAAATATTTCTAACGAATTCATCCTTTTTCATCTCACAAAGTTACCTAATCAGATAACTATATCCAAATTTTTCGTGAATTTTTTTTGAAGGCAATTTTTCGTCTAGGCATTTGCGCTAACGGCTGGGGGTGTGCCCAGTGGGGGAGTGCGGCGCCAGCGGATTTATCCCCCGCTAAGAATAATGTTGCGAGCCCAATTGCCCCGAATATCTAG
>NZ_JAANIG010000094.1 GCF_011174675.1 Perlabentimonas gracilis | reverse complement strand
GGGATGCTCGGGGCGTAGTCGCCCGCTGCCAGTTCGTTTTCGTCGGGGGACGAAAACGTGGGCTACGCACATCCCCACTAGCCACAACCCCCAACCGTTAGCGGCTATTTTAATACGACCCACAATAAACTACAGTAAATGATAGAAAGACTTAAACAAAAATACACCAAAGCCATTCGGACAACTCTTTTAGCTCAAGACAAGCTGAAGAAAAAATGGTATCATTTATTTTCAGTAATTGAATTGCAAACTGACGATGAATATTCATACGGTATTCCAAACGACAAATGGGAAAAAGGTTGTGCTAGAACCAAACAATCCAAATTAGACGAATATTCATTTTATCTTTCCATTGACGAAATAGCTTCTGTTGAAGATGCTCTAAAGGCGTTTGTCAAACCATTTGAAAATTTTGTCATTGACGGACAAGTAATATCTTTCGTCAACACATCTTTTGTAAAAGAACCATCAGGAGATTACCCTTTAGTTTTCGCTTCTAACTTCTACACTGATAAAGGCGTTGCTTCAATCCTTCCAAAAAGAAAGTCAGGTTTATTGGTTTGGTGTCAAATTGACAATGAACGAAAAACCAACAATAAATTTATTTATGCAAGTGTAACAAAGGAGATGTCTGCAATGCAAGAGCTAACTATGGAGTGGTTAGGTTTTGATATTTTACAAAAAAGAGAGCACATTGGGAACATTTATCTGTCTGCACCAAATCCATATTTTAGAGACATAGAAATGTCTCTTTCTACTGACCCAATGGGTGTGTTTTACAAAGTACTAATGCGTAAAAATAGTTTTGAACCACTAAAATTCAGAATTATAGATAAACACGGAGATGCAATCGCATTAGACAAAATATTTGAAATAACAAAGCAAACAGACCTAATTGAACTACCACACGAACCACACTTATTTGAACTTAGAATTTATAATCAAGATGACGACTTGATTGCCATTCACGAACCTGCAACGTTTTTAAGGAGTATCCAATTTGGTATGTCTATGAAACAAGCAGACTTTCACGTAAAAGTTGAAACTGAAAAAGGAAACAAAGAGTTTGTCGTAGAGAAATTTTCTAAAGAAAGACCGTCTGTTGTGGGTAAAACAAGGGATTTCAATCCCGAATACTATTTTAAAAACGCTGACAAAGAAAGACAACATATAGAACTTGCAGAACGCAGAGAATTCATTTTTTATTCGGGATCAAAAGACGAAGCGGAAAAAACCAAACTGAAAGAAAATGCAAAATTTATCATTAGAGAAATAATCAACAACGCTAAAGATACTTGTTATTTATGTGACCCATATTTCAGCAGTATGGAGATTGTTGAATTTGCATTTCAAATTAAAAATTCAGGAGTTAAAATAAATATACTTAACAGCAAAGAAGCTGTTTCAAAAGAAGAAGCTAAAAAAATAACGACCGTAATAAACGAATACAACAGCAAACCTTTCGGTAAAATTGAAGTTCGTATTCTTAGAGGAAACAGCATTCTTCACGACAGATTTATAGTTGCTGATAAAAATGCTTGGTTCATTGGAAGTTCCTTCAATGAATTTGGGAATAGAGCAACGTGCATTGCGAAAATTCCTGAATCTTCCGGCAAAATTATAATCAAAGAAATTGAAAAATGGTATAATTCAGATGTGTTTTCTCAAAACATCACGGACTTCGCTAATGAAATAGAAAATGGCTAATATTTTTTTGACAAATCCTGTAAATGCTACACTAAGAATGCACGAATGTGGGCAAAGTGAATATTGGTTTTACCATAAAGACACTTATCCCAGCGACAATCCATTAATGTATCAAGATTTGATTGATAACGCTACTGATGAAATAATTATTTGGGACCCATATTTCAACGTAAAACCACCAAATGCAGACCAAAACGTATTTACAAACATCAAAAACGACATTACTATTAAGATTCTAACCTTAAAAGGCTTAGACTCATCTCTATCATATTTAATGGATGTTCATAATGCAGTAAAAGCCGTAATAGCACCTGCAAAAGATTGTAGATTTGGTTTAAGAGTTATCAATAAAGGAGACCTGACGAATCAAGGCGGTAGATTTTTTCACGACAGATTTTTGATTATTGATAGCACTGATGTGTTTTTAATAGGTAGTTCTTTAGGTTATCATTTAAAATCAGAACAATCCACAGGAATTTTTAAAGTTTCCAATCCTGACACAAGAAATTTTATTCTTTCAATTTTCCAAGAGTATTGGAGTAGTTCCAATCAACACGAAATACCATTAACTTATTTACACAATTAGACCTATGAATAGAGAATACCTTTTTCAATACGATTTATGTATTAGCCCCTTAAATCATCGGACGAGGATATAGATTAAAATCTGTACTTTTATGATGATGAAAAAACGAAGTTTTACCAAGGAAGAGAAGCTGCGA
>NZ_JAANIG010000093.1 GCF_011174675.1 Perlabentimonas gracilis | reverse complement strand
ACTTCAGCTTTTCGCTTTGATGTCCAGTAACTGTTCTTTTTCATACCGTCAGAAATTTAGCAATTTTTCTGCTCGGTTTTAATTGGGGCTAATATAGAAATGAATTTTTTGCCAGAAAAGGATATACGTTCAATTCTAAAGATTTGTCTGATTATTTTAATCAAAAATCTTGGTACAATCCTATACATCTGAATCCAGATAGTATACCTCTATCTGTTCAAGAAAAAATGATTATTGATTCTATTATTTACTATGAAGAAAAAAATAAATCATTAAAACCTTTAGATTTTCAAGACAGTTTAAGAATATGGTTTAAAGAAAAAAATAGTTTTAATTATGGCTATGAAACAAGTGTAAGCGTTCCTAATATATTATTTAGAAGGAATATTGGATATTTAGCTGAAGGGTTAAAGTATCATCATAAGAATTGGTTTAATCACGAGTTTATCCAAATTAGAATAATAGATACATTAACAAATCAAAATTTACTTCTAGGACTATTTGGTCAAATTAATTGTCCTGACCAGTATTGCCATTATGGAGGGGAAATAATAACTTGTGATTCTTTATTAAATTATATAGATTCTTATTCCGTTGAATTTGAACACTTTGAAAAATTTACAGAAAATGAGTTGAATGAATATGTGTTTAAAGTGGTTACACCATATAAAAAGACGATACATTTATTGATTGATGATCAAGGTAGATTTTCAAGAAGATAATTTAAAAACATCTGCCCATAACAAGGGGTGTAGCCAATGTGGGTTGACATTGGAACTTCGGAGCGGTTTCGCCCGCTCGGGCGTTTTCGTCGGGGGACGAAAACGTAACACGCTCTCCCACACTTGCCACACCCCCAGCCGTTATGGGCAAGCTATGAAGAAAAAATCGTGGAAGACCTAAATTTGCTACTTAGACAGAAGAAAAGATAACGAAAAATTGCCCACGCACACTCAGGCACTTTTTGTTGCCCAACCGCACAGGCGATTGCTTCGCAACAAAAACAGCCTTCGTTTTGCCCCCCGCATTGATAGTACGGATAGAATTTGTAATATAACCGACTGAAACAAAAAGAGTAATTAAATGAATTTAAAGCAGTTGAAGCCTAGAAAGGCACCTAATAAAGCGTTTCTGAAGTTAAAGCCTGATCGTCCTGAAATAGAAATATTTAAGAAGAATTTAATTCAATTGCTTGACAGAATTAATGACAAGGAATCGGAAGAATTTCATAAATTGAGACAAAAAAACAGAATCAATTAATTGAAACAACAGTTCTTGAATCCCAAATAGACAAATTGGTTTACAGACTTTACGAATTGACAGATGAAGAGATTAAAATAATTGAAACCAACCAATGAAACGAAAGGAATTTGAAAAAATATTTTTACCCTTTAATGAATCAGGGAAGCAAATTTGGGTGATTTCACGTGTAAAAGAGCTCCCTGATGTTATTGTAAAGATGGCTGTTAACCTAGCAGACCTTGACTTTATAAAATATGTTAGAATTTGTGATGAAACACTTGCTGCATCGAGTGAAAATTACCCTAAACGTCCAAAAGTACCAATTACACATATGAACCACGAAACGGCGATTGGAGTACAATTAATTTATCACAAGTCGTTGAAAAGCATCGATTTTTTTGACATTAATTCTCCAATTAAAGGATGTGGGAGTAAAATGGTTGATGCTGTATTCAAAAATTTTCCTAAAGATTGGCAGCCTGTAGTTGTAATGGATTGGAGTAATGGATTTTGGGATAAAATGAAAGAAAAATATAGTTATCTTAATTGGTTGGATTTTTAATGCCTTTGCTTCACAGTCACACACATTGCCAAGCCACACGAGCCACGCTGCATCCAAAGCTTGTCAAAGAGTGTGACTGTCCCAACGCACTTGTAAAACCGTAAAAAATGTAGCAAATTTATATGTCGAATCTAAAGACACGACAAAAAATTAATAGCCAGCCCATAACAAGGGGTGTAACCAATTTGGGTTGAAACGGTTATGCGGTCGGTTTCGCACGCAGCAATCTTCTTAACGGGGGATAAATCCCCTGCCCCGCTCCTCCAAACTGGTTACACCCCCAGCCGTTGGCAACCATGGTGGACGAAAACCAAGATTTAGCCCATCGGCAGCCTGTTTCGGGGCGTAGATGGCTTGATAATATCGAAATGAGCGGGTAGGCTGAAAGCGTTGCGTTTGGGTAAGCGGTTGGAAAGAACAGGCCTTCGAGGGGCTAGAAAATATTTCACCACCCTCGACCAGAATGGCGGATAACGCCTAGCCCATTTTGCTTGCATAGGGCTGCTTTGAATATTTAGGGTGGAAACCCCACGCTGAAAGGCGGAAAAGGAACTTAGCACTATCGGGCTGAAAATGCAGCTCGGGGCTGAAAATGAAAAACAATTGTGATGAAGCCCGCCCTCGATAAATAGCACGTAAGCAGCCCTTGACAGAAAATTGTTGTGGCTAGGCGCTGAAAAGTTGAAATGAATTGCTTGACCCGATGAAATATTTCCCTTTACCCCACCGCACCTCACCAGCATTTGGGCTGGCTGATAGGCAAGGGGCTTGCTGCTGGGTAGCGTCGTATCGGGGGATAT
>NZ_JAANIG010000092.1 GCF_011174675.1 Perlabentimonas gracilis | reverse complement strand
GTTAAAATGTTCGTTATCTGATGACATAATCCTGGTAATTTAAAAACTACAAAGATTATGCTTTTATCATTTCTCCACAACTTTTTAAACTGATCCCAAGAAATTCCTCAATGAGAGGCTTGACCTTGTTTTCCAGTATTTCCTTTTTGTTAGCCGTCACAATGAAGTCGTCGGCATAACGAATGAGGTGGATTTTATACTTGTTGTTTTTGCGGCAGCCGTCTGGTCTTATGGAGATGCCAAAGGCTTTGTCAAGCATACTTTCAAGGCCATCGAGGGTCATGTTGGCGAGGGTGGGGGATATAATTCCCCCCTGCGGAGTACCTTGCTCGGTTGGAAATAATTGTTTGTTTTCCATAAACCCGGCTTTAAGCCATTGTTGCAGTATCTTTTTGTCCATGGGGATGTTCTCGATAAGCCATTGATGGCTAATATTGTCGAAGCATCCCTTGATGTCCCCTTCGAGAATCCAAGTTGCGCTGTCGTTGCGTGAAAGATGAATGAAACATCTTTCCAAGGCATCGTGGCAGCTCCGTAGTAGTCGGAATCCGTACGAGCCTTTGTCGGCAAGCGTTTCGGACACAGGTTCGAGGGCAAGAAGGTGTAAAGCCTGAAAAGCCCGGTCTTTCATGGTGGGAATCCCCAACGGTCTTTTCTTACCGTTCTTTTTAAGGATGTAAAGACGGCGAAGAGGCAACGCTTTGTAGCCCTTCCTGACTAAAGATGTGGTAGCCAATAGTTTTTGGCTTGGGTTTTTCCAGCGTATCTTATCCACGCCGGGCGTCCGTTTTCCTTTGTTTTCAGTAACCCGTTTCACCGCCCAAAGTTTGGCATGAAACGAGTGGGTAAGAATCCATTGCAGGCTTTTGGCTTTGCCATGTTTCCCTTCCCTTATTGCCTTTGCAATACGTCGTTGTAATGACTTGACCGACCGCTCCACTTTCGTCCAATCGATGGCGTTCCAGTTAGAGTGGTTGGCAACAGGCGCACAGTCCTTTGTGTCGGGCTTCATTTGCATTTCCTGAATAAAAGTCTTACTACAATTTTCTTGCAACAGAGAACCAGATGGAAGTCTGCACGGTTTTCACCGGGGGCAAATGCGGAACCCCTATCCACCTCATTACAAGATGGCTTTCGCTTCATCCATCCTCCCATACCTGCACACCATTGTGGATTTCTCACGAAATCCCTACCATTTGCAACCATGGAGACGTACAGGCTTACCACGTTCCGTCTGTTTAACAGGGTGGGTTAGGTGCTGCCTATATACCGGAAGCTCAACATCCATGTGCTCGTATGTAGCGTACTTGCAGCCTGGCTTCCTACCTTTTGGTCAGAGTGTATCATCAACTTTCACTCTTTCGCGCATGACGGTACGTCAACGGCAGTTAACATAATTTCACCATACCATCCAAACCAGCGCCCTTGGAAATGTTGCTAATCCTCGGGTAGCTTTGTCCCGACAGCTTCACACCCCAACGTTGCCATTGACGCATGTGCCGGTAGGTTACTCATGATGGAACATGAGGTTAAATCAGTCTTGGTATTCAAAGAGCGTTTAACAGTTATTCGGACAGCCTCGTGTCGCACCTACTATGGTGCATAACGGCTGGGGGTTGTGAGCAGTGGGGGATGACGTGGTGCAGCGTGGTCATCCGCCGTAAGTGCCGCCCCCGTGCGAGTTCTGCCAACTCGAAGTCATCACATCCCCCACATTGCTTACACCCCTTGTTGGCGGTAGCTATTTAATTCTAACGTCTAGCTGTTTCCCTAATCCAGTTTCAACGATTTTTCTCAAAGTGGCAATCTCTATGTCAGAGCGATCATTTTCTATTCGAGAGATGTAATTTCTTGTCGTACCGCTTTTTATTGCTAATTCTTGCTGTGTGAGTCCAGAACGCATTCGGGATTCTCTAATCAACCGACCAATTTTCAGGGCAACATCGTTTTTTTCTGGTTGGCTATATTTTAGTAAAACATCAGCCCCAATTTCAAAGGGTACTTTTACTTTTTCGTTGTGTCTTAACGTTATGTATTGTTCAACATTATTCCACGATAGCGTATTGTTCTCTAATTCTACTTTCTTAAATTCGTCTTCGTTGAAAAGGATTGAAGCTGGCGAATTTTCATCAACGCCTATTTTCAGCAATACACTTCTAAAATCAATTATTCTTGACTCTCCGTTGTTGTAAACAACCGAAATAGATAATCCCTTTATCCAGTTTATCTTTAGAATTCTTGGTATTTTAATATGTTTTCTCATTTCAGCTGTGGATTAAGTTCATTAAAAATTGATAATGCTAAATCTTTGTTTCCTGCAATCCAATCAAACGCTTTCTTCAGTTGCTTAGTCGGTAAATCTCCCGCATAAATTTTGCCTGTTTCAATTTCAATCAGCACTTCAAATTCGCTGTATATCGCGTGAATGTGTGGTGGTCTATGTTCTCCGTTGTGGATTACAATCTTAACTCCATCTACATTTTCAATCGTTGGCATTTAGTCTTTTTTTGCAAAGGTATCTAATTGGGTACATCAATGCAAATTTTTAATCAATTTTTTCTAGCCACTTTGGAAAACCAATCAAACTTGTGATTTCGTGTCGGGTAACGCAGGCGGATTGCTCCGCCCTTGTCCCCTAAGAACCGTACGTGAGACTTTCACCTCATACGGCTCAAGCTCTCTGAAGGCAGATTGC
>NZ_JAANIG010000091.1 GCF_011174675.1 Perlabentimonas gracilis | reverse complement strand
TGCTCGAGCGGGCGATGGCGATACTCCCTCCATTTCAAGGCAAGGCCAACGCTCCGAAGCTTGCCGCCCATGCCCACCTTGGCGATGTACGCTAACGGCTGGGGGTGTGACCAGTTTGGGTGAGCGGGGCTGGGATTTATCCCACGTTAAAAAAGTTCCTTGCGTGCCGACCCGCTTCCGTAACCCATTCACCCCAAATTGGTTACACCCCTTGTTGTACGCCGTATTTAATTATATCAATCTGTTCTTTGGTCTTATTTTCCAATAAATAATGCTTAAACCTAAATATATTAAAGCGAAAGCAAATTGGAATATCAAAATGTTTAAGTCAGTTTTACCACCTAAATATTCTATCGACCTTATTATTCCTTCAATAATAAGATATAAAAATGCTAAATATAAAAGAACTATTAAAATCCAACCAACAATTGAATTTCTAATCGATTGATATAGAAATATAATCATTGGAATTAAAACTTTATAATCTATTTTCCTAAAACGTTCTTCTACAAGAATTAGTTGTTCAATAAATGCATACGCAAAAATTAGAAATGGAATTATGTAAAGTAATCTGATTAGAAAAGTTTTAATCCTTGTTTTCATTTTCTGATTTCTATTGGAGTGCCAATTTCAATTAATTCATATAATTCATCAATTTCTCTATTCGTTACAGCTATGCAACCTAATGTCCAATCAAATAACAAGTGAAATCTACCAATCCAACCAAATCCATTTCTTATTCCGTGAATTTTTATCAAGCCCCCTGCATTTTTATCATATTTGTTTGCATTTTCAATGTCTTTTTGGTTTGGGTATGTAATACTTAAGTTTTTATGATAGTTACTTTTTGAACTCTTATTATCAATAGTGTATTTTCCTTCAGGGGTCTTCTTGTCACCTTCAAACTCTTTTTTTTCCTTTGGAACTATCCCAAGTGAGACTTTATATGTTTTAATTATCGTGTCGTTTGAGATTAAATCAAGCGTTCTTTTGTGTTTCGTTACAATTATTTTTTCTATCCTAATGTTTTTTTCAATAGGTCTAAATGGTTTAAAATAAAAAATCAATGAATAACAAATTAGTCCTGAGAGAAATATTCCAATAATATATTTAGCTTTAATCTGCATTTTCGTCAATATGGCGTACAACTTACTTGTAAACTTACCAAAAGTTTATTGTGATCGCAAAAAAGTGTTGTTAAAGCGCACCTTTGGGTAATCTTTGATCATACTCAAAAACCTTAAATGTCCATGTCGTCAAAGGGCGATTTAACCTTTTGCAACGAGCTCTGCGATACGTGGGTGTAAATCTCGGTGGTGCGGCTGCTCTTGTGGCCCAGCAGCTCCTGGATGTAACGCAAATCGGTCCCTGCCTCAAGCAGATGCGTAGCGTAGCTGTGCCTTAACCAGTGCAACGAGGCGGGTTTGTTTATGCCCACTGCCTCCAAAGCTACCTTAAGTACCTTCGATAGCGATGCCTCAGAGTACCGCTCGCCCGCTTCCTGCCCCTCAAAAAGCCAAACCTTGGGCCGGTAAAGCTTGTAGTATCCCTTAAGCATCCCTATGGTGCGCTCCGAAATGGGCACCATCCTGTCCTTGCGGCCTTTCGAGTTGCGAATGGTTAGAAACCCCCGATTACTATCCACATCGGTTGGCCTAAGCCAAAGTAATTCCCTGCGCCTAAGCCCGCATGCATATATTAGGCTAAGCATCGTTTTGTGCTTGATGTTTTTGGGCGATTGGAGAATGGCCCTAATCTCGTCCTTGCTTAGCACATTGGGTAGCTTGTGCTCACGTCGTGGGCGCTCCAGCTTCTCAATGTCAATGGGGGCGTTAACAATCTCGCGGAAGAATAGCTTGAGCGCGCTAACCAGCTGGTTCTGGTACGTATAGCTATATCCTTGAGCAATTAGCTTCCCCCGTACAAATTCAACTACATCACGGTTTGTGATATGAGCCAGGTTTGTAGCGCTCATATGCCCGGCAAAGATGCTAATCATCTCGGTGTACCGGTTAATAGTGTTTTCGCTGTACCGCTTATGGGTTAACCATTTTTTGTACTCGTCGATAAGCACCTGGTTCTCTCGGATTGGTGCCGAAACCCTAGTTATGGTCTTGCCCTGAACAGCCTCGCTTTTTACTGGCTTGGCTGGTTGTATAGCGCTATAATCAACCCAGTAACCTTTAAACGATGAGTAAACCCTTGTCAGGTTGAAGTTTGCCTTGGCAACATACCAGGCGTTATTGGTTTTGCTCCAGCGGCTACCTTCAATGCCTTTTACAATCCCAATAAGCTTCTCGTCTCTTGGAAATCTGATGAATATCACATCGTTATCGCGGTGATACCCAGGCTCTAGCTTGATTTGAATGCTTGCCATAACAAACCATTTTTGCACAGCTTCGCCCCGTCAGTCACAAGGCGGGTTGCGTTGACCAAAAAATCAACTAAAAGTATAATAAATAACTTAAAACTGTATGAAAATGTGAAAAAATGTTAAACAAAAGTCGAGGCGTGTACTTATGCTGATGATGTGACGATGTGTAATAGAACAACCCATATGGATTGGTGAACCGAGTCCAACCACCCATCAATAATCATTGTTTTACAGGATGAGGTTAAGCATTCAATAGGTTGATTTTATGCTTATGGTATGAACGGCTAAATATTATTTTGAGGTGCTGGAGAAATAGTTCCTTAGCCTAAAGTAAAAGAACTCCCGATCCCTAGTGCCCTGATTGATCATGATAAAGCGCTTAATTTTACCATTAATACATTCAGCA
>NZ_JAANIG010000090.1 GCF_011174675.1 Perlabentimonas gracilis | reverse complement strand
ACACCATCCCTTAGGCTGCTGGTATTGATGTGGGTTTCGCCGTTAAGGGTTACGGCCATCACCTGCTTACCTATAATATCGGTGATAATCACCCGCGCCACCAACTCGGCATTGGCAATGCTTAGGGTGTTGGTAAATGGGTTGGGGTAAACCCTTACGCCACCCAGCGCAAGCGAGGGCACGCTGGTTATCACCTCGAACTCCACGGTGAGGTTGGTATTGGCATTGAGGCCAGTAAGGGTATAGGTGTTATCGGTATAATCGGCAAGCGGATCGTTGTTTACTCTCCACTCCTTCAGCCTGTACCCATCGTTGGGGCTGGCGGTAAAGATTATGGTGCTGCCCTCCTCCACCTCGTCGCCCGAAGCTATGCTAAAGGTATTTACCGTTGCGCCAAGGGTTCCGTTGGCATTACCATTTACCTCAACCACGCTAAAGCTAACGACGAAGATTGCTGGGGGTACAGGTTTGAATCGAACGCCCACATCAACACCTTGGGTAAGATTACTTATACTATACGTAAGGTCTGTAAGCGTTTCGCTTTCATGGCCATCAATCACCCAAGCGTCTAACTCATAGCCCGAAGCAGGTGTAGCAGTAAATATCAGTTCGGCGCCTTCGTCCACCTCATTGCCCGAAGAAATGGCTTCGCCATTGGCAGTTGCAACAAGAGTACCGTTGGGGCTACCATCAACTTCTATCACGCTAAAAGTTATGGGAAAGGTAGATGCTGGAGGATTATTTACACCATATACGGCCTCGGCCCAGGTGGTCCCCACCCTAATGCCATCAACCAGCACACGCTGGTTCTCGTTGAACTGCCTTAGCGCTATGGTGCCCACATTATCAAATATTTTGGTTTCGGTAACCGAGGTGTTAGCCGAAGATGGCTCGCTATGTGGGAATGAGTTGAACACAAACAGCTCGCTTAGCTTAGTATCGATATTTAGTTTTACTACAACCAGCCACGGAGTACCGGTGGTAATGCTAACGAAGCTCGAGGGGTTTGATGAACCTGTACCAATACCTATGCCGGTACCAGTATCGTTTACCCAAACCCTGGCGAAAAAGTTAGTTTCTAATTCAGTTTGTCCAAGATGCAGAAAATAGCCCTCGGAGTTTGTGCTTTGGGTTTGCACCATGAAGGCAATATACACCGTGCCTTGGGTTTGCTCCGGGAACTTAGTATTAACATCCTCGCCATAGCTATATAGCGCTACGGCGTTTCCTTTTCCACTTCCGTGATATCCCTCAAACTCCAACGAAGGGGCAACCACCTTTATGGGATTTGTTCCATGACCACTATGCGCCGACCACCCAAGGCTAGAGAGGGTGATATCCGACTCATACTCAAAGTACTCCACAAGCAAGGCTTCGCCATCGTCACCACCACCATCATCACCATCATCGCCCTGCGTTAGGGTAACTGGTATGGACAGGCTACTGCCATTTACCGTAAAATTGCTGTTAACAGTGTTGAAGCCTGCTGCCGAAACAGAGAAGCTGTAGTTGCCATTGGTTTGCTCGGTGGATGTTTGTCCACTGGCATTTGTTGTGGGCAAGGCTGCATAACCACTTACGGTAACTTGCGCACCTTGTATTGGGTTAGTACCATCGGTAACGGTAAACTGTACGGTGTAGCTATCCACGGGCTCATCGCTCCAAATAAGCAAGGCATATTCCGGGTGGTCGATAAAAGGATTTCGGTTGTGCTGATAGTTTTCGAAAATCGCATTATTCCGGTTGATCTCCTTCTCGCTTACCGGGTCGTTTGTATGCCACTCGAGCAGGAGGTTAACTACCCACTCCTCGAAGGCCGGATGCCGTGTACCATTATTAACCACATTTGACCAGCTGTACATCTGATCGTAGTAGCGCGTGGCCATATAGAAATAGGTGCGGGCAAAATCGCCCTTGTACTCGTCGATGGGCTCGAAAACAGTTCCAGTATAACCTGGATAGGAACAGGGCCCCTTCTTACTCCCATTAGTTGATGTCCATGTAGGATTGCTTACCTCACCAAAGGGCAGGTTGCCCCGCTGACCATTTACATACCCATCGGTTGGGTAAAGATGAAAAATATCGGTGTCCATTGGGCTAGCATCGGAAAACCAGCTTTTAGGGAATGAGTGCTCCCTATTGTAACACGACCCCTCGCCTGAATAGTTTCCGCATTGATCATCGAAAAAGGTATAGGTATAAGCTGGTGTACTTCCAGGCCTATCGGAGTACACATCCCAAACCTCTCCGTTCGACTTACGATCGGTGTAGTACATAGCATTCCATACCCCTGGAGTATAGCTAAGCACCGTATGATCCTTTATAATATGGTGAAGGGCCTCCATAAGGGCTTCCCCCTGCTTATCTTGTGCTGAGGAGTAGTAGCCTTCCGGAGCCTGAGCATATGAGATGGAGACAAGAAGAGCGGCAAGGATGTTAAGTAAAAATCTTTTCATAAAAACTATTTATTTAGCGTTACTTATATTGAAAAAGTTGTGGCGAATAGAAGGAAAAAAGTTGGCCAATTTACACCCTTAATTGCTAATCGACAAAAATTCTAGAAGAAAAGTTTTGATTAAGGCATTTATAAGACTCACCTCACGGGGGATGAATTGCGGGTTAGACAGTTGCGAGTTAGAAGGTTACGGGTTGGAGGGTTGCGGGTTTAAAGACCTGACAGAGTGCGAAGCCCCTGTCAGCGTCTGGAAAGGAGAAAATGAGTTACGGGTTAGAAGGTTACGGATTGAAAGACCTGACAGCCCTGCCTGTTGCTTGCTTACCCTGCCTAGAGGTAGGCGACAGCAGACAGGGTGCGAAGCACCCTGCCAAAGGAAAGAGCAGGCAGGCTGTCAGCGTCTTGACGAGAAGAAATGAGTGGAGGGTTAGACGATAGAAACTAAAATAATAGAGCCC
>NZ_JAANIG010000008.1 GCF_011174675.1 Perlabentimonas gracilis | reverse complement strand
CCCCTCACCCCATACAGCGTAACAGCCTGTCATTTCGAGCGAAGCGAGAAATCTATTACATTATTATCATTTTAAAAAAGACTTAGTCGGACACTAGTGAAAAGATATATAAAAATTAATCATAACTTTGAATAAAGAAACTATTATCAAACCCTACTTTAAATTAACCTAAAATGCTTATTTGACATGAGAAGAATTGTGTTATTATTCCTTGCCCTTTCGTTAGGTGTATGTGTTAGTGCCCAAATTAGCACATTTAAACTCGATAACGGGCTCACAGTAATTGTGAATGAAGATTCACGAACCCCATCAGTTTTTGGCAGCATTGTTGTAAAAGCTGGGTCGGTTGATGAGCCTGAGGATGCCACAGGTTTAGCACACTACCTTGAGCATATGCTTTTCAAAGGAACGAAGAATGTTGGTACCACCGATTGGGATAAAGAGAAAATTCATTACGAAAAGATAATTGAACTATACGACCAGTTGGCTAGCGCACCCGAGGCCGAGCGCGAAGCTATTCAGCTTAAAATTAATGAGGAGTCGTTACTTGCAGGCCAATACACCATAAACAATGAGTTTAGCAATCTAATTCAGGCAATTGGTGGAACATCACTTAATGCAGCTACCAGCTACGACATGACGTATTACTTCAACGTGTTTCCTTCCTTTATGCTTAAGAAGTGGCTGGTACTTCAAGCCGATAGATTTGAAAATCCAGTTTTCAGAGGATTTCAGGCCGAGCTTGAAACGGTGTACGAGGAGAAGAATATGTATAGCGATGATTCGTTTCAGGTCCTTTTCGAGGAGTTTAACCATAGCCTGTATGGCGAGGCCAATCCTTATGCTCGACCAATAATAGGTATAACCGAGCACCTTAAAACACCTTCCATAAGCAAGCTGATGGAGTTTTATAATACCTACTATGTTCCTTCCAACATGGCATTAATTCTTTCGGGTGATATTAATGCCCAAGATGCTAAGCTGTTAGTGGAGCAGACTTTGGGTCGGTGGGAGGCAAAAGATGATATTCAACGTGCTAAAATAGAAGAGCCTACCATAAGCAAGAAATCTACAATCAAGAAGAAGCTAACGCCTATGCCGGTTCTAATGATGGGGTACAAGGGCGTGCCCTCAGGATCGGATGATACCTATAAGCTCGAGGTTCTTAGCAGCGTCCTTACCAATCGCAACAGGACAGGTCTGTTAGATAAAATAGTACTTGACGGTAATGTGCAGAATATCTCTGTGTCAATATCGTCGCAACGCCAAGCGGGTAGTATTTCAATAATTGGAATTCCGGTATACGATGGAGCCCAGCGACGATTCGAATCGCTTGGTGGTGTGGAGAATGCTATCACCTCAACTTTACAACAACTAATGAAGGGTGAAGTTGACGAGTGGTTAGTTGAGTCGGTGAAAGATGAGATGATAATGAACTTTGAATTATCAAAGGAGTCGAATCTGAACTATGGAATGATGTTGGCTAGGGCTTTTGGGACCGATATGACTATTGAGGAGTACGAAAAATATGTTGAGCTAATTAAGAAGATTACAAAGAAGGACGTGATTGAAGTAGCCAAGAAATATTTTGATGCACCATATCTCGCTTTTCAGTCGCTAGTAGGAGAGCCCAAAAAAGATAAGCTACCAAAACCTGAGTACAAGCCAATAGTCCCGGCCACAGGCAAAACATCAGCCTTTGCAGCAAAGTGGTTAGACGAAAAGGTTGAGGTTCCCCCATTTAAACCCATAGACTTTACAAATGATTTTTCTAAAGGTGAATTAGCCCCAGGAGTTACTCTATTCCATTCTGAGAATCCCGAGAGTAGCATTTTTACTCTAACCATTAAGTATGGGGCTGGTAGTATTGAGATACCTGGCCTCGATTTTAGCGTTAACCTTATGAATCGAGCCGGAATTATGGCTCAGTATACACCTTACGACCTAAAGAAAGAGTTTAGCAAGCTAGGGTGTACAGTTAACTTCTCGAACGATAAGAGTTATACCTACGTGACCCTTAGGGGCAAGGAGTCTAGCTTAGCTCGGGCATGCCAGCTACTGTCGCGTACCTATCTGATGCCCTCTCTCGACGAAAGGCAGCTTAATAGCTTAAAAGGAAGCCAGCTAGGTTCCCGTAGTATGGAGTCGCGCGATAAAGATTTGCAATCGCAGGCACTTAGCGAATTTTTAAGGTATGGAGAGAACTCCAGCTATTTAAATCGCTTGTCAAATTCCGAAATACTTGGGCTTACCGTTTCAAAGCTAGCAGCAAATTTCATCAAAGCTACTCAGTACGAAACATCAGTGCACTACACTGGTCAGTTTTCGTACAAAGAGGTTCAGGACTTGCTAAAATCAAACTTGGCTTTTCCCGCAAACCTTAAACCAAGCAGTTCCCCAGTTTCAACCCCAACAGCACAGTATTCTGAGAATACTATATACTTGCTTAACAATAAGAATGCTCGCCAAAGCGATGTTTACATTTTTATGCAGGGTGAGGCGTATGACCTAGCTCAAAGACATATAATCGATGCATTTAACCAGTACTTTGGTGGAGGTTTTAATGGTCTTGTACTGCAGGAACTAAGAGAGTTGCGTTCGTTTGCCTATACAGCAAGTGCCAACTATAGTATTCCAGCAGTTCCTGGTCGAAAAGCTATGTTTACAGGCTATATTGGTACTCAAGGAGATAAAACCATCGATGCCATTAACGAGTTTGTTAAGCTGATTAATGATATGCCACAGTATTCTGAGAGAATGGGCAATATTAAGGACTATCTGTTTCAAGCAACCTTATCGTCTTCACCCTCGAAACGGCAGCTAACTCAGGTGGTTGAGAGCTGGATGAAAACTGGTTATACTGAGGATCCACGCATAGAATTGGTAAAAGAGTATAGCTCGGTATCGTTTGATGATGTGTTAAATTTTTACACTAAGAAGATTAAAACAAAGCCAATAGCAATTGCTGTAGTGGTTGATACTAAAATGTTGGATAAAAAGCAGCTAGGTTCATTTGGTAAAGTGGAGGAGGTGAAAAACAGTAAGATTTTTAAGTACTAGTTACGTAGTTATTTAATTCATAAATTAATAGGAGGCTCGCATTGCGAGCCTCCTATTTTAGTTTTCTTCATATGTTGTGCAGTTTTAGTGTGCCTCTTGCAGAACAAGTTATGTATGCATATTATCTAACATTTAAGTTTCTCTTACTCTAAGGAATCTTTCATAGCTTTACCCCTTTATGGCTTCTGAACAAATGCATACCCAGAATTGTTTTGAAATAAAAATTCTGAGATGTATAAATTTCTAAGCCTAACTATAATAATTCTCTTAAGTGTTGGGTCGGTTAGTGCACAAAAAATATCGAATAAGATGAAGAATAATACTTTTGAAATCGCCACCCTAGGTGCAGGGTGCTTTTGGTGTGTTGAAGCAATATTTGAAAGGGTTAATGGGGTAGAGGAGGTGCTATCGGGCTACTCGGGGGGTAAGATTGCAAACCCAACGTACCGAGAGGTATCGTCAGGTCTAACTGGCCACGCCGAGGTGGTGCAGGTTAAGTTCAATCCCAGCGTAATTAGCTATGCTAAAATCCTTGAAATATTTTTTAAAACCCACAACCCTACCATGCTTAACCGCCAAGGAGCCGATGTGGGCACGCAGTATCGTTCGGTAATATTCTATCACACCGATGAACAAAAAAGTGTAGCCGAAGACGTAAAGAATATGCTTAGTAGAGCTGCTATTTGGAACGACCCTATTGTTACAGAAATATCGCCTTTTACCAAATTTTATAAAGCGGAGGATTACCACCAGAACTACCTCGAAAATAACTCTAAGCAGCCATACTGCCAAATGGTTATTCTACCCAAAATTGATAAGTTTGAGAAGCTATTCGAGGATTATTTAAAGAAGTAGTTTTTTCTATTCCTATGGCACAATGCCGGATAGGCTTGCCTAGAATTACGAGATACGCACTCGGTTATCTTTTAATTTCTTCATTTGTTATTACCTTTGCGGCTTGTTTAAAATATAATTAGATGAAGATTAATAGATTACTTATTCCAGTGCTTGCCATGGCAATGGTTACCTCTTGCACTGTCTCAAAGCAGATGTCGCAGCTTAAAACTGATGCCAAGATAGCGTTTGATAAATCGGATTATTCCACCGCTTTAAACGCTTACGACAGCCTAATATCCCTTAATACAAGTCGTGGTAAGGTGGCCGATGGTGCCATTTATAGGAATGCAGGTTTAGCAGCATGGGAGGTAGGACAAACCCAGAAAACGTTAGACTATTTAGAGAAAGCCAAGGAGCAGGAAGCAGCCAATGGTGCTGCCTATTTCACTTTGGCTAAAGCATATCTAAAGATTGACAATTTATCCCGTGAAATAATTAACCTGAGCAATTATCTCGATAGTTACCCTAACGGTAATGATATTGACGGAGTGCGCTGTCAGCTGTATTTAGCATACGTAAAGAGCGAGAATTGGGATTTAGCCGCCGATCTTTGGGATAACCTGCATAGTGATTGTAAGGATAGCCACAATGTGCTCTTAGCCTATCTTAAGATGGTGAAGCGCAGTGGTGATACCGAAAAAGTAGTTGCAACCGCCGAAAGGATTCTAAAGAACGAGCCAGGTAATACCGAGGCTATGGAATCGCTTGCCATTGAACTTTTCAATATTGCCGAGGCTGCCTACCAGAGCGAGATGAAGGCCTATCAGAAAAACAGAACCAATAAGCAGTATCGCCAGCTGCTCAATGCACTCGAAACTATTAATGCCGATTTACAGCGCTCGCGCGATTATTTCGAGCGGCTATACAAGAGTAATCCCGATCCACGATATGCTCAGTACTTGGGAAATATTTACACTCGCTTCGACAATAAACAACGAGCCGATTATTACTACCGTAGAGCAAAGTAGTAGAACCTCATATTTACCAACGCTGCCGCACGAGTCCCCTCGTGTGGCAATGAAGAATAGAAAACCCACACGAGGGGACTCGTGCGGTAGCAATGTATTTCCTCACGGGGTGACTATCTGCTAAGCAAATAGTCACCCCGTGAGTATTTAAAGATACTTAAGGTCAGCCCCTTATCTGTTTTTTTGATAATTTCCCGCAAGGTAAATTATCAAAATCACTCTGTGTCCTCTGTGTTTTCTCTAAATAGTCAAGAACTCTCAAGATATCTAACCCTATTCATTGCTTAAGCAGTTACCGGAATGAGTATTGGCAAATCCTCTGTGTTTTAATAAAAATCTCTAGGCTATAATCAAAAAGTATTAATCCCCCACAAATTCAACAATCGCACTAATCAGCTCTTCCGAAATGGGTAGTTCAGGGTTGATATAAGCTGCCATATTCTTCTCTCTATCCATCTCTACCATCTTTAGCACGTGATTCATCCCCTTAATAATTACCAGCTCTGCAAGCGGGTTGGCATTCGCCAGTAATTCGGCATTTTCTGTTGTTACCTGAATGTCGGTAGTACCTTGTGCAATTAGTATTGGAATGGATAGCTTGCCAATTTCTACGGCTGGGTCTATTCTCATCCAGCTTATTAGGTAGGGCTGCACGCTGGGGCGGAAAAGCCATAGCTGCATGGGGTTAACCCTCTTTACCTGGTACCCGGCAACAAGGCTATCAATTATGATTTTAGCATCGTTAAGCATATCCTCAGGGAGTTGGCTTAGCTGTTCGAGCAGGATTCTATCAATCCGTTGACCCGATCCCGCAATGGATATAAAACCATCAACGCTAACCTTCTGCACAGCAACCATTCCAATTAGCGATCCCTCGCTATGGCCCGCCACAAGAACTTTTGAGTAGTTTCCGCTCTCCTTGAGCATTGTGAGCCATAAGGTAGCATCCTCAATAAAATCATCAAAAACAACCTCGCTCTCGGGTTGGTTGCTACGGCTAAAGCCTACACCACGCTTATCATATCGTAGCGATGCTATTCCATTTGTGGCTAGCTCTTCGGCCAAAAATCTTAGGCTGTTGTTGGCCATTCCAAACTGGTTACCATTTCGGTCGGTGGGACCCGATCCTGCAATAATCAGAACAACGGTTGGTTTTTCTTTTCCATCCGGTAGGAGCAGGGTTCCCCTTAGCGTATCACGACCGTTGAATATTGCTACTTCCGATGAGCGATAGGCTTTGTCCTCATCGCTTTGTGCCTTGGTAGGATTAACAGCGCCAATGCATAGCAAAAGCGCTGCAGCTTGTATAAGCCTTTTCATCATTGCTCATTTTATCCAACGAAGAAATCGAGCACATTCATTGCTTTGCGCATGGGTACTTGGTAAAACTCGGTATACCTACACTTTACACAGGTGAATGAGCTGAACTTTCGGTTTTGGATATTGAAGATTCTGGTTAGCATACTGCCTGCAATGTAGGCCTCGCCAAGCTCAAAATCTTTGCTGCCACACTTGGGGCAGGGCTGTTTCGATCGTACAAGTGGCATGGTTTTTTAATTGTGTTTGTTTAGCGTCTGAGCCAGTGTTTGCCCCATAATCTTTTCTTTTGATATCTTATAGTCGTAGATGTAGATTGCAAGAATAACCATTACTAAAGCAATAAAGCCAGATAATCCTGTTACACCTACCGTAAGGTCGGTGCCTCCAACCACAAGCATTATGCTTAAACCGGCAGTTCCATTAATCATCCCATGCATTAATGCCGCAGCAATAACCGATTTTGCCTTAATGGCAATGTAGCTGAATGGGAACGAAAGCAGTATGCACCATACAGTCATCATTAGCACGCCAACTTGTGGGTTGTTGGGGTAGTTATGCCCCATCAGTATCATGGGGGCGTGCCATATTCCCCAGATAACCCCAATTATTAGGCTAGCTTTGGCAAAATGCAAATCTTTATACTCTTTTATCAGAAATCCCCTCCAACCCAACTCCTCACCAAAGGCGGCAACAGCATTTACCGTAAGGCCACCAATAATACCTTGGATTAGGGTTAAAAGAATTGGGTGTATGGGCGATGCTGCAAGTGCAAGTTGCATTCGCTCCATCTCCTCAGGAGTAATTAGCCCTTCGAAACGTGTGAAAAGTCCCTCCATTTCCATGGAGAACGAGACCCCGGGAAGCAATAGGCTTATGCCTATAGATAGCCCAGTATAAACGAGTGGTATGGCAATGGCTACCAAAAACCACCTATTGAATTTAAACGATATAAAAAGCGATTTGGCAGCCTTTTGCTTGTGAACAATTTTTTCGACAAAAAGGGCTGCTAACATTGGGACAAACATGTACAAAACGCCAAGAATTACTCCTTCGGTATCCTTGTATTCGTAACCCAAGCTTAGAAAAATTCCTACCATCGAGAAGTTGATGGTAAAGGTTATGATAAGGAATAACCATAGCTTGCTAATCTTTTTCATCTGTTGATGTTTTTTTATAGCGCCCTGCTTTTTTCAGCGCCTGATCAATAATCCATTCAATCTGACCATTAATGCTACGGAACTCATCGGCCGACCACTTCTCCAAAGCCTCCAGCTTGTCAGGATCAACCCGTAGCACAAATGATTTCTTTTTCGCCATAACTTATCTATTGGTGTAACGTACCGGCATTAACTATGGGAGTTGCCGACTCCTCGGAGCAAAGCACTACCATTAGGTTACTAATCATGGCGGCTTTCTTCTCGTCGTCAAACTCAATGGTTTTCTCCTCGGCCAATTTATCCAGCGCCAGCTTAACCATTCCCACAGCGCCCTCAACAATCTTTTCCCGAGCCGATATAATGGCATCGGCCTGTTGGCGGCGTAGCATTACGGCGGCAATCTCGGGGGCATAGGCTAGGTAGTTTATGCGTGCTTCTACCACCTCAATTCCCGCAATGGCTAGGCGCTCGTTGATTTGCTCCTCTAGTATTTTGTTGATATCGTCGCCGTGTGAGCGTAGGGTTAGCTCTTTAGCGCTTTCGGCCTCGTTCATATCGTAGGCAAACATACCTGCTACGTATCGAAGGGCAGCGTCGCACTGAATCTTAACGAAGTTCTGGTACGCCATCATCTTCTCGTTAAGGCGTGCGGTGGATGTTGCCCCAGCAGTATTGGCTGCCATCGAGGCGTTATCGACATGAAACGAAGCCTTGTACGTGTCGAACAGTCGCCAAACCAACACCATGCCAATCATGATGGGGTTTCCGCTCTTGTCGTTTACCTTAATGGGGTCGGCATCGAGGTTGCGGGCGCGCAGAGTAAGCTTTTGCTTGGCATAGAATGGGTTTACCCAGAAAAAACCGTTCTCCTTTACCGTTCCCTCGTACTTGCCAAAGAAAACCATTACTCGTGTCTCGTTGGGTTCAATTTGCATAAATCCTCCCCAGAATATACAGTTTAGGACAAACAGTACTCCCAGTCCAATACCCGACAGGGTGGCCATTAGCGGGCTAATGCCTGATGTGCTAACAAGCTTAATGAATAGGAATACGATGCCAAAAAGTAGCAGAAAGTTGAATATTAGCATTAGTATGCCGTTCAACTTTAATCCTTTGAATGGTTCTTCTTGTGTTTTCATATTTTTTTAGATTAGTGATATTAAAATGATATTACAAATATATCACATTGAATTTGAATAATCCAAAAAAAAGCCAGAAAATTTTTTCTGGCTTTTTAAAATGTTAATGCAACTTGTTGTTAGGTAGTGCGATTTATTATCCTTTGGATAACTTCGTCCGATACCTCAGGCGCTTTCTCGTCAATATCTTTAAGGAGATTTTGGAATTTTTCCAGAGGTTCAAACAGATTGTGTAGGTTGTAAATTTCGTCAATCTGATAATCCTGAAAACTCTTGAGGTTCCATAGGATTGGAGTAAAAGTTTTATTCATAGGCATTTTACTGTTGGTATGCATTGCAATTTTGTTATCAACAGTAGAACGGCTACAATAGCCTGATATTGTAATTTCGGCTCAAAATTTATTGATATGGTTTTTATTCACCCTTAAGCCCTACAAAAAATTATGTCTTTATGCTACTTAGTGGAACTCTTGCTAATTTTGTTGTACGCATATTTTAGGTAACCCAAATGTTGAGGTTGAGGAAGTCGCAAAGGCTGCCGCACGAGTCCCCTAGTGTGGTTTTCCTATTTTTTATTGCCACACGAGAGGACTCGTGCGGCAGCAATGGCTATTATGAACCACAAATATCTTAAATAAAAGCTTGCCCCTACTTCGATAGGCAAATATTCCTCTCCTCCATAATCTTCCGCATATTAATAAGTGCATACCGCATTCTACCAAGGGCTGTGTTTATGCTTACATTGGTTTGCTCGGCTATTTCCTTAAAGCTAAGCCCTGCATAGTGCCTAAGCAGAACAACCTCTTTCTGCTCGTCGGGGAGGCAGTCAACAAGTACCCTCACCTCCGAAAGTATTTGGTCGTAAACAATATGCTCCTCCACATTCTTATCGGAGAAACGGGACGAGTTAAAAATATCCACCGGGGTACTCTCGTTCGATACCGTATTAAGCTGTTTCTCGCGCCTAAAATGGTCAATTATCAGGTTGTGGGCAATGCGCATCACCCACGATACGAAACGTCCGTTATCGGTGTATTTTCTTTTCTGTAGCGATTGAATTACCTTAACAAAGGTGTCCTGAAAAATATCCTCGGCTAAAGTATGGTTCTTCACCAAGAGCAGAATGTAACCAAATACTCTTTTGCGATGCCTGCGGATAAGGGTGTCAATTGCCTGCTGATTGCCCGAAATGAACTGCTCTACAAGCTCATTGTCAGATAGGTGCTTTATGCTCAAATCCATCTCCTTACTTATTGATTAGTTGGGTAGATGTGATTCTATAGGCAATCGATTTTAATGGTTAGTGTTTGTATTTGCTAGCATTTACTGTGCCAAATAAGCGAAAAAAAACAAATCTACCAAAAAAATGTAATACAAAAGCTTGCTATGAGTTGATTATTAGGGAAATGATGATTCTGTTGCTGTGAGCCTGTGTGTTTACCAATGGTATAAAAGCAAATCTTTGCCTACATTTGTGGGTTAATTTCTACAGTAATGCAAAATCAGAATGTAATTTCCATTAAAGGCGCTAGGGTTCATAATCTTAAGAATGTTAGCGTTGATATACCTCGAAATAAACTAATTGTAATATCGGGTCTTTCGGGCTCCGGTAAATCGTCGTTAGCGTTCGATACCCTTTATGCCGAGGGGCAAAGGCGCTATGTTGAGAGCCTGTCGGCTTATGCTCGCCAGTTTTTAGGAAGGATAAGCAAGCCTGAGGTGGATTTAATCTCTGGAATTCCCCCTGCCATTGCCATTGAGCAAAAGGTGAACACCCAGAACCCTCGGTCGACCGTTGGAACATCAACCGAAATATACGACTACATTAAATTGCTTTATGCCCGAATTGGGCGCACCTATTCGCCGATTTCGGGCATTGAGGTGACTAAGCACAGCGTTACCGATGTGGTGAATTTCATCGCCTCCTTTCCCGAGGGAACCAAGCAAATGCTTCTGACTCCAATCAATATTAGGGAGAACGAAACGGTTGAGCAGAGGTTAACCATTCTGGCCAACGAGGGTTTTACCCGGATAGAGGTGGGCGATCAGATTCAGCGTATCGATAGCAAGGAAACTCGTCATTTGCTCTCCATTTCGAAAGCAAAGCTTAGCTTGGTGGTGGATAGGTTCTCGGTTTCGCACGATGATGACTTCCTGAGCCGTTGTGCCGATTCGGTGCAAACAGCTTTTGCCGAAGGCAGCGGAATCTGTGTGTTGGCAACTTTCAACGACAACAATCGAAGCAACGAGGTTTTCTCCAACAGGTTTGAAGCCGATGGAATTACCTTTGAAGAGCCATCCGAGCACTTGTTCAGCTTCAATAATCCGCTTGGCGCTTGCCCCCGATGCGAGGGCTATGGAAAAATTATTGGAATAGATGAGGCGCTGGTGGTGCCCGATAAGGGTTTATCGATATACGAAGATGCCATTGCCTGCTGGAAAGGCGATACCATGAGCGAATACAAAAAGCAATTTATCGCGGTGGCCGATAGGTTTAAGTTTCCTATTCATAAGCCATTTTATCAGCTTACACAGGAACAAAAGGATTTGTTATGGCGAGGTGGAGACGGTTTTGTTGGGCTTGATGATTTTTTTGCTCATCTCGAAAGCAAAAAGTACAAGATACAGTATCGGGTAATGCTGTCGCGTTACACTGGTAAAACCATATGTCCCGAGTGTAAAGGGCAGCGGCTGCGTAAGGAGGCAACCTACGTTAAGGTATGCGGTGTTAATCTCCCGCAGCTGGTCGATTTGCCCATTACCAAGCTACACGATTTTTTTCAGAATATGTGCATAACCGAGCACGAGCAAAAGGTTGCCAAGCGAATACTAACCGAGGTAAGGAATAGGCTAGCCTACCTGCTAAACGTGGGGCTGGGTTACCTAACGCTCAACCGCTTGTCGTCAACCTTGTCGGGGGGCGAATCACAACGTATCAATTTGGCTACCTCGCTGGGTTCGAGCCTGGTGGGCTCGCTGTACATCCTCGATGAGCCAAGCATTGGGCTGCATCCACGCGATACGCATCTGCTTATCGATGTGCTTAATAATTTGCGCGATTTGGGGAACACGGTGGTGGTGGTGGAACACGACGAGGAGATAATCCGTGCTGCCGATTACATAATCGATATTGGCCCGCTAGCCGGCCGCCATGGCGGCGAGGTGGTGTTTGAGGGAACACCCAAAGCACTGCTAAAATCATCAGAAACCCTTACTGCAAAGTACCTTAATGGTATCGAAATTATTGCGCCAGTAACCGCACCGCGTAAATGGGCCAATTTTATACAAGTGAAGGGGGCACGCGAGAATAATCTTAAGAATATCGATGTGAAATTCCCCCTCAACAGTATGGTGGTGGTAACGGGCGTTAGCGGCTCGGGCAAATCATCATTGGTAAAGGGTATTCTATACCCTTCGTTGGCCAAGAAGATATCCGGGGTGGGCGATAAACCCGGAGAGTGCGATGGCGTGGATGGCGATATACATCTGCTGAAAGGGGTTGAGATGGTGGACCAAAACCCTATTGGTCGTTCGTCTCGCTCAAATCCGGTAACATACATTAAGGCTTACGACGAGATTCGCAAGCTCTTCTCGGAGCAGCCCTACGCCACTAGGAGTGGGTATAAACCTTCGGCTTTCTCGTTTAACGTGGAGGGAGGACGATGTGAGGAGTGCCAAGGCGAGGGTGTGATTAAGGTTGAAATGCAATTCATGGCCGATGTAACCCTTACCTGCGAATCATGCGGAGGCAAGCGATTTAAGGAGGATGTGCTGGAGGTTCGCTACCGCGATAAGAATATTTTTGATGTGCTGGATATGACCGTAAATCAGGCCATCGAGTTTTTTGGCGAGGATAAGGACAAAACGGCTATCAAGGTGGTAACCCGATTGAAACCCTTACAGGATGTAGGGCTTGGGTATATTAAGCTGGGACAATCGTCGAGCACCTTAAGTGGAGGCGAGAGCCAGCGCGTTAAGCTAGCGTTCTTTCTGCAGAAGGAGCAGGCCACTCAGCATCAGCTGTTCATCTTCGATGAACCCACCACAGGGCTACACTTCCATGATATCAAAAAGTTGCTCGAGTCGTTCGATGCGCTGGTTAAAAAGGGGCACAGCCTAATTGTGGTAGAGCACAACCTTGAGGTTATTAAGAATGCGGACTGGATTATCGACCTGGGCCCCGGGGGCGGCGAGGGTGGAGGTAACCTTGTGTTTGCAGGTACACCGCATGAAATTGTTAAGTGCAGCGAGAGCCTGACGGGGCAGTTCTTGGCTGGAAAGGTATAGCCAAAGGTATATTATCCTAATATGAATTTGAAAGACAGCCTTGTAAAATAGCACCTTTGAACTTAATCTAAACGTTTTGGCCAGCCAAAGAGCCATTTTCTTTTATCGACACTAACCTGTGTAATTTTACCCACGGGGCGATTATATGCTTAGCAATGAGTCGCTCCGTGAACTTTTCAAAAGCTAAACACTTATTTTTTTCAGTAACTTTTTTTTAGTAATTAAAGCCAGATTATATGGACTAATCCGCTTGTAGGTTGGGTGTAAAATTATTTAGAATGTCCAATAAAAAGCAATATAAAGTTAAACAAAAGTATCAACCCTCTGTTTCTGTGTTGTCTTTGATAACGAACATTAACCAAAACTATAACAACTATGAAAACAATGAGAACTAGATTCTTAAGCATCCTAGCCTTGGCATTGGTTGCTACTTTTACCCTCACATCATGCGAAAAGGATGATGTTAATGAAATCCCAGCTCCAACAAATGATGTTGTAGAGCTCGCTCAAGCTACCACCGAGTTGAGTACGCTTGTAACTGCGGTAGTAACAGCCAATTTAGTTACCACCTTAAAAGGATCGGGGCCATTTACTGTTTTTGCTCCAACCAACGACGCATTTGCCAAACTCGAGGATGGTGTACTTGAGGTGCTTTTGGCCAACCCTACCGTTCTTGCTGATCTGTTGAAGTACCACGTGGTAAGCGGTAAGGTTCTTTCAACGGACTTGACTACTACTTCAGTTCAAACCCTTCTTTCGGGTAAAAGTATTTCCGTATCGGTTGCAAATGGGGTAACCCTAAACGGAACAGCTTCAGTTGTTGAGGCTGATATTGAGGCCACTAACGGAGTGGTGCACGTGATTGACGAGGTGCTAATTCCAGAGGGATTCGAGCTACCAAAGGATAATATTGTATCAATTGCAGCACAAACCCCTTCGCTTAGTATTCTGGTAGAAGCACTATCATTGTTCCCCAATCTTGTAGATGCCCTAAGTTCCGATGGTTCTTTCACAGTATTTGCACCTACCAACGACGCATTTATTGCGCTTCTTGGTGTAATTGGGCAGGAGAGCTTATCGGATATACCCGAGAGCGTAATCGAGAGACTATTGAAGTACCACGTAATTTCTGGTGCAGCCCTTATGTCTACCGATCTTAGCGATGGTCAAATGGCATCAACCCTTCTTAGCGATGACGATAAGATTAAAGTGCAAATTTCGGGGCAATCCGTTAAGATTAATGGTGCAAATGTAACCGCAGCAAATATTGAGGCCTCAAACGGAGTTGTACACGTAGTTGATGCAGTTCTTGTACCTGCGCTAGAGCTTAGCATTGTTAATACTATTGTTCAGCCTGCGTACTTTAGCAAGAGTTTTTCAGTTCTTACTCAAGCGGTTGTTACAGCAGGGTTACTCGAAACCTTAGTAAACCCAGATGCCAGCTTCACTTTATTTGCTCCCAGCAACGATGCTTTTGAGGCCGCAGGAATTACAAGCCTTACTGAACTTACAGCTAACGACTTAACCCCAATCCTAACCTATCACGTTTTGGGTAGTAAGGTTTATGCCAATGGATTACCCAGCACGGGTTCGGCTGTAACTACACTTAATGGAGACTTTTACTTGAGTATTAACGATAATGGAGTGTTTATTAATGGTGTATCGCAGGTTACAGTAGCCTCCCAGGCAGGTAGCAATTTGGATTTTGGCAATGGTGTGGTACACGTTATCAATAGAACGCTTTTACCAACCAACAAAACTATTGTTGATATTGCAGTTGAAGCTTCACAAGCATCAAGCGGTGCTGAATTTGGCCAATTGGTAGCTGCGCTTACCGCAGTTGAGAACGATGGAACAACCGATAACCTAATCACCATACTAAGCGGCGATGGTCCATTCACAGTATTTGCACCCACCGATGCTGCTTTCCAAGCGCTATACACACTTGCCGAAGTAAGTGATTTCAATGCACTTGTCGATGCTGTTGGTATAGGAACCATCGAGGCGGTTCTAAAGTATCACGTGCTTGGTGCCAGGGTTTTCTCAACCGATTTGCCAAACCTTGAGAGTAATACCGTGGCAACCCTAGGTGGTAATATTACCATCGACTTAAGTGCATTAAAAATTATTGATACTGACGCGGCTCTTGAGTTGGGCACAGCTGATGCCTCAATAGTTGCAACTGATATTATGGGAACCAATGGCGTGATTCACGTAATTGATCAGGTTATTCTTCCCTAAACACTAGTTAAATTCATCAATTTGAAAGGCAATCCTAACTGGGATTGCCTTTTTTAGTGTGTATAGCGTTCATAGGGTAATTGCTCGCTAAGGAGGTAGTTGCCCCGTGATTTTTTTTCACTTAACCAAGATTTATTACAACGATATCGAATCTTTGCCGTTTAAATTAAAGCGCATATATTAGCATTTATAATACTAAAACTAGTTGTTATGAAGATTTTATTATTGGCCATAGTATTGACCTGCATAGCTAAAGTAGGATTTTCGCAAGAAATACGAAAAATCACCAAGAAAGATAGAAATTCGCCTGTTATTGAAGAGTACTACGTCTTTAGGAAGGAGAGAGACGTAAAGCATGGCCAGTATGTAAAAATGTATGAGAGTGGGGAGCTAGTAGAGACAGGCTTTTACAAAAAAAACCTAAAGGATAGCCTGTGGATTAGCTATGCTATAAATGGAGAGGATACATTGACCTTTGGAAGCTATAAGAACGATAGGCGTGTTGGCCCTTGGGTTATTAACAATAGCGATGGCACTTTAGATTATGAATACAATTTCACTACTAAAAAGATCGGTAGGTATAACTGGAGGGGTCAGTCCAATCGGTTCCAGGTTTTAACCGAGGGGCGTTGGGTGGAGCAGGAGATTGACAATCCGCCCATGATGCTCGATGGAAACGATCCCATCAAAATTATTGCTCGCAATATTGAGTACCCCATACGTGCATGGAGAGGTGGGATTGATGGCGAGGTTGTTGTATCCTTTGTTGTTGATAGCTTGGGCCGAATGGGAAGTATAAACCTGAAAAAGACGGTGGACCCCGACCTGGATAAAGAGGCCCTACGAATTTTCAAAACCGTTGACTTCGACTGGCACCCAGCACAAAAGGATGATAAGTATATAACCGTAAGGTACTCGCTTCCCGTTACCTTTATTCTTCGGAAATAATCGTTATTGCAGCAAGCTTTGGTAAGGTTTATACTTTAGCTGTGAGGTAATCGATGCGTTGAGTACACCCATCCACCACCCAGATGTGTAAAACCCAATATGGAATAGACTAAATGAGTAGTATTTAAAAGTCCGATATGCTATTGCAGCATATCGGACTTTTTTTGTATGATTTCGATATAATCTTATGGAAAAGTGAAGAGAGAAGTATAAGAATATTTTGAATGCTTTGGAATAATCGTTAAGTTTGAGAACGGATGTTGATTAGGTGCATATATTAAGTAGCTAGGTTTTTTCTTTTTACAGTAGGGAATATGCTCCGTCTATTACAACGAGGGAGGTATAAATAAAAACGACACCTAGTAGGTTAGGTGTATTTGTTCGCTATTTTTTATTTAGGGTGTTTACGGAGCATTTAAGCAAAAAAATACCCTCGTATTGTAAGACGAGGGCGGCTTAAATGTTTTATTCGCCCTTTGTATTATTTCATAAGGTGCTTATGAAACATTTAAAGCTAGTTTAAACGAAAACGACACCTAAACAAGTTAGATGCCGCTTTAAATGTTTTCACAACGGAATAATCCTTATTGTGAATTGCTTCAAGATTGTAATGCAAATATATAACTCTAAAACCTAAAACGCAATAGACTATGAAAAAAATATTAGGATTGGATTTGGGCTCTGCATCTATTGGCTGGGCAGTTACTTCAGAGGAAAATAGTAATGGGGAAGTTAAACGAGAAATTCTGGGTTTAGGGAGTAGGATTGTTCCCTATGAGGGTACAGAGGGAAAAGACTTTGAAAAGGGTACAGGTGAAAGCAGGAATTCTGTTAGAACAAAAATGCGTACTGCCCGAAAGGGTTACGACCGCTACCAACTTCGAAGGAAGTACCTAGTAAATGAGTTGATAAAAAACGAAATGTACCCAACCGAAGAGGTGAAGAATATACCAAAAATGGAGCTTTGGGAGCTGAGGAATAGAGCCGTAACATCAAAAATTTCACTTACAGAATTAGGGCGTTTATTACTTTGGCTCAACCAGAAAAGAGGTTACAAGAGTAGTAGATGCGAAGCCAATTTGGATAAAAAGGATACAGATTATGTAGCGGAGGTAAAAAGCCGCCATCAAACCATAAAGGAAAAAAGCCTTACCATTGGTCAATATTTCTATCAACAACTATCAGATGATGAGTTCTTTAGGGTTAAAGAAAATATCTTTCCAAGAGAGGCTTACATTGAGGAGTTTGAGGCCATTTGCAAGCAGCAACAGAAACATTATCCCGATCTGATTACGGAAAAGTTTATTCAGAAGGTTAGGGATGAGATTATTTACTATCAACGACCTCTTAAATCACAAAAAGGGCTTGTTTCAATTTGCGAGTTTGAGGGTTTTTGGCTTAAAGGCAAGGATGACAAGGAGTATTTTGTTGGACCTAAAGTTGCCCCTCGTAGTTCACCCATTTTTCAAATTGCCAAGGTATGGGAGAATGTTAATAGCATAAGAATTGAAAATAAATATGGCGACAAGATAGAGCTATCACTTGAAGAGAAACAAGCAATTTTTAATCATCTTGATAATAATGAGAACCTAACACAGGCTCAAATTATAACGATTCTCAAGCTGAAAAAGAACGAATGCTTTTTCAACAAGCAAATCGCAAAAGGGATTAAAGGTAATGTTACCAAAACGGCTATAATAAAATGTTTTGAAGAGTCTAAAAATTATAGCCATCTTTTAAAGTTTGAATATAGCATTTGTGAAGATAAACTTGTTGACAAAGAAACTGGAGAGATACTTGAGGATATTTCATATCGCTACATAGACCCCAGAATCGAAAACGAACCCTACTATCAGCTTTGGCATACCATATACTCAATTAGCGATATGGATGTATGCAGCAGAGTTTTGCAGCAGAAATTTAGTATTGAACCTGATGTTGCCGATAAATTAGCAAAACTTGACCTAACAAAGGGTGGGTTTGGGAATAAATCTGCAAAGGCAATTCGTAAAATTCTGCCGTACCTAATGGAGGGCTATGTTTATAGCGATGCTATGCTTTTTGCGGGGTACGACCACTCAAACTCACTAACAAAACCAGAAAATCTACAACGTAAACTTCTTGAAAGGCTTAAGCCCATTCCAAATAATTCGTTACGCCAACCAATTGTTGAGAAAATTCTCAATCAAATGGTAAATGTTGTAAATGCAACCATCGACAAGTACGGAAAGCCCGACGAGATTAGGGTTGAACTAGCACGCGAGTTAAAACAAAGTAAGGAGGAGAGAAGCGATACATCTAGGTTTTTAAGCAAGCGGGAAAGAGAAAATGAGCAGATTGTAAAAAAACTCGAAGAATTCGGATTGAGAGCCACAAGAAACAATATTGTAAAATGGCGACTTTACGAGGAAATGGATAATGAGGATAAGAAGCTAAACGCCATCTGCATTTACTGTGGACAGCCCATATCAATTACCGAAGCCATAAAAGGGAACGATGTGGATATTGAGCATATAATTCCAAAATCGAAGCTGTTCGATGATTCCCAAAGCAACAAAACCCTCGCCCACAGGCGATGCAATACCGATAAGGGCGATCGCACTGCTTACGACTTTATGAAAGGGAAATCGGAACAGGCTCTAGTGGCGTATGTTGATAGAGTGAATAAACTCTTTACGAGCAAAATTATTGGTAAAGCCAAACGCGACAAACTTTTAATGACCGAGGATAAAATCCCCCAAAACTTTATCGACCGCCAGCTGCGCGAGAGCCAATACATTGCCCGAAAGGCCAGAGAAATACTTCAAACCATTTGTCATAATGTTTGGTCAACCTCGGGAACTGTTACTGCAGAACTTAGGCATTTATGGGGATGGGACGATGTTACAATGAACCTACAATTTCCTAGATACAAAGAATTGGGATTAACTGAAATTAGAGAGTGGGAAAGCGAACACGGGAAAAACAAACATTCAAAAGAGGTTATTGTTGGTTGGTCGAAACGCGACGACCATCGCCACCACGCCATCGATGCGTTAACAATAGCCTGCACTAAACAGGGATACATTCAGCGTTTCAATACGCTAAGCTCAAGCAAAACCCGCGACGACATGAAAAAAGACGTTGATAGACGTTCTATTGAGTACCGCGAAAAATTAAATCTGCTTGAAAAGTACCTAATTAGCGAACAACCTTTTACCGTAAGGGAAGTGGAAGAAAAGGCTGCAAACATTCTAATTTCTTTTAAAGCAGGCAAAAAGGTTGCTGTAGTTGGAAAGCGCAAAGTTGGACGAAGAGGCAATAAGAAGGTAGTGCAAGAGGGCATAATTATTCCTCGTGGCGCACTCAGCGAAGAGAGTGTTTATGGCAAAATTAAAAAGGTTGAGGCGAAGAAACCCTTAAAATACCTTTTTGAGAATCCCCATTTAATTTTTAAACCTCGCATTAAACAGCTGGTTGAAGAGCGTTTAGGAAAATTCGATGGCGATACCAAAAAAGCCTTAGCATCAATTAAAAAAGAGCCAATTTATCTTGACAAAAAAAAATCGACACTACTTGAATACGGATCGTGCTATAGCGATGAGTACGTAATTAAGTATAGCATCGATATCAACTTCAACAAGGTTGATAAGGTAATTGATGAAAATATTAAGAGAATACTCCAGCAACGACTCAAAAAGTTTAACGGCAAGCCCAAGGAGGCATTTAAAGATGTTCAGCGCGACGAAAAGGTTTTAAAATGGTATGAGGACGAAGGGCTTGAACGCCCAATTAGGGCTGTACGATGCTATACAGGCCTTTCTGCTGTAGTGCCTGTGCGCAAGGATGCAAACGGTAAGGAAATAGGCTTTGTAAAACCTGGCAACAACCACCATATTGCCATTTATACCGATGCTGAAGAGAAGAAAATTGAACATATTTGCACCTTTTGGCACGCTGTGGAGCGCAAGAAGTTTGGTCTACCAGTAATTATAACCAGTACTAACGAGGTTTGGGATAAAATTCAACAATCAGCAGAAGGTACTTACCCCGAGAGTTTTCTAAAGCTATTACCTGAACCCCACCTTACCCTCCACCTAAGCATGCAGCAGAACGAAATGTTTGTGCTGGGTATGACAAATGAGGAATTTGAGATTGCTAAATCAAGCAATGATTATAGGGCGTTAAGTGATAAGTTGTACAGGGTTCAAAAATTGGGAGGGGATGATTACAATTTTCGACATCACTTAGAGACAGAACTAGTGAATGATAACAATGCGAAAGTCAGTAAAAGATTTTTTAGGGTTAATAGTATTGGTGCATTGGATGGATTAAATCCGATTAAAGTAAAAATCAACTGTATTGGCAATTTGGTTTAATCTACTTAACCGTCAGTCCGGGCGCGACTTCAAGTCGCGCCCGGACTAATAAAAAATCGCAATTGCCTCAGGTTACTCAAGGCTTGACTCCAAGTCAAACCTTGAGTAGAGAAAACTAAAAGCTATGATATTTGAACAGGGTCACCTATACCATATCTACAACCAGGGCAATAACCGCCAGCGCATCTTCTTTAGCAGGGAGAATTACCTGTTCTTTTTGGATAAGGTGAAAAAGCATATGTTGCCCTACGCCGATATCTTGGCCTGGTGCCTAATGCCCAACCATTTTCATTTTATGGTGCATGTAAATCACTTAGAGTTGCCTCAGGTTACTCAAGGCTTGACTTCAAGTCAAACCTTGAGTAGTGAAAAAATGCAACCATTCAACTACTCAATTGGTGTTATGCTCCGCTCGTATACACGAGCCATTAATATACAGGAGAACCGCGCTGGAGCCCTCTTCCGTCAACAAACAAAAGCCAACTGTTTAACACGAGTGGATAAAATATCCAAAGCATGGTATCAGGCGCAGGGTGTAACCCAAGTTACCATCGATTACCCTGACCAACAATACCCAAACATCTGCTTTAATTACATCAACCTTAACCCTGTGAAAGATAAGCTAGTTAAGCGCTGCGAGGATTGGGAGTTCTCCTCTTATCCCGATATTGTAGGGCTGCGCAACGGTATGTTGATAAGCAGGGAGAGGATTGCAGAGTTTGGGCTGCAGCTAATTTAAACGTTACGGTACTCACGGGTTGACTATTTGCTAAGCAAAGAGTCAACCCGTGAGTAAAACTTAACCCTTAAACCTATGATAAAACGTACCCTTTACTTCGGCAACCCAGCTTACCTCAGTATGAAGGATAGGCAGCTGGTGGTGCAAAAGGAAGTTACAAGTCCGGGCGAGACTTTGAGTCGCACTCGGACTGATATTTCTACCATCCCCATCGAGGATATAGGCGTAGTGATGCTCGATAACCCGCAAATTACCCTAACGCATCCATTGCTAAATGCCCTTTTGGCAAACAATACTGCAGTAATAACCTGCAACGAGAGGCATATGCCATCGGGTATGTTGCTGCCATTGGAGGGCAATACATTACAGGCCGAACGCTATTCGAACCAAATAAACGCGAGCGTTCCGCTTAAAAAGCAACTTTGGCAGCAAATCATACAGGCTAAAATTGCCAATCAGGCTGCCGTGTTGCAAGAGAAAGGGGTTGATATTGAACCAATGCGCTACTTTCAGCGTAATGTTCGAAGTGGCGATCCCGATAACTACGAGGGGCGTGCTGCAGCTTACTATTGGAAAAACCTGTTCGATGGGGTAGTGGAGGGCGAATTTACCAGAGGCCGATTTGAGGACGATCCCAACAATCTGCTCAACTATGGCTATGCTGTGTTACGAGCAGTAATTGCACGTAGCCTGGTAGGTTCTGGCCTTTTGCCCACACTGGGCATCCACCACAGGAACAAGTACAATGCATTTTGCCTGGCCGATGATATTATGGAGCCTTATCGCCCTTATGTTGATAGGTTGGTATTATCAATACTTAATGATTTTGATGATGTGAGCACGCTAACCACCGAGCTAAAAGCGAGGCTGCTGGTAATTCCTGCGCTTGATGTTGTAATAGATGGTAAAAGCAGTCCGCTTATGGTGGCATCGCAGCGAACCACAGCTTCGCTTAACGATTGCTTTGAGGGTGCTAGCCGTAAGGTGCTTCACCCAGTTATTCTATAACTACTCTAGGGTTGACTATATGCTGAGCGAATAGTCAACCCTAGAGTAGAAGAAATATACCGTGAGTTATAACCTCTTAAGATATGACCACAACCAACCGATTAAATCAGTACAGAGTAATGTGGGTACTTGTTTTTTTCGATCTTCCCACCGACACCAAGAAGGACAGGAAGATCTACGCACAGTTTCGTAAGCAAATAATGAAAGATGGTTTCACCATGTTTCAGTTCTCAATATATACCCGCTGTTGTCCTAGCCGCGAGAATGCCGAGGTGCATATAAAACGAGTAAAATCGCTGTTACCACCAAGGGGCGATATTGGCATACTATGCATCACCGATAAGCAGTTTGGCAATATGGAGCTATTTCGGTCAACCAAACCCATAAAAGCTAGCCCCGATCCCCAGCAGCTGCAGCTATTTTAGCTATTGCAATCTAGTCCGGTTACGACGATTGCTTGTCGAAGCAAAAGTTGCGCCCGTACTATTATAGTATTCACCCCGTGATTAAAAAACAAAAATCCCCCCAAAACCATTTGGAGGGATTTACTATTGAACACTTTTTTTTATTAAAAAATACGACCTAACGAATTGTGATACAATTTTTTGACCTATGGTATGTTGTGTTCAATAAGTCAAAGATACAATCTGAAAGCAATTCACAACGGTATTATGCAGTTGGAGAATACGGCACTAGTTGTGTTCAATAAGTCAAAGATACAATCTGAAAGCAATTCACAACTTACGTCAAGGACGAAACACCTTAAAGGCAGTTGTGTTCAATAAGTCAAAGATACAATCTGAAAGCAATTCACAACACTTTCGACAAGTCATACGTGAGTATGGTTGTTGTGTTCAATAAGTCAAAGATACAATCTGAAAGCAATTCACAACTTCTAGCCACTGTACAATTTCATCCTGTATGTTGTGTTCAATAAGTCAAAGATACAATCTGAAAGCAATTCACAACACCCCCTCATGCACCCCCCTGCCTGGTATGGTTGTGTTCAATAAGTCAAAGATACAATCTGAAAGCAATTCACAACAGCGTAATGGCGAGCTAACCATATCAAAAGGTTGTGTTCAATAAGTCAAAGATACAATCTGAAAGCAATTCACAACACGAAATCGTAGGGAATCCAAGCTAAGAATGTTGTGTTCAATAAGTCAAAGATACAATCTGAAAGCAATTCACAACTATAAATGAGGATGAAATTGACGAGCAGGCGTTGTGTTCAATAAGTCAAAGATACAATCTGAAAGCAATTCACAACGGTTGCATTTAATACCGATAAAACTTTTACGTTGTGTTCAATAAGTCAAAGATACAATCTGAAAGCAATTCACAACGTGAGAAGTTTACATTTTCGGTACTGCAGAGTTGTGTTCAATAAGTCAAAGATACAATCTGAAAGCAATTCACAACCAACAAAGGCAGTGGATGTGGTTGTGATAGGTTGTGTTCAATAAGTCAAAGATACAATCTGAAAGCAATTCACAACAGCGCATTTATGATTTCATCAATACTTTTGGTTGTGTTCAATAAGTCAAAGATACAATCTGAAAGCAATTCACAACCGACCACGACGAGGAGAATTGGAACGATAAGTTGTGTTCAATAAGTCAAAGATACAATCTGAAAGCAATTCACAACGAAACAACCAAAGTATTTAAACACACCCGAGTTGTGTTCAATAAGTCAAAGATACAATCTGAAAGCAATTCACAACCGATGTGCATATCAGGGGAACCGATATGGTGTTGTGTTCAATAAGTCAAAGATACAATCTGAAAGCAATTCACAACAATTAAACTTATTGACACAACGGATTTTTTGTTGTGTTCAATAAGTCAAAGATACAATCTGAAAGCAATTCACAACAGGCCGGCCGGGGTGGTGGCGCTGGGGGTGGTTGTGTTCAATAAGTCAAAGATACAATCTGAAAGCAATTCACAACCCAACTTCTCACGGCTAATGGCGATTTTTGGTTGTGTTCAATAAGTCAAAGATACAATCTGAAAGCAATTCACAACCGTGGTAATTGATAGGCTTAAAGCTAACCAGTTGTGTTCAATAAGTCAAAGATACAATCTGAAAGCAATTCACAACAGCGCACCGCGTGCGTGGCAAGGCGGTTTTGTTGTGTTCAATAAGTCAAAGATACAATCTGAAAGCAATTCACAACCGATACGGGGAGGGGTATCGCCCCGGATGAGTTGTGTTCAATAAGTCAAAGATACAATCTGAAAGCAATTCACAACGCGCTCGCTGGTGGCATTTACTTCCATTTCGTTGTGTTCAATAAGTCAAAGATACAATCTGAAAGCAATTCACAACCGAGGACGTGCAGGCCGAGATAGATGCCTAGTTGTGTTCAATAAGTCAAAGATACAATCTGAAAGCAATTCACAACTTGCGGGAGTGTCCGTTTTTTTATTTAGAAGTTGTGTTCAATAAGTCAAAGATACAATCTGAAAGCAATTCACAACGAACGGGGTGGTGTTTCAGCCCTCGTTTAAGTTGTGTTCAATAAGTCAAAGATACAATCTGAAAGCAATTCACAACGGATGGCCGCGTAAGGGAGGAGCACGCAGCGTTGTGTTCAATAAGTCAAAGATACAATCTGAAAGCAATTCACAACAATAAGCGAGTCGGATATTCTAATAATGTCGTTGTGTTCAATAAGTCAAAGATACAATCTGAAAGCAATTCACAACAGGACTTTGCCGACAATGTGGAGGATATGGTTGTGTTCAATAAGTCAAAGATACAATCTGAAAGCAATTCACAACGATAAGGGCGAGATAGTGGTAAATCCCAGCGTTGTGTTCAATAAGTCAAAGATACAATCTGAAAGCAATTCACAACCGGTAATAAGGGGCAGCATCTGCGCCACGTGTTGTGTTCAATAAGTCAAAGATACAATCTGAAAGCAATTCACAACTACCTTCCCGTACTTACCTTAGCCGCTTGAGTTGTGTTCAATAAGTCAAAGATACAATCTGAAAGCAATTCACAACTATCAATTGCCGCCTCCACAATGGTATCGTGTTGTGTTCAATAAGTCAAAGATACAATCTGAAAGCAATTCACAACGAATTGCCGCTGTAGAATTGTACCCCTCACGTTGTGTTCAATAAGTCAAAGATACAATCTGAAAGCAATTCACAACTGGGCTTCTCCTCCTTTTTTGGCTTTTGCTGTTGTGTTCAATAAGTCAAAGATACAATCTGAAAGCAATTCACAACAGCAAATGGATGCGATGAAGGGATTAAAGGGTTGTGTTCAATAAGTCAAAGATACAATCTGAAAGCAATTCACAACTTTACCCGTGCCACCTTCGCCAGCGAGATGGTTGTGTTCAATAAGTCAAAGATACAATCTGAAAGCAATTCACAACCACCCCCGGCGGAGCAATACAATCGCTTTAGTTGTGTTCAATAAGTCAAAGATACAATCTGAAAGCAATTCACAACAGCGTAATGGCGAGCTAACCATATCAAAAGGTTGTGTTCAATAAGTCAAAGATACAATCTGAAAGCAATTCACAACCTACCACGTGGAGACCTGCGTTTCGAAGTAGTTGTGTTCAATAAGTCAAAGATACAATCTGAAAGCAATTCACAACAGGCGAGTGGCTACAGCCTAAAGATATTCTGTTGTGTTCAATAAGTCAAAGATACAATCTGAAAGCAATTCACAACACAAAGGTGTAAGAAGTCCTATAAGTTGTGGTTGTGTTCAATAAGTCAAAGATACAATCTGAAAGCAATTCACAACTATCGCTGCCGAGTTGCGTCGCATTACCGAGTTGTGTTCAATAAGTCAAAGATACAATCTGAAAGCAATTCACAACGGTTGCTTTCAATACCGATAAAACCTTTACGTTGTGTTCAATAAGTCAAAGATACAATCTGAAAGCAATTCACAACAACTACTCAATGCTAGTACCAACGTGCAGCGTTGTGTTCAATAAGTCAAAGATACAATCTGAAAGCAATTCACAACAGGCCGTTACCTCACCCGCTGCGGTGATGTGTTGTGTTCAATAAGTCAAAGATACAATCTGAAAGCAATTCACAACTTTCGACAATGTGACTGCCTTTTCACTCAAGTTGTGTTCAATAAGTCAAAGATACAATCTGAAAGCAATTCACAACTCCCTATAATGTTAAGGTAAAGGATATAGTGTTGTGTTCAATAAGTCAAAGATACAATCTGAAAGCAATTCACAACCAAACGGCAATTACCCTGCGCCCGTTATTAGTTGTGTTCAATAAGTCAAAGATACAATCTGAAAGCAATTCACAACAACGCCTGAGCTGTACTTAATCTTTTTTGCGTTGTGTTCAATAAGTCAAAGATACAATCTGAAAGCAATTCACAACACACGGCTCTTCATAATAAAAGACTGCGATGTTGTGTTCAATAAGTCAAAGATACAATCTGAAAGCAATTCACAACACGTCGCGGCGGATTTTGCTTACCTTGGTGGTTGTGTTCAATAAGTCAAAGATACAATCTGAAAGCAATTCACAACAAGATCGTCGGGGCAAAGGAAATGGGTTAAGTTGTGTTCAATAAGTCAAAGATACAATCTGAAAGCAATTCACAACAGCGTTGTTAACTCTCTTACCAGTGGGAAAGTTGTGTTCAATAAGTCAAAGATACAATCTGAAAGCAATTCACAACGGAGCGGAAGTATATCCGCCCATTCCTTGGGTTGTGTTCAATAAGTCAAAGATACAATCTGAAAGCAATTCACAACACGTGTAGGTGACGGGGTTAAGTTGATTGAGTTGTGTTCAATAAGTCAAAGATACAATCTGAAAGCAATTCACAACGGATTTATGCTGCTTGCCGCAGCAGTGGCAGTTGTGTTCAATAAGTCAAAGATACAATCTGAAAGCAATTCACAACCCAAGTTCCGTCATTGCCCTTTCGAGCATTGTTGTGTTCAATAAGTCAAAGATACAATCTGAAAGCAATTCACAACTACCATCCTCACGCAAAAAAGCAAGATAGAGTTGTGTTCAATAAGTCAAAGATACAATCTGAAAGCAATTCACAACGGTGCGCAGGGCGTAATCCCAAATCTTATCGTTGTGTTCAATAAGTCAAAGATACAATCTGAAAGCAATTCACAACGGTCGTTGGCAGCAAGGCGCATATCGAGTAGTTGTGTTCAATAAGTCAAAGATACAATCTGAAAGCAATTCACAACAGTAGCTCACCTGACCCGCTGTGCCCGTTCGTTGTGTTCAATAAGTCAAAGATACAATCTGAAAGCAATTCACAACAGCAAATGGATGCGATGAAGGGATTAAAGGGTTGTGTTCAATAAGTCAAAGATACAATCTGAAAGCAATTCACAACGCTCGTCGGGTGGGGTATGGTTGCAATTATGTTGTGTTCAATAAGTCAAAGATACAATCTGAAAGCAATTCACAACCACCGCTTGCGATATCTGCTCGGAGTGTGGGTTGTGTTCAATAAGTCAAAGATACAATCTGAAAGCAATTCACAACTCAGGGCGTACTACGATGTAATCGGGAAAGGTTGTGTTCAATAAGTCAAAGATACAATCTGAAAGCAATTCACAACGCGATGAGCCCAACCGAAATTACACGCATAGTTGTGTTCAATAAGTCAAAGATACAATCTGAAAGCAATTCACAACTTTAACCGCAGAGAGCAGTGCCGCCTACTGGTTGTGTTCAATAAGTCAAAGATACAATCTGAAAGCAATTCACAACTGCATCCATAGCATTACAGAATTTTTTTTGGTTGTGTTCAATAAGTCAAAGATACAATCTGAAAGCAATTCACAACAATAAATAATTTCACGCTTCTGGGGGCAAAGTTGTGTTCAATAAGTCAAAGATACAATCTGAAAGCAATTCACAACTCTTAATAAATTGTCATCTGAACTAATTAAGTTGTGTTCAATAAGTCAAAGATACAATCTGAAAGCAATTCACAACGGAGCGTACCGGCATCGACAACTAGCTCGCGTTGTGTTCAATAAGTCAAACCTGCCCGACTGCGTCATTCAGGCGGGGATACAATCTGAACCGAAGACCCGTTGTTCTTTAACGGGTCGAGCTCGGCGGAGCCAACGCAATTCACAACAGGCAGTTGGCGGGTTGCCCTAGCCATAGTGTTGTGTTCAATAAGTCAAACCTGCCTGCATGCCATCCCTTCGGCAGGCGGGCCTGCCCGACTCCGTCAGTCAGGCAGGGATACAATCTGAACCGAACCGCCAGTTGGCGGTGAGCTCGGTGAAGCCTGCAAACGTATTTTGTGAGCTGGCTGAGTCAATGCAATTCATAACTATGGGAAAAGCGAATCGTCGAGGGGAATATTTACCTCTTTAATTATTCAATTTGTTGCTTTTGTAATAACGAAAAACTTAGTACAAACAAAACGACACCTAATAAATTAGGTGCCGCTTTATATGATTTTACTGTCTAGTATTTTCGAAATATATCATTGAGGGTAAATCCCAAGCGAACGCCAGCCAGAAATAGTAAGTTTTCGGCAACTGGGTGACCTTGCTCCAGGTAATCGGTTGTGATGGTATCGGAGCTAAGTGTGTAAACCGTTGGCAGGGCATTCCGCCCATCGATAAACCATGTTGTAGCATTTCCTTTTGCTATGCGTTTTAGTTCTCGTTTCTTGGTTTCTTTCAGCTTGCTTGATATATTTTCTTCAAAGAGTTGATTTGTTTCAATTATCTCGGTATCCCATATTCGATGTAGGCTAAATGATTTGCCATTGAAAACCACCCTTACATCATTGCCTCCTCGATCAGATCCGTAACCAACGTGCAATGGGTTATGTAAGTCGCCCATGAGGTGAAAAAGCACCTTTAGGTTTAGCTTTACCTGCTCGGGGGTTAAGTTCCGTCGATTCTTTAGGTTGAAAATTGCCGAATCGAGCTGGGTTACCACATTATCGCCATTTTCAATGGTTGGACTGTATGCTTGGCCTTTGTCAACATTGATGTAGTGCCATTTCTGCATGTAATTGTATTGTGAATTACCTCGTAGTTCGTCCATCCAGGTTGAGGCAGCATGCCAGGTGTCATTTGCAAGGTACTTGCTAATGGAGTCTAATGTGCTATTGGAAACATAGTTTTGGGCAATATCAACAATTGTATGATGTCCTGTTCGCCCCCAACCAAAACTTGCAATCGATACTGAGGTTAACAATGCAACGAGAGAAACTAGACGTAATTTCGCTATGATGGTTGTTTTAGTATTTCTTTTAAGTTGTAGATTCATAGTTAGATATGGTTAATGGTAGTGATCTAGATTAAAATATTTTAATTAATGTAAAAAGGGGTAAACGAAATATATAGTCGAAAGTTAACCTTTTGTTTAATTATTAAAGGAGAAATTGTCTGAATAGTCCGTTTTCTGAGAGAATGGCGGAGTTAAAGTAGATCCCAATAACGTCCTCCATTTTACTATTCCTCAGGGGGCGGCAATCAGCTATGCAAACATTCGGCTCGTGAGGAGTAGGGGGGGCTTGTGGGTGCAAATTGTGTGTACAACAAAAAACCACCTACCTCGATAAACGCTGTAAGTGGTTGAATGTTAGTGTGGGAACTGCTGGCTTGCTCGCTCTGCTCGTGAGCGAAGTTCGAATTTACCTGTCGAAGACAGGCCAACGACCCTCCCGCCCGCAGAGGCGGGATGCTCTGCACCAGCTGAGCTGAGCTGAGGTTACCGCTTTGTGTATAGGGATTCGATACGCTTGCGGCTCTTCCAGCTCTTAATCTCCCGCTCGCGCTGAAGGGCCAGCTCAAAGGTCTCGAAGGGTTCGGCGTACATCAGTACTACCCAGTCGTTGGCTCTGCCTGTAAAACCCTTGTGGTGGGCGTTGTGCCTTCGGATCCGCTGCTCCAGTTCATCCTGCGAGGCACCCACGTAGTGCTTGTCGAGCTGCGCGGAGTATAGTATGTACGTGAAGGCCATAGGGGGTTTTGTGGGTAAAGTAGTATGGATAACAAAAAACCACCTACCTCGAAAAACGCTGTAAGTGGTTGAATGTTAGTGTGGGAACTGCTGGCTTACTCGCTCCGCTCGTGAGCGAAGTTCGAATTTACCTGTCGAAGACAGGCCAACGACCCTCCCGCCCGCAGAGGCGGGATGCTCTGCACCAGCTGAGCTGAGCTGAGGTTACCGCTTTGTGTATAGGGATTCGATACGCTTGCGGCTCTTCCAGCTCTTAATCTCCCGCTCGCGCTGAAGGGCCAGCTCAAAGGTCTCGAAGGGTTCGGCGTACATCAGTACTACCCAGTCGTTGGCTCTGCCTGTAAAACCCTTGTGGTGGGCGTTGTGCCTTCGGATCCGCTGCTCCAGTTCATCCTGCGAGGCACCCACGTAGTGCTTGTCGAGCTGCGCGGAGTATAGTATGTACGTGAAGGCCATAGGGGGTTTTGTGGGTAAAGTAGTATGGATAACAAAAAACCACCTACCTCGAAAAACGCTGTAAGTGGTTGAATGTTAGTGTGGGAACTGCTGGCTTACTCGCTCCGCTCGTGAGCGAAGTTCGAATTTACCTGTCGAAGACAGGCCAGCGACCCTCCCGCCCGCAGGGGCGGGATGCTCTGCACCAGCTGAGCTGCGGTTACCGCTTTGTGTAAAGGGATTCGATGCGCTTGCGGCTCTTCCAGCTTTTAATCTCCCGCTCGCGCTGAAGGGCCAGCTCAAAGGTTTCGAAGGGTTCGGCGTGCATCAGCACCCAGTCGTTGGCTTTGCCCGTAAAGCCCTTGTGGTTGGCGTTGTGCCTTCGAATCCGCTGCTCCAACTCGTCCTGCGAGGCACCCACGTAGTGCTTGTCGAGGTGCGCCGAGTATAGTATGTACGTGTAGGCCATGCGGTACTTGATGGTAAAATTGTGTGTGCAACAAAAAACCACCTACCTCGATAAACGCTGTAAGTGGTTGATTTTAAGTGTGGGAACTGCTGGATTCGAACCAGCGACCCCCTGCTTGTAAGGCAGGTGCTCTGAACCAGCTGAGCTAAGCTCCCAAATACGTCTTTGTTTGTTGCGCTGTGCTTTTCGTTAAAAGCGTTGCAAAAATACGAGCATTTTTAATATCTGCAAAATTTATCGATACTTTTTTCAATAAATTTTTATCATTTTTTTGGTATCTTTCGCAATGGTCAAAGAGTCAGATATATTCGATAATCTCTGCTTTCTGTTCGTTTTTAATCACCCATTGTAGCGTTTTGATACACTTCATTTGGGTTTTATTTTAAACCAAAATTCGCTGCAGGTTGTAAGTTGTATGTAATCAGTTAGATGTATTTAAAGGCATATCTCTTGATATGTATTGGTTGTTGCATAAAAGGAGCTATTGAGTATGATACGAAATTACCTTAAGTCTGCTGTTCGATTCTTTTTTCGAAATAAATCCTTCTCGCTAATCAACCTGTTTAGCCTTGCCCTAGGGCTGGCTTGTGTAATCATTATCTTTAGCTGGGTGCTTTTTGAGCTGCACTACGATACGTTTCATCAGAATAGGGATCGGATTTATCGGTTGTCGTCAGCATTAACCATGTCGGGTGAGGTAAATTACTACCCAACACACCATGCCCCTGTGGGGCAAATGGTGGCTGATGAATTTCCCGAAGTGGAGAGCATGTCGCGCTTTAGCCGAGCTCATAGCAAAATGTTTAAGCACGGCAACGAAACCGTTCTGATAGAGGATGTTCATTATGTTGATAGCAGCTTTTTCCATATCTTTTCGTTCCAGCTTCTGGAGGGTAACCCGAATAGTGCTTTGGTATCGCCTAACTCCTTGGTTTTAACCCAAAGCGTAGCGCGAACCTTTTTTGGCGATGAGAACCCCCTTGGCCAAGTATTAATGTCGGACAATGAGGTGTATACCATTACAGGTGTTGCTATGGATCCACCCGAGAATTCAACCCTTCAGTTTAAGGTGTTAGAACCAATGAGTACAGCAACCAAAAAGTTTGGTGGGTTTTCCTATGGACATGGAATGGCCTTTCAAACCTGGTTGCTTCTATCCCCCGATATCAATACAATGGAGCTGGAGTCCAAAATTGAGCACCTGATGGATCGTGAGGTTAACGAGCTTTTCAAATCGATAAATGTTACCATTGGAGCATATCTCGAGCCCATTGGAGACATCTACCTACACTCGAAAGTGCAAAGGCAAACCGTTAGAGGGAATAGGCGAACCATACTCATATTTACCATATCAGCTTTGCTGGTCCTGGTTATCGCATGCTTTAATTTTATCAATTTAAGCACGGTGAGTGCGTTACGTAGAGCAAGGGAGGTTGGGGTTCGTAAGGTTTTTGGGGCAACAAGAACTCAGCTGGTTTTACAGCATTTGGGTGAGTCCGTTCTTATTGTGGCTGTGGCTATGGTTTTTGCACTTGTTATGGCCGAGATTGCAGCACCGTTAATTGAGATTTTCTCGGGTAAAAGCCTAGTTCTATATTCAAAAACAGCCATCTATTTCCTGGTTGCAATTCCTACAATAGTACTATTTGTTGGGGTTTTGGCAGGGTGGTATCCTGCCTTGTTCCTATCGCGCTTTAGCCCCATTGCAAACCTTAAACAACCACAAAAGATATACAGTAGCAGGATTTCCTTTAGGAGCATCCTAGCGTTTTTTCAGTTTGCAATTCTTCAGTCCCTTGCCATTTGTACCATTGTTGTGTTCACACAGCTTCAGCATATTAAAACGAAAGATTTGGGTTTCGACCCACGCAACCTTGTATCCATTAGGATTAATACCCCCAGCCTCGAGGGTAAGCACACTATACTAAAGGAATTGCTAGATGCCGACCCCAATGTAAAGCGTGCCACATTACATTCGTTTATTCTTGGGCACACCATTTTGGCTCGCGACTTTGTGCTTGAGGGTAGTCCTGAAGCCCTGAACATATCGTATATGACCATTGATGATACCTATTTGCAGACCTTTGGAATGGAGGTGGACCATGGGCGGATGTTCACCCAACCATTGGAGAACGAAGCTGGTAAAGTGGTGGTGAACGAGGCCTTTGTAAAGGATTTTGGCTACAGCAACCCCATTGGTCGCAAGATATTCCTTCCCAATGACCCTAACCATAGGGAGAATGAAATTATTGGTGTGGTGAAAGATTTCAACTTTCTCTCGTTACATCGTAGGGTTGAACCGTTGGTGATGATGACATGGCATGACCCCATCCAATTCGTTACGGTTAGGCTTAAGGATGATGACATGCAGAAATCACTTGCGGCAGTGCAGGGTGTTTGGGAGGATATTGCAGCCGATACCCCATTCCTTTACTTTTTTGTTGATGATAAGCTTGGTGAACTTTACGTGAAGGAGAATCGTTTCGGGAGTATCCTAGGCGTTTTCACTCTAATAGCCATAGCCATTGCATGTGCAGGTCTGTTTGGGCTTACAGCCCATATCACTCAATCGCGGCGAAAGGAGATGGCCATTCGGAAAGTGCTTGGTGCCAATACATCGGCCCTTACCACTTTAATATCGTTAAGCTTTGTTAGGTGGGTTCTGTTCGCATCGATAGTTGCGTGGCCAGCTGCGTGGTTTATATCGAGTAAATGGCTCGATAACTTTGCCGATAGAATTGCTATGCCACTATGGGCTTACGTATTGGCAACCCTAGTAGCTATTGTAATTGCGCTGGCCACAACTTTGGTTAAAACGTATGTGGCATCGAACCAGAACCCAGCACTAACATTAAAGTGCGAGTAAAATGCACCCTAGCCATTTTGATTTGGGAAGATTAGCATGAATACCGAACCCTGCCCCGGAGTGCTTTTTAGCTTAATGGTACCGGAGTGTAAGCGCATAATTTGGAGGGAGAGGCTAAGCCCAATGCCTGAACCCTCTGCCTTGGTGGAGTAGAAGGGTACAAATACACTATCGAGACTTTCTGGAGTAATTCCAATTCCATTGTCCGAAACGGTTACTATCGTTTTCCCCTCGCTTGCGTAAACCTCAACATCTATCTGGGCCGAGCTAATTCCCTCTAGTGCATCAATGGCGTTCTTAATAAGGTTTATAAGCACCTGCTCAATCAAATCTTTATCCACCATAAGGCTATTTACAGCCCTGTCGATAATTAGCGAGCTTTTGATGCCCTTGTTGTCGAGAATTGGCTTAAAGAGCGAAGCAATGGGCTTAATTAGCCCGTCAACATCAATGGGTGCAATGTTGGGCTCCGGAAGCTTGGTAAGGCTTCTAAAGTCATTAACAAAGCGCATAAGCGCTCGGCTTCGGGTTTCAATGGCCTGGTATCCCTCGGCCAAATCAATACTTTCCTGTTGGGTTAAGTCGCTAAGTGGACGGGTGGAGCTGTCGGGAAACCGAAGCGTATCGTTCATAGCTTCGCTTAGCGAGAGGATGGGGGTTACCGAGTTCATTATTTCATGGGTTAGCACCCTTATGAGCTTCCGGTACGATTCAAGCTCCTGTTCCCGCAGAGGTTGGCTAATATCGTGCATCACCACTAGCTTACTTTGCTTATCGAGCAATTTTATTGACGAGCTGGTAATGGCATACTGCACGCGTTCGCCCTTGTGGGTGAAGGCGATAACCTTTTCTTGCCCCTCGACAAGCTGTTGTAGAATGGAGGGTAGCTGTGGATCCAGCACTTCGAAGCTGGAGATATGTTTTATTTCACTTCCCTTTAACAGTTTCCGCGATGCCAAGTTGGCTAGAATAACCTTCCCTTCCAAATCGAAGCAAACTAGCACTTGATTAACGTGGTCCACAATATGGTTGAGGAATTGGTAGTGTACCTCTTTTTCGATGCGTACCTCACGGTAACCTTCGGTAAGCTCGTTGAGCAACCGGGCAAGGGTTACAAAAATTCCATCCTTTTCGGCGGGTTTAAAGCTGATATTGAAATCCTTCTCCTTAACCGATTGGAGCATCCCGTTGAGCTGTCGGTACCCCTTCTCAATAAAGTAAATAAGTTCAATAGCCAGCAGGATGGCCAATATTAGGAGTTCTAGCGAGGTGAAGTAGTAATCCTTTTTCTGAATAAAGTAGGTAAACCCACCTATGGTTGCCCCCAGAAGAATAATTCTGGAAATTATCTTGACTCTGAATAGTTTAAAGCCCATACTTTGCCATTTTGCGGTATAGCGTTGTCCTTCCCAAACCAAGTTCCTTGGCGGCAAGACTTACGTTTCCCTTGTTAACCTTTAGCGCTTGTACTATTGTCTGCTTCTCTACATCCTCAATATTTAAACTTTTTTCACCTACTGAGCTATCTAAATTGGTTTTATTTTGATTTAGGAAGAGGGAGTCGGGTTCAATCAGCTTTCCATCGCACATTATTACCGCTCGCTCCAATGCATGGCGTAGCTCCCTAACGTTACCGGGCCAGCTATACGATTTAATTAATCGTTGTGCTGCTTTTGATAGCGATATCCTTGTTTTACCGTACTTCCCTGCATACATTTCGAGGAAATGGTTTGCCAGTAGAAAGATATCTTCTTCGCGGTCGCGAAGAGGAGGGATATGCACCTCAACGGTGTTAACTCGGTAGTACAAATCCTGTCGGAAACTTCCAACTTCTACCAAATGGTTAATGTTAGCATTGGTGGCAGAGATAAGGCGGATATCAATCCTTTTTGATGTTGATGAGCCCAAGCGTGTTACCTCCCTGTTTTGGAGCACGCTCAGCAGCTTGGCCTGTAGGGTTTGCGGTATATTGGCAATCTCATCGAGAAAGAGGGTTCCGTGGTTTGCCGCCTCAAAGCGCCCAGCCCGTTCCTCCTTGGCATCGGTAAATGCACCCTTGGTGTGTCCAAAGAGTTCGCTTTCGAATAGCGTTTCGGCAATCGACCCCATATCCACCGTCATAAAGACATTACTTGCCCTGCCCGAATGCCTGTGAATTGCGCGGGCAACCAGCTCCTTACCCGTTCCGTTTTCTCCCAGTATCAGGACGTTGGCATCGGTCTTGGCCACCTTTTTAATGGTGCTAAATACGCTCTCCATAGCTTTCGATTGGCCAATTATTTGGTTAAAGGGTGAGTTTGCAACCTCCGATATCACCCTTTGGGTATCGCGCAGGGAATGCACCTCTCTATTCGAAAGGGTTAGCTTTTGTGCAGCCGATACGGTGGCCAGCAACTTCTTGTTCTCCCATGGCTTTACCACGAAATCGGTGGCGCCGAGCTTCATTGCGTTTACCGCCAGGTCAATATCGCCATAGGCCGTCATGAGCACAACGGAAACCGAAGGGTCAACAGCCCTTATCCTTTCTAAAAAATCAAGGCCCTCCCTGCCACTGGTTGCACCAGCCGTGAAGTTCATATCCAGCAGCACGATGTGTACATCATCGTTTGCCAAGGCTTGTTCGGCTTCGGCACATGGTTTTGGAAAGCAGATTACTTCATCGTAATACTTTCCCAGAAGAATTCTGAGCGAGAGAAGAATTTCTCGATTATCGTCGATTGCAATTATCTTAGTGCTGTTCATAATTCCTTAGAAAAAAAGGTGTAAATAGCTAGTGAATTGTTCCATTTCAAAGCTACAAATGTTTCAGTTTGAAACAAAATATATTGTAATAATTTTAATGCTATGTTGTTATAATGATGATATACAGAGCAGTGTGATGTGTGGTATACGAATTGATAATTGAAATTGATAACTTCATATTATTAAAGAGATGGTTAAAAATTTCCTCAAAACTACCCTACGGGTTCTCTATCGAAACAAAGGGTTTACTATTCTTAATATATTAGGCCTTACTCTGGGTTTTTCATGCTGCATTTTCATTGCATTATACATCAATCATGAGGTGAGTTTCGATAGGTTTCATAAGAATTCTCACCAAATTTATCAGCTGACGGTTGGCATGGAGCGTAATGGGGAGTTGCTTGAAAATACACCAATTACAACTCCAAAGATGGGAGAGGATCTTTTAGATTATATCCCCGAAGTAGAGAAAATATTAAGAATAGGAGGAGGTGGGGGTAACTTTATGGTTGATAACAAGTTTATATCCTCGGGCCATTTGATGTATGCTGACTCAACCCTTTGGGATTTTTTCGATTTCGAGCTAGTTAAAGGCGATACAAAACAGGCGCTTAGGGAGCCTTTTTCGTTAGTGCTTAGCGAAAGCCTAGCCAATTCGTTTTTTGGAGCAGAAGATCCAATAGGAAAGGTAGTTCTGCTCGAGGGTGAGATCCCTTACACGATAACTGGTGTAGTGGAGGACTGCCCAACCAACACGCGGTTAAAGTACAACGGCTTTATATCTTTCTCAACATTATATAAAGTTAAAGGCGGTATAATGACTGAGTGGGATGGGAATTTTAGCTACCGCACGTTTATGCTATTGAGTAAGGGGGTAAATAGTGACGAAGTTGTTAAAAAGTCGAACGATTTTGCAGACCAGGGAATTAATCAAAAAATGGCTCAGGTAAATGTTAGATTTGATATGGGTTTGCAGTCAATTAGAGATGTGCACCTGTACAACAACCTGATGTATGAAAAACCAGGTGTAGCCAAAACCCTTCTTTTGCTATCGGCCATTGCATTATTCATCCTTTTCATTGCTGGGTTCAACTTTGTTAACCTAACAACGGCGCGTAGTACTCGTCGAGCTAAAGAAGTTGGACTAAGGATGACAGTTGGAGCATCAAAAGGATTGGTTCGATTACAGTTTATTGGCGAGTCAATACTACTTGGGCTTGTCTCCGCTTTTTTGAGTCTGCTGGTTGTAGAAATGCTAACACCTGGGTTCAACAATTTATTAGGCTTAAGTTTAAGCCTGTATCAGGGTCAGGCAGTTATTATTAGCGCATTTATCCCCTTATTTGTAGTTGTTTTCGGATTTCTGGCAGGATTGTACCCCGCCTACTTCTTGTCATCCTTCAAGCCAATAAGGGTTTTAAAAGCCGATTTTGGTGGTGTGAAATCAAAATCAACGATCAGAAACCTATTGGTAACTTTACAGTTTGCTGTTTCATCGCTGCTAGTTATTGCTACAGCAATTGTGTTTTTACAGCTGAACTTCATTAAGAGTAAGGATTTGGGTTTTGATGACCAAAATCTTCTTACTGTAAGGGTTACGGGCGAAAATAAATGGCAAAGAGCAGATAGACTTATTTTAGAGCTGATGAAATTGCCCGAAGTTGAGGTTGCTGATGTTTCAAATCAGCCACTAGGCTATGGCTTCACCCAAAATGGATATGTGGTTGAGGGGATGGAGAATCATTTGATGATTAGAGCCTTAGCGGCAAGCCACACCTATTTACAATCCATAGGCACATCGATAAAGTATGGGCGGTATTTATCAGAGGATTTTACTACCGATGAGGATGGAGCAGTAGTAAATGAGACCTTGGTTAAGTTAGCAGGCTGGGACGATCCCATAGGTAAGAAAGTACTTAGGGGCGGAGAGAAGGAGTTCACTGTGGTTGGTGTGGTAAAGGATTTTCACTTCAGATCGCTTCATGAAAGTATTGAACCATTAATAGTTTTTCTTCCATTTAGTTACCACGCCTCATATTGGAATCCAAATATTCATATACGGTATAAGCAGGGTATGGTGCAATCGGGGTTAGATAAAACTCACCAGATTTGGCAAACGTATGAAGGTAACCCAATGGTTGGGTATAGTTTTGTAAGTGATGTCCTAGCGAATCAGTATAGGGCAGAGGATAGCTTTGGCAAGCTATTCATTTACTTTACCGTCCTAGCCATATTTATCTCGTGCCTTGGACTGCTTGGCCTTTCGAGTTTTATGTTAGAAAATAGAATGAGAGAGATTGGTGTTCGAAAGGTGCTTGGCTCCAACACATCATCCATCGTGGCTAGATTCTCAGTCGATTTCACCAAGTGGGCACTTATTGGAACGCTAATATCATGGCCAGTTGCTTGGTATTTTGCCAATGAGTGGTTATCGAATTTTGCATACAGGATTGATACCCCTTGGTTAGTCTTTGCGTTTGCTGCTGCATTTAGCCTTATGGTTTCCCTTGCAACTGTTTTTGTTCAAACCATTAGGGCAGCAAGAACTAATCCGGTGGAGACACTGAAGTATGAGTAGGAGGGGGGAGGAGGAAGTGCCTAAAGTTTAGAGTAGAAAGTAGAAAGTCTAAAAGCTTGCCCTGAGCTCGTCGAAGGGTCTGAGAGTTGAAAGTCTGAAAGTCGAAAGTCTGAAAGTCAAAAGTCTGAAAGTCAAAAGTTGAAAGTCGATAGTATCAAAGCCGAAAGTATGCCCTGAGCTCGTCGAAGGGTCTGAAAGTCGAAAATTTAGGTTTTTGTTTTTAAGCAAAAGGCTTTGCGTTTTTGTGACTTTGCGTTTAAAACTGAGAGTTTGCCTTGAACTAGTCATAAAGGTCAAGTGTCGAAAGCTCAAAGGGCAGGAGCGTGGGCTACTTATCACCCAATTTGTTCCTTTTTCGCAAAAGTGCTAATATTGCAGCAAATCAGTACTTATGAAAAAGGTTCGGAACCCCTACGTGGGACATGAGGGATATGGGTGCTTAGGCTGCGATCCAAGCCATCCATTTGGTCTAAGGTTAAGCTTTACTTTTGATGAGGTTGAAAAGATATTATATGCTGAGTGGACGCCCCATAAGGGTTTTCAGGGTTATACCGATGTTGTGCATGGCGGGATTCAGGCCACTCTGCTCGATGAGATTGGTGGTTGGGCTGTAAATACCATTCTTGGGACAGGAGGTGTTACCTCGCAGCTGCAAATACGATACAAGAAACCAGCTCATATTTCCGATGGTCCTCTTAAGCTAAAAGCTTGGCTTGTTAGCTCGGAGAAACGTTTGGCCAATATTCAAACTCAACTTTTTAATGCAAAGGATGAGCTTTGCGCCGAGGCGCAGGTGCAGTACTTTGTTTTTCCGCCCGAGGTGGCCAAGCAGAAGCTAAATTTTCCGGGTGCCGAGGAGTTCTTCGAGAAGTAGCGCTACTCCTGATTTCTAAGGTTAGCAATGGTGCAAGCCACCACGCCTGCCGTTTCGGTTCGTAGGCGCGAGGGGCCTAGCCCTGTTGATGTAAATCCTTGTTGTAAAGCCATATCAACTTCATTCGGACTAAAATCGCCCTCGGGGCCAATTAGCATCATTACGTTATCGCCCTTTGTTATTAATGTTTTGGCGTGGGGCTCATTAAAATCGCCACAGTATGCAATTAGCTTGCGCCCTTCGAACTCCAAGGCAGCAAAGTCTTTAAATGGTGTTAGCGGGTTTAGCTTGGGTAGGTAGGCCTTTATCGATTGCTTCATGGCTGCAGCAATAACCCGTTCCAATCGCTCCATATTCACGGTTTTACGTTCCGAGTGCTCGCAGAGCAATGGAGTAATCTCGTCAATTCCTATCTCGGTGGCCTTCTCGAGGAACCACTCAAACCTATCAATATTCTTGGTGGGGGCAATGGCTATGTGCAGGTAAAAATTTCGTTTGCCAAATTGATGCTTTGTCTCAATTACATCAACAGCACATCGCTTTGGATGGGGATCGGTTATGCTACAGGTTAGCATGGTGCCATGGCCATCCACAATATTTATGGTATCGCCAACTCCAAGTCGTAGCACCCGCACGCAGTGCTTCGATTCATCCTCAGGCAGCACAATGCTATTATCCGAAATCTGTGGAATATAGAAAATATGCATCTATCTTTGCGTTTGCGCAAATGTAGCTAATATTGCAAAAGAATGAAACGAATTGGGATTTTAAGCGATACGCACGGCCATTGGGACGAAAAGCTGGAGACGTTTTTTGCCTCTTGCGATGAGCTTTGGCACGCTGGCGACATTGGAAACATTCAAACGGCCGATACTATTGCTCGCTTCAAGCCTCTCAGGGCTGTTTATGGTAATATCGATGATTTTAAGGTGCGATCAGCCTACCCTAAAGTTCTCCAGTTTCGATGTGAGGAGGTGGACGTGCTAATGACACATATTGGGGGCTACCCCAACCGCTATGAGAGGGAGGCTCTTGCTCTTATTAAAGCGCAAAAGCCCAAGCTTTTTATATGTGGCCATTCCCATATCCTTAAGGTGATTTACGACAAGAAGTACGAGCTGCTGCATATCAATCCCGGTGCAGCAGGTCGATCGGGTTTTCATCAGGTTCGTACGGCGGTAAGGCTAACCATTGATGGAGCCAACATGAAGGATATGGAGATTTATGAGTTACCTCGATCCTAACCCCTAACCGACTGGAAAAATAGAGGTTATAGCAGTATTGCAACAGCTAGGCTGCTAACCATCACAATAATAGAAATTACGCTATAGGCCGATAGGAGCAGAGTCGATTTCCAGACACTGTATAGCCAGCCGGTATGGTAAAATCTTTTTATGGATAGCATAAGATATACTAGCCCTATGGTAACGGCTCCCTGGTAAACTATTGAGCTGCTGCGTCCTATTATCAGTTCTATTATCAGCACTATAGAGAAAATGCAGAACCCAAAGGTGTGTATATGAACCGAATGAACCAAGTGCTCGATGTAAACCCTCTTCTTTTTCCGAGTTAAAAGCATGAGCAGTAACGCAAACAAGGGCATTAGTGCAAAAAACATGTACGATAATGCCTTAAACACTCTAGATTTATACTTCTCGGGGTTTGAAATAATTTGCTGCGCTTTCTCGTTGAAGTAATTATCTATCGTTTCCTTATGGGCAATATGCTCTGGCTCTAGGGTGTTTAACAGCGAATCGGCCTTCGCAAGCTCTTCCTTTGCTTTTTCTGTTTCAATACTGTAATCAACAGAAGTTTTTCCTTCACTCATACCCAGCAAAAAGAAGTAAAGTAATGATGAGAACATAAAAAGCTTAAGGGGTGCGGTGTACCTAACCCTTTTGCCATTTATATACTCCTTCGATAGCCGACCTGGCTTGACAAAAAGTGGTGGCAACGTACGTAGCAGCGTATTATCGAGCGAAAACAGTGAGTCGAACAATGGAGCCATCACCTGTAAAAGCGGCTTTTTTATGTTAATATGTTTTTGCCCACAATTATGGCAAAACCCACCAACCAGCTTGGTATTGCAGTTCAAGCAGATTGATTCTTCATTATTATATTCTGAAATTTGGGTTTCTTTCTTTTTTCTTAGGAGTAGTATGCCTTTAAGGTTTAGTTTCTTTTTCATCCACATTTAAAATATCGTTAATATCTCGGGGTGGGCTTTCAGTTTCTTCTTCTTCCTGCAATGTTTCAGTCGCATTTTCCTCAATGTTTTCCACAGTGCTTTCTTCAACATTTTCTTGAGGTTCTCCCTCAGTCGGCTCTACGTTCTCCACATCCTTTCCCAGTAGCTGGTTATAACGCTCCTGTGCCCTTTGCAGTTCTCGGCGGGTACCCACCACAAAGTTGTATGGAATTTGTCCTGCCGGAACACGGACTCTTCTCTCTCTTGTGCGCATATCCTTAATGGGGTCGGTAAATAGTGGGTTATGCGACGATACCTGCATGGCTCCTCTGGCGTAGTAGAACACGTAGTACTTATCGGGCGATAGCTCCAGGTAAATTATCATCCAGTCGCCTGTGTTCCGCTTGTATATCTCTACAAACCCATCAACAAACTTATTAACCTGCATTCCACCAATTGTACCAACTCCAATTTTACCCTTCGATACAAACGAGGTGTTCTTTTGATCCCAGGTCATCTTAAGGTCAGCAAATGTAAGTGAACTCTCTATCCCTTTTGGAATTTGGGTTGGGGCGCCAAACAGATTAATTTGATTCTTTGCCGTTTGGGCTTCACCCTTTTCGAGCTCTTGGTGAAGATATTTGTGGTAAATTTTTCGGTTAAGGTCAACCGTTTTTAGCTCAGGTAACGTAGCCATTTCGTTGGCCATGGCCTCAAGCGATAGCTGATTGAAGTGAAAGCTAAGCGCAAGTACCAGATCCATATTCAGGATGCTATCGGCCAAAATATGGGTAAGGCTACCTGACGTGGTGTGCTTAATCTGGCCAAGGTTTACAGGTAGTTTAACCTCGCCTTCGCTGAACAGCATACAGAAATCTTTCGATAAGCTAATAAGATTCCCCGTAGTGTCGGGATCCATTATCTTCGATTTTGACCCAATGAGGAACCTGTTTCTATTTTTGTTGTAATGGATGTAGCCGTGGGCCGAAACCAGCGTCCGGTCGGTATGCTCTTTCCTCCCCGTAAGTAGCGAAGGGTAAAGGTGAATCGAATCAACCGTTACCACGCTACCGTTTATAAGTATATTCTGATTTAGGTTTCTCGGAAGCTCTGGAACTGGTATGTAGATATTTTGGGGATCGAGTTGTGCGTTGAAGTAAATATTACTTGAATTTATTTGGCTACAGGGGTGTAGTGGTTTGGCACCACCATGAAATGTCCAATGCTTTTCGGGTGCAGAAATTGCCATATCGCCAATAAAACCAAAATGCGGACTTAATCTAAAGCTATCGGGCTCAGTTACGCTCGTTTCGGCGTAGGAGTTCCCTCGGTTATCTACCTTAATCTCTTTCAGAAAAATGGGTTGTATGGAGTCGTTCTCATCAACATAATCGATGGTACCGCTTGCAGAGTATCGTTTGCGGCTAGTAACCCTTGTACGGGCATCGTAAAAATGGTGGTAGCGCTGGGTCTGATTGGCAAATATTTGCGAACCATCCATGGGTAACATCCTATTCTTCGCATCAATCTCAATGGGATCTTTCCCTGGAATAATCAGTGCATCGGCAACTAGTAGATGTTTCACCGAATCGGCCGTTAGGTGGGGTTTGCTAAGGTTATACTTCACTTTTGGCGAGAAGAAGTACAGCGAGTCCTCATCGTTATGGTGCGAGTAGAAGAGCGACCCGTCGAGCTGCTTGTCGCCTCTTGGCATTCCCGCAATATTTACCTTTCCGAGCTCCACATCTCTTTGCCTATCGGGCGTTTCTATGGTTAAGGAGTTGTCGTCAATTGCCCATACAAATTTGTCGATAAGCGATTTGTACATCATGGGGGGCAGATCGGCAGCAATACTCTCGTTCACCTTGTAGAACTCTCCATGGCGGGTTTCGAAGCTAACATAAGCTTTAACCTGTGGTGCAGTGAATGCCAATTCCTCTGCCGACACCACGTTGAACTCAGCATTGGCCAAGTCGGTGTTGTAATCCAAAGCATTGAATTGGTAGTTGTTGGCAGTTAATCGTGCCTTGTGCATATCCATTAGTCCATCGCCCACTAGTCCAAGTGGTTCAAGGGTTAGGTTACCCAAGAGCTTTGCCTCGTTGTTGAACATATTAAACGATTCTCGGCCCTTGTACGCGTATAGCTTTTCTTGGTAGGGGTACCATTTCACCGAGTGTACTTTACCCTTCACATCGGGGTACTGAATGCCATCGTTTTGCTGCGCAATGGTAAACTCGGTACTCATGGTAGCTAGCGAATCGGGGAAGAAATTGATGTCATCCGATGAGGTTGATGAGGTGATGTACTCAAACCGACCAACGCCTTTCAGCCCCCTGTTGCTCAGGTCGATGCGATTGTAGAATCGGCCTTTACCTTGGTAAATGGCGTAACCCTCAGTGGGGAATGTTCGGCGAAACCCGAGGGAGTTATCGGCTCTAAGCAGTAGGGTGTCTTGCATTGGGGCGAATATATCGGCGGAGTAGAATGTGCCCGCAAAAACCATATCCTCAATCTCAAAATTGTTTATGCTGTAGAATGTGAACGGGTCTAATCTAAAAAAGAAATTTTCTCTATCGTACACCCCGTTATGTATCGATTTATCGTCGTAGTAAACAAAGGAGTAGCCCTTGCTATTGAAAATTGGGTACTCCTCGTTCATTGCTAACCCCGATTTGTTATTAGGCTTATCGATAAGCACCTCACCCGCGATTACCTCAAGCGTACTGGTAACCCGGTTTAGGATACGTCGGCCGTAGAAGTCGAGGTCGTCGGTTTGGTAGTTAAGCCTAAGGGAGTCGATAAGTTCCGAGTTCACCTTAAACTCGGTGTAATCGAACTCGAAATTGCTACCGTAGAACCTGAACATACCAGCATCAACCATTCCATCGAAAGAGAAATTCCTGTCCTTCTTAAGTATCAACTCTCGTCGGGCAGGGTAAAGGAATACATTCTGCGAATCGCTAATGGACACGTTCTCTACGCCACGTATGGCCACCTCAAGACTATTGAGATCGATTTTAGCATTGGCACCACTCTCAACGTAGGAGCTGAACTTGAGCACATCGTAATCGATAAATCTCCCCTTGGCCCTAATGGCATCGTAAAGCTTGGGGAGCACAAACACGTCGCCCGTTTCGTACTCGTATAGCAGGTAGCCCTGCATGGCCAATCGCATAATCGCAATTCTTACCTGTTCGGGGCTTTTACGGATGTATCGGGCAAAATCATCAACTTTAAACTCCTTTGAGCGGATGCGGCTGGTGAAGTTCGATACGGCAAAGATGGGATGCTGCTCGTCGCGTCCCATGAGCTCATCAAAAAGTTCCTCGTTAAAAAAGTTGTTCGACTCAAAAATGGCTCTACTTTGAGCTGACCCCATGGGGGCGCTAAACGACATCTCGTTTTCGCCAACACGCCACTGTAGCTGGGCAAATGTTATGGAAAAGTTGTGATAGGTGCTAAGTATTGGGCTTTGGGTGGTAAGCAGGTTTGTGGGGGCAATGGTAACCAGCTTGGCCTGATCGTTATAGGTGAAACCTAGTCCAGTGTGGTACAGCGAGTCGCTTTGCAGCTTAAACCGCACCCGGGCATAGTCCGATACAACAGTTTGCCGACGGAAAATGTAGGTTTGGGCTTCGACCCTCAGAAAATCTTCATTATCGCGCTTTATTTCGATGATGGCAGGTTGCTCTCGGGTACCGTTACCAATAAATTGCGAACCTATCATGTAGTAACCCCCATCAAAATCAACACCATCAAAAAAGTCAGTAATTTTATGGCGCAGCTCGTAGGTGTAGAATTCGGGGTAATTCACGTTTTGTGGATTGGTAGCTCTTGTAATCTTATCTTTTAAGCGGCCCATCGAGGGTTTGTCGAAGTAATCGAGGTTGGTGTACATCACCGAGTCGGCCTCGTACTCATTGCGCGTGGTGTTTAGCTTGTAGTTGTCAAGGGTTGCAAATATTATGTCAGTGGGTAACCTGCTTCTTACCCAGGTAACTTTTCCTCCCTTACCAATCCACTTGTCCTCAAGAGGGAAATACACGCCTTGGGTTGAATGAATGGTAATGGAGTCGTTGTTGTTGGTACATACTAGGTCGATATCGAAGAAGCTAATGGTCAGGGTTTGGTCGAACTTGTAATTAAAATTCTGGTTGCTAGCTTTCCACTCAAAGGCTGGATTGATGGCAAACGTGCCACGGGTGAACAGGGCCAAGGAGTTGTCGAGAAATCTGCTAATCCATGAAATGGGCAGGTTGTCGGTTTTGGCAAAAGCTTCAGCACCCAAAAGCCATGTGTCAACCTCGTTCTGAAACTTTTGGCTTTGGGTGTAAAGCATCAGAATTTTAGCGTAGGTAATAAGTGGCGTGGTGTTTACCCCTGTTTTTTTTAGAATATCGTTGGCTATTGAAACTACCTTTCCCTTTTGGTCTGTAGATAATGTGTCCGATTGCCACATCAGCGCAAACCTTTCAGGCAGATCTTCATCATCCTTTTCCAGCTGGCTTTTTACCAAACCCTCGAGCTCAGTAGCGAAAAGTTCCAACTCAGGAGAGAAGGTTGTTATCCTTTGTGAGAAGCCTTTTGCCGAGGCACCTGTAAGGATTGCGAGCATGGCTAATCTTATGGCAATGTTTTTCAGGAAGGATAGTTTCATCTGTCTAATGCATTAGCTAGTTTTTCTGGTATGCACCAAGGCCCAGTCGTTCTTGGTTTTGCTTTGCACCGGAGTAAGTCCATGCTGCTTGGCGGCTTGCTCTATGGAAGCGATATCGCCGGTTAGTATGCCGCTCATGACTAGCACTCCACCGGGATTTAGGCTTTGTACGTATCGCTCCATATCGTTTAGGAGGATATTGAGGTTGATATTGGCCAGAATTACATCGAATTTCTGGTTTCCAATGGCGGCAGCGTCACCCAGCACCACATCAATTCTGAAGCAGTTGTTAGCAGCCACATTCTCCCTTGCGTTCTCGTATGCCCAGCTATCGTTATCGATAGCTTTAACATGGGCTGCACCAAGTTTTTCGGCCACAATGGCCAGTATGCCCGTTCCGCTGCCCATATCGAGTACCGATTTCCCCTTCATATCCAGCGAGAAGATCTCCCTAGTCATTAGCCAAGTGGTTTGGTGGTGGCCAGTACCAAAGGCCATTTTGGGCTCAATAATAATTTCCAGCTCAAAGCCCTCCTGGGCTTTATGGAATGGCGCGCGAACCCTACAGAGATTTTCAACGGTTATGGGCTCAAAGTTCGATTCCCACTGCTTGTTCCAGTTCTGGTCGTCGATATGTTGAACCGTGTAAACAGCCTTTACATCAAGGGTTAAATCGTTGAAAAAACTATTCAGGCTTGCATCGTTGTATAGATGGGTTGGGATGTAAGCCGTTAAGCCCTCAGGGTTTTCAGTAAAGCTGTCGAACCCCAGCTCAGCCAGCAGGGCAGTTATAATTTCTGCTGCCTGCGGGCTGTATGGGGTAAGCTGTATGGCTACCTCGGTGTACTTCATTTACTTGGGAAATGATTTGGCTATGGCAATAAAATCCTCGGCTTTAAGCGATGCTCCACCTATTAACCCGCCATCAACATCGGGTTTGGCGAAAATCTCCACGGCATTGTCGGGTTTACAGCTACCGCCGTACAGTATGCTGGTGGCATTGGCAACGGCATTGCCAAACTTTTTCACTAGGCATTTTCTGATGTGTGCGTGCATCTCCTGCGCCTGCTCTGGCGTTGCGGTTCGGCCTGTACCAATGGCCCAAACGGGTTCGTAGGCAATTATCACATTTTTCATCTCGCCTTCGGTGAGGTTGAAAAGTACCTCTTCTATTTGAGTTTGAACAACCTCAAAGTGTCTGTTGGCGTCACGCTCGTCTAGCACTTCTCCACAGCAGAAGATGGGGGTTAACCCTTTGTCGAGCGTAAGCTTCACTTTTTTAAGAAGTATTTCGCTGGTTTCGCCAAAGTATTCGCGACGCTCCGAGTGGCCTAGTATTACGTGACTGGCACCGGTTGAGGCAATCATATCAACAGAAATTTCGCCCGTATATGCACCCTTATCCCAAGCCGCACAGTTCTGGCTACTTACCTTAACCTTACCGCCCTGCAGCTTGTTTGCCAGAGTATGTAGGTGTGTAAATGGAGGGGCAATAATAAGCTCAACATCCTGGGGTAGCGATTGTGAAAGCTCGTTTACCTGTGCGGCCAGCTTTAGGCCATCCTCAAGGGTTGTGTTCATCTTCCAATTTCCTGCAACAATCTGTTTTCTCATTTCTTTTGATTTTTATGTCGGTAAATAAATATTTTTTTAGGAAATCAATCTTATCAAAAATACGAATAAATTCATTCGGTTAGGCTCACGACAATCGTATTCTTGGATCGAGGTACGTGTAGGCTATATCAACCAAAAAGTTGACCACCACAAATACGATGGATAGCGTAATTACCGAACCAAGTACCAGTGGAACATCGTAGCTGTTAAGAGCTTCAACAATTACATAGCCCAACCCCTTCCATCCAAAGATGTACTCAATGAAAACCACGCCGGCCATTAGTGAGGCAAACCACCCCGATATGGCCGATACCACTGGGTTTAACGAATTTTTCAGGGTGTGCCGCCAAATCACTTTGGTAAAGGTAAGCCCCTTGGCCTTGGCCGTGCGGATGTAATCCTGCGAAAGCGTTTCGAGCATGGAGTTTCGCGATAGCTGCGTAACAATGGCCAGTGGCCGAATGCCCAGCGTAAATGCTGGTAGGATTAGGTTTTTGAGATGGAGGTGCATCCCTTCGCCCAAATTATCAACCTCCATAAGGTTACCCGTTAGGTTTAACCCTGTAAAGTCGCCTAGCATAAATGCGAAAAGCCAGCCAAAAAGAATGGCGGCAAAGAATGACGGTACGCTCATACCAAAGGCTGAGAGTACGAGCAGGGTCCTGTCTATCCATGTATCCTTTTTTAGCGCAGCTACAACACCCAGCCCAATGCCTATGATGGTGGCAAATACCATAGCGGTAATGGCAAGGATAAAGGTGTTGGGAAGCGTTTCGGAGATAATGGCGGTTACGGTTTTTCCGCTTTGGAACGAGCGCCGTAGGTATGGCGCCTTAACTGCAATTGCTCTCGATGAGCTAAGCCTAATGGTTGTGGCAATGGAGTATACCGACCTATCGAGGTAGATATAGCTATTGGGGTTGTTGTGATTATGGATTGATACGGGCGATAGGTCGTTGATGTATTTTAAGTACTGGTAGGGCAGGGGCTTATCGAGCCCCAGATCGCGACGAACAGCGGCCAGCGAGGCCTCATCGGTTCTTTGCCCCATTACCATTCGGGCTGGGTCGCCTGGAATTAGGTTGAACAGAATAAACACCAGCGTTACCACGCCCCAAACCACAAGGATACTGTACAAAAATCTTTTAACAACGAATTGAAGCATAGTAGTGCTTAGGGTTTGTCGAATGCTTTGGCTTGTTCCCAAATCTCGTTCATCTCGTCAAGGGTCATGGTTTTTAGCGAGCGTCCCTCCTTAATGGTTTTGCTCTCGAGGTAACCAAAACGTTTTATAAACTTTTTGTTGGTGCGCTCCAGAGCCGTTTCGGGGTCGATATTGTAAAGCCGGGCGGCGTTCACCACGGAGAATAGCAGGTCGCCAAATTCGGCTTCAATCCTATTGCTGTCGTCTTTTTCAATTTCTCGTTTTACCTCTTCGAACTCCTCGCTCACCTTGTCCCAAACCTGATGGCGTTCCTCCCAGTCGAAACCAACGGCACGTACCTTTTCCTGAATCCTATTGGCCTTAATGAGCGCCGAAAGCGATTTGGGTACGCCCGAAAGCACCGTTTTATTTCCCTGCTTTTCCGACATTTTTATCTGTTCCCAGTTCTTCACCACTTCATCCGAATCATTCACCTCAGTGGTGCCAAATACGTGGGGGTGTCGATAAACGAGTTTGTCACAAAGCTGATTGATAACATCGGTTATATCGAAGGTATTGGTTTCCGAGGCAATTTTGGAGTAGAAAACGATGTGTAGCAGCAAATCGCCCAGCTCCTTCTTAACATTTTCCAAATCGTTCTCCAGAATAGCATCGGCCAGCTCGTAGGTTTCCTCAATGGTAAGGTTGCGTAAGGTTTCAAAGGTTTGTTCTTTGTCCCAAGGACACTTCTCTCGAAGTTCTTCCATTATATTAAGTAGGCGTAAAAAGGCCTCGTCGGGTTTTTTCATAAAATACTATTAGAAGTTTCTCATAAATTTTGACAACAAAGTTAGAAATTAATATTCCATCTTGGGATAAAAGTTCTGGGTGGGTACGATTGCTGTATACAAAAGAAATCACTTTTAAAGTGTACATCTATTAAAATAGGGGTAAAACTGCCTATTAAAACCCAGAATATGAAATCTGTACTGAATTTATAGTTTTTTTTATACAGTAATATCATTCACTATCCTAATCTTACCATATATTTAGATATGACTAAAATATGCCTTTTATGAAGACCTCTCGTTGCAGTATTACTAGGTTCCGGTTTCCTAAATACTTATTCTTTTTTCTGGTTTGCATTATTGCAACAAATAGCTACTCACAGAGCACAGATTTAAAATTTAGTCGATTAACAGTACGGGATGGTCTTTCTCACAATAATGTATACGCTATTGTACAGGATAATTTCGGATATCTTTGGGTTGGAACCCAGGACGGACTTAATAGGTATGATGGTAAGAAGATTAAGGTATTTAGAAATGAAGTGGAAAATAGTAACTCTTTATCGACCAGTAATTTTGGTAAGATACTAATAGACAGGTCAGGTTATTACTGGTTTGGCACATTTGGTGGAGGCATTGATAGATACGATCCTGTTACTAATACCTTCAAAAACTTTTCGTATTTACCCAACGATTCAAATTCAATAAGCAATAATCAGATAATTTTCATTTTCGAAGACAGCAAGGGCGACTTATGGTTTGGAACACCTGATGGAGGGGTGAATAGGTATAACCCAGATAGTGAGAATTTTACAAGATTTAATCATACAGAGAAGGATCCAAATAGCCTGAGTGGGAATAGAGCCAATTGTATGTGCGAAACGCCCGATGGAACCCTATGGTTTGGAACAGAAAACGGCCTTAACCGTTTTGATTCTGCTAATGAGAGTTTTCATCGATATTCCCATAACCCTAATACATGCAATAGCCTTAGCGGCAATTTCATTCAAAATATGATTGCCAATGATGACGGAACGATATGGATTGCTATTCATGGTGGAGGATTAAATCATTTCGCCCCAACTACCAATACCTTTACACGATATACCCATAATCCTTACAATTCGTCAAGCATTAGTGATGATAAGGCTGATTGCATCTTAAAAGATTCCAATGGAAATCTCTGGATAGGAACCTATGAGGGAGGGCTTAACAAGTTTGATGCAATATCAGGCAGGTTTACACACTACAAGAATGACCCTAACAACGATTTTAGCATCAGCAGCAATCGAATTGAGTACCTGTTTGAAGATAACTCAAAGGTTCTATGGATTGGAACCCGTGGAGGCGGTTTGAGCAAAATAGATTTAAAACCAAGGAAATTCAATAACATAAGGCACGACCCAACAGCGAAGCATAGTTTGCCTCAGCATAATATTATGGCTATTGCAAGTGATAGTAAGGGTAGCATTTGGATTGGAACCGATGGGGGTGGATTGACGCAGTTTAACTCAGAGAATGAACAGTTTCTCCATTTTACAAATATCCCTGGGAAGGAAAATAGTTTGAGTAACAATAGGGTATGGTCCGTTTTAGTGGATTCAAATGAGGTGATATGGGCAGGTACTTATCAGGGAGGGTTAAACAGGATAGAGAGGCGGGGAGGTGAGTTTTATTACAAAAATTATTTGTATGACCCTAGCGATAAATCGAGCTTAAGCAGTAATCAGGTTAATTGCATTTTCCAGGACAATGAGGGCCAGCTATGGATTGGCACAGCTCAGGGGCTGAACAAGTTGGTTGGGGATGAATCAAACCATACTTTCAGGTCATACAGGCATAGCCCATTTAATCATACTTTTCAAACTAACGACAATTATGTTAATTCAATTATTCAGGATAAGCAGGGTAAAATTTGGATAGGGTCTTACCAAAGTGGTTTGTATGAATTTGATCCTAAAAATGAGAAGTTTACACATTTTGTCCCTAATGTAGGAAACCCTCTTAACTTTCTAAAAACCCTAAACCTAATGGCTCTTTTCTGCGATAGCCAAGGTGATATTTGGATTGGAACAGAATCAAGGGGTTTGCTAAAGCTGGACAATGAAAATCGATTAGCAGAACCACACCCTAACAATCAGGTGCTAAAGAGTAAAACTATTATTGGGATGCTTGAGGATGATTACCAAAATTTATGGATTGTTACCACTGGTGAGCTGTATAGATATTCTCTTGTCGATAGTAGTTTTATTTCGTTCTCCTATGACGATGGTATTGAAGTCAATGGGTTTAATAGAAAATCATTTCATAAAAACTCTAAAGGTCAGCTTTACTTTGGCGGGAATGCAGCTCTAACATATTTTCATCCTAAGCAGGTTACAAAAAATCCATATATTCCCAAGGTTACAATCACCGATTTTAAGGTTTTGTCAGAATCAATTTGGGAAAACTCTTTAATCCCTTTTGTACATAATCTGCATTTCGACAATAGTATTACCCTCACGCATAAAGATTACCTTTTTTCCATCGAGTTTGCCTCGTTGGATTTTACTAATCCTCAAAAAAACCAATTTGCCTATACCCTTGAGGGGTTTAGTAATGAATGGATAGAGGCAGGGACAGATAATTCAGTAACATTCACCAACCTTAACCCTGGGAAGTACACATTTAAGGTTAAAGGGAGCAATAACGATCTGGTTTGGAACGAAGAACCTGTTGAACTCCAAATACATATTGTACCACCATTTCGGAAAAGAGCATGGTTTATTATTGTACAAACAGTAGTTCTTGTTCTTTTAATTCTTTTGTACATAAGATATCGGACATATCGCCTAAGGAACGATAAGTCCGTCTTAGAAAGTAGGGTTAAAAATCGAACTAAAGAGTTACACGATAAGAACAAGCAGTTAGAGTATGCACTGGAAAAATTGAAAAGCACACAGATACAGCTTATTCAGTCAGAAAAAATGGCCACAATTGGTGTACTTACATCAGGAATTTCTCATGAAATAAATAATCCCTTAAACTTTATTCATGGAGGAATTACTTTACTAGAGAAGTATGTGAATGAAAATCTACAATCACACCAAAAGGATATAATGCCATTGGTAGACATTATTGTTGAGGGTGTGGTTCGGGTTACTAATATTATTCAAACTTTGGATCAGTTTAGCAGAGAAACCGATAGCTATACAAACACATGCGATGTTAATAGCATAATTAATAATTGCCTATTTATGCTTAAGCAGCGATTTGTAGATAGAGTAATTGTAAAGACAAATTATTCCGAACACTTACCTCCAATTAGAGGAAATGAGGGCCGATTGCATCAGATGTTTTTCAATATTCTTTTCAATGCAGATCAATCTATAGAAAGTAAAGGGGAAATTTCCATTACAACCAAGGTTGAGGAAAGCAATGTTCAAATTGTGATAGCGGATTCCGGTTGCGGAATTAGGAAGGAGTTAATCTCAAAAATTACAGATCCTTTTTTCACCACTAAAGAGCCAGGAGAGGGCGTTGGCCTCGGCTTGTCATTGGTTTATGCCATCGTTAAAGAGCATCGTGGACATATTAGTTTCGAATCGGAGGAGCAACAAGGTACAACGGTTATGCTAAGTCTTCCAATAAGATGCCAATAGTAAGACTGACTTGATATCAAATAAAGTTAATTCGCACACTGCCTCCTACTCTCAAGCTAAGTAGCTCGGCAGCATATCCATTTCTAATGGCAATCTCCAGCAGATTGGCGGAGTTGAATAGGGCTAGCAGCTCGCCGGCATCAACCTGATTGTAGCTGGTGCTCAGCTTCGAGATTTTATTGTGATTACTCTGTACAAAGATGTTGTAATCCCGGTTTTGCCTAACCCTCTCGAAAATGCTTCTGGATATGTTGGTAATGGCATTTTGGTACGAGTCGATGTATATGATGCTGCCGGTAATCACCGATTCGTCGATGGTGGCCTTAAAGGCTATTCGCTTATCATAATCTGTTATCTTCTCACCCAAGTTGTTTGCTAAGATATTTTGGACAGCCTTAACGTATGCAGAAAGCGATGCAAAGCTGCCTTCGGGTGCGAAGGGTACCTCATGTACTTCTTCAGGAGTATCAGTAATTAGTAACCCAATGGTTCCGTTATCGGGGGTAACAAAGTAGTGCTCTTGCCATTTGCAAATAAGAATGCGCGAGGTAACGCTGGCTTCGCTATTAACCATTATTAGATGAATGCTACCCTTTGGAAAGAAGCTAAAGCAATTTTTCACCACAAAGGCTGCATTGTGGATATTAAAGCTAGCCACATCATGCGAAATATCAACCACTTTAAGCTGAGGCATTGATGACAAAAGGCTCCCCTTGAGCATACCCAAGTAGTAGTCATGCTGTCCCCAATCGGTTGTAAGCGTGATAAGTGGTATATTGGTGGTCGATTCTAGCATCCAAAGTTATAAAGGAACAAAATTGGCTAAAAAAAAGCATTAGCCGAAATTTCTACACTGTCTTTTTGTAGCATAACTTATGGTGATCGATTTTTTTATGAAACAAATTTGTAGCAGCAGCTTTAGTCCTATTGGAAAATAAAGTATTTTAAGAGTTTGATTTATATGATCAAATCCTTACTTTTAGGTAATTCTCAAATTGGTGAAAATGAAACAACGCTTTGGTTTTACGTTATCTTTTTTAGTGGTATTTGCCGGGTTAACCTCTTATGGACAGATAAAGAGCATTGGTTTACCCAGCATTGTTAACCACAGTAAAAGTGTGTACAATGCTAGTACTCAGAATTGGAGTATTGCCCAGAATAGTAAAGGTTTCATGTACTTTGGAAACAACGATGGCGTGCTAGAGTACGATGGCACAGGATGGCAGCTTTACCCCGTTCCCAATGCTTCGATTGTGCGTTCAGTATTTGCTGTTGGCGATACTATCTACACCGGAGCGTTTGAGGAGGTTGGGTTTTTAGCACCAGATTCTAGGGATAAGCTCGAGTATCATTCCCTTAAAGGCAAGATTCCTAAGGATTATGCCAACTTCGATGAGATTTGGAATATTTACCAAGTAGATGGTGGGATGATATTCCAGTCCTTCAATTATATTTTCAGGTATAGCTCGGGAGCGTTTACTGTTATCAAGCCGCGGAGTAAGTTCAGCATGTTGCATAAGGTGAATGATTCGTTTTACGTGGTAGATTTGGAATACGGGCTTATGCAGCTTGTTGGTGATAGCTTGATTCACATTAGCGATCACCCAATATTTTTTAGAAATGAGATCAGGTGTGTGCTCCAACTCGACGAGAGAAATTTACTTATAGGCACTTCCAACGAAGGACTCTTCCTTTTCAATCGCAGCAGTAGGGCCATAAGGCCATGGCAAACCGAGGCTAATACTAAGATGCGTGAGAATAATCTATTCTCAGCACTACAATTATCCACAGGTGATTTTGCTTTTGGGTCGGTTAGCAATGGCATATATATAAGCAACCCCAAGGGAGAAATTCTTCAGCATCTCAATAGATACAAGGGGTTGCAGAACAATACCATACTCAGTCTTTTCGAGGACAAGAGGAATAATTTATGGTTAGGACTCGATAATGGGATTGACTACTTAGAGATAAGTTCTCCTTTATCCTTTCTAAATTACAACTATAATATTGAGAGTGCATACTCATCTATAGTTCACAATGGAATTCTCTACATAGGAACAAATCAGGGGTTATATGCAAAAAGGTTTAGCGAGGTAAACAACTCAACCATAGCATCCGATGGGTTTGAACTAATTAGGGGTACCGATGGTCAAGTGTGGACTCTACAAATTATTGACAATACGCTGTTCTGCGGACATAACTATGGGTGCTTTACTATCAATGGGTTTTCTGCTCAGCAAATTTCCGATAGGAGAGGGTATTGGGCTTTCCAAAAGTTACCTAGTCATAGCAGTATTATTATTGCTGGAACATATAATGGCCTGGTTGCCCTTGAAAAAGTAAACGAACAATGGCAATATGCCCACGAGATAACTGGCTTTGGCGAATCAAGCAGAAGTTTACACCTCGATCAAGAGCAAAGCCTGTGGATATCACACGGCTATCGTGGCCTTTATAGGCTAAAATTATCCTCAACTTTAGATTCCGTGGTTAGTATGAAACTTTATCGTTCAAGCGCAGGGCTACCTTCTCAGCTACCCTATAACTTAAATGATATCAATTCTAGAATGTACGTGTCCACCCATAGTGGAATACTTAAGTACGACTTGTCCTCAAACGCATTCATTCCTGCCGATGATATTGATAATCATTTAAACGGTAAGGGTTTCATCGATAAGCTGCATTTGGATAAGTATGGTAATATTTGGTATTATACCACTAGTTACCTAGGAATTATGCGATTGCTTGAAGATGGTAAATACATTGATATTACTGCACCATTCTCGGCGATAAATGAGATATTACTCCCTTCGTTTCAAAATATTTATACCCATGACCCATATAATGTTTTTATTGGTTCGCAAAAGGGGCTAATCCATTATGCCCCCAATATTATTAAGGACTATAAGGAACCCGAACAGGTTTTCATAACAGAAAAAGCATTCTATGGTAAACAGAATATTAGGGGAGAGCAACAAGTAGTTTCTAAAGATGGGGTAAGCGTTTACGAGATACCTTTTACCTTTAATTCTGTAACATTCCGATTTACTAGCCCTGCGTTTGAACGGCCCGAAAAAACTGTTTTTTCGCACCGTTTAGTAGGCTTCGATTCCCGGTGGTCCAACTGGGAAGGGGTAAACTTTAAGGAATACACCAACCTAAGGGAGGGTAGCTACACCTTCCAGGTTAAGGCTATGAACTCCTTTGGGGCTGAGACAGAAATTAAGAGTTTTCATTTTACCATTAAGCCTCCCTTTCTAAGGTCAAAGGTTGCCTATATCGCTTATTCAGTCTTACTTACTTTAATCCTTCTGGGTAACTTTTACTACATCCGCAAGCGAATACTCAAAACGCGATTGCGCGAAAAGCTCAGGCATGAGAAACGATTAGCCCAGCGAGAAAAAATGTTTAAAGAGCAGTCTGCCCTTAGCGAGAAGGAAATAATGCACCTACGTAACGAGAGCCTTCGTAACGAGATGAAATTTAAGAATAAGGAGCTAGCTAACGCTACCCTTCACCTTATACAAAAGAATAAAACCCTTACATACCTGAGGGAGGATCTTACTAGATTATTGAGAAATATTCCCTCAGATAGCCCCGAAAAGCAAAATGTGAACAACCTTTTAAAGAAAATTAATAAGGATCTAAAGAACGAAAAAGGCTTGGAACTTTTTAATAGCTACTTCGATGACGTGCATCAAGACTTTATTGCAAGGTTGAAGGACAAGTACCCCGATTTAACCCCCAAAGAGCTAAGGCTATGTGCCTACCTTAAGATGAATATTTCAACCAAGGAGATAGCCCCCCTCATGAATATATCTGTTAGGGGTGTTGAGATTAGCCGCTATCGTTTGCGAAAAAAATTGCAGCTTGACCATACTACCAACCTTACCGATTTTCTCATATCCTTTTAAGTGTAACACTCCAAAACATAACATATAGATTATTTCCGTTTTTTCAACATTCCATCTAAACATTAGCGCAAAGGTTTGCGAGAAGTGAATACTTTTATTGAGAAAGTTATAACTGCTAAGTAGGGTGAGTTAATAACCACACAATCAGTAGTAAATAATCTTTTATGATGTAGTGTTGATGTAGCTAGTTATTGCTGTGTTGTACTCTTGATGTGGCTGTTTTTTTGCGTTTGGGTTTGTACCCGCATTAATTTGTGATTAGGAAAACTCTGATAACTCAGCCTAACCTAATTACTAATTTAAAGTACTTAAACTATGAAAACAAGAAAAGTCAACATTTTTACAAAGTCTTTTTTGCTATTAGGAATCTTTGCCCTTGCAATTTTTCCTTCATGTAAGGATGAAGAGACAACTCCCGATCCAATTGCAAGTTTCCAGTATGCTATAAGCGATGAGAACTGGAAAGAGGTAACCTTTACCAACTACTCGCAGCATGCCGAGAGCTATAGTTGGGCTTTTGGCGATGGCGAAACATCAACCGAAGAGAACCCAGTTCATGTTTATGCCGAGGGAGGCACTTATACTGTAACTCTTACTGCTACCAATAAGGATGGCGTTAGTATTGAGTTTAGCCAATCAATAACTATTACCGATCCATACGTTGCCTTAAGATTGTTGGTGGGTGAGTCTTCAAAAGATTGGCGACTTTTACGCGATGGTATTACAATGGGAATTGGCCCTGGCCTAATCGAAGAAACTGGTGAGTATGATTATTTTTCTTGGTGGAATCTCGAAAATGATGGCAGTCGACCATGCATATACAATCAAACCTGGACATTCAGCGAAGATGGCACTATGACATTTGATGATGGAGGGATGATGTGGGGCGATGACCATGTATTTGCTGGAACTGACCTACTTGGAACTTGTTTTGAAGCTACAGAAGCCAATATGGTTAATAAAGATGGGGTTAATGTAAGTGATTGGTTAGGTGGCACCCATGCATTTACTTATAATCCTTCATCTGGCAAATTAACCTTAACTGGCTCAGGTGCTTGGATGGGATTACTAAAGGTTTCTCCGGGTGGTTATATCGCAGTACCTGGTCAGTCTATTGAATACGATGTAAAAATCTCAGAGGAGCAAGACTATGATTTGATGGAAGTTTCAGTTTGGATAGCAGGTGACAGTCATTACTGGCAATTCAACTATGTAAGCTATCACAATTGGGCAGATGAACCAGATGTTGTTTCATTCTTTGTTGATTTTGGTTTTGAAATTAATGATTTTGAAGTAACGTTTGAGAATCTTTCAAAGGATGCAGTTTCCTATAGCTGGGACTTTGGTGATGGTAATACCTCTGCCGAGGAAAATCCCGTTCATACATATGCTGAAGAGGGTGTATATGAGGTTACTTTAACAGGTACTAGTGCTAATGGTGATACCAAAGAGGCAAAAAAGAATGTAACTATTAGTTTAAATCCTACCGAACCTGCACCAACACCGACAGAACCAGAAGCAAACGTTATATCAATTTTTAGTGATGCTTATACAGATATCACTGGGGTTAATCTTAATCCTAGTTGGGGACAGGCAACTGCGACCTCAGTAATAGAAGTAGTTGATGGTGATAATGCTTTAAAGATGGCTGGATTGAACTACCAGGGAATTGCATGGGAAGATAATGCTCAGGATGTTTCAGGTAAGACCAAGTTGCATTTAGATGTTTATTGTGCAGTTGTTACCGATGTAAATGTTTCCTTGATTGGTGCAGGAGAGAATCCCGTTAAAATAACAACTGAAGCAGGTGTGTGGAAGAGCATCGATATCCCCCTTTCAGAATATACTGTACCAGACTTAACCGCTATTATTCAGATGAAGTTTGATGCTGCAACATCTCCAACCATCTTTGTAGATAACATCTATTTCTACTAATGTTTGCAAACAACTTGTGTAATTAAATAGCTATTTGGTTAATAAATATAGGGAGCTTCTGCAATATAGGGCTCCCTATATTAACCCAATTCTTAATCAATTAAAATAATACTTGTATGATTGTTCGGCTCATAGGGTTGTTTCTGTTTCTTCAGGGATTAGTAGCTTGCGATAGTGAAATTGAAATTGATATAACAAATCCCGCAAATCTTGAGGTAGAAGTCGATGTTGCAGATGATGCAACGGGGATAGTAGATGTGCTTGCTTCTGCCGACAATGCCGTGAACTATGAGCTGTGGGTAGAGGGGATAGATGAATTGGTTGATGAGTCCGTTGACGGAGTATTGAGTTACACATTTACTGCCCAAGGTAATTTTAAAATCGATGTTAGAGCCTATGGATCATCAGGTCGATACATCAAGGAATCGAAAACGGTTTTTATCAATTTCGAAACCAACGTATCAGTGGGCGAGGGTTACACTACCCCAATTGAGTACGATGGCTATACCCTAATTTGGAACGATGAGTTTGAAACCAACTCCGTAAATACGAATAAATGGGTTTTCGAAACTGGCAATGGCTGCCCAAATCTTTGTGGATGGGGTAATAATGAGTTGCAATACTACCGTGCCGAGAATGCTTGGGTTGGCGATGATGTGCTTACCATCGAAGCCCGAGAAGAGGCTTATCAAGGGCGAAGCTACACATCTACCCGAATGAAAACGCAGGGAAAGTTCTCATTCAAGTATGGTCGGGTCGATATTAGGGCACTACTCCCTAGGGGCCAAGGCATTTGGCCAGCGCTCTGGATGCTTGGGAACAGTATAACGTCAGTTGGGTGGCCCGCATGTGGCGAGATTGATATTATGGAGATGATTGGTGGTAACGGACGCGAAAACACAGTACACGGCACTGTACATTGGGATAGCAATGGACACGCATATACTGGTGGTGGCTATACCCTTTCGTCAGGTAATTTTGCCAACGAGTATCACGTGTTTTCAATTATATGGGACGAAACATATATCAAATGGTATGTTAACGATGTGAAATTCTACGAAGTTAACATAACCCCCAATCATATGGCTGAGTTTCATCAACCCCATTTCTTCATCTTCAATATTGCGGTTGGTGGTTACTGGCCAGGTTCTCCCGATGCAACAACCGTTTTCCCTCAGCAAATGAGAGTCGATTACATCCGTGTATTTCAAGTGGAATAAGCTTTAGTATTATCCCGCGTAAAACTTTTAATAGTGAAACTTATGAAAATTAATTTTTTCAGGCTAAGTATAATAGTAGCTCTTTCGTTACTTTCAAGTATTGCTCAAGCTCAGCCGCACAGCATCTCAGGTATCGTAAAGGATGCCGAAACGGGCGAAGGCATAATTGGAGTAACTGTAGTGGAGCAAGGTACAACAACGGGCACTACCACCGATTTGGATGGAGCTTTTAGTTTTACCATTTCCAATCCAACGGCTACGCTTGATGTATCATTCGTTGGATACAAATCTGTTTCAGTTCCAGTTAACAGTCGGGCATTTATTGAGATTGTACTTCTTGTTGATATGATGGAGCTCGACGAGGTTGTTGTGATTGGTTACGGTGTACAAAAGAAAAAGGTGGTAACAGGCGCCATCTCTAGTGTTAGCGCCGAGGAGATTAGTGCTACACCAGTGCTCCGAATCGATCAGGCTATGCAGGGTCGAACAGCCGGAGTTCAAATTACAAACCTATCGGGTCAGCCCGGTGAGGCTCCAACCGTTAGGGTTAGAGGAGCCGGAACCACCGGCAATTCCGAACCTTTGTACATTGTTGATGGAATGGCCGTAGGGGGAATTGACTACCTAAACCCCGGCGATATAGAGTCAATTGATGTTTTAAAAGATGCCGCCTCTGCGGCAATCTATGGAGCAAGAGCCGCCAATGGTGTGGTGCTTATCACAACCAAAGGCGCAAAGAAAGGCGATATGTCCGTGACCTACTCGGGTTACTATGGCATACAGAATGTAAGCAGAACAATTGATATGCTTAATGCAGATCAGTACCGTGAGCTTATGAACGAGGGTGCAAGAAACTCGGGATTAACCGAGCCCTTTGATTTGAACGAAATTCCCAAACACAATACAAATTGGCAGGATCATTTGTTCCAAAGCAATGCTCCTATGACCAATCACGAGCTTTCTGTTACCGGAGGTACCGACAAGTCGAGCTACGCATCATCCATGTCGTACTTCTCCCAGCAAGGGATTATCGGTGGCGAAAAGTCTCAATTCGATCGCATAACGGGTCGCCTAAACTCTAGGCATCAGGTAACCACAAAGTTTCAGTTTGGTAGCAATTTGGCCTACTCGCACATAGTGCGACGCGGAATTGCCAGTAACCAATCGTTTAATGGTGCATACAGCAGTGCCCTCAACCTCGATCCGCTCACTCCCCTCTACATAGACGATCAGGATGTCCTGGCAACATTCCCTTACTCTACCGAGCCTGTTGTTACCACCAAAGATGGTAGGGTGTACGGAATTTCAAATTATGTAGGAGCCGAAATAGTTAATCCACTGGCACTGCTCGAGATTGAGAATGCTGAAACCCGGGTTGATAAGGTTGTTGGAAATATCTTCGGCGATCTTGAAATAATTGAAGGCCTTAACCTAAGAACTAGCCTGGGTATCGATTTGGCCTATGTGCTGAACGACTCCTACAGGCCACTATTCTACCTAAACGGGGCACAGCTTAATGTTGATAAAACATCAGTACAAAAGAATATCGAACGATTTTACACTTGGCAGTGGGAAAATACATTGTCGTACACCAAGCAGATTGAAGATCATAATTTCACTGGTTTACTAGGGATGACTGCCAGCAAATCGAATTTTGAGAATTTGTTTGGGTTTAATGCTAAGGTACCCATAAACGATCCTAACCATGTATATCTAAACATGGCTACCGATACAGTTTGGAATGCCCTCGGAGGAGCTGCACACTCAGCCCTTCTCTCTGGTTTTGCTCGTGTAACCTACGATTACAAAAGCAGGTATGCTTTTACGGGTATTATCAGAAGGGATGGATCTTCTAAGTTTGGTCCAAACCAACGATATGGTATATTCCCATCCCTAGGCGTGTCATGGGTGGTAAGCGATGAGGAGTTTTTCCCTGAGGTCGACCAGATTAGCTTCGTTAAGCTAAGGGCTTCATGGGGCATTAATGGTAATCAGGAAATTGGAAATTACCAGTTCATATCTGTAATGGACAAGAGCAGGGGGTATATATTTGGTAATGGTCGAGAGTTTGGAGCGTCACCTGCCTATATCGAGAATAATGATATCCATTGGGAGGAGTCAGAGCAGCTCGATATTGCCCTCGACTTTGGTGCATATAACAATCGCCTAACCGCAACCATCGACTATTACATTAAAACCACAAGTGGCCTTCTGGAAAGAATCCCAATACCTGCACACGTGGGTAACGACCCACCTGTGGCAAACGTGGGGAGTGTACAGAATAAGGGGGTTGAGCTGTCCATCAATTGGCGACACTACTTCAACGATTTTGGATATTCTTTAGGCATAAACGGTGCTTACAACCAGAATAAGATGACCAAGATTGGTAACGATGAGGGAGTACTTCCAGGTGCCACATGGGCAGTAGCTGGTATGGTTACTCGCACCGAGCTAGGTTTGCCCATAGCTTACTTCTGGGGTTACGAAACCGATGGCATCTTCCAGAGTCAGGCAGAGATTTTCCAACACATAGGCAAAACCGGACAAGTTCTTCAGCCCAATGCAAAGCCAGGTGATGTTCGCTTTGTTGATGTTAACAACGATGGCCGAATCAATGAGGAAGATAGAACTATGATTGGTAACCCTACACCACCCTTAACCTTTGGTATGAACGCATCGGTTGATTACAAACGCTTCGACTTATCAATACTGTTAGTGGGCTCGTACGGAAACGATGTGTTTAATGGTGCTCAAAGGCAGGATCTTCGCTATACCAATCGGTCAACGGCTATACTCGATCGTTGGACTCCCGAGAATCCATCAACCACTACCCCTCGGTATACTTGGGTCGATGTGAATAACAACTATAGGGTATCAGATCTGTATGTGGAGGATGGTTCGTTTGTAAAGGTAAAGAACGTTCAGCTTGGCTACACCCTTCCCGAAGTATTGCTCAATAGGATAAGCTCTAGAACTTGGCGTTTTTACGTATCTGTTGAGAACCTTTTTACATTCACCAAGTACACTGGTGCCGATCCCGAAATTGGTGCAATGAGTTCATTCAATATTGGTATCGATAGGGGGATATATCCTCAGGCCCGAACCATTCGCTTTGGAACTTCCATGACATTCTAATATTAAAGCAAACAGAGTATGAAGAAATATATTTTTAAATCAGCTAAAGCATTACTTGTTGTGCTACTATTGGCGGGTTGCGAAGATTTTCTCGATCTTAAACCCCTTGATCAGGAGGTATCCTCAAACTTTTACCAGACTGAGGATCAGGCCAAACAAGCTCTGATTGCCATTTACGATGTGCTAACATACCAATCGACTCCTGGCGTTTCATGGGCACCATTTATTACTATGTCCGATATTCTCTCTGACGATGCCTATGCCGGTGGAGCCGATGCCAACGATGGAATGGATGAGAATGAGTTCAATACATTTAACATACCCACAACCAGCTTAATTGCTCATTCCATTTGGATTAAAAACTACATTGGAATTTATCGTGCAAACCTATTTTTAGAGGTAATCGACGGTATTGATGCTTCCGATGAGTTCAAGGCTAGAACCATTGCCGAGGCCAAGTTCCTAAGAGCTTACTTCTACTTCGAGCAGGTTCGTTTTTTCGAGAATATACCGCTGCTTACCGAAACAGTAAAAGGCCCTTCTGAATATCAACAGGAGCAGAATTCACCCAAGGAGGTTTACGACCAGATTGCCCTCGATTTGGTAGAGGCGATCGACGATTTACCCGAATCGATTGTGCCTGCTGAGGCTGGCCGTATCACCAAGTGGGCCGCTCAAGCACTCTTAGCAAGGGTTTACCTGTTTTACAATGGGGTTTACAATGCCGACCTTGTTGCTGGCCAAGAAACAGTCGGTCAGGCCGAGGTGCTGGCTTATCTCGAGGATTTAATCTCTCGCAGTGGTCATGATCTGTTCGAGAACTACGAAGATAATTTTAAGCTAGCTGGTGAATTTGGAATTGAATCGGTTTTCGAAATCTCATACGGCGATACCCCTGAATGGTGGGATTGGGATTATGTTAGAGGAGGTAACGGAAACCTTTCGGCTCAAATGCAAGGGCCAAGGGTAACTGGATCGCAAAAGTGGGACAGGGGTTGGAGTTTTGCACCGGTTAACCATAAGCTAGCCCTCGACTTAGCTGGTGACCCCCGATTTGAACACACCATACTTACTCAGGAGGAGCTGGATGGAAAACTTTCCACCGGATATCAGCATACTGGATATTTCTCCAAGAAGTATTCCTCCGATGCCGAGCATTGGGGCACAGGGGGGCAGTTTGAACTTAACAGAACTTGTAATCACCGAGTTATTCGCTACTCCGATGTGCTGCTTATGGCTGCCGAACTCGGAAGTCCAAATGCACAGCAATACCTCGATAAGGTTAGAGATAGGGTAGAGCTAGCTAGCGTGCCAGCAACAATCGAGAATATTATTCGTGAACGAAGGCTTGAGCTATCGCTTGAGGGTATTCGCTACTACGATGTGATTCGCCTTGGCCTTACCGACGAGTTGACCCACAATGTTCGAGGGCCAAACTATTTGGGCGATCAGCAAATATTTGATGTTAAGTTCAATCCTAGCACCAAAGGATTTCTACCTATTCCTCAGAACGAGATAGACCTCTCGGGCAATACCCTAGTACAAAACGATGGGTATTTGTAGCTGTAACTTCTAGATGAAGTGTTGCCTATCGGCAATAGCATAGGCAGCACTTCATTCTTTACAAACTTTTTATACTGAATCAATGAGTAAAATCGTAAAGGTTTTATTACTAGCCTTTCTTGCCTTTTCTCAGATGGCCTGTAGCTACATTAATTCGACAGATAATCTAGATAATCAGGTTGATAAGCTGCTAGCACAGATGACACTTGACGAAAAGATTGGTCAGCTTGTGCAGAAGAACGGTGATCATCCCAACCTCGACAAGATGATAGAGGAGGGAGGCATAGGGTCGGTTCTAAACCAGGTAAACCCCGATGAGGTATTAAGGATACAACGATTAGCCGTTGAGGAAAGTCGTTTGGGTATCCCCTTGCTAATTGCCCGCGATGTTATTCACGGCTTCAGAACCATTTTGCCTATTCCATTGGCTCAGGCTGCATCATGGAACCTAACTTTGGTTGAGGAGGGCGCTCGTGTAGCTGCCACCGAAGCGGCCTCGCAGGGTGTACGTTGGAGCTTTGCTCCAATGATTGACCTAACCCGCGACCCACGGTGGGGTCGAATTGCCGAGGGTTTTGGCGAGGATCCATTGCTCAATGGTGAGTTTGGAGCAGCTGTGGTGCGAGGCTTTCAGGGCGATAGCCTTTCCAATCCCACCTCAATAGCCGCATGTCCCAAACATTTTGCTGCTTACGGCTGGGCCGAGGGTGGTCGCGATTACAACACGGCCAATATTTCTGAGAGTGATTTGTACGATATTGTTCTACCTCCATTCATCAAAGTTTTCGAGGCTGGTGCGGCAACAACTATGACCGCCTTTAACGAGATCAATGGTATTCCTGCAACTGGTCACGCTCCGCTACTCCGCGATTTGCTTCGCAATAAGTGGAATTTCCAAGGGGTTGTGGTTAGCGACTGGGAGTCGGTTACTCAAATGGAGGTGCATGGCTATACACAAAACCCAAAACAATCGGCATTAAAAGCAATGCAAGCCACAGTCGATATGGAGATGGCAAGCACAGCTTACGAAACCCATTTAAAGGAGCTAATAGCCGATGGAAAGATAGAAGAAAAGGATATTGATGATGCTGTAAAACGGATACTTCGTCTTAAGTTTGAACTAGGACTCTTTGATAATCCTTACGCTCATACCGCTGAGTTTCCCGAATTACTCAACCCAAAACATTTAAACGTTGCCAAAACGATGGCGCAGGAGAGCGCCGTGTTGCTTAAAAACAGCAACAGGGTTTTACCCTTATCCGATGATATTAAAACCCTTGTAGTTATTGGACCACTTGCCGATGCACCACACGACCAGCTGGGCACTTGGATTTTTGATGGACGAAAAGAGGATGCAATTACACCTTTGCAATCGCTAAAAGCAATGGCCAAGGAGAAGGGGATAGAATTAAAATACCATCGAGCGCTAGAGACTAGTCGCTCAAAAAATATTATTGGCAAGCAAGCCATTTTAAACGATGTGAGGAGAGCCGATCTGGTTCTGCTTTTTTTAGGTGAGGAGTCAATACTGTCGGGCGAATCGCATAGCTTGGCAAATATTGATTTGCAAGGAGCGCAAATGGAGCTGGTTGAAATGGTGGCCACAGTAGGGAAACCCGTTGTGGCTACCATTTTGGCTGGGCGTCCGGTAACTTTCGAGAGGGTTGAACCCATGCTCGATGCGGTACTGTACGCTTGGCACCCCGGAACTATGGCAGGACCGGCCATTGCCGATCTTCTGTTCGGCGTAGTTTCACCCTCGGGTAAGCTACCCGTTACATTCCCTCGCCACGTCGGGCAAATTCCCATTTACTACAACCATAAACGAACCGGTAAACCTGCATCAAACCAAACGTGGGAACGCCTCGATGATATTCCAGTTGAAGCACCCCAGCTTTCCATAGGTAACACCTCGCACTACCTCGACTATGGCTTTGAACCTATGTATCCATTTGGATATGGGCTTAGCTACTCATCATTCCAAATATCCGAGGTGAAAATTGAGGGTAGTAAACTTAGCGTTGGCGATAAGCTGATTGTTTCGGCATTGCTAACCAACACTGGCGACCATGAGGCCGCTGAGGTGGTTCAGGTTTATACGCATCAACTTGTTGGGAGTCGCACTCGACCTGTTAAAGAATTACGGGCATTTCAGAAGGTTCTTCTTTCTCCTGATGATTCAGCCCATATCAAGTTTAGTATAAACACAAACGATTTAGGCTTTCACAATCCCGCTATGGAGTATGTGGTTGAGCCCGGACAATACCATATTTGGGTGGGGAATAGCTCCGAGCACGGTATCCAACTTAGCTTCGAAATCATCAACTAGTTCTAAATAGTTAATAAAACCTTTTACAATGAATAAAAAGACATACACCATATTTGTTTCCCTTGTGGTTGCACTCGGTGGCTTTTTGCTTGGATTTGATAGTGCAGTGATATCAGGTGCTACACCATTTTATCGCGAAACCTTTGGCCTTAATTCAGGGTCAATGCTAATTGGCTTTTCCGTAAGCTCGCTAATTCTTGGAGCTATTATGGGCAATATAGTAGCGGGTGGTTTAGCCGATAGATTTGGTCGGCGCCGGGTACTTATGTTTACTGCCCTACTATTTGTTGCCAGTGCCATTTTTACTGCTTTCTCTTTTGATATAGTTAGCTTCATAATTGCTCGGGTTCTTGGTGGGCTAGGTGTTGGTATGGCCATACTTATTGCCCCGATGTATATTGCCGAGATAGCTCCCCGAAAGCTAAGGGGAACACTTGTAACATTCAACCAGCTGAATATTGTATTGGGAATTTCCATTGCCTACTTCTCAAACTACTACTTCCAGCAAACCATAGCCGATCCCGATTTTAAATGGAGAATCATGCTGGGGGTTGAGGCTGTACCGGCTATCCTATACTTCTCGCTTCTATTTTTTGTTCCTCGTAGCCCCAGATGGCTTATACAAAAGGGACAGGATGCTGAAGCACAGGGTGTACTTGTAAAAATACATGGTAAAGAGCAATCGGCAATTGAGCAAAATGAGATAAACGAAAGCCTAAAGAACGAAATAAATAAGGAAAAAGCTCGCTGGTCCGATGTGTTTTCAAAAAGAATGAAGCTAGTACTAATTATTGGATTTGGTATTGCCTTCTTCCAGCAGATAACAGGGATAAACGCAATATTCTACTATGCCCCAATGATTTTTGAAATGGCTGGTGGTGGTAAAGATGCAGCATTTATGCAGGCTGCAATTCTTGGTGTAACCAATGTGGTAATGACAGTAGTGGCTATGTTTCTTATCGATAGACTGGGGCGTAAACCATTGCTTTATATTGGTGCTGCTGGTATCTTTATCTCTCTTGCCATAGTAGGTTTTTCTTTCAATAATGCTAAGTACACCATCGATCATAAATCGATGACGGAGTTGACCCTTGAACTGAAGCAAATGGGTGCAACCGATATCCATATGAGTAATATTGATAAGCTAACACAACTTAAGGGGAATGCATTTAAAAGTGAGGTATCGTTTTTTAGCTTGGTTAAGCAAACGGTAGGTGTCGATACCTACAATAGTTATAAGGAGATTATCCTTAAACACTCCATCTCTATCAATCCTGTATGGGTTCTAATTGGTCTAATTATGTTCGTGGCCTCGTTTGCCATTTCCATGGGGCCAGTAATGTGGACTTTACTTTCTGAGATCTTCCCAAATAAACTCAGAGGCTTGGCCATATCTATAATGGGTTTCTGGAACTCCATTGTGAGTTTTTCCGTTGCCACCGTTTTCCCTGCTCAACTTGAGTATATGGGGTCTAGTGCAACCTATTTTATCTACTCACTTTTTGGCCTTCTAACGCTAATATTTGTATGGCGATTTGTGCCAGAAACTAAGGGTAAATCGCTCGAAGAGTTAGAAGCTAATCTTATTAAATAAATACCGCTATGAAAACAAAAATTCTATTGATGGGACTTGTCGCTTTGGGTATGCTTGCGTGCAATACCGAAAGCAATAAGAAGGTTGACCCCATGTCTCAAGGCCCTTCGAAGGTGGAAATGAAAAAGATTGATGACAGGTATCGCCTGTTTGTGAATGGCAAAGAGTTTTTTGTAAAAGGTGCTGGTTGTGAGCACGGTGCGTGCCATTTGGTTGCTGACCACGGAGGAAACTCTATCCGAACTTGGAGAGTGAATAACAGCCAAACTACAGGTAAAGAGGTATTAGATAAGGCCTGGGAAAGTGGACTAATGGTTATGATGGGGCTCGATGTAGCCAAGGAACGCCACGGTTTCGATTATAATGATGAGGAGGCTGTTGCTAGGCAGCTCGAAGCAATTAAAAAGGATGTTATTGCCATTAAGGATCATCCAGCATTGCTGGGGTGGGGCATTGGCAATGAGCTAAATCTGCGCTACACCAACACAAAGGTTTGGAATGCGGTTGACGATATCGCCAAAATGATAAAGGAGGTCGATGGCAACCACGTGGTAACCACAATGCTTGCAGGCATTGGGAAGGACGAGGTAGATTATATTCGCGAGCATTGCACAAACATCGATTTTATCTCCATTCAAATGTATGGCGATATCATTAATCTTGCTCAACGTATAGAGGAAGCTGGTTATGATGGGACTTACCTTGTTACCGAGTGGGGAGCAACTGGCCATTGGGAGATGCCCTCAACCGAGTGGGGGGTGCCCATTGAGCAAACCTCATCGGAAAAAGCCGATGCCATTAAGCTTCGCTACCAAAAGGCTATCCTTGCCAACGAGGCAAACTGTCTAGGTTCGTACGTGTTCCTTTGGGGACAAAAGCAGGAGCGTACTCCCACTTGGTATGGACTATTTACTGAGTATGGCGAGAAAACCGAAGCCATAAATGTTATGGAATACATGTGGACCGGCAAGCAACCCGAGCATATGGCACCTCGTGTGGCCAATGCAATTATAAGAGGGAATGGTGGCCGTTTCGATAACGTGAAATTGAACCCTAACACCGAGTACTCTTCATTAGTTGAGGTTGAGCATCCCAATAACGTGGTTCTAAAGGCTAGAGCCGAGATTATGCCCGAGCCCGTTGAACTTAGCGATGGTGGCGATTTTGAGCAGCGTCCGCAATCCATCGAGGGGTTAATTATATCTGCTTCTGTTTCGGAAGTGAAATTCAAAACCCCTGCCGAAAAGGGTGCTTACCGCCTATTTATCTACATTGTAGATGATAACAACAATGCTGGAACGGTAAATATTCCGTTCTATATTGAGTAATTAAATTATCTTGTTGCTGATGAGGATTCGCCTACCATTATATTTCCTAGCCGCAGTTCTATTAGGCAGTTGCAATTTGCTTAGCACAAGCGATCCCGATGCGGTTTACTTTGCCAAGGCCGATAGCCTTTTAAATCTTCTTACGCTAGAGGAAAAGGCAGGTCAAATGACCAATATTGGCCTAACCGCACTCACGCAGGGTGAGTTTTGGACTCAAGCCGACACGCTTCTACTCGATTCAGCCAAGATGAGTAATCTGCTCATTACCCACGGCGTGGGGTCGGTTCAGAACAAGGGGAAGTATCCGCCTAGTAAGGAGGAGTGGTACCGAATCGTTAAGTCAATTCAAGATTTTACCAAAGCAAATAGCCGCCATCAAATACCAGTTCTCTTTGGTATCGATGGTGTGCATGGGGCAACCTACACCGCTGGCTCAACAATTTTTCCTCATCAAATTGCCCTAGCGGCAACTTGGAATCCCGAGTTCTCCCGCATTACGGGTGAGGTAACCGCTTATGAGCTGCGAGCCTCGTCCATCCCCTGGAACTATGCACCCGTTCTCGATGTGAGCATGCAGCCGCTGTGGGGGCGAATTTTCGAAACTTTTGGTGAGGATACCTACATTAACCGGGTAATGGGTGCTGCGTATATTGAGGGGGCTCAGGGAAAGTCAATATCCGACTCCATAAGCGTTGCCGTTTGCCTAAAGCACTTTATTGGCTACGGAACTCCCGTAAGCGGAAAAGATCGTTCGCCCGCTTTAATTCCTGAGCATTACCTAAGGCAGTATTACCTCGAACCTTTTCGCGATGCAATTGATAAAGGAACGCTAACCGTTATGCTTAATTCTGGTGCGGTGAATGGCGTGCCGGGTCATATCGATAAATACCTAATTACCGATGTGCTCAAGGGTGAGTTGGGACTTAAGGGTTTTGTAATTACCGATTGGGGCGATATTGCTCGCTTGGTCGAGAATCATTTCGTGGCCAAGGATAAGCGCGAGGCCACCAAGCTGGCTGTTCTGGCTGGAGCCGATATGTGTATGGTTCCCTACGATGCTAGCTTCGCTATGGATGTTATTGATTTGGTGCAATCGGGCGAGATTCCCATGAGCCGAATCGACGATGCGGTTCGCCGTATTCTATTCGTTAAGTTTAAGCTTGGGCTATTCGAAAAATCATATCATCATCCTGCTAATTTTCCAGAATTTGCATCCGATTCATTTGCCAATTTAAGCCGTATGGCCGCTGTGGAAGGTATTACTTTACTCAAAAACGAGAATAATATCCTGCCTCTGAAAGATAATGCGAGAACCAAAGTATTTGTTACTGGCCCTACAGCCAACTCCCTAACATCGCTCAATGGCCCTTGGAGTCGAACCTTTAAGGGCGACGATCCAACCTACGACGATAAGGGAAAGAAAACCTTTCTGCAGGCTATGCAGGCTAAGTACGGAAATGGTAATGTGCTGTACGAGCAGGGCACAGATTTTACCGGTGACATCATCGATAAAACCTCAATATTGTCCAAAGCCTCAAATTCCGAGGTGGTTTTTATATGCCTTGGCGAACAGCCCACCACCGAGAAGTTTTCCGATATCCATAGCCTCGACTTGCCACCAAATCAGCAGGAGCTAGTTAAGCTGCTCCACACAACGGGGAAACCTATTGTTCTGGTATTATTGCAAGGGCGACCTAGGGTAATAAGGGAGATTGAGCCTCTTGCCGATGCCATTTTAATGGCCTACTGGCCGGGGCATGAGGGGGGGGAGGCTCTTGCGCAGCTTATTTCTGGCGAGGAAAGCCCAAGTGGGAAACTGCCATACACCTATCCACGATATACCAACACACTGCATACATATCAGCATAAGGGTAGCGATAAGCTCGACGATAACTTTGGGATGAACGGCTTTAATCCACAGTGGCAGTTTGGGTATGGGTTAAGCTACACTTCTTTTGGCTATAGCAACTTTACCCTATCAACCGATACAATAAATACAAATTATAGCATTAAGGGTGAGGTTACGGTTACCAATACTGGTAAGTATGCAGGCAAGGAGGTGGTGCAACTTTATATACGCGATGTGGTGGCTTCCATTACGCCCGACGATAGAAAACTCGTTGGATTTGAAAAGATCAGCTTAAATCCCGGACAAAGCGCCAAGGTCAGCTTTACCGTTAGCTTCAACGATCTCAAATTTGTTGGGCTAAACAATAAGTGGATTGCCGAGGAGGGTGATTTTGAGCTGCTCATTGGTGGTAATCCCAGCGATATGGTTAAAAAGAGTTTTTACTATAAAACTTCGAAATAGTTTTTGCCTGTTGATGAGGCTGTGATTTGATGAATTTTAATGATACTACTTCAATATTTGTGAAGGATTTGTTTAGGTTGAGAAAAGTTGGTTCGAAGCCCAAAGACGAAAGTAAGGGCAATTCGGTCTTCGGTCTTCTCTCGTCAACCTAACGGTTTACGAGACAGGCGTCTTCCGTCTTCAAACCTTTTTACTTACTGTTTAATTCCACAAAATTGGTAGTATAACCCTATAAATAGATATTGATGAGTGACTTAAAGGCTTGTGTTTCTGGTGCAAAACTAAAAGATTTTGAGAAGGATGTAAATGGTTTCCTCACGGAGATTGATGGCGACTTGATGTATTGCATAAAGAATTTCGATTCAATGGATCCGTTCTTCATGAGCATTGTGAGCAGCAGCGATCTGTGGATGTTCATTTCCAGTAGCGGAAGCCTAACTGCCGGAAGGCAGAACTACGATAATGCCCTTTTTCCCTACTATACCGACGATAAAATTCACGAATCGGCCGAAGTAACCGGGCCTAAAACCATTGTCAGAATTATTGATGGTACTAGGTTGCAGGCTTGGGAGCCTTTCTCCAATTTTTACCGTGGGCTTTACGAGGTTAATAGGAATTTGTACAAAAACACGGCGGGCAATAAAATCATTTTCGAGGAGATTAACAACGACCTAAAGCTTCGGTTTCGATACAGCTGGATGAGCAGCGATGAGCTTGGGTGGATTCGTAAATGCGAGCTAATCAATGAGTCGGGAAAGAGTATTAACCTCGATATCACCGATGGACTGCAAAATATTATACCCTTTGGGATAACCCGTGATACGCAGAGCCTCATGAGCACTCTAATGGATGCTTACAAGGTGGCCGAGTGGCATGGCGATGCAAGCCTTGCCCTGTTCCGTATGTCATCCATCCCGGTCGACCGTGCTGAGCCAAGCGAGGCGCTAAGGGCTAATGTTGTTTGGGCTACAGGGCTAACTCCTCAGAAAGTTTTGCTTAGCGCAAAGCAGCTAAAAATGCTTCGGTTTGGTGCAGATATTATTAGTGAGACTAATGCTTTTGGGCAAAAAACCTCTCTCTTTATTCAAGATAAATTTGAGCTCAAACCCAAAGAGGGTAAGGTTTGGTATTTTTTAGCCGATGTTGCCAAGGACAGCACCGAGGTTGTGGCGCTAAAGAAATTTGTTACCGAAAAGAAAAACCTGAGCCAGTATATAGAGGAGAACGTACGTAAAAATTCCGATAAGCTGAAGCGATTGGTCGAAATGGCCGATGGTATTCAGCAAACAGGCGATAAGCTAAACGATAGTAGGCATTTTGCCAATACCATGTTTAACGTGATGCGTGGAGGAATCTTCGAGAATGGTTACAACGTTAATCCAAGCGATTTTCTGAAGCATCTTGAACAGGCTAATCGTGAGGTGTATAGCAAGTTTAAGCACCAGTTTGGTAAACTGAATGAATCAATTCGGCTCGATGAGTTAATTACCATGGCCAAGCACTCCAACGACAAGGATTTATTGCGCTTAACCTTCGAGTACTTGCCCATTAGCTTCAGTCGCCGGCACGGCGACCCTAGCCGTCCATGGAACTTCTTCGATATTAATCTTAAAAACGCCGATGGTAGCCCCTCGCTAAGCTATCAGGGCAATTGGCGCGATATATTCCAAAACTGGGAGGCTTTGGCGCTGTCGTTTCCCGAGTATTTGCCCGGCATGATCTGCCGATTTCTAAACGCATCAACTGCCGATGGCTATAATCCTTATCGTATTACCCGCGAGGGCTTCGATTGGGAAGTGCCCGAACCCGATAATCCGTGGGCATATATTGGCTACTGGGGCGATCATCAGATAATTTACCTGCTTAGGCTGCTCGAGCTGCATGAGAAATTTTACCCCAATCAGCTTTTCAAAAAGTTCAAGGAACCGTTCTTTGTTTATGCCAATGTTCCCTATCGCATAAAAAATTATAAGGATATTGTTAAAAATCCTCAGGATACCATTGTGTTCAATTGGAATCTGCATAAGGATCTTATAAGGCAAAGCCAAGAAATTGGTGCCGATGGTAAGCTGGTTACCTACCATGATAAGGCTATTGTTCGTGTTTCGTTTGTTGAGAAGATAATGGTTAGCCTTTTAACCAAGCTTAGCAATTTTGTGCCCGAGGCAGGTATTTGGCTCAACACGCAACGTCCCGAGTGGAACGACGCCAATAATGCCCTGGTGGGCAACGGAACCTCAATGGTTACTCTGTATCAACTTCGCAAGTATATTAAATTCTTTACTAGTGTAATTGGTAACGATCCTAAGGATAGTTTCAAGCTATCGGCCGAGGTTTATGAGTTTTTCAAATCAATTTTTGGTGCTTTTAAAAGTAGTGCCGATATTTTACCTAAAGGTTTCTCCGACAAAGCACGAAAAGCGTTAGTTGATAGCTTAGGACAATCCGGATCAGATTATAGAGCCAAGGTTTATGCTGGGTTTGAGGGAAGTACCATGGTAGTAACCTCCGATGAGGTTGTTAATTTTTTTAATCTCATTCTGGCATACATCGATCAGAGTATTGCTAAGAACAAGCGTGCCGATGGCCTGTACCATTCCTACAACCTTATTTCGTTCACTAACGATGCTGTACAAGTACAACATTTGCAGCTAATGCTCGAGGGGCAGGCGGCTGTTCTTGGCTCGGGTTATCTTAACCTCGAGGATACCGTTGGAATTATGGATTCGTTATTCCAGAGCGAGTTGTGGCGCCCCGATCAGCAGAGCTTTATCCTTTACCCATTTAAAGAGTTACCCAGCTTTTTGGATAAAAATCTAATTCCTGCACAGCAGGTCGAAAAATCGGAGCTGCTTAAAATGCTTTTACAAGTTGGTAATAAGCAGATTATTAACAAGGATATTCAGGGGAACTACCATTTCAACGCATCGTTTAAAAACGTAGCTCTTTTACAACAAGCACTTCATGAACTACCTAAGGAGATTGATGCTAGGCTAATTGAATCGGAAGCAAAGTTGGTTTGTGATATTTATGAGGATATTTTTCAGCATCGATACTTTACGGGGCGTTCCGGATCGTTTTATAAGTACGAGGGGTTGGGCTCTATCTACTGGCATTTGGTGTCGAAGTTACTCCTCACCTTGGGCGAGTATATTGTTGAGCAAGCTGAGCAAGATTTCGATCAAAATACTCTCCAGCAGCTAATTGATTACTACTACAGGGTTAAGGAGGGAATAGGGGTTCATAAAAACCCAAAGGTTTACGGTGCCTTTCCAACCGATCCGTATTCGCACACCCCATCGATGATGGGGGCGCAGCAACCCGGCCTAACAGGCCAGGTAAAGGAGGACTTCCTTAGCCGATTCAACGAGCTGGGGATTATAGTCAGTGAGGGCGAAATTCACATTCTGCCCACATTACTTACCAGTAATGATTTTACTCGTGATACCGAGGAATATTTACAGCTAACTCTTTGTGGTACGCCCATTAAGGTTGTGAAAGCTGGCGATAACGCCATTGAGGTGTATTGGCGAAACGAGGTGGCTAAACCCAAACGTTTAGCCCTAAAAAGAATTCCCAAAGGGGTATCGCACGAGCTGTTTAGCCGATCAAATAAGGTTGAAAAGATTGTTGTGTATGTTTAGGCCGAAGTAACTGGGACTTTTCGGTTGTTAGTTAAGAAGTGGTTGTGATGGGAAAGGGTGGCTTCGTTTGAGGCCACCCTTTCTGTTTCAATATCATTATTGCCTTATCTTGCAACAACTTTACTCCCCTTTACTTTCAAGTTCATCCATGCTATTATCAGTCCAGCCGTTCCAAACATAATAAGGCTGTATATGGCGGGCGAGATTGTCATAGTGGGATTGTGCAGCAGGGTTGCTGCAATGGCAATACCAAGCGTACCATTTTGAATCCCCGATTCTATGGAGATGGTTATGCTCTGCGATATCTTTAGGCTAAAAATTCGTGCTGAGAAGTAGCCAACAAGCAGCATGGCCACGTTTAGCGCTAGCGCAACTGGGCCAGCTTGGGCGAAAAAGTTGAAGAAGTTTTCTTTATCGTTTAGTATGGCCGCTAAAATAATTACTATAAGCAAGATCCCCGACATGACCTTAACGGGCCTATTCATCTTGTCTGAGAACTTAGGCGCTTTCGACCTTATAAGCATTCCAATACCAACAGGAACCAGCGTTATGATAATAACCTTAATCATCGTGTCAAAAATGGGTAGCGGAACGTATTCACCTGCTTGTAAAAAGTGTCGCATGGCAAGGTTAACGATTAGCGGTATGGTAAAAACCACAGCCATACTCGATATGGCAGTTAGCGTAATTGACAGTGCCGTGTCGCCTCTCGAAATATGGCTTATTAAATTTGATGTTGGCCCCCCTGGGCACGCCGCAAGTATCATTATTCCCACGGCGAGCTCCGGATTGCGCATAGGAATGAGCATTAGCAGCAAAAATCCAATAAGTGGTAGTATTATTATCTGATTTACTATTCCAATTGCGGCAGCTTTGGGGTATAGTGCTATACGCTTAAAATCATTAGGTACAAGCGAAAGACCCATACCAAGCATAATAATTCCTAGTGATAATGGTAGCAATAGCTCCGTAATAAAGTTGGTCTCCATTGTAATCGTTTTGGTTTGTACTCTTGCCGTCAAGCAGTTTACCCCACAAATATATGTAAAATTAAACATATGTACAAGCATTAACTTTTTCCAGTTCGTTGGTAAATCCATAGAAGTAGATTGTATGAAGCCAATAGTATATAGTCTGTTTTTGTATATTTGTTAATCTGAGACATCTAAACTAATCGTAAACCAAAATTCATAATAATGAGTGAACTGATAAACAACTCACAGCAGCGTTAAGCTAAGCTCAAGGAGCTTATACTAAAACTTCATGCAGGTGGCTCGCAGGACGATGTTCGTAAGGAGTTAATGCAGTCCCTAAGCCAAATTCCCTATGGCGAAGTGGTGGAGGTAGAGCAGGAGCTAATCAGCGAAGGGCTACCCGAGGAGGAGGTGCTGAAGCTATGCGATGCGCACTCAGCTGTTCTTCAAGGAAATGTCGATTTATCGGGTTTTAAGGATGTGCCTCCAGGTCACCCAGTTGATGTGATGCTAAAGGAAAACCAGGAGCTTCGCAAGGCGACCACAGAGGCCCGCAACCTTATTGGCGAGATTACATCATCCGATACGGATGCATTTGCACAGCAAGTCCTTAAGCTTCGGGGTATTTTCAATGGCCTATTCGATGTGGATAAGCACTACCTCCGCAAGGAATACATGCTGTTTCCATTCCTCGAGCGCGAGGGTATTACTGGCCCACCCAAGGTGATGTGGGGAAAGCAGGATGAGATTCGCGATTTGGTTAAGGGATCCATCGAAATTCTACAAACCGATGATATAACCCGCGACGATCTTTTAGCAACCGCCGAAATTGTGCTGTCGCCTGCGTTGGATGGCATTGATGATATGACCATCAAGGAGGAGGAGATTCTACTCCCCATGGCGCTCGACAAGCTTACCGAGACCGACTGGTACGAGATGTCGAAGCAATCGCTCGAAATCGGTTTTTGCCTTTACGACCCACCAGTAATTTGGAAACCAGAGTGGGCTACCGAGGATACGCTTGTCGAGATGCAGAAATCGGGGGGCAATATTCAGTTGCCATCGGGTAGCTTCTCCGTTGAGGAGTTGCTGGCCATACTAAATACTCTACCCATCGATATGACATTTGTTGATAAGGACGATAAGGTGAAGTACTTCTCGCAGAACTCCGAGCGTATTTTCCAGCGTAACCGCGCCATCCTTAATCGCGATGTTCGGCTTTGCCATCCCCCGGCCAGCTCTCATATTGTCGACAAGATTATTGACGACTTTAAGAGCGGAAAGCAAAGTCGTGCCCCATTCTGGATAAATATGGGAGGTAAGTTTATACACATCGAGTATTTTGCCCTCCGCAACGAGAAAGGGGAATACCTTGGAACCTTGGAGGTTTCGCATGATTTAACCCATTACCGCTCACTCGAGGGCGAACAGCGCATTTTATCGTATAAATAAACTGACAAGCAAATGGAACATAAGCTAATAATTACACCTAAAACCAAGGTGCTCGAACTCATTGGGGTTTATCCCCAGCTCGAACAGGTTCTAATCGATTACGTACCAGTATTTAGTAAGCTCAAAAATCCGGTTCTGCGAAAAACCGTGGCTCGAATTGCAACCTTGCAGCAGGCCGCCTCTGTTGGTAATGTTAAGGTTGAGGATTTGGTCAATCGAATGCGTAAGGAGGTTGGACAGGACATCTATACGGAAGGGGCTGGTACTACTTACAACACCAGTAAACCTTCCTGGTACGATGATTCCAAGTTATTTATGGAACTCGACGTGAGGCAGATGTTAGCCGATGGAGAGCAACCCGTTGCACAGGTTATTGAGGATTTGAAGGGACTGGACGGAAATGGCATATACAAACTTATTGCACCGTTTCTACCAGCACCTCTTATCGATAAGGCCACAAGCCTAGGATTTGAACATTGGCTTTATAAGGAGAATGATGAACATTATGTTGTATACTTTTTCAAGAAGTAGCCAACGTGTTATTTAGTTTTAAAAAATCCCCCGCTGAGCTATATGCCAGTTGGGGGATTGTTATTTCATCCTGTTTGTAGCTTCAATGCGGCAATGGGTAGAGCCAAAATCAAAATATCCAAAATAATCAGCTATCTTAGCTTTCGAATATTTTGGTAACCTAACTCTATAAAGCCAATGGAGACAGGTGAGATAAAATCCCTAAGTATAGTCATTTTTGGAGCGGGCAATGTGGCCACACAGCTTGGTAAGGCGCTCAACTCGCAAGGTCATCGTATTGTTCAAATTGTTGGTCGATCCGAGACCAATGCCAAGGAATTGGCTAGCGCTGTAGGTTCTGAGTATACTGTAGATATCTCAAAGCTCAACCGTAAGGCCAATCTATATATCCTGGCTGTTCCCGATTCGGCCATTAGTGAACTGGCCAGTAGCATCGACAAATTGGATGGATTGGTGGTTCATACCAGTGGCAGTACACCAATGATTGCACTAGAGCGTTTGTCTGATGAATACGGGGTTTTCTACCCTTTCCAAACGTTTACCAAAGGGAGGGAGGCAAACCTCTCGGGGGTGTCCTTTTGCCTTGAGGCAAACAGCTCCGAGGGTTACTGTGTAATGTTCCAGCTAGCCAAATCGCTTGGCGGCGAACCCCTTGAGATGAACAGCAAGCAGAGGGAAATGTTACACTTAGCCGGTGTCTTCTCATGCAACTTTGTTAACCATATGCTGGCCATTGCGCAGCAGCTGGCGCAGGAAAGCGAATTCGAGTTTAAACTACTTGAGCCGCTTATTGTCGAAACCGTTGAGAAAGCCTTGCAGGGCGATCCATTAGGCTCTCAAACCGGACCCGCCGTAAGGGGCGACTCCGAAACCATTAAGAAACATATTGCGCAGCTTAGCCGGATTGACGATGAATTGCGCGATTTGTACCTAGCAATTAGCACAAGTATACTGAATTTGAAGCAAGCAAACGAATAGATAAAGAATATACACTCCATGAAGAATTTTAAGGAACAGCTCCATAACGTGAAGGCCTTTGCATTTGATGTTGATGGTGTTTTTACCGATGGAATGGTTGTAATTCACCCCTCGGGCGAGCTGCTACGAACCTCCAATACCCGCGATGGGTATGCCGTAAACAAGGCCATTCAGCAGGGTTACCCTGTGGCCATCATCTCGGGTGGTAAGAGCGAGTCGGTGCGAGAGAGGTTTCGTGGATTGGGCGTAACCGATATCTATCTAGGTAGTACCGATAAGGTGGAAGACCTTGAGGATTTTCGGTTTAAATACGGGTTGGAACTCTCCGAGATTCTTTTTATGGGCGACGACCTGCCCGACTACGAAGCTATGTCCCGAGTAGGTTTCCCTACATGTCCTGCCGATGCAGCCACCGAGATTATCGAAATCTCAACATACATATCGAATTTTGGTGGGGGCAAAGGGTGCGTAAGGGATGTAATTGAGCAGGTGCTCAAGCTAAAAGGGGTTTGGTTACATGATAAAAACTTTAAGCGCTAGTGGTATGTTAGGAAAAGTACTTCGTCTTGTCCGCATTAAAAATCTTGTTATCGTGGTGTTTACCATGTACGCCATGCGGTTTTTCATTATGCAGCCATTGTTGCAGAGCAAACAGATGAGTCTGCAGCTGGGCGAGCTACTTTTCATGTTGCTTGTTCTTTCAACTGTGTTTATTACAGCTGCGGGATACGTAATTAACGACTATTTCGACACTCGTACCGACCTGATTAATAGACCCAAAACGGTGATTGTTGGCAAAGATTTATCGAGGCGGTTTGCCATTATTCTGCATTGGTGTTTAAATGTGTTGGGTGTACTTATGGGGGTTGTGGTTGCTTTTGCAATTGGTAAACCTCTACTTACAATGGTATTTCTGTTTGTCCCTGGCTTGCTTTGGTTCTATTCAACATCGTACAAGCGTCAGTTCCTTGCGGGAAATATTTTGGTGGCAACGCTAACGGCAATCGTTCCGTTAATGCCTTTACTTTTTGAGATGCCCTTGCTCCATGCTACCTATTGGCAGCGGTTGGCATTATCGTCGTCGGTTTTTAACGAGATAATTTACTGGGTAGTTGGGTATGGAATTTTTGCCTTTATTCTAACCCTTTTCCGTGAGATAGTAAAGGATATTGAGGATATTGAGGGCGATAACGAGTTTGGACGTAGGAGCCTACCCGTTGTGCTGGGAACCAATATGGCCCGTAACATTGCAGCGGCCATCCTTATGTTTACCATTGTGGTGCTGGCATACCTTTTTGGGGCATACCTAAACTACCTTGTCAATGGAAAGTTCGATTACTTCACCTTTACATACATGATAGTGGCGCTGGTTATCCCAATATTTATACTTATCCTAAGGCTGCTATCGGCCAGCACCAAGAACGATTACCATTGGATAAGCAATTTCTCCAAGGTAGTAATGCTTTTCGGAATTCTATACTCCATCCCTTTTCGGTTTCTGGTTGTGTAGCATTGTTTGCTAGTTTCTTTTTTTTCTGGCATGGCTCACCTTTTGCCAGTTGATTTTATAATTTATAAAAAAGCTATCTCTTTATGATAAGTTTCGATAGATTCACTTTGGATAATGGTTTGCGAGTTATTGTCCATAACGACCCGTCAACCCCACTGGTTTCGGTTAACCTACTTTACAACGTGGGGTCAAAGCATGAAGATTCCAACCGTACTGGGTTTGCTCATCTGTTTGAGCATTTGATGTTTGGTGGTTCGGTTAACGTTCCAAGCTACGACGATCCCATTGAGCGTGCCAGCGGCGAGAACAATGCATTCACCAGCAGCGATATCACCAACTACTACATAACCCTGCCCAAGCAGAATATCGAAACAGCCTTCTGGCTCGAGAGCGATAGGATGTTAAGCCTAGCCTTTTCGCAGCAAAGCCTCGATGTGCAGAAAAGCGTGGTGGTGGAGGAGTTCAACCAGCGATACCTAAACCAACCCTACGGCGATGTTTGGCTTCTGCTGCGCCCTTTGGCATACAAGGTTCACCCGTATAGGTGGCCAACCATTGGTAAAGAGCCTGCGCACATAACCGATGCAACGCTCGACGAGGTTAAGGCCTTTTTCTTTAAACACTATGCGCCCAATAATGCTATTCTTTGTGTGGCAGGCGATTGTAGTGTGGCTCAAATTGAGGAGTTGGCTAATAAATGGTTCGGGTCAATTCCCCGCCGCGATGTTAGCCCAATGGTGCTACCCAAAGAGCCAGCGCAAGAGGCTCAGCGCCGATTGGAGGTTAAACGCAATGTTCCGTTCGATTCCATTTACATTGCCTACCATATGTGCCATAAGCTGCATCCCGACTATGCCACCACCGATTTGATTAGCGATATCCTGGCCAACGGTAAATCGTCGCGCCTGTTCCAAAGCCTAGTTAAGCGTCAGAACCTCTTCAGCAGTATCGATGCTTTTATAACTGGCGATATCGACGAGGGGCTTTTTGTTATCACTGGGCGGCCTGCCGATGGTGTAAACCTATTGCAGGCTGAGGAGGCAATTTACTCCGAACTTGGCAGCTTGGTTGATGAGCTAGTGGAGAACTATGAGCTGCATAAGGTACTGAATCGGTTCGAGTCAACGTTCACTTTTGGCCTAACCAGCACAACCGAGAAGGCAATGAACCTTTGCTACAACGAGCTGTTGGGCGATGCTGATTTGCTTAACCGAACTGTAGAAATATATCGTAGAATTAGCCCCCAGGATATTCAGCGTGTTGCTCGCTCACTTTTTCGTAAGGAGAACTCTTCAGTATTGCATTATTATGCTGAACAAGATAGGCAATAAATAGTAATAAAAGATATATAGCATAATCAAAATAAAGTTTTGTTATGATAAACCGCACAATTGCACCCCCCATATATTTAACCGATGGTATAAATTTCCCCAAACCTAGCTCCATAGAGTTACCCAATAGTAGCAAGCTGCTAATAATTAACGAGGGTGATGTGGACGTGTGCCGGCTTGACATTATCTTCAATGCGGGGTCTCGATATCAGCAGCGTAAACTTGTTGCCATGGGCACCATGTCGCTTATGGCTGAAGGAACAGCAAGTAAATCGTCGCAAGAAATTTCTGAATACTTCGACTTTTGGGGCTCATTTATAGGAATAAGTGCCGATAAGGATTTTGCCAAAGTTACTGTCTACTCCCTTACCAAGTATCTACCCCAAACGCTTCAAATGCTCGAGGAGGTGGTAAAACAACCCTCATTCCCCGAGGCCGAATTGGATGTATGGAAGCGAAGGGGTAAGCAAACGCTAACGGTGGAAATGGATAAAACATCAACCTTAGCTCGAATGGAGTTTTTCAAAACCATTTTTGGGTCAGAACATCCCTACGGAGCGTTTGCTGTGCCCAGCGATTACGATGGGTTAAGCCACAACGAATTGGCTAGCTATCATAGTGGGTATCTTGGCTCGCAGGGTGCTACCATTATCCTGTCGGGCAAACTCTCCGATGGGGAGATTAATGCAGTAACCAAGCATTTTGGGGAAACGAATTGGGGGAGTTCCAATGTGAATCAAGGTAATTGCTTTGGTAATATTGAGTTGGGATCGAAGCAGGTGTTTGTTCCAAAACAAGGTGCGTTGCAGTCGGCCATAAGGGTGGGGCGGGAGCTATTCAACCGTTCGCATCCCGATTACCCCGACCTAGCCGTGGCGAATACTATTCTTGGGGGATATTTTGGGTCGAGGCTTATGAAGAATATCCGCGAGGATAAGGGTTACACCTATGGTATTGGTTCGTATCTACTTACTTTTCGAGATGGCGGTGCGTTTATAATATCAACTGATGTGGGAGCAGGCTATACCCAGCAAACGCTTCAGGAGGTACGTAATGAGCTGAATAGGTTGATATCGGAGCCTGTGCCCGATGATGAGCTGGACAGGGTTCGGAGCTACCTGTTGGGCGAAGCCCTACGAAGCCTCAACGGCCCTTTTGCCATTGCCGATAATATTATGAGCCTTCACAACTTCAACAATCTCGACTACGATTTTTACAACAGGCTAATGAACTCGATTAGAACCATTACTCCACAGCGCATCATGGAGGTGGCCACTAAATGGCTTAGTCCCGAAACGCTGATTGAATGCGTTGCCGGGGCTGAAAATCCGTTCTAGAAAGTTGCTTCTATAGGTTTTCCTGAAGATGCTTCTCTAGGTATCTTTCGTATAGCCGTTTGTGCTTATCGGTCATATCAATTTTGCGCCCCTGTATAAAAACCTGCTCACGGCTCGAGCTGAGCTCCAGTGGGTGCCCATCGGTTACTATTAGCGAGGCATCCTTGCCAACCTCTAGGCTGCCCACCATATCATCGATGCCCAGTATTTTTGCTGCATTTATGGTGATTGATTTGAGCGCTTCATCAGAAGGCAAACCAAATGCTGCGGCTGCGGCAGCGTGATGATGTATGCGGTATGCGTATGGAGCAAAAGCATCGCCAGCAATGCAAAACTCAACGCCTGAGTTGAATAGGTGCAATGGGGTGCTATATCCCTCGCTGTAACCCTCCCACTGGCGAGTTGGGCCACCAATACTTCCTGCAACTATAACGGGAATTTGCAGTTGTGCCAGCTGCGGGGCAAGCAGACCCAAGTCCCGGTTTCCCACCAGTACCATTCTAATGCCTTCCTTTTGCGCCCAAGCTATGGCCTCTTGTATCTCCTTAATGTTGCTTGCCGATATAAACATTGGCAGTTCGCCTTTTATTACAGGTATCATCGCTTCCCATCGGATATTGTATTGATGATGAGCCTTGGTTTTTCCACCCTGCATTGCCTTTCGAGCGAGCATATATCGGCGTGCATCATCAATGGCTTTTTGTAGCTCATCAACCTGTTTGCTGTACTCCTTAGCGTTTCGTGTCGATGGCCAGTTCACAACCATTCCAATGCCCTCCTTCATGGTCATCTTCTCCCATGTCCAGCCCTCGGTAACCATTGCTGATGTAGTGCCCGCTATGGTACCCGAGGTGGGTGAGGGGACAATGGTAGTAACGCCACTTACCGCGGCGGCTGGTAAATGCTCGCTAACCGCATTGAATGCAACCTGTAGCCTTAGGTTAGGATTTATATTCCCCTCCTCGCTCATATCGTTCCCCTCGGCAATTCGGCTAATCTCCATCAGTCCAGTGCCGCTCCTTGCGTGAATTAGCCCTGGGTAAATATGCTTTCCGTTAGCGTTTATTACCTCTGCATCACCGGGAATGGTAATGCTGGTGCCAATGGCCACAATTTTACCTTTATCTAAAAGAATTGTGCCATTTTCGATAGGATCACTGACCATAGTGTGGATAGTGGCTCCAGCTATGGCAATAGGCTTTTGCTGTTTAGCAACGGGTGTTTGTCCCACGGCCAGTTGGTTTAGGGTAAGCAAAGCAACCATTAGCATGGCCGATAGTAAGTTTTTCAATGTTCTGTTGATGTATATTGATTTCATCTTCAATCGATTTAAGTTGATAGCTACTTTACTCTGACTTGCTGCCCGGCTGGCTCTCGATTATCCTGTTAATAATTAGTATACGCTCCGCTCTCATCTCCTCGCGCAGTAGCACATCCTCATCCTTATCGAAATATTTTATACCATCAACCCAAGTTTGATCGGGGGTCGAGAAAGATGATAAGGGGTGTCCATTCCATATTACAAAATCAGCATCTTTGCCCTCTTCGAGTGAGCCTACCCGATGGTCGATACCCATTATTTTGGCTGGATTTATGGTGATCAGGTTCATTGCATCTACCTCCGACACGCCATTCCGAAGCGACTTGGCCGCCTCCCAGTTCATTCGGGTGGATAGCTGCGTGTTATCGGAGTGTAACGATGTGAGTACCCCCACATCGTTTAGGAGCTTGGCGTTGTGAAGAATTCCGTCGTAAGCTTCGAGTTTAAACGACGACCAATCGCTCCAAACCACGGCAGCTGCCCCGTGGTTCTTCAATTCATCGGCAATCTTGTAACCCTCAAGGGTATGTTCAAACGAGCCCACTGTAAACCCAAACTCTTCGGCCAGGCGTATGGTCATAAGCATCTCGTCCTGTCTATATGCATGCACATGGGCTTTGCGTTTACCCCTAATAACTTCGAGGATGGGCTCTAGCTGTAAGTCTCTGCGTACGGGCATTCCATTTTTATTAGCATTCCATCGCTCTATGGCTTTTTCGTATTCTATCGCAGCGTGGAAAGCATCCTTAATAATTTGCTCGGTTCCCTGCCTAGAGCTGGGGTATCTGCCCTCAAGCCTTTTCACATTCTCGCCCAGTGCAAACTTCAGCCCTGGGGTAGCGTCGTCGATCAACATGTCGGAGGGCAGAGCGCCCCAGCGCATTTTAACCGCCGCATCCTGTCCGCCTATGGGATTGGCCGAGCCATGGAAAAGTTTCCCGGCGGTGAGGCCCCCGGCAAGCTGGCGATAAATCCAAATGTCGTTGTTCTCTAGCACATCCGTAATTCTAACCTCCGATGTTATGGCATCACCAACCTCATTTACGCCACCACCTATGCTCGAGTGCATATGCGGGTCTATTAGTCCAGGGGTAATGTGTTTGCCGCTTGCGTTAATAACTTGGGCACGGCGTGGTTCGCTTAGGTTGTGTCCAACCTTTACAACTTTTCCGTTCTCAATTAGCATATCAGCATTTTCTATAACACCTAAATCGCTTTGAGTCCAAATGGTTGCATCTTTTATAACAACGACCTTGGGCTGAGCCATAGGCTCTCTTAGTCCATACTCCATGGAAGGATAGCGGGTTGGAAGGTCGAGTTTTGGCAAGTTCTTGGCTGTTGGTGTGCTTCGGGAACTCTTATCGGTTTTATCCGCTCGCCAGGTAAAGAACTCCCCATTGGCTGTTTCGCCTATTCCAAGCATGTGGTTTTTGTTGATATTTGCCGATAGCCTAATAATCCCATTAAGGCCAATGGAATCGGACTGAAGGCTAAACGAAATGCGCGAATCCTTAACCTTAATATTGCTCAGTTTGCCCTGTTTGCTATTGTGGCTCAACGTTCCTTTTAGGCGATTTTCTGTTCCCTTCAGGTCTATTACAGCCTTGTTAAGCAATTCGCAATCTGCAATGGTCCATCTTCCTGCTGGGGTGTTTTGGTTGTTTTCAACCTCATACTTTTTGCCATCAACCCAAACCTCCACAATTTCTGATGATGGTTGAAATACATTTCCAGCACTAACGGTTAGGCTTGCGGCTTTTCCCTTTTCAATCTTACCATATTTAGTTTCTATGCCCAGGTACTTAGCGGGAGTGGTGGTAAGTGCTGCTAGTGCATCGGTTTCGCTTAGTCCCCTTTCTACTGCAACCCTAAGGTTTTTCAAGAAGTCTTTACGGCTGCCGAAGGCTGTTAGCATTATGGGCACTTTTGCCTGAGCCAGTTTGGCTGGGTTATCGGGTGCCAAATACCAATGTCTCAGGTATTCAAGAGAAACATTTATCGATTCCTCAGGCAAATTTACATCGGGGGCCTTAGGAAAGTTTAGCGGCAAGATAATTGGCCGGTTTGTTGCTTTTACAGCATCTAGCCTTCGATATTCGAACCCACTACCAAGTATCCAAAGGTTTAAATTAAACTCATTGGCCAGCTCATTGTTTTTGAGCAACCATAACTCGTTGTTTGCCTCCACAATAAAGGGTTTCCCTTCCGAGCGAGCCAATTCAAGGTCGTACAAAGCTTGGTTAAACTCCGGACGCGGTAGCGACGATTGCTCTGCGTATTGCCCATGTACCCGGTTGTGCCACTGTGCATCGTATAACGCTTGCCTAAACAGGGCAATGGCTCCCATGACCGACGAGGGGTAGTTTCTCGAGAAGCTTCGATTCAGGCGAAACGATACAGCCTGCGAAACATCGGGGATAACAATTTGGCGATTTGCATCTCCTTCGCCAAGGCTAACCAAGGTGCTGTAGCCTTTAATAATTCCCCATTTTGGCGTGGAGTTGACCAGCACAAAGCCTTGCGAGCGAAGAATCTCCGCCTCTTTACCATTTGGTTCAAAGCTAGGCGTTGCCCTATAGTGACTCCGGATTTGCGCATTCCAGTGCACAGAGTTTTTCATATCTACCGAATCGGGCATTCCATAGTTGGTATACAAATCGATAAATCCGGGGTAGATGTGCTTTCCCTTCATATCAATTTCAAAGGCATCGGCAGGAATCTCTATCCTTTTGCCCACATCCTCAATTACACCATCGCGAATTACAATGGTAGCTTGCGATAGAACTTTGGCGGGCTCAACATAAACCTCTGCATTCGTCAAAGCAAATACGCTGGGAGTGCTATTATGCAATCCAACCACTCTAGCGGTTTGCCCTACGGCAAGGTTGCATAACAACATGATCGATAGGGCTAAGCTGAAAAAATTGCGCATATTGGTATGATTAGTAATGGGGTATAATGGTAGAATTCTATTTCTGGTAAAAAATCGATAACTATGTTACTAATTTTTTAACTTTGACCGTTAAAGTATTGAAGCGTTTAAATTTTTGCGAGTCCTTCTCGTTGGAGCAACAGCATATGTATAATAATCAGCTCGATATGAACTATAAGGTAGTCATCACCATTATATTCATAACCTTATTCACCCTTTCTGCAGATTTGGGACAGGCGCAGAGTGAGTCCAAGCCTTTAGCCCCTTTCTTGGAGTTTGTTACGGTTAATCCCTTGAATGGGACAACATCAATGACCTGGACACCTCCGCGCGAGAACCCCTTAAATCCGTTACCTACAGGTTACATTATTTATCGGCGAGAAAGGGACGATTTAGGCAATACCGATATGTTCGAAATAGCTAAGGTTGATGCGAACACATTCACTTATACCGATGTAGCTGTTAATGCTTCTGTGGGACCATTTTCGTACACCGTGGCTTCCGATGGTATATCCGAACCCAGCACGCAAACCGTTGAGCATAGAACCATGCATTTGACAGCCAATTACGATTCGTGTCGCAATGGGTTGTCAGTAAGATGGACTCACTACGTGGGATGGGGAAATAGAATTGAAATGTACCGGGTATTGTGGGGCGAAGGGCTCGATCTTGAGACATTCTCAGTTGATACCGTTTCAGGATTCAGGAATGAGGCCTTTATTGATTCTATTCCAGTCAATAGAAACTTCAATCTTTTTATTGAAGCCGTAAAGGAAAAATCGAATGAGGGTGATCCAGACATTAGATCTAGGTCAAACCTTTCGTCGGTTAGTACCAAGATATCCATTCCACCAAAATATGTAACTATCGATTCTCTTATTGCAGGCGATAGGCAAACACAGATCTATTTTTCTATCGATTCGTTAACAGAGTATAGGAGTTTTGCTGTTGTCCGCTGGGAACAAGTCGATTCGGTTAGGTCAATCTTCTCGGCCAAAAATCTTTACCGCTTTACAAATTCCAAAACAACATATTTTGCCGACACAACCGATGCCTGGGCTGCACGCTCAAGGCAGTTTTACTACAAAATTAATGCTTACGATGGTTGCGAAAGGTTGCAAAGGGTGTCCGAGCTAACAAATACTATGGTGTTAAGGCTTTTTCCGCGCGATTTGACCGTTAACCTTTCATGGGATCCATTCTACTCCTCACAAAACAACAACGTAAGGTACAGGGTTTACCGGCAAGCCTATAACCCCGATCCGTTGCCTCCCAATCTGATATATGATGAGCTAAACCCGATGGAGAATAAGTTCGTCGATAATTTATCCTCCTTCTCAGGGCAAGGATTACTGCCTCAGTTTTGTTACTATATTGAGGCTTATGAGCAGCTCGATAACCTGGGAAATGCAAGGCTTAGCCGCTCCCGTAGGGTATGTGCCGAAGTTACCCCCGAGATTGTTATGCCTAACGCCATCGACCCAACCAGTGATTTGGTTTACAACACAATTCGACGAAATGATTTTGCGCCCACCATCTCATTTGAGGCCGAGTATAAGCTTATGATATACAATAGGTGGGGTGGGATAGTGTACGAAGGTACTAACGCTGGCTGGGATGGTCGGTTACCCGATGGTGCTATAGCAAAAGAGGGCACATATATATACAGACTCGAGGTTTATACCCCATCGTTGCGGTCTGTATCTAAAACAGGGTATGTTACCGTAATTTATGGCCCTAGGGGATACTAATGCCTACCCCTTTTTACTATCTTTAGATTTCGCTATGTTTATAAAGATATTATTTAATTATGGCTGTCATACTTAATATAGTACGAATTTATTTTTATGGATTTACAAAACCAAGCTGATAAGCAGCTAATTAAGGATGAATTTGACGATTTACTAAAGAACTGCCTTCGTTGCCAGAGCGATGACGATTTTAAGCTGGTGAATAAAGCTTTTAATCTTGCTAATGAGGCGCATAAGGGTGTTAAGCGTAAATCGGGCGAGCCCTACATTCTACATCCTATTGCCGTGGCTAAAATTGTAGCTACTGAGGTTGGCCTTGGTCCCAAGGCCATTGCCTGTGCCCTAATGCATGATGTGGTGGAGGATACCGATTACACCATTGATGATATTGAACGCCTCTTCGATAAAAAGGTAGCTAAAATAATCGACGGGCTTACTAAAATCGCTGAGGTTTTTGATGCCAACTCGTCGTTACAGGCCGAAAATTTCCGCAAAATGCTTCTTACCCTAACAGATGATATTAGGGTTATCCTCATAAAGCTGGCCGATCGCCTACATAACATGCGAACGCTCGATTCCCTGCCTGCACATAAGCAGATGAAAATTGCAGGCGAGACCATTTACCTGTATGCGCCCCTGGCGCATAGGCTTGGGCTTTACAATATTAAAACTGAACTCGAAGATTTAAGCCTTAAGTATAGGTACCCCAAGGTGTACGACGATATTCAGGGGAAGATTGCTGGTACTGAGAAACGAAGGATGCAGCTGATTAATTCGTTCTCGCTACCAATAATACAAAAGCTTGAGGAGAATAATATCGATTTTGATATCAGCGGCAGGCCCAAGTCTATCTATTCCATATGGAAAAAAATTCAAACCAAGAATGTGGCCTTCGAAGATATTTACGATCTGTTGGCCATTCGCATTATCTTTAATCCCTATCCACACATTCCCGAGAAAACCCAATGTTGGCACATCTACTCACTAATCACAGATATCTACAAACCTAAACCCGATAGGATTCGCGACTGGGTTAGCACACCCAAAGCTAACGGTTACGAGGCGTTGCATTGTACTGTTATGGGGCCTCACGGACAGTGGATTGAAGTGCAGATTCGTTCTCAGCGGATGAACGAGATTGCAGAAAAAGGATTTGCTTCGCATTGGAAGTATAAAGATTCGGACGTATCGAACCAAGAAAGCGTTTTTGAAAAGTGGATTACCCAGGTACGCGATCTACTGGAGAATCCCCAAACCGATGCCCTCGACTTTTTGGATGAGTTTAAGCTCAACCTCTTCTCATCGGAAATTATTGTTTTTACCCCCAAGGGCGATACTAAAACCTTACCCAACGATTCTACCGCACTCGATTTGGCGTATGAGATCCATACCGAGATTGGGAACAAGGCCATTGGAGCAAAGGTTAATCACAAGTTGGTTCCTTTAAGCCACACGCTTAGCAGTGGCGATCAGGTGGAGATTATTACCGCCAGTACCCAAAAACCCTCGTGGAATTCTCTTAAGTTTGTTAAAACAGCCAAGGCTCAATCGGCTATTAAGGCCGCTTTTAAGGCCGAAACCAAGAACAGAATAGAGAAGGGCAAGCAGATGGTAGAGAAGAAACTCACAGAATTTGGAATACAACCATCGTCGCGAGTGTTTAAAAAGATTTTGCCCGCCTACGAGGTGATATCAAAGGACGAGCTGTATAGCAAGGTGGGGTCGGGGTTAATATTGCTCGATAACCTAAAAAAAGTTCTGAAGAAGAACACCAAAAGTAAATGGATTAGGTATTGGGAGATACAGTTCTCAAAATCGGCACATAAAAAGAAGCTACAGCAGAAAGGTGCAGAGGATTTGGGCGCTAAGGAGAAGAAGTTCGATACCAAAAAACCTTACCTGCTCCGCGAACTCGACGATGAAGAGACCACTTCCTATATAGTTGCTCCCTGCTGTAATCCAATTCCCGGCGACGATGTGATAGGGTATATAACCGAGGAGGAGAATGTTGTGGTGCATAAGGTTACCTGTGCCGAGGCCATTAGGCTGATGTCTCGCCATGGCGATCGAATTGTATCGGCCAAGTGGACAACCCACAAGGTTTTATCGTTTCTTGCTCGTGTTGAGGTGAGGGGGATGGATAGAGTTGGAATTCTTAGCGAGCTGGTAAAGATAATATCTGATGAGCTGAGGGTTAATATTCGTAAGCTTCATATTGAAAGCCATGATGGAATTTTCGAAAGCTCTATCGATCTATATGTGCATAATGCAGCCAATCTCAATAACCTAATTGGTAATGTAATGCGAATAAAAGGGGTTGACTCGGTGAAACGAATAGAAAACTTTGATAGCTAACCCATTTTAATCCCATAGAATATTGCTTGTTAGCCGTATCGCTAAAATTTCCTCAAAAAATTTGACAGTATCCCTCACATTTACTATTTTTATCTGTTCTAAATTTAAACTACTGTCACCATGGGATGCGATAACACCTTAGACTCGGTAAAGAAGATTTTTATTGAATATCTTGAGAAGAAGGGACATAGGAAAACGCCAGAGCGGTTTGCTATAATAGAGGAGATATACTCCCGCGAGGGACACTTCGACATTGAGACGCTATATATCTACATGAAGAATAAAAACTACAGGGTTAGCAGAGCAACATTGTATAATACAATAGAGCTGCTACTGGAGTGTAACCTGGTGGTTAAGCACCAGTTTGGTAAAAATATAGCAGTTTTTGAAAAGGCTTACGAATGCCGTCAGCATGACCACCTTATTTGTACCCAGTGTGGTAGCGTTATTGAGTTTTGCGACCCCCGTATCCAGGAGATTAAGAATACTGCAAGCAAATCGATGAACTTTAAAATATCTCACCACTCGCTTTACTTTTACGGTATGTGTAGTAAGTGTATGAGTGCGAAGAATGAGGCCAATCAGGCTTAAGCGGATATGTTGATAACTTGCTGTGCTCAACTCTTTTTTTTACAGCAAAATTTTGGAAACAACCCCTAAAAAGCTGTAACTTTAGAACATGAAATTTGCAGGATGCTGGACCGTAATGGCCGGCATTTGTTGCGCATTTCCCAACCATTTAAGCGTTATAAGTATGAAAGTTGATGTACTTCTTGGCCTTCAGTGGGGCGACGAGGGCAAAGGAAAAGTAGTTGATGTGCTTACCCCAAACTACGATGTTATAGCTCGATTTCAGGGAGGCCCAAATGCAGGACACTCCTTAGAGTTTAACAACATTAAGCACGTTCTGCACACTATCCCTTCAGGTATTTTTCACCTCAGCTCAATCAATATGATTGGTAATGGAGTGGTGATTGATCCGGTGATCTTTGCAAAAGAGATTGCAGCACTACGTGCTTTGGGCATTGAACCAACTAAGAACCTTTTCATCTCCAAAAAGGCTCACCTGATTATTCCCTCGCATCGCGAGCTCGACGCAGCATCTGAGGCCGCTAAAGGAAAGGGGAAAATTGGCTCAACCCTCAAAGGTATTGGCCCAACCTATATGGATAAAACTGGGCGAAACGGCCTAAGGGTAGGCGACACCATTAGAGCCGACTTTAATGATCGATATAATCAGCTTAGGGCAAAGCATAAGGATATTCTTGCACAGTACGACTATGAGGCCAACATTGAGCAGCATGAAGCCGATTGGTTTGCAGGCCTAGAAGTAATCAAGCAGTTTCAACTGATAGATTCGGAGTACGAAATCAATCGCTATCGGAATGAGGGGAAAAAGATATTGGCTGAGGGAGCGCAGGGCTCGTTGCTCGATATCGATTTCGGATCATATCCATTTGTAACCTCATCTAACACCATTTGTGCCGGAGCTTGCACCGGATTGGGTTTGGCGCCAAGCGCCATTGGCGAGGTGTACGGTATTTTCAAAGCGTATTGCACTCGGGTTGGTTCAGGTCCATTTCCCACTGAACTGGAGGATGAGGTTGGCCAAAAGCTGCGCGATGAGGGTAATGAGTACGGGTCAACTACTGGTCGTCCGCGCCGCTGTGGCTGGCTCGATTTGGTTGCCCTTAAGTATGCCGTGATGATTAACGGGGTTACTGCTCTCATCATGACCAAAGCCGATGTGCTCGATACCTTCGAGTCCATCAAGATTGCAACATCTTACAAAGTAAAAGGTGAACAAACACAGATTATGCCCTACGAGTTTGATGCCGAAATAGAACCCGTTTACCATGAGTTTAAGGGCTGGAATACGTCTTTAGCCGAGATCCGCTCCGAAGCCGATTTTCCAGCGGAACTAGTTGATTACATAAGGTTTATTGAAAAGGAAACGGGGGTTCCTGTTAAAATTGTATCGGTTGGGCCTGATAGGGAAGCCACTATTATAAGGAATTAATTTCATTGTTCTAACTATTTTATACTAGAAAGAGTGGTCTATTGGGCCACTCTTTCTTGCTATTAATTTAATCTGCTCAAGATTTTGCGAAGTATGCACTTATGTTTTCGATTTTCATGTTGAGTAGCTAGAGTATGAAAGGAGAGAACCATTTTTTAGTCTGTTATTATCTTGGCTCTTTGTCCCAATTAATGATGTTTACTAATTGGTCTCTAATGCTGGATAAAAAAGAGAAGAGCAGGGTGTCGCAATGAAATGACACTGAAATTTGCAGCCAGGGTTTATTGTTTCCCCGCTCTTCTCGGTTTGGATAAGGGCAAAATCGCATCATTTCAAACGCCAGTTTCCCCAGGTGTCAACCACATCGCTGCTAATGTTGGTCTGCGGATTCTGCTCCTTTTGGTTAACTAAAACTGATCGGGTTGCCACATTGTGCTTTAGGTAGTCCGATAGCTCCTGGTAGGTAATGTCGCCTTTAGTCTCCTTTAGCTTTTGTAGCAAGTGGTATGTAAACATACCGTGGTTTTTTTCTTTCCATGGCAGGGCCGACTGATCGCCCGATGTTGCTGCAAAAACCACCAGGTTACCCCTTAGCACGTTTTCCCTAGGGCGTAGCTTTACTCCACGTGCGGCAATTAGCCCTTGCTCACGACCACCTCCACTAAAGCAAGCATCGAGGAAAACGGTAACCCGTTTCGATGGATGCTCGGTGAGCTTGGCGTAAAAATCGGTGAGCTTAATGGCGAATTGCAGGTCGGCACCGCTAACATCAACAGGGATTAGATATGGTTCCTGGGTTTTCTCATCGGGAAAGCCATGGCCAGCGTACATAACAAACACCTCCGATTTTCCCTCACCAATCTTTATAATTGTATTGATTTGGCTAATGGCTCTGTGCATCTCCATAGCTGTGGCATTGGTTCGTAGTATTACATTCTCCTCGGGTACCCCCAAAATGTTAATGGCATATCTCTTAAACGATTCGGCATCGCTTACCGCAAACTCAACATCCGATTCGGTTTTTAGTCCCCGTTGATACGAAGAGTAATCCTCGTTCCCTATGATTAAAGCGTAGCGGTTGGGTTTTTTGCTTGCCACTCTGGGTACATCAATATCCACATCCGATTTTAGCATTGGCCTAGGAGTTGCAGCGGCCTGCGCTTGGGTAGTAGTTGCCAGCATGGGTGAACTCAGATTTCCTTGTGCCCCTTCATTTAGCCGTGCGCTGGCAATCTTCCTGTCGCCAAATTTCCCTGTCGATTCGGTAACAAAAACCTCTATGGGCACATCGGGACGGATGTATCGCGTGTTGGTCATCACCTCAAGTTCGAACACCTTTGTTTCGTTGGGCGTTAGCTGGGCCACAAAGAATTCTGGTTCACTCACTATAAACGCATTTTCGGGTAGTTCAAACTTCACCTTTACGCTGTAAGCAGGGGCATCACCCTTGTTCTGAACCATTAGGCTTAGCTTGAATTTGCTTCCTTTGGATATTACCTCAGAACCAATGGGAGTAAAACTATGCTCATGCAGAACTACCAAGGGTACCTCCTGCTTCATTGTTGCTATGGCAAGTCTAGCTGGTTCACAGCTATAACCACGACTTTCGGATATGGTGATGTTGAAATCTGCACTGGCTGAGGCTATGGCCTCGTTGGCTAGTATGGATATTTTCACCGACTTGGTTTGTCCGGCATTAATATCGCCAACCTCTATGAATGGAGAGAAGGTGAGGCCGCTAACATTGTTCTGCTCGGTTACAAATAGCTTAACCATTTTGGCAGCACCATTTCCCGTATTGCTAATGGAGATGTCGATGAATGACTGCTCGCCCGCATTGATAATGTTATTTCTGTTGGCATCGGAAAAAACCACCGATTTTAGGGCAAGCTGTGGCGAGGTAGTTTCGGCAACAGTCTGTACCACCTTTACTTCCTGTGTAGTTGCTCCCTTTGCAGGTGCTTGTGTAGTTGCAATTGTGGAGTAGATATTTAGTCCCCCAACATCCCATAGCGATAGGTTGCTGCTGCGCAGGTTGGTGGATAAAATGCTTTTGCCATTGGGGTTCATACCCACCGAGTAAACAATATCACCCAGCGAGGGCGATTTGTACACCTCAGCACCACTCTCAACATTCCAAACTATAAATGTTTTATCGTGTGAACCGCTAACCACGTACTTACCATCAGCGCTATACGAAAGGCTTTGCACCCAGTTTCGGTGACCCCTCAATTCATACTTTTGAGTCCCTGTCGAGCTATAAATCCGCACAGTTCGATCGTCGCCCGCTGAGGCAAAGGTTTCTCCCGTAGGGCTGTACCCCACGCATCTAATCCAGCCTTTATGGTCGCTAATGGTGTGAGTTGCTGTCCATTTAGATGTATCCCAAATTACAACGGAACCATCGGCCGAACCTGAAATCAACGATGTGCCATTGGGGCTAAAGTCGAGCGAGGTAATTGTTTTCGATTGCTTGCTTAGGCTCTGTAAGAGCCTACCGGTTGATAGTTCCCAAATGCGAATGGTATTATCATCACCCCCAGAGGCTAGCAGGTTATTCTGCGGATTTATTGCCAATGCGCAAATATCACCAGTGTGGCCTGTTAGGTTTTTAATTACCGAAGATTTGTCAATATCCCAAATGTAAACCTTGCTGTCCTTTCCGCCCGAAACAAGCAGCTTGCCGTCGCGGCTAAAGGCTAAGGCCTTTGTCCATTGGTTGAGCCCTGTTAGTTTACGGTATACGTTGGTACTGTTGTAATCCCAAACAATAAGTTCATTGTCGTCACCTGCAGTTGCAATGTATGCCCCATCGTAGCTAATGGTTGAGGTGATTACGTTGTGCTTTTTATCTCCAAATGGTTTTAGCTTGCTAACCTGTCCCGTAAGGGGAGTGCAAGCCAAAACCAGTGCGAGAAGTGCTACTATACCTTTTGCCATTGTGCATACGGATTAAGTATTGCAAGTGTTTAAATATCCTTTGAGCGTAGGAAGCTAAATTTTAATCCAACTTCGATTTTGGCGGAGGTAAAATTTTCGGGTTCAAGATTGGCTTCTTCCAAGTCGGCCTTGTTTATGCTGATAAACGAATAGCCCCCGTGTACAAATATTCCAATATTGCTGTTGATGTTGTAATCGAAACCTATACCAGGGTATAGGCCAATGCCAAAGCTTCGTTGGGGAGTGTTTTTGTAGGCCGATGGGCTGGTTAGGCTGTTGTACCATATGTCGTAATCCTGCTCCGATCCGCCCAACTCGATCCATGAATTGCGCCTATTATCGATGTAGTTAATATCGGTATAGTTAAAAGTAACCTCAACAAAAACGTAGGGGTTAAATCGTTTACCATAGGCCATATTAATGCGGGGGAAAACGCCAATTCCAAGATTGTACATGTTGAGTTCGTTTACTCCCTCGTCGAGAATGCTACTTTCCTGGGTAATGTTCCATGACAGGAAGTTGTTCTCAACCCTCTCGCCATTCATGGTGTACTCGTCGATATATTCCCAGTTCCCTATCCGTTCCATTGTAACTCCAACCCCAAGCGAAAAGGATCGGTTTAGGTTGAACATCACTGCGCCAGTAAAGGCTCCACCACAATCGAAATTTGAGAATAGATAGGGCATGAGCCACGTATTGAGGTATGCTCCATTTCGCGACTGGTAGATGTATTCCCGTTGCCCAACTGGTTGGATTGCTCCTAATGAAACGTTAAGAGTTACCTTATTCTCGAATTGGGCAAAAATGTTGCTTGATGTGAGTATTAGCAAAATGGCTAATACATAGGTAATGTATGTTGATTTCATGGCTATCGAATTTGAGTTATTGCAAGTATTTGTCTGATAGGATATCGATGCTACTCTTCTCCTTTTTAAATATGAGGGGTTGCGATGGACTTAGATCAAAGAGCGATTGCTGTTGGCCTTCTATTTCCCCAGCAGAGTCATAATTAGTGTTCTCCAGTCCTTTTCCTCCACAAGTCATCGAAATACTTTGGTTGTTAACATTGGGATAGCTAAAGTGAGTCCCATGGTAGGCATAGAAGTATTCTGTTGTGTTAACGTACCATCTCATCTCGTTCCCATACCTTGCATAATGGTATCCCAAGTTGTATTTTACGCCATCGGATGGTAGCTGGCAATTCACAGTAACCTTATAGGTTGTACCCCAATTTGAGTGAACTGGACCTAAGGTATAGCCACTGTAGTTGGTGGTGTGTAGGTAGTAAAACTCTGGCCCAACATTCAGATTAAAAGTATGGGAGCTGCTGGTTAGCTCAATATCGCCTGTCCAGGTTACCGTTAATCCTAAGGGGTTGCCATTGGTAAACTTCTCGGTGGTAGAGGCATTGAGGGTAATGGTTGATGAGTATACTTGATAGGTGGTGCTACCGCCTACTGGTATGGTTCGTGAGCCATACCCCTCGATGGTGATGTCGATTGGAGTGTAGGTTGGGTTTGTAAATGTTACCTGGCGTGGGTTTAGTACATACAGGTAGAACTGGTATGCATCGTCCTTTTTATTGCCCGATTTAGAATATCCCACCAGGGTTACGATGTACGCCCCTTCCTTGCTGTAGCTATGCGTTGGGCTCACAACAGTTGATGTAGTACCATCACCAAAGTACCATTCAAAGTGATCGGCATTAACCGATGAGTTTGTAAAAGTCACAGTTTCATTTACCGCAACAAGGGATGATGAGACGGTAAACGACACGTACGGATCCTCCTCGCAACCAGCAAAGGAGAACCACAACCCTACCAGCAGTAGGTGTAGTAATTTTAACTTTTTCATTTCAGCATCATTTAAATTAGTAATCCTTGAATTGACAGATACCCATTGGCTGCAAAGGGATTCTATCTGCCTTTATATCAAAGTTACATCGTGCTGAAAATCAAATTGTAGCTACTGTATATCCGCTAGTTGATTATTGAAATTCGTGGCGTTTTAGTTTAAATGTGTATAACCACAGTGAAGACACGCTAAAATAGTTCTGTCGAAACATCAAGCATTGTAAGGCTTTATATTGTATAGCAGTATTTTAGATTTAAAAAGATGATGATTTACGAGGTGGTTTAAAAATATCGCTGTAAATTTATTCTTATTTGGTACTATGAACCTAACTTTCATCAGATCACTAAAGTTGGCTCTTATTGCACTTGCTTGCTGTATTGCAATGTGGTGCTGCAATAGTAGTCCCTCAAATAATTTGGCTATCAACCTGCCTGTTGATACGCTGCAGGTTTTTATTCGGAGTGCCGATTCACTAGCCGATATCCGTCCCGATTCGGCCATCCATCTTTACACGAGAATCATTGACGTTTCAACGAAGAGGTTAAATAGGCACAGCGATACCGATACCATTAGGGCAAAATTAACTCGTTCAAAAGCCTTGGCCCAAAGGGGCATTGCGGTTGCTCATAGCAACACCGGTAAATTGGCCGATGCTTTGAGCCTAATTGATCAGGCCCTGCTGGAAATAGAGGCTTACAGGGATATTTTACCGAGTATCTACTATCAAGATTATACTGCCATTGCAAACTCCAAAGGAGTTTTTCAGAAGAAGCTTGGGAACTACTCAGATGCTCTTAAAACCTATCAGGATGCAGTTAACATTGCTCTGCTGTATAACGATAGCGCAAGTATTGCCATTTTTCATACCAACACAGCTAACATTTATCAAGAGATTGGGGAGCCTGAGAAAGCTTTGGAGTATATAGCGCAAGCGTTAGATCTTCACAAAAAGCTGGGCAATGAGCGTGGCATTGCTGCCACTAGCCTAACATTAGCCAACATTTTAAACTCCAGCGGACAGTTTGCCGAAGCACTTCCGCACTACGAGGCGGCTTTAAACTTTTGTGAGGCGAATGGATTAACCGGAAATGTAGGTTTAATTCAATCTAACCTAGGTGTTCTGGAAAAACGTCTTGGTAACTATGCAAGTGCAGAGGTGTATTTTAATAAGGCAAAACAAAACTTGGGAAGGGTTGGCAATAAGCAGGGTTTGGCACTGGTTTATGGTAACTTGGCCGATTTGGAGGTGGCAAGAGAGGGCTGGGAGCATGCCATTGAATATGCCAAAATGCAGCTCGACTTGGCAAAGCAAACATCTGCTCTGGTTAATCAGCGGTTCGCCTATAAGCACTTGTCCAAGGCATATGCGGCGCTGGGGAAATATTCTGAGGCATACCATAACCACCTGCAGTACTCATCGATTAACGATAGCATAATGTCGCTCGAGAAGCGCAATGAGATTTCAAGGCTTGAGGTCGTTTACCAAGATGAGCGAAAGACAGAGGAGATTAGCCATTTGGCAAGCCTATCGGCAGCGCTTGAGAAGAAAAATGAAACCAAGAACTACCTAATTATTTCAATATCCTTGTTGCTTTTCACAACCATCCTGCTAGCAATTCTTTGGATTTATAGTTCCAAACTAAAATCGAAACAGCAAAGACTAATTCTTGAGCATCAATTGTTTCGTTCGCAGATGAACCCTCACTTCCTGTTCAACTCCCTTTCGGCCATTCAGAATATGGTTTATAGGGCCGACAAGCTGGTGGCTGCAGAGCTGGTGGCCAGCTTTGCCAAGTTTATTAGGCTTGTACTCGATAGTTCAAGAAGTAATCTGGTGCCACTGCAATCGGAAATTGAAGCCATCAAGCTGTTTTTAGATTTGCAGAAAGTTAGGTTTCCCAACCTTTTCAACTATTCAATAGCTCTCGAAACCGCAAACGATGCAGCTGAGATAATGATTCCACCACTGATTGTTCAGCCCTTTGTTGAAAATTCCGTAATTCATGGGTTTGAGAAGGATAGAACAGACGGTATGATTCAAATAAAGTTTGTTGAGGCCAACGATATTTTGTACTGTGAGGTAGTTGACAATGGCATTGGTATTAGCAAGGCTATAGGGAAGAAGGAGGGCACACACAAATCGTTAGCCACCCAGATAACTCGCGAACGGCTTTCCGTTTTATGCAGGCAGCTCAAATGCAGGGCCAATTTTGAATACGAAGATATTGGTGCCGAGGATGGGGGCGGTACTCGCTTAATCCTGAAATTACCTTTACTTTTTAGCGATAGCCTAAGTAGGCTAAACTAGTCCAACTAACAATTAGTATCGATGAGTGTGTTTATTGTTGATGATGAGCAAGCCTCGGTTGAAACGCTGACAGCAATGGTTAGCGATTTCTATCCTAATATCACCATTTTAGGTTGTGCGCACAGCGTTTCCGATGCCATAGATGGCATTAGGAAATTTAAACCTGATACTGTTCTCCTTGATATTGAACTCTCCGATGGTTCAGGCTTTGATGTGGTTAAAGCATTTCCTAATCCCGAATTCAAAATAATCTTTATCACCGCATTCGATCAGTTTGCTGTGCAAGCCTTTAGGCTTAGTGCAGTCGATTATATTCTAAAACCCGTTAATCCTATTGAACTTAAGGATGCCATTGGCAAAGCGATTCATCACAATGCCCATGAGGGTAAGCAACTCGAATTGCTAACATTACTCCATAATTTAACCGAGAGTACACGTTACGATAAACGTATTGTGCTTAAGACCAATGATGATATTCATTTGATTAAAACCACTGATTTATGTCGTATAGAATCGGATGGGGCCTACTGCCATTTTTACCTCGAGAGCGGAAAGCGCATAACTGTTTCGCACAATATTAAGCATTACGATGATTTACTTTCGGCATACGGATTTGTTCGTTGCCACCAAAGCCATATGGTAAACCTTAGGTTTATCGATCGATACCAAAAATCGGATGGCGGCATGCTGGTGCTAACCAGCGGGAGTCAAATTCCTGTTTCCTCACGAAAAAAGGACTCTGTACTGTCATCCATTCAGCATCAGGGTATCAATTAGCAAGAATACAGGCTGCCCAAAAGGAAAGTACAGCAACATCTGGTTTTATAAGATGCTAGGGAACTATTATCCCCTTTGGTACTCCCTTTTGGGCAGCCTGTTTATAAACCCTTATCAGGTTTAGCTTACCTTTAGCACATCGGCAAACGCCTGCTTAAAGGTATCCTTTGGCAATGCGCCGGCAGCCATCTGGGGTTTTTCGTCCATTGGAATGAATAGGATTGAAGGGATGCTTCTAATGCCAAATAGTCCGGCAAGTTCCTGTTCGGCTTCAGTGTCTACCTTGTAGATATCAATTTTGCCATCGTACTCCTTCGATAGTTCCTCTAGAATAGGGGCAACCATTTTGCATGGGCCACACCAGTCGGCATAAAAATCAATTACGGCTGGCTTATTGCCCTCGAATTTCCATTCGGTATTCTTCTCAAAATCGAAAACCTTCGATTTGAATGTTTCCATTGTCAAATGTTCTAACATAATTTTTGTCTGTTTGGATTTTTAAAATGGGGAGGGGTTATTCTCCCTGTTAATTAAATTTCGTCGGTTTCAACTATTTTGGCCATGATGTCGGAGTACTGAATAAGAAGATATTTCTTCCCTTCGAACTCCGTTTCGGTGCCGCCGAAACCATTGTACATAACCTCATCGCCCACGGCGATTTCTGAATTATCAATATTGCTCATTGCCACAACGCGGGCAATGTTTTGCTTTTCCTTAGCCATGTCGGGTATAATAATTCCCGATGCAGTTTTGGCCTCTTCGCCATTGGACGGTAAGTCCAACAGCACGTTTTGGTTCACTGGTTGTAATTCTTTCATGGGTGTATCAAAAAAATCAAGTTACAAAATATTATTTACAATGCTTAAACTATTGCCCTTTAATGTTCAACAGTTCGCTAATTCTGGTCTGGTTAAAGCCCACAATCATCTCCCCGCCAATATCGGTTTGAGGTACTCCTCGTTGGCCCGATCGCCTTACCATCTCATCGGCAGCACTCTGGTTTCGCGACACATCAATATCGGTAAACCTAATGCGATGCTTACGCAGATATGCCTTAAGCGTGTTGCACCATGAGCAGGTTGGGGTGGAGTAAACAGTTACCGATTTCTGTGGTATTTCATCACCCTTGCTCTCTACAATGAAAAGAGCATCATCAAAAAGTGCCTTGTAGTAATTGGTCTCGTTGCAGCCCTTAATAACATTCTTTGCCGTACCCTGGTTAAACTCAATTAGCGTGGGTACGGAAGTTACGTTGTATGCAGGATGAATATCCCTAGTGCTTGTTACATCGGCTAAGTAAACATCTAAACCCTTTACATCCTTTAAGCCAGCCTCAATGTTTTGTAGGGCGCAATCGCTCTTTTCTGTACCACTTTTATAAAGCAGGAGGTAGGCCTTTGCACTATTGGAAACCAGTGATTTAAATTCCGCTAAAGAATTTACCTGATGCATAAACAAATCTATTTGCTAGTTCTTAAATATTCCGATGCGCTGAGGGCTGCAATGGTGCCATCGGCCACTGCGGTGGTTACTTGCCTATACCTTTTGGCTATGCAATCGCCTGCAGCAAATACGCCTGGGATATTGGTTCTCATCTCCCCATCAACCACTATCTCGTTACGCTCGTTGAGTGTTACCACTCCTTCTAACGATTCGGTATTTGGAAGGTAACCAATAAAGATAAATGTGCCATCCACTTTCTTATCGAATAGATCCTTGGTGGCAAGATTCTCGATGCTTACCTTTTCCAACTTTCCGTTGCCAAAGAACCCTCGTAGCTCCGACCCCATAACGAAATCGATTTTGGGGTTACTCTTTGCTTCCTGAACAGCATGTTCAAAAGCTTGAAATTGATTGAACTGATGAACAATTGTTACTTTCGATGCATATTTGGTTAGCGTTACGGCCTCCTCGAGCGCTGAGTTGCCTCCACCAACCACTACCAGCTCCTTATCGGTGAAAAACTCACCATCGCACGTTGCGCAGTATGATATACCCCTGCCTTTAAACGTTTCCTCTCCCGGAATGTTCAAAGAGCGTGGACGCCCTCCCTGTGCAAGAATCACCGCTTTGGCGCTGAAGGTACGACCATCGTCTAGCACTACTGATTTTATCTTCTCGTTCAGCTTGTACTCAACAATCTTTACGTTCGATTTTATCTTGCAGCCAAAGTCCTTGGCTTGCTTCTTCATGGTATTGGCCAATACAAAGCCATTGGTTGTTTCAACACCGGGGTAATTCGCTATCTCGTTGGTTAGCACCATTTGCCCACCAATGGCCCCCTCGTTAAGTATAACCGTGCTTAGCTTGGCCCTTGAGGCGTAGATGCCAGCGGTAAGCCCCGCGGCACCTGCGCCTACAATCATTACATCAAAAACTTCGTCCATTTCTATTATCCTAATGCCAAAATTAATTTCCTGTTTATGGTCGATTAGCTTAGGTGCTCATCGAGTATATCGGTAATTTGCTTCCTATTCTGAATACTAGTGGTAGCCTTTACCATTTTACCATTCTTATAGTACACTGTGAAGGGTAAACCCATAAAGCTGCTGCACATTGGTGCATTTCTAATAATACCAGCTTCGGGTGAGTCAAAAGCCATGGAGTAGAACTTCACATTCGTACGTTCCTCTTCAAGTTCTTCCATCACATCGTACACAGGAATACACATTGGGCCCATTCGGCCACAGCATACCATTACATTCTCATTCTCGTTAATAATCTTCTCAAGTTCAGCTGCTGTTTCAATTTCATGCACAGCGGTTTGCAATAGTTTCATAGTTTATTTTGATTAAATTAAGTAAATATGTAGATATCTAGATAACAAATTGTATTCCACAAATAATTTGAAAAAATTATTGAGCCAAATATTTCATAGTATTAAATGCGTTAGTATTTGAGAAATCAAGTAATTGAGGAGGCATTATATTCTTCCCTTTTCAATAACAATAAAAATTGGTATTACTAATTAATGCTAATAAGTTGTAATTTTGTCAGGTTTACCAATGGAAGTGTCAGTTAGCCTTATGCAAGAATATATAAATAGTAAGATTTTTAAAGCCGTTTCGGAAGTTGCCGGCGAGCTGGATAGGCCAACCTACGTGGTGGGTGGTTTTGTAAGGGATATTTTTTTAAAACGAGAGTCGAAGGATATTGATGTGGTGGTTCAGGGCTCGGGTATAGAGTTGGCTGAGCTTGTAGCAAAAAAGTTGGGCGTAAAGCGAGTAACCGTTTTCAAGCGATTTGGAACTGCTCAGATAAAAGTGGGCGACTGGGAGGTTGAATTCGTGGGAGCTCGAAAGGAGTCGTATACTCCCGATTCACGGAAACCTATGGTTGAGGATGGCACCATTGAGGATGATCAGCTAAGGCGCGATTTTACTATCAATGCCTTAGCAATTAGCCTTCATCCCGATACTTTTGGTCAGCTGGTCGATCCCTTCAATGGAGTTTCCGATATTGAGGATAGGATTATTCGCACTCCCCAGGATCCCAACCAAACCTTTTCCGACGATCCCCTGCGGATGATGCGTGCGGTTAGGTTTGCCACCCAGCTTAAGTTCGATATTGAACGAAGTACCTTTAGGGCGCTGAGTGAGAATAAGGAGCGGTTGCAAATTATTTCCGTTGAGCGGATTGTGGATGAGCTGAATAAGATTATCCTCTCGAAGAAACCATCAGATGGCTTTTTGCTTCTTGAGCAAACCGGTTTACTTGAACAGTTTTTCCCTGAGTTCACAGCGCTTAAGGGCGTCGATAGGGTTCAAAATCACAACCACAAGGATAATTTCTACCATACGTTACAGGTGCTTGACAATGTGGCAGAAAAATCGGACAACCTATGGTTGCGTTGGGCTGCCCTTCTGCATGATATTGCCAAGCCTTTAACCAAAAAGTATATCAAGGGGCAGGGGTGGACCTTCCATTCGCATGAGTTTGTGGGGCAAAAGATGGTTCCTAAGATATTTCGCAAGCTCAAACTACCACTTAACGACAGGATGAAGTACGTGCAGAAGCTGGTTCATCTGCACCTAAGGCCCATTATCCTATCGAGCGACGATGTAACCGACTCGGCTGTGCGCCGACTTTTATTTGATGCTGGCGATGATATTGACGAGTTGATGACCCTTTGCGAAGCCGATATCACCTCAAAGAACGATGCCAAGGTAAAGCGTTACTTGGCCAACTTTAAGCTGGTGCGCAAAAAACTTGTGGAGATTGAGGAGAAGGATGCGGTTCGCAATTTCCAGCCTCCCATAACGGGCGAAATTATTATGAGTGTTTTTGGTATAGCACCAAGTAAGCCCGTTGGCATAATAAAGGATACCATTAAGGAGGCCATACTTGATGGAAAGATTAAGAACGATTTTGATGAAGCTTACGAACTTATGCTTAAGCTTGGTGAAGAGCATGGGTTAAATCCTGTTAAATCGAAGGAAGAGATTCTGGCCTTGTCGGGCAGCTAACTGTCTATTTTCGACCTACAAATGGCTGATCCCCATTGCGACTAAGAGCTCAACCGTTTGCGTTTTTTTCACGCACTGCTGAACTTGTATAGGGTTTAGCTATTTATATTTTTTGTATCTTTGAACTGAATTCTGAGACTTCTACTGCACACAGTTGTATTATATTAACTTAAAAAAAACAAATGGCTATGGCAAAAATTAAAGTTGCTATTAACGGCTTCGGCCGCATTGGGCGCAATGTTTTCAAGATTGCTCTTGAGCGCTCCGATATCGAGATCGTTGGAATTAACGATTTGACTGATACTAAAACACTTGCTCATCTTCTAAAATATGACTCCACTCAGGGTAAGTTCAACGGAACTGTTAGCTACGATGAGACCTCGCTAATTGCCAATGGAACAAAGTATCCTGTGCATGCCGAGCGTAGCCCCATCAACATTAAGTGGGCACAAACTCCCGATGTGGTTGTAGAGTCGACAGGTATTTTCACCAAGCGTGAGAGCGAAAAGGGTGGATACGGCGACCACATTAAGAACGGTGCCAAAAAGGTGATTCTTTGCGTACCCTCGAAGGATGAGATTGACCGCATGGTTGTTCTGGGCGTAAACGACGATGATTTAAGGCCTGAGGATCAGTGCGTATCCAACGCTTCATGCACCACCAACTGCCTTGCCCCTGTGGCCAAAGTGCTTAACGATGAGTTTGGAATTGAGAATGGTTTGATGAACACCATCCACGCCTATACCAACGATCAGCGTATTCTGGATGCACCACACAGCGATCTTCGCAGGGCTCGTTCATGCGCTGTTTCTATGATTCCTACCACCACTGGCGCAGCCAAGGCTGTAGGTAAGGTGATTCCTTCGCTTAAGGGCAAACTCGATGGTCTGGCAGTTCGTGTTCCTGTACCAACCGGTTCGGTTGTTGACCTTGTAGCAGTGCTTAAGCGCGAGGTTACCAAGGAGGAAGTAAACGCAGCGATTAAGAAGGCCGCCGAAGGCCCTATGAAGGGAATTCTTGAGTACACCGAGGATCCTATTGTTTCTGTGGACATTATCCACAACTCACACAGCTCAATTTTCGATGCATCGGCCACTATGGTAAATGGAAAAACCATTAAAATCCTATCGTGGTACGACAACGAGTGGGGCTACTCAAACCGTGTGGTTGATTTGGTACCTAAGCTATTTATGTAGTTTTTAAATAACTTTTTTTAAAGAGAGGGGTTTGGCTGTGCCAAACCCCTCTCTTTTGCTATTGCTTTATGAATTGCTTAGTAACAATGCCCTTAATGGTTTCAATTTTTATAATGTAAACCCCCGGCGTTAGGTTGCCGACGTTAACCTTGCTGTTCACTACCTCTTGGTCAATTAGCTTAACGCCAAGTTCCGAAATTACTTCAACTCTAAACTTACCATCTATCCCGTTTATTTTGATAATTTCTGTTGCCGGATTAGGATATACGGTAACGTCATTCTCACTATATGTAGGTACTCCTGTTCCCCCAACCGTTGTGAAGTTCCACGTCTGGGTCCAACTACTTTTTGCCCAAGGGTTAACCGCTTGCACTTTCCAGAAGTAGGTTGTATTCTCGTTTAAACCGTCAATTGGGTAGTAAACCTGAGTATGGTTTTGCAAATCAACTATTGGTGAAGAGAAATCTGAATTGGTGGCTACCTGTATTTCGAACCAATCGGCATGATCCGACCAGTTCCACTCAAGTTCAACATAATATGTCTCAATATCAGTTTGGTTATTTACAGGCGAAATTAGTATTGGAATATCTGGTGTTACATCCTTAGTGGTAAATGAATACTCATCCGACCATTGGCTATCACCATACTCATTCCATGCTTTTACACGCCAGTAGTATGTAGTGTTGTGTGAAATGTTATCAAAGTAAAAATAGTGTGGATCGTTCCATGACGATAGGTTGTATGTAAAATCCAACTCAAACGAGCTGAAATCTGGTTCCTTAGATATTTGAATGGTGAAGCCATCGGTGTGGTTAGGTCGTGACCAGGAAAATTGGAACCATTCTGTTGGTTGCAGATTACCTCCTCCATTGTCGGGGTAGATTAATTCTGGAGCCTCAGGAGGCCCTGGTTCTGTTGAAAAAGACCAGAATGATGACCATGCACTAGTTCCGCTCTGATTTGTGGCGTTTACCCTCCAGTATAGGGTTGTACCATTGGGGAGATTGCTAATCTCAACAGATGAGTTACCTATACCATCTTCCTCATAAATTAAATCGAGAGCGTAGCTATTCCGAGAGATTTGAATACTGTAACTCTCGGCATTGCTTATCTCTTCCCATTCAAATACTATAGTTGTTGAATTATCAGTTGAATTATTGGCGGGGTTTATTAGGGTAGGAGATACTGGTGGACCATCAATAGTAGTAACACTTGCTTCGGGGCCATAATCTGTTTCAATATTTTCGGAGTTGCGCGCCTTCGCTTTGAATGTATATTCGGTTACTGCGGAAATATTATTAACAGCAATGCTATTGCTGAACTCGATGCTATGCCAAGTAGGATCGTCATTTAAAATTCCGCTATAACCAACGTATTTGCCGGTTAAGGTTTCGTAAATGGCATAGCGAACGGAAGCGGGATTGCTATTGGCATCAATTGATACATTCAGTGAGGTTTGCGATATATCAGTGAATGTTGGCGCTCCTGGGGTATTAGCATGGGTACGTGCCTTGGCCTGCTCGTCCCAGCTGTAAACCGATTGCTCTTCGTTGGCACGGGCGTAGGCCACCACTCCATACTCGGTATCCGGCGAAAGTCCAGTAATGGTGATACTTCCCCAATCCTCTATGGATTGCCAGAACGATTCATCACCCAGCGTTCCGTCGGTTTGCACCCATTTATTACTATTGAGGGTTTTAAGGGCGTATTCAACTGCACTGGGGTTTCCCTTTGTATCAATATCAGCATCAATAGAGATGTTGGTGTTGTTTGATAAGGTTATACCCGGTGCGTATGGATTGGTCCACACCTCCGATGGTTCGCCAAAGGCAGTTTCAATATCGTTAGCATTGCGGGCCTTAACCCTTATGCTGTATTGCGTAGCCGCTTCGGCCTGCACCTCGGTTTGGTCCCAGCTGGCCTTGGTCTGCCAGGCTGGCGTATCGGTAAAAGTGCCATTGGGCTGCACAAACTGGCCTGATATTTCATCCTGTATGGCCAATTCAGTGTTTGATGGGTTGCTACCTAGGTATACAACCCACAGGGTAAATTTGTCAACTCCACTTCCAGGTAAGTACAGGTTAGGTGCTGGTGGTGCTTTGGCTGTGGTTGTACCATCAACCTGAGCTGATGCATCAGTTACAACTCCCGCTCCGTTACGAGCTTTTGTAGTTAGGTAAAATGCCGTATTGGGAGCAATTGCAGTAACAAGGGTGCTTTCCCACTCAGCGCTAGTTTGCCAAGCTGGGCCATAGATAATGGCACCGTCGGTCCCTACGTAGTGATTGTTGCTATATGCTCCAATCTTAATGCAGTATTCCACATCTGCTGGGTTATCATCAGCAGCAATTCCCACTTCAAGTTGAGCTTCATCCAGTATGCTAGCTAAAGGAGTATTGGGAATTGCTGCATTGGTGTATTGCGTTGCGGGGGTGCTGTATTCGGTTTCAATGCCATCGTCGTTCTTTGCAATGGTGCTGAATGAGTACTCGGTGGCTGGTGATAGCCCGGTAAGCGTAATCGCCCAGTTGTCTCTAGTGCTCCACTCAATCAAATCGCCCAAAGTACCATTGGTTTGAACATACTTACCAAGGTTATTTTCTTTAATTGCATATAGCGTGTTAGTTGTATTGTTGGAGTAATCCTGGGCATTGGAATATACAGATAATCTGAATGATGTCTCGGTTGGGCTGTGCAAATAGGTTGGGTTTGGCGTATTGGCCAGGGTTGTAATATTGGTGGCATCGCCATAAGATGTTTCTATCTCAGCTCCGTTTCGGGCTTTTATTTCAAAGTTATAGTTTCTATTTCCAGTTCGGTTGTTTACATCGTAAAGCGTAACAGCCGTTGTACCCCATTCGCTTTTAGTTTGCCATGCTGGAGTGGTGTTCATACTCCCATCGGGTTGAATGTACCGGTTGGTTGTTGTTTCGTGAATGGCAAACTGTGTGATCTCAGGATTTGAATTATTTTCGAAAGTAATATCGAGCGTACTAGTTGTAATGTTAGTAATTTCTGGTGCATTGGGAATACTGGCAAGAGTCCAAAAATCAGCCGTTTCGCCGTAGCCGGTCTCAGCATTATAGGCGTGCGCCCGGTAGTTGTAATGGGTGTTTATGTCTAGTTCGGCAATGTCAATGGAATACTCTTCCGCTCCAAAGGAGCCAGTCTCCTGTTCGTTTGAAACGCCTGCGCCTCCAATCTCTTTGTCTAAACCATCGTATGCCCAGTAAATGATACCTCGTCTTGTTACGTTTTGTCCACCGGTATGCACAATCTCTGCATTGGCAGTAGTAGTTACTGTTGTTATATCGCTGGCCAATCCAGTTTCTACAATGGGAGGAATTGCCCGTGCACTACCTTCAACATAAACAGTGACTTCCTGTCCAGATGCGCTATTGGTAATCTGTCCAAAATGATAGCCCACTTCATCAGGAAGGAAGCGGGCGTATATGGTTGCATCCACATTGGTGTTGGTGCGCGGAACGGAAATTGACCGAGCAAAACCCTCGTCGCTACTGAGCGATACTTCAAAGTTCTCGGGTGCTGTAACCACCAAATTGTTTGATAGGTCTATGCCAACTATTTGATACGATTGCGGTGCGGTTGGTGTTAACACATCGCTCCAGCCAAAATATAAGTTGGCTCCTGGGTTAATTATTACAGGCTGAGTAAACTCATAGGCTCCCATATCGGGGTACAGCGGATTTCGGGTGTTACCCTCAAAGTCACTGGTAACGCCAACCGATGCGTCTGCAGAAGCATTAACGGCTGCTGTGGCGGTGCTTAAATTGCCGTTATTTGGAGAGCTGAAGGTTACCTCGGCATGTACCGAGTTTTCATCTTGCCCCGCAACTATGGGTAGCTCAGCTATATCTTCAGTACCATCATTTCCGAGTACCGTTCCGGTTCCACTAACCCAGTAAGCATTATAATCGAGTTCGATATCACCCTGACACAAAGCTGCGTAGTTTTTACCCGTTCCGCTATTGGTGCGGGTATTTACAAAGATATTGTTCTTAACCACTGCCGTTGAAACGTTTTGGTTAATTCGGAATGCGTAGGTATTTCCATTAAGCGAACCCGACACATCACCACCAATGTTTACGCTGTTGTGGTAGAAGTTACCATTTTTCGATGTGTAAATACCTATTATTTCGTGACCGGCCGTTTCGGATAAACCCAGGCTTACGACATTATTCACTATTTGCGTCGATATTCCATCCTCTAAACTTATTCCTTTTATTGTTGATGGGTAACCAGTGTACTCTGCTGATGTAATATTGTAAATTCTATTGCAGCTAATAACATTATTTCCTGATAGTGGTCCATCGTACCCTATGCCAATAAGTTTCGAGTCTGCCGTGTTGTTTGTTGTAGATAAACCCGAGATAGTGTTATTGCTCACTTCCTGTCTTGCTTTATCAGAAACTACGCTAATACCCCTTATTACTTCAGTTCTGACATCAGTAGATGATGTTTGAAGAGTACTGATAATGTTGTTGGTAATTGAATTTACGCCATCGGTTACGGCAATGCCCAACACTGCATGCCCAAATGGCGATCCGCTATAGCTCGACCAGCCACTAACCGTAGAGTTATATAAATTCTTTACTATGTTTTCCGTAATTGTACAATTAGTAGTATTTGCATTGTTTACAATTCCTGCAACATGCTGTCCCGTTGCGATATGTGTACATTCGGTTGAGGCATTAATGCTTTTGGCAGTACTTTGGCTTCCAATAAGGTTATTACTTATGGTAATATCCGTTGCGCCATCGTTCTGAATGCCCACAAAAATATGCGAGTAGTCAACACTACTGGTCGATATATCAATACTGCCAATGGTATTATCAGATATTGTTACTTTGGCACCATCAATACCGCCTTTTATTCCGTAGCTGGCCACGTGGTAGTTCGATGTAGTTTCAACAACAATATTATCAGTGCCTGTTGTAGCGCCAATGGTATTGTCTGCGATGGTAAGTATTCCTCCACCATAGGCAATGGCAGTCCATACGCCGGTGCCCTCGTACATATCTGCCTCTGGGGCAACGGTCCAGCTAAAGTTGCTGATAGTGTTCACGCTTACGGTCGATTCGTCAGTGTTCTCCCCGCTGATGGATATTCCTGTGAAGCTGTTTGCGTATGCACCACTTACAGTCCAAGCCGTTCCGCCGCACTCCTGGCTGGTTCCACCAATGTAATTATTGCTTATGTTGATGTTGTTGCTTGATAGCGATAGGATTCCAAAATGCTCATTACCACCTGTAGCCATAATGGCCTCGGTTTGGTATAGGTGGTTGTCGGTAATGTTCCAATTGGCGTTATTCTCATCTAAATAGATACCAGCCGATGAGTTTGCATTACTCCAGAAGTTAGATATTTTCGATTCTGTGATGGTGTTATAATTATTCCCTACACCTGCTGTACCTGCCGATACCACACCATACTGGTAGTTTGATATCCCATTTCCAAAGGTACAACTCTCAATAGTATTGTTGCTATTTCCCGTTCCCGAGCCTGCAACATCAAATGTAATAAGTCCCTTATCGGAAAGCTGGGTATTGCCCACAAGGTTACAACCCGCAATGCGGTTGTTGCTTGCCGAGTTGGTAAACTGAATGCAGTAGCCATCGGAGTTCTCATTCTCAATGGTAAGGTCAACCATATTCACATTATTCACCCCGCTGAACGAAACGATTGGCGCCGCAATATTCCCCGAAATGGTAATATCTTCGCTAACCGTACCAATGGATACGCTGGTGTAGTCCGATGTTCCGTTGTACCCGCTCTGGTATAGCGTGGCGGTGGCGGTTTCGGTAGTGCTCGATTGAATGTTGATGGAAATATTCCCGGTTATTGTTCCTGCGTTAATAGCATCGAAAGCCTGCTTTAGGGTGGTGTAGGTTTGTCCTTCGCCAACAAACACCGAGCCGGTATAAAACTCATCGCAGCCAATATCGGGGAGTTGGTTGCGGATATCGTCATCAATATCAACCACAAGAGGGTAAATCGATGTTCCCATGTTTATCATGGGCGATGAGGCTGAAATGTGTAGATCGGGAATTGCATCTTCTGCTCCCACAAATTGCGGGTCAACGCTTAGGCTGTTGGCATCGCCACCAGTAGCAGTCTGCCATTGTTCCAACGAACTAGAACCCATTGGGAGGTAGTTGTCATTAACGTTTGTGCTGGCAACAGCGTTTGGATTTAAACTATACAGGTTATTAAAGTCGCTTTCAATCCCTGAACCGGTTGATTTACCCATAGCGTAATTCTCTGAATTCCCAGTTTGAGATACCCTTGCATTGTAAAAAATATTATTGTAAACCTTATCGGTACCCGAGTAATCTTTACGATACGCATAGGTGGCTTTAAAATCATTCGTTGCCGTTCCGCCAATATAAACCGAGTTGCCCAGGATTGTATTATTGCCGTACGATTGTATGCCAACAAAGGAGTTGTTGCGGGATTCGCCCACTCCCAACCGAATGGCGTTGTTCATTACTGTTGCATCGCTGGGGCTTAAAAGCCAGATTCCATTCCCTATACCATAAAAATCAGTAGCAAAACTGATATCGAATACTACATTTTGGCTTACCACTCCCGAGCCCTCACGGAATAGAATTCCACTAATAATGGTTTGGGTACCGCCACTATAGTAGTTTGATAAATTATGAATTGTATTGCGGTTTACTAGCTGCTCATCAAGGTTTGATGCAAGTGATATACCAGCCGTTACGTTGTATATATTGTACTGATTGTAGCCAGAGGAATTCGCTAGCTTACTTATGTTGTTGTCAACTATTTTGTTTACACCATTGTTGCTAAAAATACCAACAACATCGCCTTTTCGAATACAACTATTGCTAAGGTTAGCAATAGTATTATTGCTGATGATAGTTGATGCGTTTGCCGTATTCTCAATTCCCCTAACATTTTGCTCATGGGTATCCGACTCGTTAGGGTTGGTGGCAATAATACTATTTTCATCAGCTTCGCTACCAATGGTATTGTTGTCCATTGTAATATTTGTGGCAGCTGAGGTTTGAATGCCTGCAAAGCTGTGCCCATTAGTTGCTGAAGTTGCATTTAGCGTAAACCCACCAATATGATTGTTTTTTACGTTTACGGTTGAACCTGCTGAGTTAATTCCAATTCCAAATGTTGCAACGTTGGATGCTGCGGTTGAGTTAACTACAATATTATCAGTACCAGTGCTTGTGCCTATTGTGTTGCCCGTAATAGTTCCAATATTTGCATTGCCTCCGTTATGATATATTCCACTCCATATTCCAGGTAGGGCAATGGCGTTAGTGGTGCTATGGTAGGTATGGCTGAAGTTGCTAATAGTATTGCCATTAACCCTTGCTGGGGTTGTTGTTCCAACGTTTAGGTAAATACCCACAAATTTATTGGCATAATCGCCATTAATTATCCAGGCTGTGCCGCCGCATTGCGGTTCGGTGCCACCAATATAGTTATTTAAGATATTATGGTCATTTCCTGCATTAATATAAATTCCATAATGTGTGTTGGCAGCTGTTGCTGTTCGACTAGATGTTTGGTAGATGCTGTTTGAGGTAATAGTCCAACCTTCACAACCTTCATTTACACTAATTCCTTTTGAGGAGTGCTCTGGATGCCAAACGTTGGCTATTTCGCAATTTTGTAGAGTTACCTCAACATTTCCACTGCTAAAGGCTTTGGCAAAAATACCGTTGGTGGCAAAATCGTTTGGATTTCCAATTTTACAATTTTCTAAAACAATCCCCTCTGTTGCAGAGGCTGCATGGGATAGTATATTAACAATACCTTCAGTTGCGCTTGCTACTATACCCTCAAGATTTAAATATTTTAAGGTAACATTCTCAACTCCATAGTAGTTGTCAATTGTAATGGCTGGGCCAGAGCTATTGCTAAATGTAAGTTGATTGCTACTCCCAGTCCCATCTACTCTACCATCTATCACTATACCGTTGTTGCTTCCTTCAATAAATAGAATTGCACCTGCAATCCCTGCATTAACCTTTCGAGCATCACCTGATGGTCTTATTGTGATGGAACTATAATTCCAACTGGCAGAACCCGATTTTCTAATGTATGTTGTTGCTGTTTCGGTAATATCGGAGGTTATGCTGAGAATAATATCTCCAGTGAGGACGCCATCTCTAATATCGGCAACCGCTGCATTTAGTGTTTCGTAACTGCCTCCGCTGCCAACCGTTTTGTTGGTTTGGGCAAGTAACACATTATTAGCAACGATTAGAATAGTTGAGATTAGATAAATGGATTTAATTATTGTTTTCATAATCTTAGGTTTTAAACGGTTGATCAAAAATTTGGGGGGGGTATGCACATAATCCTTGCTAAGGTTTGAATTTAGCAAATCGAATAAAAAGTGAAGGAATAGCTTAATCAGATATCAAAGAAAATGGTAACGCTGTTAGTTCTGTAGATGTTGATATGCAGATATTTGTATTTGTGTTTAGCGGTTATTAAACAAAAATAAGATGTATTTCTAACTAATTCAAGCAATTTTTACAAAATTGGACCATTTGCTCTTAGTAATGTTTTGGTAGTGTTATTATATAATGTATATATTGCTTATTATTAGGGATATGTGATGAGTGTTTAGGTGTGTGGCGTATAGTGAAATTCATTCACTAAAGAAATGGGTACAGAAAAAGCCAACCCTTTAGCGTTATATAATAACAAGGGTTGGCTTTAGCTATAATGCTAAAAACATTGGTTCTACTACCAATTTCGTGGAAACTATGAAAATTATAGCAAACTTAAATCTTTGCTTTGGGTTTGAAGACAAAAGACACCTGTCTCTCAATCCACTGTTCATTGGCGGATGACGAGAGAAGTCAGAATTAACATACTACCTTCTTCCAACTTCCCTGCCCGACTGCATCGTTCAGGCGGGGGTCTTCCGATCCAAAAATCTTTCCACTAAAATTGCAATAGTCCTTAAATACTAGAATCTTTGCCCTCCCACAAAATCTTCAAATGAGGGATCCTGATATTTACCTACATTGCGAAGCAGCTCATCGAGTTCCTTAGTTTCTTGCTCCACAAGCTCGTCATGGTTTTCTGCAATTCCTTGGATATACCTTACCTGCTTAACAAGTTTTCCGGTGGCATCGAAAAATTTCCAGGTGTTATCCTTAACCCCAAGGGCATATTTCCCTTCAAGCCTAATTTCTCCATCGGGGTAGTACAGCCTAACCGGGCCGTGCTCGGTACCATCTTCGTAAAAAATTAATGATTTGATTTGGCCATTGAGGTAGTACTGAGTTGTTGCTCCACTTTTCTTATCGTTTTGCCAAAGTACTTGCTCAAAAATTTCTCCCGTGGGATAGTAAATAGTAAACTTGCCATGCCTCTTACCCTCGTTATACTCCTCCGAGAATACTTTTTGCCTTCGGGCGTTAAAGTAGTCCCAAACACCATGCTTATGCTTTTTTAGATACTTGCCCTGGGCAACTTCTCTTCCCAATGTGTTGTATAGGGTTGCTTGAGCAGTATCGCCACATTGGCTAAAGTGGAGCTTAGCGCTGGTTACACCATTCTCATGGTAACGAGTAAACTCACCGCGGGGCTTATCATCCTTAAAAAAGCCTTTGTATGCTACTTTTCCATTTTTGTAATGCTTTTTCCAATGCCCTTGCATTCTGTTTAGGTGATCGATTTGGTTAAAAACCGTATCGACCTGCGAGTAGGTGAGCATAGGCAAAAGCGAAATGAGTATAAGGTAGGTAATTCGTTTCATAGCTTGTTTAAACTGTTTTTATTAACAACGGCAAAGATAGTGATTCAGTATAAAAAAAGCCCCTGGATTATTCCAGAGGCTTATAATCTATTTGAAGCAATTAAATTTATTTAACCTCCTCAAAATCTACATCAGTCACTTCCTCGTTTGAGTCGGCTTTCTGATTGGCATCGCCAGAAGCTTGCTGCTCACCACCTGGCTGACCTTGCTGCTGCGCCTGAGCCTTGTATATTTCCTCTGAGGCTGCTTGCCATAAACTGTTTAGCTCATTGCTGGCAGCATCAATAGCTTCAATATCCTGCTTCTGATGAGCATCCTTAAGCTTGGCTAGCGCTTGCTCAATAGGCCCTTTCTTGTCGGCGGGTAGCTTGTCGCCAAACTCCTTGAGCTGCTTCTCGGTTTGGAAGATTAGGCTGTCGGCTGTGTTAAGCTTATCAACCTTTTCGCGGGCTTGCTTGTCCGATTCCTCGTTAGCTTTGGCCTCTTCGCGCATCTTCTTAATTTCGTCTTCGGTAAGTCCCGACGAAGCCTCAATGCGGATGCGTTGCTCTTTTCCAGTACCCTTATCTTTAGCCGAAACGTTTAGTATACCGTTGGCATCAATATCGAAGGTTACCTCAATTTGGGGTATACCACGTTGAGCTGGTGGAATTCCATCGAGGTGGAAGCGGCCAATGGTTTTATTGGCGCTAGCCATGGGGCGCTCGCCCTGTAGCACGTGAATCTCTACCGATGGTTGATTGTCTGATGCAGTTGTAAATGTTTCGCTTTTACGTGTAGGGATGGTGGTGTTAGCCTCAATAAGCTTTGTGAAAACACCGCCCATGGTTTCAATACCAAGCGATAGGGGAGTGACATCAAGAAGAAGTACATCCTTAACTTCACCAGTAAGCACGCCACCTTGAATGGCTGCTCCAACTGCAACAACCTCGTCGGGGTTAACCCCTTTACTTGGAGTTTTTCCGAAGAATTTTTCTACCACTTGCTGTATTGCGGGGATACGGGTTGATCCACCCACAAGGATTACCTCGTCAATGTCAGATGCGCTTAGCCCAGCATCCTTAAGCGATTTGCGGCAAGGCTCAATGGTTGCCTGTACCAAATCGTCTACCAATTTCTCGAATTGTGAGCGGGTTAGGGTGCGAACCAAGTGCTTAGGTATACCATCAACTGGCATAATGTATGGCAGGTTGATCTCGGTTTGCGATGAGCTGGAAAGCTCAATCTTCGCTTTCTCGGCAGCTTCCTTAAGGCGTTGTAGGGCCATAGGATCTTTCCGCAGGTCAATCCCTTCGTCCTTTTTAAACTCCTCTGCTAACCAGTCAATAATTTTTTGGTCAAAGTCGTCTCCCCCAAGGTGGGTATCACCGTTGGTCGATTTTACTTCGAAAACGCCATCGCCCAGCTCAAGGATTGAGATATCAAAGGTACCACCACCAAGGTCGTACACAGCTATTTTCTGGTCAACGCTTTTTTTGTCAAGACCGTATGCAAGTGCAGCGGCTGTGGGCTCGTTTATAATACGGCGCACCTTAAGGCCTGCAATTTCACCAGCTTCTTTAGTTGCCTGACGTTGCGAGTCGCTAAAGTATGCGGGTACAGTAATTACTGCCTCATGCACCTCTTGGCCTAAGTAATCTTCAGCCGTTTTCTTCATCTTCTGAAGCACCATGGCCGAAATTTCCTGTGGGGTGTACTTGCGATCGTCAATAACCACTCGGGGGGTGTTGTTATCGCCCTTTTCAACCTTAAACGATACCCTGCCAATTTCAGTTGACATTTTATCGTAGGGTTCGCCCATAAATCGCTTAATTGAGAATATGGTTTTTTGTGGGTTGGTAATTGCCTGACGCTTTGCAGGGTCGCCCACCTTGCGCTCACCATTCTCAACAAACGCTACAATAGATGGTGTGGTTCTTTTGCCTTCGCTGTTGGGAATAACAACTGGCTCGTTCCCTTCCATTACCGAAACGCAAGAGTTGGTTGTCCCAAGGTCTATTCCAATAATTTTACTCATTGCTTTATGTTTTTTTTAAAGATTAGTTTATTCGATTCAAAAATTCAGTTATCAGTTTCTCAATGATTATGCCAACTGATTTTTTTGTTGTTACTGGTGATATATTGGCATAGACATTTATTTGAATAGGCGTATTTGTCATAATTACTTCTTACCCCAATAAGCAGATAATCAGAATTATGTTTGGGTTTATTTGAATGCTTGTCAGTGGATTATGGTTTAATTGCTCTCGTGCTATTGTTGCTGACAAAAAGACAGGGGGTAAGTGTTCGATCAGCGTTCCTCCTTGCCATTCCCCGTTACCCTAAATTCTGGTGTTTAAAACCTTAGCATTTTGAGCGAACTATCTTTTTAATCCAGTATCTTTGTCAAATTCGTATAACATCAATAATAATAGCTATGTCTACTGAAGGTAAAGCCAAAATTGTAACAACTCACGTGCTTCATGAAATGAAGCTAAGGGGAGAGAAGATTGCGATGCTAACAGGATATGATTTTTCCACAGCCCGAATTCTTGATGCTGCTGGAGTTGATATTATTCTTGTGGGCGATTCTGCCTCTAACGTAATGGCAGGGTATGAGTCAACGCTACCCATTACGCTCGATCAGATGATATACCACGCCCAGTCGGTTGTTAGGGCTACTAAGCGAGCGCTTGTGGTGGTTGATATGCCCTTTGGTACCTATCAGGGCGACTCCAAGCTTGCGCTAAACTCGGCCATTCGCATCATGAAGGAGTCGGGTGCCGATGCGGTGAAGCTCGAGGGAGGCCGAGAAATTTTAGAATCGGTAAACAGAATTCTTTCTGCTGGCATACCCATCATGGGTCATTTGGGTCTTACGCCTCAGTCTATTCATAAATTCGGAACATATGTGGTGCGTGCTCGCGAGGAGGAGGAGGCCGATAAGCTGGTTGAAGATGCACACCTATTGGAAGATGCGGGCTGCTTCTCTATTGTCCTTGAGAAAATTCCTGCCAAGCTCGGCGCGCAGGTAGCCCGGGAGCTAAAAGTTCCAATTATTGGCATTGGTGCTGGACCCGGAGTTGACGGGCAGGTGCTGGTAGTGCATGATATGCTGGGTATTACCCATGAGTTCTCGCCCCGTTTTTTGCGTCGATACCATAATTTATATGCCGAGATGATGGGAGCCTTTCAAGCCTACATCAAGGATGTTAAAGGCTTGGATTTCCCCAACGAGAGGGAGCAATACTAATTTTTAAATGCTAGCTATGCAGAGTGTAAACGATAGAATTTTGTTCGAAGATAACCATCTAATTGCCATCAATAAGCTGTGTGGCGAGATTGTTCAGGGCGACAAAACGGGCGATGAGTCAATGTTAGAAACAATTCGAAACTTTATTAAGCAGCGCGATGACAAGCCCGGAAATGTATTTGTTGAGGCGGTGCACCGAATTGACAGGCCAGTTAGCGGTGTGGTACTTTTTGCCAAAACAAGCAAAGGCCTAAGCCGGATGAACAAACTTTTCCAGGAAGGATCCATTAGTAAAATATACTGGGCTGTGGTTGATAAGATTCCTCCTCAGAATATCGATACCCTAAAGCACTATATGGTTCGCAATCCTGAAAAAAACAAATCGTTTGCATACACCGAGCCAAAACCCAGCAGGAAGGAGGCCCGACTAACCTATAAGTTGTTGGGGAGCACTGGCCGATACTACCTGTTAGAGGTGGAGCTGCACACTGGTAGGCATCACCAAATTAGGGCGCAGCTGGCTAAAATCGGTTTATCAATCCGTGGCGATTTGAAGTATGGAGCATCACGCTCTAACCCCGATGGGGGAATTAACTTGCATGCCCGCTCACTTCATTTTACACATCCTGTAACTGGTGAAGATATTACTATTATTGCTCCCCCTCCCAACGATAATCTTTGGAATGCATGTTGTAGCATAGCGTCAACCTAAACCTCACAATATGAAAATAGAATTTTTTGCATTGGGCGTGTTTTTACTCTCGCTGGTAAGTTGCCTACCCGATGATCCCCCAAGTTATGAATTTGAATACGATACAATCATCACCGATACACCGGTGAACCTCGAGAAGATTAATTCTGAGTTTGATGACTACAATTCTGATCTGCCATACAGCTACGGATCACTTCCTTTAATATTCTCCTCCAACAGGAACAGCAATGGCGAGAACTTCGATTTCGTATTCAAGGTTATAGAAGTTACTTATCATAGCAAGGACGATGTGCTAAACTTTGCCTTTCCTATAGGTACAAGCGATAGTTTTATAGATAAGCTTTTTCCCTTAGTGAATAGCGATTTCGATGAGCTTGGCCCTATGTCGTACTACGAATACCCCTATGAATATTTCTTTTTCGCAACCAATGGCGAGGGTGAGTTTAACATCAACTATGTGTATACCCCTCGATCGGATTGGAGTTATAATGGGCTCCAAAGGTTGTATGGCCCATTCGAAGCATCAGCCATTAACTCCGATGCCGACGATCTGTACCCTGCATTTGATAAGCTAGGAACCTTGTATTTCTGTAGCAATAGAGACTCCGAAGATTATAGTATTTACAGCCTTGTTCCTTCGGCTGACTTGCCCTTGCACGAATTTCTTAAAACGGAACAGGAGGTTGATGTTGATAAGGTACAAGTCCTTTCAAGCGAAGCTAACGATAAGTGCCCCTCCATTTTTGGCAATTTTATGGTATTTGCCTCCGACCGTGAAGGCGGGTACGGCGGATACGATTTGTATTACTCATTTCTGGAGGATGGCCAGTGGTCTGCTCCCCAGAACTTTGGCCCTCAAATTAATTCCGAGTACGATGAGTACAGGCCAATATCGTTCGATTTTGCAGGGTTTAGGGTGATGATCTTCTCAAGCAATCGCCCTGGAGGTAAAGGTGGCTTCGATCTTTATGGCGTAATTATTAATAGTCATATTGAGAATTACGATTAGTGCAACTTTCACCATCTTATTTCATTAAGGTGTTTAGTTTTCACAATAATCTTTTCTATCTTTAGCAAGTGGAAATTGTTATGTAATGGGATATACCGTCTTATGCTTTTGTAGTAGCAATACTTTTCTGGAATCTATGGAGTGCGTTCTTGCCAAGTCTGACATGAATTTTACTCTTCATGCCTTCGACTGCAACGATGATTCTAATTTTACGCAACAGATATCGGATGTAAACCCTAACATACTAATTCTCGACTCATCCATAGGTAGGCAAAAGGTTTCCAAGGTACTTTCTATTATTCACTCTATTCCTTCCAGTAAGTGGGTTCCTATCCTGCTAGCTGTTTCTTCTTCTGATATTCAAGTTGAAGACTCTGAATTCTTTGCGGAGTTTGACGATTATTTTGAGTACCCAAAGGATTTTGAATCGCTGCCCCAACGTATAGCAATTTCTGTAGCCCGAAGACAATACACCAATAAACTATTTGAGAAATCGGAACAGCTAAACGATATCTCCTATGCTGCAAGCAAAGCGGGTAGCTCGCTTGCCATTATCGATAGTAGGGGAGAGATTGTGTGGGTTAATAAGGGGTTCGAAATGCTTTACGAGTGTAATCTTGATGAGTTTCGTGTTAAGTTTGGAGGCAATCTTTTTGAGCATGGCATTAATAGCAATACGGCAGAGTCGATGAAAAGATGTGCCGAAACAGGAGAGCACATTATATATGAGTCCATCTGGTATACCAATAGTAGTAAGCGTAAGAGTATCCAAACATCGCTAACCCCCATTTACAATCCGGAGGGTGTGCTTAGTAAAATTATCGCCATTGAAACCGATATCACGGAGCTAAAAATGGCCGAAGAGGCTCTTAGCGATAAGCATGACAACCTCCTCTCCATAATGGAGCACCTTGAGGAAGCAAACCGTATGCTCGACGAGCAGCGAAACGAGATTGAAAAACAGAAAGCATCGCTCGAGGATGAAAAGGATAAATCCGATGCGCTACTCCTGAATATACTGCCCGAGGTGGCGGCACATCAACTTAAGAAAAAGGGGTTTGTTAAGCCCAAAAAGTACAGTGAGGTATCGGTTATGTTTGCCGATTTTGTTAACTTTTCGAGCCTTTCAGTCTCGTACAATTCTATCGAAGATTTCTTGGCTGCTCTCAGCTTCTATTTCGAGGCGTTCGACGAGATTACCACTAAGCGCTTTATTGAAAAGATTAAAACCATTGGCGACTGCTACATGTGCGTTGGCGGGGTACCTCAGGTTAACAAGAGTCACCCCTTTGATACTGTGCTAGCGGCTTTGGAAATACAAAAGTTTGTGGAGGAAAAGGTAAAAACCGATCAGCTCGAAGACAAGCCTTTGTGGCGATTGCGTATAGGGATTCACACCGGGAGCGTTATGGCTGGAGTGATAGGTAAGAAAAAGTTTGCCTACGATGTTTGGGGCGACACGGTGAACGTAGCCAGCCGAATGGAATCGAAGGGAGAGGCCGGAAAAGTCAACATCTCCCAAACCACTTACAATGCAATAAAGGACTATTTCCAGTGTAACTTTCGAGGAAAAGTACACGCAAAAAATATCGGCGAAATCGACATGTTTTTTGTGGAAAGGATTCTGCCTGAGTACTCCGAGGATACTGAGGGGTACATTCCCAACGCTGCCTTCCGTAAGGAGTTGGCTAAGTACTAACCCATATATTTTTTTACACTACTGACCGACTAATAAATATAGATTTCTCGCTTCGCTCGAAATGACAGTACTTTCAAGAGGTCTAAGGGGAGAGGGGGTGAAGGCGGCGTAGCCGCCTTCACCCCCT
>NZ_JAANIG010000089.1 GCF_011174675.1 Perlabentimonas gracilis | reverse complement strand
TGGGGTACTCGGGGCAGGGTCGCCCGCTGCCATTCGTTTTCGTCGGGGGACGAAAACGTGGGCTACGCACATCCCCACTAGCCACAACCCCCAGCCGTTATGCACCATAAAACAAGAAAATGAAACACTATTATTTTAAATATTTGATTGATAATAAAGGAATTGATATTTGGTTAAAAAAAAACCAAAATGAAATTGATTTATCAATCTATTATGGTACTTGGAAAAAAGAAGATTATCCAGATAATATTGGGAAACAACATCATTTGAGTATTGAACAAATTCATAGATTTTTTGAATTAAAGAATGAAAACGAATTAATATATTTTTGGGTATTTTATAAAGAATTCATTTATTGTTTCAAAGTTACTGACAAAGAAGTATATAATGGCCCCTGTGAATATATAAACTATAAAGAAAAAGATAATAAGATTGTAGAATCATTACCAAAATCAATAAAAGCCGAATTATTTGAACGTTTTAATAAAATAGAGCATCCTGAATTCTTTTCAAATATAAATAGCAATCAGTCATATAATCGAATGACTTTAACGGAGTTGAAAAATTCAGCAAAAGAATATTCAAATGCTTTAGTTTTAAAAAAAACCTTGAGGATTGACTTGAAAAATTATTATAAATACCTTTCTCCAACTCAATTTGAGACCTTAATCTTCTTAATATTTACAAATGAAAATTCTTTGTGCTCATCATTTAGGGGAAGTACACTCAAAGATTATGACTTAAGAATATCTTTAACTAAAGATTTCTATGGTTTATCGAGAGGAAATCATTGGTTGCAAGTAAAACTTAAAACATTTGAAAAAACAACGATAAATGGATATACAATTCATATTGGTAAGACAAATTTTATAAATAAAGTAATTGGCATAGATTGGATTACTGAAAGAATAAAAGAAAGAAATGATATTTTGAGATGGTTAAATGAATGTATTTTTAACTACGAATTGATTGAAAGAAAAATTTACGGTGCATAACAAGGGGTGTAGCTAATGTGGGTTTTTAATGGGTTCTCGGAACGGTTTAGCACGTTCGGGTCGATTTCGTCGGGGACGAAATCGAAGCTCGCTCTCCCACACTAGCCACACCCCCAGCCGTTACCGCCAATGTTAAGACAACACACAGATTATGAAACTATTTACGATAAATAAGGACGGAAAACTAATTCCGTATAAAGAGCATATTTTTAAAGAAGAAAATAAAGAATCGGATTTAGAAAATTTGCTTGAAAGAAACCCTGAATACTTCTTTGAAGACAGTAAAATAATGATTATTGGGCGACAAGTTCCAACAAATTTAAGTTCGTGGATTGATTTATTAGGTCTTGATAGAAATGGGAATACAGTTGTAATTGAATTAAAGCGTGGAAAAACACCAAGAGAAACAGTCGCACAACTGCTTGAATATGCATCATTTATTGAAAATCTTGATTATGAAGCGCTGAATGAAATATATCAAGGATACATAGGTGAAGAAACCTCATTAGATAATTATCATCAAGAATATTTTGAAATAACAAATGATGACAAAGTATCATTTAATAAAAACACAAAATTAGTAATTGTAGCGCAAGACATTAGTAATCATATAAAACAGACTTCACTTTACCTAAGAAAAAAAGGGCTTGAAATTTATTGTATGGAATTTAAATACTTTCAGAATCACGCATTTGAAAGAATGATTACAAGTGATTTTGTGGTTGGTGAAGAAAATTTTATAAAAAGTGAAGTAAAATCAACAGCACAATTACCAAAAGTTGATGAAAAAACATTCCTTGAATCATTGGATAAAAACGGAAAAGTAGTTTTTGAAAAAATATTTGAATTCGCTAAAAGCAATGACTTATTTTTCCGTTGGGGTTCGAAAGGATTTTCACTAAATTTACCCATTGAAAACGGTTTTGTCGGACTATGTTTTGGATATCCACCTGACTCTGTTTTTAAACAAAGTATTTATAGTGGAATTGAAGAAATAACAAAGAAAGTCAATGACTATGAAAGCGTTGTGGATTATTATAAGAAAGCATTAGAAAAAACAGGGTTCTTTGTACCAGCAAAATCGAATTTTAAGTGGGTTATAAACAAATCTGTTGACAATGAAAGGATTATGAAATTTTTAAATGTTTTGACGGAATTAGTTTCCAAAATTAAAGAGAAAGGACTTAAATAATTAAAACACAGGCGGTAACAAGGGGTGTAGCCAATGTGGGTTGACATTGGAACTTCGGAGCGGTTTCGCCCGCTCGGGCGTTTTCGTCCGGGGACGAAAACGTAACACGCTCTCCCACACTTGCCACACCCCCAGCCGTTGTGGCACATTTTAACCCGTCCTAAAAAACGGAAAAATTCAACAATGATGAAAACTACCTTGACTCTTTTAGTAATTACCTTTTCAACTTTAATGCTTAAAGGAAATTACAACGAACCAATTGTAAAAACCGACAAACGAATTGAGTTATTGAGTGTTATTTCAAGAATAGCTGGGTTCGATGAGTACAAAAATAACAATCTTAAGATATATTCAGAAAAAGTTGATAACCATTTTTTTAATTTTAAAGAGCATGAGATAATAAGTTATCTGAAACAATTAAGAAAAGAAAGACAAATTGCCTACGATGCGATTATGTCTTTAGCGATAAGAATAGAAATAGTTGATAATTCTATTACTTTATTTGATACTCAAAATCTTGACTCAAGATGGGATAAGAACAACTTAGATAGTTTGGAAAAATTGCTTAATGAGTTTTATGTTTTATCAGATTTTGAATCTTTTTATAATTCTAACAAAGAATTTTATGAGGTAGCAACAAGAAAACTAACTGAGGCAACAAATAGTATTAATTATAAGTGGTTCTCTGATTTTTATGGAGAAATAAATCAGGATACATATATTCTAGTTGCTGGAATGCTCTTGGGTTCTCACAACTATGGACCCAGTGTTAAGATTAACTGTAAAAGCAAGGAACTTTATTCAATCCTA
>NZ_JAANIG010000088.1 GCF_011174675.1 Perlabentimonas gracilis | reverse complement strand
ACATTGGAACTTCGGAGCGGTTTCGCCCGCTCGGGCGTTTTCGTCGGGGGACGAAAACGTAACACGCTCTCCCACACTTGCCACACCCCCAACCGTTGTAGGCAATTTTACAGATACACACAAGGAATATGACTGAAGAGAAAAGAGAAAAAGAATACTTATTGAACCTGCTAAAGAAGGTTGACCTCAAACTATTTGAGATTAACGAAGCAATACAATTAAAAAGTGATGAAGTTGCTTCAATGAATAAGCATATGCAAGACCATAAAACAGATATGGACCACCTTGAAAAAAATAATATGCGCGAAGCGATTTTAAATTTTTCATTGCAAGGGGAACACAGCGTTGAGCACAGGAAAAGGCTTACCAGACTAAAAGATACAGCTTACTTTGGGCGTATTGATTTCAGAGAAAATCAATTAAATGATTCTAAAAAAATCTATGTTGGGGTTCATAATTTTCAAGACACCGAATCTAATAATAACTTGGTTTACGATTGGAGAGCACCAATTTCGAGCTTATTCTATGATTTTGAATTAGGTGAAGGTTATTATGAAACTCCTTTGGGTGTTATAAAAGGAGACATTTCGCTTAAACGACAGTTTAGGATTCGAAAAGGTACAATGGAATACATGCTTGACACCGATGTAACCATCCACGATGAAGTGCTTCAAAAGGAACTCAATCAAACATCGAGTGCCAAAATGAAAAATATTGTGGCTACTATTCAGAAAGAGCAAAACGCCATAATACGTAATGAAGAAGCCAGACACTTGATTATACAAGGAGTGGCGGGTTCGGGTAAAACCTCTATTGCCTTGCACCGTATTGCTTTTCTACTGTATCGTTTTAAAGATTCAATTAGTTCGGAAGATATATTGATTATATCCCCAAACAAAGTCTTTGCAAACTACATATCAAACGTTCTTCCCGAACTGGGTGAAGAATCGGTTGCAGAAACCAGTATGGAAGAAATTGCAAACGAAATATTGGAATATCAAGTTAATTTTCAATCTTTTTTTGAGCAAGTAGCTGAACTGCTAGATAAGAATGACGCAAAACTGATTGAGCGAATACAATTCAAATCATCCAGCCAAATATTAAATAAACTAGATGAATATGTTACATATCTTGAAAATGAAGGCTTCAAAATAACAGATATTACAGTGAAAAGTAAACCTGTTCCTGCATGGTTTATTAGAGAGAGTTTTGATAAGTATCAACGAATGCCTTTACTCAAAAGGTTTAACGAAGTAGTAAGGGAAATAGTTGATAATATTTTCAGACACTACGGTTTAGAAATTCAATACAAAGACAGAACAAACCTGCATAATACAATTCGGAAGATGTTCCCATCATACAATCCTCGAATGTTGTACAAGGGTTTTTACGACTGGCTAGGAAAAACTGAATTATTGAAAACAAAAGCAGGTAATACTTACGAATGGAGCGATGTTTATGCTTTCATCTATTTAAAGTACCGATTGGAAGGGATGAAATCAAATGCCAAGGTAAAGCATTTGGTAATTGATGAAATGCAGGATTATTCTGTGGTTCAGTACAAAGTGTTAAGTTTATTGTTTCCTTGCAAAAAAACCATTTTAGGCGATGTAAACCAGTCCGTTAATCCATTTAGCTCATCAAATTTACCAATTATTGAAAATGTATTTAGCGGTGCTACTACTATGACAATGCTTAAAAGCTACCGTTCTACCTATGAAATTACGCAGTTCACAAAACGCATTAGTCAGAAAGTAAACGTGGAAGCCATTGAACGGTACGGTGAAGAGCCACAAATTTTTTCGTGCAAGAACACAAAAGATGAAACCGATAAAATAAAATCATTAATCTCTCAATTTAAGCAAAGTGAGTACAACTCGTTAGGTATAATTTGCAAAACACAAAAACAAGCAGATACCTTATTTGAGGCACTAAAGAACGAACACGAAATAAATCTATTAAATGCTGTAAGTGTAGCTTTTGGTAGCGGTATTGTTATTACCACCGCTCATTTAGCAAAGGGTTTAGAATTTGACCAAGTGATAGTTCCGTTTTGTACCGAAAAAAATTATAAAACCGAACCCGACAAGCAGATGCTTTATGTAGGTTGTACCAGAGCAATGCACAAATTATCATTAACCCATACAGAAAAAGCTAGTCAATTAATAGCATCGTGAAATGAATTGTACTTTGTGTGATTCACAATTAAAAAAAATGGCAGATGAGTATTATTTCATTTGTGAAACTTGCGGTGCTTATGTAATGGATAAAAAGTATTATTTAGGTAGTAGTGAAGAAAAAAATAGGTACAAAGAACACAATAATGATGTAAATGATACAGGTTATCAAAATTTCACTTCTCCAATAACAGATTCCATTTTAAAAAATCACACGAAAGAACAACTAGGCTTGGATTATGGATGTGGAACAGGTCCAGTAATATCAAAGCAACTTGAAGCAAAAGGGTATAAAGTAAAATTATACGACCCTTATTTTTATCCTAATCAAGGCAATCTAAATCATCAATTTGATTACATCTTTAGCTGTGAAGTATTTGAGCATTTTTACAATCCAAAACAAGAAATAGAAAAATTGTTGAGTCTTTTAAAGCCTGAAGGAAATTTATTTATAATGACACATTTGTACAATACAGAAATAGATTTCAAAAATTGGTATTATAGAAAAGACCCAACTCACGTATTTATTTATACGAAAGAAACAATAGCATTTATAGGTAAAAAATTCGATTTAAGGATAGAAATACTAACTGATAGATTGATAATTGCAAAAAGTCGAGTAGGCAAGGGGGAATCACACCCCCAAGCCTCTCTCAGAACCGTACGTGAACCTCTCGATTCATACGGCTCTTCATGACAAAGACAATCAGGGCAAGTGACCACATTGCCAATGCACAAATAGGTAGGGATAGCTTTGCGCTAAACCCCTTAAGTACTTGTAAGCATAGTACCAGTGGCGACGCCTGAATTTACGATACTTGTTGCGTATCCATTTTACCAAACGCATGTTGATGACTCGGAATAGTTTCCGCAGTTCGGACTTTCGAAACTTGGAATAGTAGTTCACCCACCCTGTTTTAACCCTAAATAACCAAGCATTTTTTTTACAATTTTATTATTTATTTTTACCAACGGACAAACGACCGATGGTGACTGTTATACCGAAGGT
>NZ_JAANIG010000087.1 GCF_011174675.1 Perlabentimonas gracilis | reverse complement strand
TCGCAGCTTCTCTTCCTTGGTAAAACTTCGTTTTTTCATCATCATAAAAGTACAGATTTTAATCTATATCCTCGTCCGATGATTTAAGGGGCTAATACACGTAAACTAGAGGCCGAACTTTGGCGTGCAGCCGATCAACTCAGAGCTAACAGTAAACTAACAGCATCGGAATACTCAATGCCCGTTTTAGGGCTGATATTTCTCCGTCACGCATACAACCGATTTCTAAAAGTAAAGGTTGAAGTAGAAAAGGACTTGCCAGTCCATCCGCAAAGGGGAAGGCGCGCTCTCACAAAAAAGGATTTTGAAGAGAAGAACTCCATGTTCCTGCCCGAAAAAGCGCAGTTCGACTACCTCGTGTCATTACCCGAAGGTGCAAGCATTGGCGAAGCCATTGATAGTGCCATGAAAGCCATTGAGGAGGAGTACGATAACCTAACTGGCGTGCTTCCTAAGAATTATACAATCTTTAGTCAAGACCTACTGCACGAACTTCTTCGCATATTCAATAAGGAGGTGCTGCAGAAAGCCAATGGTGATTTGTTCGGGAAAATTTACGAGTACTTTCTGAATAAGTTTGCCATGACAGGCGCACAGGAGGGCGGCGAGTTCTTCACACCAATGAGCCTAGTGCAAACCATTGTAAATATTATTGAGCCAAACCACGGTACGGTGTTCGACCCCGCTTGTGGCAGTGCGGGAATGTTTGTACAAACTGGTTATTTTATTGAGGACGAAGGCGATAAACCTGCCGAAAAGGTGACATTTTACGGTCAGGAGAAAGCCGAACTCAACACTAAGCTGGCTAAAATGAACCTGGCGGTTCACGGGTTGGAAGGAAAAATTCAGGAGGGGAACACCTTTTACGAGGATAAGCATAACCTTGTGGGAAAGTGCGATTTTGTAATGGCCAATCCACCGTTCAATGTTGATGGGGTTGATAAGGCAAAGGATGCGGTAAAGAAGGATCCCCGATTACCCTTTGGTTTACCGAAGAATGATAACGCCAACTACCTGTGGATACAATATTTTTACTCATACCTTAAGCCAACCGCACGAGCAGGTTTTGTAATGGCATCATCGGCCAGCGATGCCGGGCACAGCGAAAGGGAGATCCGCCAGAAATTGGTTAAAACAGGTGCGGTTGATGTGATGGTTGCCATTGGCAACAACTTCTTCTATACACGCTCATTGCCCTGTACGCTTTGGTTTTTCGATAGGGCAAAGGAGAGAGATGAGCAGAAATAAGACAAAGTGCTAATGCTCGATGCCCGCAAAATTTACCGCAAGGTAACCAGTAAGGTAAACGACTTTAGCCCCGAGCAGCTTCAAAACCTTGTTTGCATTGTTCACCTTTACCGTGGCGATACTATAAAGTTAAAAGATACCATAAATAATTACCTTGAACAATCGGTGAAACTCGCAAAGCAAGTAGCCGAAACAACACAAAAACTTAACAAGGCTTTAAATGCCAACATTGATAGGGTTGACAGGTTTTTTGCCGACAGCAAAAACATTCCCGATTTTCCCATTGGGAATAGAATAAGAAAAGGGCAATTTGATGAGAATACTCTTTACGAGTTACAGAACCAGCTTGTTGATTCCACAAAAAATGTTTCATCTGTTGAAAAAGATTTAGAGGCTGTTGCGCTTCAATGCAAAAACCTACGCAAACCCCAAGATAAGATAATTAAAGAGCTGATAGATTCCATTGCAGCTCTTACCAAGGAGTACCAATTAAATAAGAACAAGGAGTGGCAGAAGCTGAACGTAAGGGAACTGCTTAACGAAATCAAAGAGTTGCAGCAACTACTAAGCGGCAATCCAGAGGAGGAAGAACCTGGCTTGCTGCACGAAACCGAATATTTCTTCAAGCAGTCCCACTGGCTCACCAGCCGTTTCCCACAAGGTGTTTATACCGATGTGGAAGGGCTGTGCAAGGTGGTAACCCAAGCCGAAATTGAAGCCAAGGACTGGAGCCTTAGCCCAGGCAGATATGTAGGCGTCAGTCTGAGCGAAGATGAAGACTACGACTATGAAGAACGCTTAAAGGAGATTCATATTGAGTTGGAGGGGCTGAATGAGGAGGCTATTAAATTGGCCGATACTATTCGAGAAAACTATAAAAGTATTTTATGATAAAAGAGTCACATAGAATAGAACTCAAGGCTATTTTAACCGATTCGTTGGAGAAAGAGGTGGTTGCATTTTTAAATAGTCGCGAAGGTGGTATTATTTACATTGGGGTTAATGACAATGGTACAATCAAAGGAATTGAAAACACCAATGCTACGCAATTGCAAATAAAAGACAGGTTGAAAAATAATATTCTGCCCAATTGTTTCAAATTCTCCGAAAACTTTTTACGAATGACATTCCCCAATGCGTGGGATTTGAGCGAGGATGATACGGAGTTACTAAGTGAGGAACAAGTAAAGGAACAAGTAAAGGAACAAGTAGAGGCACAAGTGGAGGCACAAGTAAAAGAAATAGTAAGAATTTTTCAAGGCGAAATGTCTGTCCTCTCAATAATGACAGAATTGAATTTAAAAGGTAGAAGAAACTTTGTGCAAAAATACCTGCAACCATCTTTAGCGTTGAATTTTATTGAAATGACACAACCCGATTCTCCTAAAAGTCCTACTCAAAAATACCGACTTACCGAAAAGGGGAAAGCATTTCAAACTCAACTGAAAAAATGATGAAAGAAGTTGCCTTGATAAGAAATATGCGCGAAAACTATAAGAGCCTAACCATTTGAACGGTATGAAAAACGAAATAATTCTATATCAAACAGATGAATTGCCTGAGCATATCGAAGTCAGGTTAGATGACGATACCGTTTGGCTTTCTCTTAATCAAATAGCCCAACTCTTTAACAGAGATAAATCGGTTATTTCAAGACATTTGCGAAACATTTATAGTGAAGGAGAACTCACGCAAGAAGCAACTGTTGCAAAAAATGCAACAGTTCAAATAGAGTCTGGAAGGAAAGTTAAAAGAGAAATTGAGTACTATAATCTTGATGCCATTCTGTCTGTAGGGTATAGGGTCAATTCAAAACAGGGTACCCAATTTCGCATTTGGGCAACCAACGTTCTAAGAGATTATTTACTTAAGGGATACGCCCAGTCATGTTCGGAAAACTAACATCTATCTGTGATTTGGGCTAATTTTAGGTTTGTTTTTTTGTTATTTATTAAGGTGTTATTTTTGGATTTTA
>NZ_JAANIG010000086.1 GCF_011174675.1 Perlabentimonas gracilis | reverse complement strand
AACGTAATGTTTTCATTGCTTATATTTTTCTCAAATATACGACTTTTTTGCGATTCAGTTTCGGACCGTCAAAATGTGCTACAACGGCTGGGGGTGTGACAAGTTTGGGGGAACGGGGCTTGGGATTTATCCCACGTTAAGAAGTTCCCTGCGTGCCGACCCGCTTCCGTAACCTATTCAGCCCAAATTGGTTACACCCCTTGTTAGCGTTTCGTTGCTTGGTCTATTCTTTAATTCTCTTTTTGTTATCCACGAAAACCCTTTCATTTAATTTTTTAAGTGTTTTCATAAAGTCCTTGTCATTCAAAACGGATAATTGATACCTTGCAATTTCTCTTAGTCTTAGAAATCGTTCTTCCTTTGTTACATTTTCCTTAATCATTTCAGCATTAAGTGCTTCAAGATTTGATAAGATAGCAAGTTCATTAATGCTTGCTATATCTCTAATATTCATTGTTTTTTTTGATAATTCAGGATTTGCTTCCCGCCAATCTTTTGCAGTACAGTTAAATAAAGCAACATTCAACAAGTCTGCTTCCTCTGCATATGTTAACCACCCTGTTCCCTTTTCATAATTTTTATTCGGAAGAATGTAGTTTTTAACTGCGTCTGTGTGAATAAAATAGTTAGTCTTACTTAAAATTCTTTTTACGTTCCATTCTAAATTATATTCATTAGTTTCAATTTCTTTAAGTCGTTGATATTCTGTTATCAAATACAACTTAAAAGTTGGACTTAACCAAGAAGCGAACTCAAATGCGATGTCTTTGTGTGCATAGGTTCCTCCGTAACGTCCAGATTTTGATGTAATTCCTATTGCATTTGTTGATTCTATCCAACGCTTTGGAGTTAGAGTAAAGCTATTTGAACCAGACTCAATTCTAAAGGCATCGAATTCGATGCCTTTAAAATTCGGATTATTTAATTGTTCCCAAAGTCCAAGAAATTCAACTGTACTTCGAGTTCTCATCCAGTTTTGAATGACATAATTTGTTCTTTCCGAGTCTCTATACTTTGCCATATCAGTGATTGAGATGTATTCTTCTTCATTCTGTTTATACAGAACTATCTCAATTTCATTGACATTTAATTTTGTTTTACTCATTTGTTTGTTCTTTTGATAGAACAAATATAATCAATTTTCTATCAGAGAAGGGTTTTTGGGTCGTCCGTCGCAATGAACGCTAACGGCTGGGGGTGTGGCAAGTGTGGGAGAGCGGGCTACGTTTTCGTCCCCCGACGAAAACGCCCGAGCGGGCGAAAAAGCTCCGAGTTCCCAGTACCAACCCACATTGGCTACACCCCTTGTTGGCGTTTCGTTGTTGATTTTCTATTTATTTCGTTTCCTTAAATGCCTGAAAATTAAAATGTAAATCTAGTTATGGTGCAATTGGTGCAATTATGGTGCAATTCATAATTCATAGTATGAACCTGCACCTTTTGTGTTCGATGATTTAATTAAACCCCTATCCACCAACTCACTTAAATCTCTTGTCGCTGTATTTCTTGAAACCTCATAAATTGTTTGGTATTCACTATTAGTGATTCTTTTGTGTTCATTCAAATATTTGATTGCTTTAATCTGCCGATTGTTAAGTCCTAGCGATTTTAGATGTTCTTCATTATAAGTTCCTTTCGAAAACTCAACCCAAAAACCAGACATATCATAGAATAGTTTAGGTTTTGGAATTCCAAACTGAACGCATTCTCTAATCATTTTTCGTATACCCCTTCCCCAAGATTCAATATACCCACTTCTGAAAAGTGCATTTGCAATGTCAGGATTGAATGGCTTTGAAGGATGCTTTTCAAAAAGTTTATCAATAGTCCAGTCATCGGGTAATTGTCCTTCGTTCCAAAACATAAGTTTTTCAGGGTAAACACTTATTTGAATGGGTACTCCACCAGAGTAATCCTTATGAGAAACTGCATTAAGCAAAGCCTCTCTAACGGCATCTTTTGGATATTCGTACTTTTCAACTCTGTTTAACCCTTCGTAACTTATTGATGATTTGATATATTTGGTAAAGAGCAAATCAATGGTTTTTTCTAACTGTTCAAATATATTTCCTTGAATTTCATCTTGAAATTTCAACTCATCATCTGTTTCAAAGTACCCGATTTTAATGAATGCACCTGTTACAAATTTAGCTGGGTTAGGATGAAATAATAATATAGCTGCTCTTTTAAGGTATTTGTTTTCAAGTAGTTTTAAATTTTCAAGCAAATTTTCATTGTCATCATTCAGAACATCATCATCAATTCTTTGGGCTTTAATGGCTTTCTTTCTAAAAATCTCAAAGGTCTCATTTTTTAAATCATCTATCCTAATCTTCGGGACAGGCACACCATCCCACCGAATTCCTTTTTTCTGAAGCAGAAATTTATCAAGCGCTGCACCTTTTAATTCCTGCTTTGTGCTTCCACTTCGATAATGGTATTGACCTTTGTAATTAACAGGATAGGGGTAATCTTCAATAATAATTTCAATGAAATCTCCTTCTTTTGTTTGATGTAGATTCACATCAACAATTATCCCCAAAATATCTCTTGTTTTGTTCGGAATTTCTTCGAGAAGTTTCTTGGATTCTTTCAGACCAACTATTTTCCCTGAATCATTCTTTCCGATAATAATTTTTCCACCACTTGCATTTGCAAATCCACAAATCCATTTCAGGTATTCATCTTTCCAAGATTCTTTCCACTCAATATTTTGATTTTCAGGCATAAATTCATTTATATTATTGAATTTCAAATATAAGGAAAAGAAATCTATTCAGAATACCGATTCGTAATTTTCGCCCTTACAATGAACGCCAACGGTGGAGGGTGTATAGCGTGCCCATCGAATGAAACAACGTCAACATCCCACGAGATAAAGTTAGATTGAAACGATCAAGTTTGCAAATCAGCGAATCCCTGGGCATGCTATGCAACCTATGTTAGGCGCTGTAGTTCGTTTTCCTTTCGTTAAAATTTCGGGGCAAAACATCCTTCAACGCAATCTATTCTATAAACTATTTCTAGAAATCATCAGCGGACGGAGAAGCTTGCCATCAAGCAAGCTGTGAGATCGGCACAATATTTTTTTCGGTCTCGACCATCTTCCCGCTTCAATTTCAAGGGCTGAATTAAACTCAAAATTTCCTATCAGGATTTCCTTTCGTTACGAAAATTAGGAAAGCCATCAGCTTTCAACTCCAATAAAATTTTCCAGACGATAAATTTGTATTCTGTTTTAACCCTAAATAACCAAGCATTTTTTTTACAATTTTATTATATGATTATCCGCTAATGTGCCTAAATTATTATATTTGTACAAAATATATTGAAAATGAATTTTATAGATTTTGTAAAGCAGCATCCTGATGAGAA
>NZ_JAANIG010000085.1 GCF_011174675.1 Perlabentimonas gracilis | reverse complement strand
TCGCCTGAAGAGTCCCATAATTTTAAAGTTTTTTGTCGAACTCAAAAATAGGGGATTCTGAGGGCATTTTTAAATTTCGTACTTTCGGATGCTAGTGAAAATCGGGGTGAAAACCCGAACGAGTTAGGTTTAAATCTCCGTGGTTATGAATCCCCTCAACATACGCCGCGTTGATTACGCTTTTAATACTCTCCTGTTCCGTAGCCTGTCCAAAAGAAAGGTTAGTTGCTAAGGCTAAGGCTAAAAATAATCCAATCATTCTCATAATATAAGTTTTAAAGTTTGCCTAACAACTACTAATTGCATTCCACAACTCGCAGCAAACTATTTTTCAGAACAATACAGCATTCTCATGATTATCTTTAGCAACAAAATTATGTTCGCTAATGCACAATACCTGTTCGTATGCGTACTAGTAGAAAATGATGAAGCCCAGCAAAAGCCGGGCTTCATCATATAACGAATTAAACATTTTCTTAGTGTCGGTGGTACACCTTAGCAATTATCTTCCAGTCGTCACCAAACTTATATAGGTACATGTAATCGGTGAAAATGGTTTCGCCATTCCTTAGCAGCTCAAACTTTACAGAGGCAACTCCACCTGTGATGTCAACATCAATATACTTAACATCTGTCCTGTCGCGCTTCTGGTCGGGGTTATTGGCCCGGTTGGTTTCTATGCGCTCAACCCACTCGCCAATGGAAAAGCGGGTAAGCTCGTCATTGGTATTTGATAGCATTTCGAAACCTGGGTGAAAGCCAGCCTTTATATCATCGATGCTACCATTGTTATGAATCCCTTCGATGTAGGCTTTGTTTATTACGCTTTTTACAGCCACCACCTCGGGGTGCTCTGGCTTGGCGCAGCTGAACAGAATAAGGGATGTAACAACTAATGCAAAAAGGTATCTCATAGCTTGCTAAATATTTTTGGTTGGGTACTGAGCCTCACGCTCCTGCGCCTCCTTTAGCCACTGTGGAACGGCCGTTTCGAGGAAAACCTTTTTCTTGGCATTTAGGGTTTTCATGTCGAGACCAATAAACTCCTGAGCCTTGGCCTTGGTTGAGATATCGGGCATAGGAATTGGGTCGGCATAGCCCATGCCGGCCATTACCCTAGTAATTTCGATACGAGCTTCCTGGGCCATCTCGAGGCCTAAACCAATAACACGAGCGCTCTCGAATGGGGCATGGAACGAAGCACCATGGCTAGCAGCAACGTAATCCCAACGCCACTGTGCACCACGAATAAGCTTCAACGCCCTCATCATTTGGCTCTCCTTTGCACCATTGTCCCAAGCATACTTGGCCTCGATATGCGCCTTGGCAAGCGTCTCCTCAAGCAAGGTGCGAGTTTGGTGCAAAGCATCCTGCCTTTGATAAACATTCTGTACCATCTTGGCTGCATCCTCCCTATGGCAAACGCCACAGGTATTGGCCACATCGTTAAGCGGGCTTTGGATATGGTGGTTCGTGAACTTCACTCCTCCTTGGCTCTTATATGGCATATGGCAATCGGCGCATGATACACCACGATCGTAGTGTACGCCAAAGCGGAATATTTCATAATCGGGGTGCTGTGCCTTAATCATTGGGGCACGGCTTAGCTTATGGGTCCAGTCGGAGAAGTTAATCTCATCGTAGTATGCCTCCATATCCTCCATGCTAAAGCCTTTGTCCCAGGGGAATGTTAGGTACTTGCCCTCGCCCTTGAAGTAGTACTCCACATGGCACTGAGCGCATACCAGTGAGCGCATTTCCTGATGGGTTGCTTTTGCCACATCCTTGCCCTGACGCTGAAAAGCCTCGATAAGGCCTGGTCGAGTAATTTGCAGCTGCATTGTTTTGGCATCATGACAGTCGGCACAGCCAATGGGGTTAACCACCTCGGGACCAAGCTCCGATACGGTTGATGCGTAAAACTCTGCAATACCCATCTCCTTCATCAGCCTGGGCACATCGGGGCTTTTGCATGTCCAGCATGTGCCGGGTTGCATATTCTCCTCGGGCTTAAGTGGCGAACCTATGCGTAGGGTTTGACGCACATCGTCAACCGCATGCATATGGCCCCTCCCCTGCCTATAGTCCATAGAGAAAGCGTAGCCCGCCCAAAGCAATACCAGCTCCGGATACTCGGCCAGCATATCAATTTTCCTCGCACCGTAATACTTGCTCTCAAAGGTTGTATCGGCTGTTTGCAGGTAGGTCTCGTACTGGCGCGGGAAGTTCATACCCCAAACCTCGAGCCTTGGCTCCCACTGCTCATGCTCAACCTGTGGGGTGTATGCGAACACAGCCTCGGCACGACGCTCAACTATTGTTGAAGCGAGCAAGCCCAGTAGGAATACGATTACCATGGTTCCAAAAAAGAGTACCCAGCCTACCCAGGGTTTCTCCTTAATAATTTCGCCTATTGGTTTCATCTTTCAGTTTTTTGGTTTTCAAAAGGTAATGATATAACACCCATGGATTGGTTTTAAATATTTGATATTAACATCATCTTGGGTGTTTCATCGGTTTATGTTTTAAGATTGGATTTGCTGTGGTATAAATTGCTAGTTATCCATTAACTTTTTAAGCCAGCTGGGCACAGGGCTCTCCAATAGAGGCACCAAAGCATATGGTGTTGATGCCAATCCCTTTACCCTGCCGTGAGGCACCTCGCGATGACAATCCCAGCACTGCCGATCCTTACGTAAATCGTTGTGAGCAAACTCAGGTCGCATCATCTTGGTATCAGTTATAACATTGGAGTGACAACGAATGCAGTTATTCTGCACTGCCTTGGCGCCAGCCTCCTTAATTTGGATAACCTGAGGCTCAGCCCTAAGAGTAAACATGGTGGCGTGGCGCAACCCATCCATAGCTTTAAAGTAGTAATGATTTACCATGTTGTTATGAGGCACATGGCAGTCGTTGCAGTTGGTGTACTCCCTATGCGCACTGTGCGCCCAGGTAGAATATTCGGGTGCCATTATATGGCAATTAATACAAGTTTCGGGGCTATCGGAAAGGTATGATGGTGCTTTGGATAGATGAAAAGTGAAAGCACCAAGGCCAAAGAATACCCCAAGGAGTACAATAACTGGAAATTTCCACTTGTCGGGGGGAGTTAGGATACGAATTAACTTGTTCATAACCAAACTTAGTTAGGTAATTAGTTATGTTACGCAAGATAGCTTTTAACATCTTCCCTAACAATAATAAATATGCAAATAGTACGCAAATTGGATCAATTTAGAATGTTTCTATCAAGAAACGCATTGGTGTATGGCAACAAAGTAAAGCCACACAAAAACCTCCTTCGCATAATTGTCTATAGATTGTAAATGAAAGACGAGGAAAACCATTTTGATTTAAATCTTTTGATATCACATCTAAGTGTCCAATCTACAATTCGAAATTCACACTTGAAAACCAACGAGTATATACTATTAATCACTACTGACCGACTAATAAATATAGATTTCTCGCTTCGCTCGAAATGACAGTACTTTCAAGAGGTCTAAGGGGCGAGGGGGTGAAGGCGGCGTAGCCGCCTTCACCC
>NZ_JAANIG010000084.1 GCF_011174675.1 Perlabentimonas gracilis | reverse complement strand
AACAAGAGAAAATTAAAAACGTGCCACAACAAGGGGTGTAGCCAATGTGGGTTGACATTGGAACTTCGGAGCGGTTTCGCCCGCTCGGGCGTTTTCGTCGGGGGACGAAAACGTAACACGCACTCCCACACTGGTCACACCCCCAGCCGTTAGCCACAAGCGAAGAAAAACACACAGAATCAAAACGTTACTACAAAATTCGATGAAAAGAATATTGATAACAGAATAAAAATCCCACCGCACATTTGGCACATTTGCAAGCCTCCACCCACTGTCCGATGCTTCGGCTTGCAAAAGAGCCAAATTTTTGACAACCCGCACGAAAAAGATTATCTTTGTAAAGTGTAAACTTTTATATATCACTGATAATCTATTGATTGAAATAATAATATAATGAAGATTAAGGAAAAAATATCGTTTGAAGAGGTTCTTGGAACAACTTTTAAAATTAGAGTTGTTGAAGCTATTGACAATGGTAGAGCAGCCTTAACTCATTACATTCATAATCATACTAATGGAGTGTCAGGTTTTTATAAGAACGAGGCACTCTCTCATATAAAAAGAGCACTTGAAGTAAAATTTCCCAAAGAAAGTATTGATTACAATGCAGCTGAAAGCGCTTTGCAGTATATAATCACAGATTTTAAACAAGATATTCCATTTCCACCCCCAAAAGAGCATAAATTTACATTCATAGATTTATTTGCAGGTATTGGTGGATTTAGATTAGCAATGCAAAACCTTAAAGGAAAGTGCGTTTTTACTAGTGAATGGGACGAACAGGCAAAAAAAACTTATGAAGTAAACTTTGGAGAAGTTCCTTTTGGTGACATAACTAAAGAGGAAACCAAAAAATTTATCCCAGATAATTTTGATGTTCTCTGTGCAGGTTTTCCTTGTCAGGCATTTTCTATCGCAGGACGAAGAGGAGGTTTTGAAGACACAAGAGGAACCCTATTCTTTGACGTTGCTGAAATAATTAAAAAAAAGAAACCAAAAGCAATATTCCTAGAAAATGTTAAGGGTTTAGTAAGCCACGATAAGGGAAGAACCCTATCAACAATTCTTAATGTTTTGAGAAATGACTTGGGTTATAATGTAGCCGAACCAATGATTATTAATGCAAAAGAGTTTGGAGTTCCTCAAAATCGTGAAAGGATATACATTGTTGGTTTTCGTAAGGACATAAATGCAGAAAATTTTAGTTACCCTGAACCAACAGGAGAACCTATTACTTTTGCTGACATAAAAGAGAGAAAAGAAGTTTGTGTAAAATATTATTTATCAACACAATACTTACAAACTTTAATCAATCATAAGAAAAGGCACGAGGATAAAGGTAATGGCTTTGGTTATGAAATCATTCCAGATAATGGAATTGCGAATGCAATTGTTGTAGGCGGAATGGGAAGAGAGAGAAACCTAGTTTACGACTATAGATTGACTAATTTTAAACCCGTCACCAAAATAAAAGGGGAAGTAAACCGAGAGGGAATTAGAAAAATGACACCCCGTGAGTGGGCTAGATTGCAAGGTTTTCCTGATGAGTTTAAAATTCCTGTTGCTGACGCATCTGCATACAAACAATTTGGTAATTCAGTTGCAGTTCCTGCAATTCAAGCAACAGCAGAAAAATTATTACAAACTATTGGAATTAAGTAGAATATGCTAAAAGGAAATAAAGGCGAATGGAGTGAAGTATACACTCTTTTAAAAATTATTGCAGACAGAAATTTATTCGCAGGTGATGAAAACCTTAACAAAATTGAGAACTTAATTTTCCCAATAGTTAAGATACTTCGGGATGAATCAAATGGAACATTTGAATTTAGTTATGACAGTAACATTGTTGTGATTAAAGGGAATCAAGAGGTTTTCAAAATACCCGTAAATGTATTTCAAGAAAAAGCTCAGCATTTATTAGAACACATCAAAGAATCAAAATCTGCAACATTCAGTATTCCTGAGATTGAAATATTTATCAATTCATACAACAGCCATTCATTAAAAGCAAGTTCATCTGTAAAAAGTGACATTCGGGTTATCATTCACGATTTAAGAACAGGTGCAAATCCCGAATTAGGGTTTAGCATAAAATCACAATTGGGTGGAGCTTCAACTCTCTTGAATGCGGGAAAAACAACAAATTTTATTTACAGAATTGAGGGTGCAAAATTAAGCCAAGAGAAAATTGAGGAAATTAATTCGATTGATAATCGTAGCAAGATTAAAGACAGAATTGAAAAAATCAAAGAGAATAATGGTTCATTAAAATTCATCAAGACAGAGAGTTCAATATTTGGGAATAACTTAACCCTTATTGACAGTTCTTTATGTCCTATTCTATCCGAAATATTATATCACTTTTACACTTCAACTCATTCAAAAATGGTTGACTTGGTAAATGAAATATCTAAAAGGAATCCACTAAAATACGACCTAACAGCAAATCATCCATTTTATGAATACAAAATCAAAAGGTTCTTGACTGATATTGCGTTAGGAATGATGCCATCGAAAGTATGGACAGGAGTACTTGATGCAACGGGTGGATATTTGGTGGTAAAGGAAAGCGGGGATATTTTGTGCTACCACATTTACAACAGGAATGAATTCGAGAATTATCTTTTGAATAATACTAAACTTGAAACTGCAAGTAGCACAAGACACGGTTTTGGACGTATTTATGAATCTGATAATCAACAATATTTCAATCTGAATTTGCAGATAAGATTTATTAAATAAGTGCCTTTGAAAGCCAAGCACATTGGCTGTTCGCACAGGCTAACGCCTCAACCTAAAACAGCCAAAGAGCTTGTCTTGCCCACCCCAAGAAGAAACTGGAATTTTATAGCAAGTATTGAAGGAAAATTGACGAAAAGATTAATCGCCAGTGGCTAACAAGGGGTGTAACCAATTTGGGCTGAATGGGTTAGGCAATCGGGTCGGCACGCAGGGAGCTTCTTAACGGGGGATAAATCCCAAGCCCCGCTCTCCCAAACTGGTCACACCCCCAGCCGTTAGCAGCAAAATTAAAAAAAAAACAAACACGACACTAGTTGTCGTAGGTTGAACTTAATTTTGTTTATTAGAATAAGTTGATAAAATGAATTTATGAATTGACAAAAAAATTATTTTAAGAATACTCATTTTATAATGAAAGAAGAATAAACAACAGACAATAACAATATGAGACATATTACCCCCCCCTTTTTTTAACTAATTTTTTAAACTTTAAAACAAAATCGTTATGAAGAAATCTATTTTTTTAATTCTTGGCATTCTTTTAATATGTAACATTTCGAATGCCCAATATCGTGTAAACAAAACACAGTACGACCACAAAACCTATGTTTATCAAGTTGGTGACCCTTACAATCCAACTATTGCGGGTGTTGCTTCTTTTTTTGTACCTGGATTAGGTCAAATGATTTCTGGTGAAGGTGGCAGGGGTGTTGGATTTTTAGCTGGCTATGCTGGTTGTATTACGATATATTATGTTGGCGCTTTGAGAACAATTGATGACATTAATAGTGGGGGTGATGGTTCCAGTGGAGCAGGATTAATGTTAGTGGGACTTGGTAGTGCAGTTGGTGTAGGTATTTGGTCAATCGTTGATGCTGTCCGTGTTGCAAAAGTAAACAACCTTGCTTTTAGAGCACAGAATAAATCATCAATGAACTTTAAACTAGAACCATTTATTTTTAACGCTTCAACGATGGTTTAGCCCCCTATCAATCGGACTTTTGTATAGATGGTTAAACAAACATAAACATTCTTTTCTAACTTTGCAACGGCAAGGAACAACCGACGGCGA
>NZ_JAANIG010000083.1 GCF_011174675.1 Perlabentimonas gracilis | reverse complement strand
TGTTGTGGCTAGGCGCTGAAAAATTGAAATGAATTGCTTTACACGATGAAATATTTCCCTTTACCCCACCGCACCTCACCAGCATTTGGGCTGGCTGATGGGCAAGGGGCTTGCTGCCGGGCAGCGTTGTCACGGGGGATATGTGGATATCGACCGCACATCCAGTTTTTTAACCACAGGTTGCTAACAAGGGGTGTAAGCAATGTGGGGGATGTGATGACTTCGAATCAGCAGAACCCGCACGGGGGCGGCACTAACGGCGGATGATGACGATGCGCCACGAACTCCCCCACTGCTCACACCCCCAGCCGTTAGCAAAAATTGTAAGACGAAAAATCGCATAACTATGAAAATCGGAAGTAGTGTAAGTGTAAGAAAAGGTGTAAAATCGCCTGATTATGAAGAATTATTAATTGAAGGATGGACAGGCAGAATTCTTGAAATTAATGAGAATATTCTGACTATTGAACTGGATAGCATCACTCTTTCTGAATTAAAAGAGGATTACATAATTGACAGTTTAATGAATGGTTTCGAATACAATTTAATTTGTCTAGAAACGGAAGAAGTTGAAATTGTCAATCCGAGAGATTCACAAAAAGACACTTTAAGAAAACAAATGGAAATAAATGCTCAATACTCTATCGATGAAGAGGAAAAAAGAATTAACGAGATTATAAAATCAGATGATGTTTCTGTTAATGAGGAGAATTTAAATCGTTACTTTAATTTCTTGAAAACTAACTTGAAAACTCTTTGTATTTTGACAGGAATGGAAGATTTCGACTGGGAAGAACCATACATTTTAGGCGGTTGGAGTAAAAAGGAATATGAAGAATTAAAGAAAACGAAACCTTCATATACTGATAAATTTGATTTTATTAAACTGGAAAAAGAATATGATGATTGGAAAGGAATTTATGCGAGCGTTAGAAGAATTTCAGACAATAAAATTTTCACTATTCCACTTTGGGACTTAAAAGTAGTTGACAAAAAGAATTCAAATTTTCAAATTGTATCTGATTATTCATCTTGGATGACTAATTACAGATAACAACAACTTTTGCTAACAAGGGGTGTAGCCAATGTGGGTTGACACTGGGACTTCGGAGCGGTTTCGCCCGCTCGGGCGTTTTCGTCGGGGGACGAAAACGGAACACGCTCTCCCACACTCGCCACACCCCCAGCCGTTACCAGCAATTTTGACGGAAGAAATCGGGAAGAATTTAGCCCATCGGCGGACTGTTCCGCTTTGAAAATGAATTGATTAATCGGGCGGTATCGGTATGATTAGATGACTTCTTTGAACGAAAATAATAGCGGGCGGACAGTCCTTCGATTGGCTATAAAAATATTTTGCCGACTAAAACGTCAAGATTTGATAGCAACGCCTGATTGAAAACAATGACTTGAGTTTTTAAAAATTGTGCATAGACTTTTATATCTCGACTTGAGAATTAAATGTAGCGGTTCGAGAAAAGAAAAATCACGACTTGAGTTTTAGAAATATGGTGTCGATTTGAAAAAATCGGCTGATTTTTAAAATTGTGCTTGTAGAAATCGTTTGAAATACTATTTTTGATTACTGAAAAAATGAAAGTGAATTACAGAATTATCGGCTTGATTTTTAGTGCTTATGTTATGATAATCAATGTATTCACTTTCGATTTAAAGAATTTTGGCACAATTTATCGCTGTGACTGACTGGGCGAAGCTGTAAGAAAGAGCTTTGAAATTTGAATTTTAACGCTGAATTTTAAAAAATCGTCCTGAATTATTTGTACGCATTGATTGAAGGAAAAAACGGGAATGATTAGCGTTGCTTGAAGGAAAATTTAAAAAAGCGGGCAAAATACTTTTAGGGTAAAACAGTTTCTGATTTGATTATCAAGACAATAAAATAATAAACTGCTGGTAACAAGGGGTGCATCCAATTTGGGTTGAAACGGTTATGCGGTCGGTATCGCACGCAGCAATCTTCTTAACGGGGGATAAATCCCCTGCCCCGCTTTCCCAAACTGGTTACACCCCCAGCCGTTACCAAAAATGCGAGATGAAAACCCGAGAAGACTTTAGCGAATCGGCGGACTGTTCCGCTGGCGTAAATTTTTAGAGCAGTTCGGATTCATCGGCAGGATAAAGCCGATGTTCCAATCGGAGAATCAACTGGCGGACAGACCTTCGATGCGCTATAAAAAAATATTTTTTCCCCCGACACTCATCACGATTTATAGCAACGCCTGAAAAAGGAATTTGTAATTTGTAAAGCAGCGTTTTAAGAAATCGGTAAGATTTTTAAAATGCAACTTTAGGAAAGCTTGCGCTCGCTTTCTTCGCAGATAAGGAATTAATAAATTGCTTAGTTGCGCTTTAGGAAATCGGCTCGATTTTTAAATTGCAACGGAAAGATGGCTTACGCACATTTTTGATGCGCAGAGAAAAAACAACAATGCAACGCGTAGATGGCTGCGCACATTTAGCTGATTGCAATTTAATTCCTTCTGCACAGATAAAAAAGTAATAAAAACGCTGCTTTCGCCTTGAAAACGTTAAGATTGCAGAGATTGGCGTTGCGAAAAGAAAGGGATTTTCCGACGCAAGAAAAAATATTTTTTCCCGACCGCACAGACCGAAAACTGTACAACGCTAACGCACATTTGGTAACAAAGGGTGTATTGCAAATCTGGTTATCTAGCGGATTTGGAATCTTTTCAACATTTAGGTAGCTTCGTATCGGGGGAAAACGATGCTGTTTCAATCTCCAGCTCGCAACACACCCCCAGCCGTTAGGGGCAATTATGACGGAAATCCCAGACAATCATAGACATATAAACATTCTTTGACATCTGAAACTTTATATAGTGTAGTTGAATGAATTGAAAAAACATAACAGTCAGAATATTAGACATAAAACACTTAATCCCAAAAAAGATACTTTCAAAAACTTGATTTTTGTTCCATTATTAGTTAACTTTGCGGTATGGAACGAAAACGAAAACTAATATTCTTCAGAAACTACTTCAAAGAGTTCTTTGAACCTCTGAAAGAAAAAGTTAAGGACAAAATTGACTACGTTCTATTCCTAGTTGTAAGCGCTGAAAGAATTCCGAAAAAATTCTTTCAGTATATGGATGGAACTGATGGACTTTTTGAAATAAGAATTGAATTTGAAAGCAACATTTACAGAGTATTCTGTTGCTTTGACGAAGGAAATCTAGTTGTGCTTTTTAATGGATTTCAAAAGAAATCACAGAAAACGCCGAAGAAAGAGATTGACAAAGCACTTAGAATTAAGGATGAGTATTTTAACTCAAAAAGGAAAAAAGATGAAAACACAAGAAAATAATTACAATGAGATTACAACTTTTGACGAACACCTTGAAAGTCGTTATGGTCCGTTAGGAACAAGAAAAAGAACTGAATTTGAAATCAAAGCTAAAGCATTTGCAATTGGCGAAATTATAAGGGAAGAAAGAAAGCAAGCCAAAATGACCCAAGAACAACTTGCTGAAAAAACAGGAACTAGGAAAAGTTTTATTTCACGAATTGAAAACGGACATAGTGACATTCAACTATCTACACTTTATAGGTTGATTGAAATTGGTTTTGGAAAACAAATTAATCTGACAATTTCCTGACAGACAAACCAATAACTGCCCCTAACAAGGGGTGTAAAAAAAGCTGGTTTTCCGCCGATTAGGAAGCAAATCGGCTTTTGCGAGACTTCGTCTCGGGGGATTTGGGTGCTGTCCCAATCCCAGCACTTTTCACACCCCCAGCCGTTGTAGCACATTTTGACGGTCCGAAACTGAATCGCAAAAAAGTCGTATATTTGAGAAAAATATAAGCAATGAAAACATTACGTT
>NZ_JAANIG010000082.1 GCF_011174675.1 Perlabentimonas gracilis | reverse complement strand
GACGATATTTTGGAGCGAATCTATTTGATAGACTACTAGTTGCAGCTGTCGAAGATACTTGGTATGGAAAACTTAGGTACAATTACGGATAATCATATACCATAAAATTCAGATTTTTTTGTCTGAATGCCATTAAATAAATAATCAGTTGTTTTTGAATAATTTGCAGTTGAATAGATAGGTGTGTTTTTTTGGTAGTTAATAATTGAATTTATGTATTCATCTGGTGTCATTAAATTATCGGAATATTGAATTAGAAGGTTGCTGCCAGAATTATTATCCCAACAAGCAATTTGAGTTACCTTATTTTCAATGTTTTGATTTTTATTTTCCCATTTACTAGGTATTTTTAGCGAAATATTGCCATAATTAATTGTTTTATCTAAGGGTTGAGCATAGATAGAAAAATAGAATAATGATAGAAGTAAAAATAAAATAGAATTCGAAATTATTTTGTAATTCATAGCGATGTAGGTATTTGTAGGTTAGATAGTTATTTAGTTAACTGTAAAACTATCTTCGAAAAGGTTAAATATTTTATTAAAATCATTTTTATCACCAGTTTCATAGAGAATAACAATAGTTTTGAAGTTATGATTAAAACTATATATCCTTGCATACTGAGTTTTTGAATTATTCAAATACTTAAATTCAAGAAATTTGCATTTACGTGCGTTAAAAAAAGAATCTTCAATTTTATGGTAATATGAATTATCGATTGGAAAATCTTCTGAAATGCCATCAAGCATTGCTTTTATAGCTTCTTCATTTGAAATAACTTGATTTTCAAATAGAACTACACCAAAATATTTTATTTGTGTATATAGATTTTTCTCGCAATGTATTAAATAGTAATTGTTTTCTTCATATGATTCAAAATCAACTTTCCAATCTGAGTAACAATTAAATTTTATGTTTCTAAACTCTACACTTTTAGTTGTTACTTCCTTTTTTGTAGATTCATTATTTATACTAATTTCATTCCATAAATTTTTAAGTTTTGCTTCAGTATTATACTGATAAATTGAAATAATTAATGAAATTATTATGGCCGTAATTAACAAGATAGGAAATTGGACTCGATTTTCATTTTTAACTTTTTTCTTTAAATTGTAATAAACGATTAATCCTGAAATAAAACTAGGTAATATTAGTTTTGCGATTTCTTGCCCAGCAAAATACGAATGCATTGATATAAAAATAAACAAAGCACATAATATAAAAGTAGTTATTGGCACAATAAATGAGTATGCAATTAAATTATTTTTGCTTGGCTTAATTAAGTAGGTGCTTATAAAAGATGCTAATAAAAACACAAATAGATATTTCATAATGAATAAATTAAAGCGTTAGTAAATTGTTAGATTAAGAATAAAATATTGATGCTTTCAAGATTCTTCAAATAAGTCTCTATTCATACCAAGATATGTAAGACTACCCCAAACAATAATAACTTGAATCAAAATAATGATTTTTGCCAAAATTGATGTATCAAGCTTAAGATAAGCAATAAAGTCTCCTATTCCTATAATGAATGCAAATAGTGAGAAAATTATTCCAGCTATCTTTTTATTTGGTGGAATAGTCATTAGGAGTCCAATAAGTATTGAACAAAAACTAGAAAACAATCCAATAATAATTGAACTAAAAAATATAGCCAATACAATTAACCAAAAAGTACTTATTGTTAATGCTTTCATAATCAACCAACCTAAAAGCAAGTCAATAAGATATAGAGAAATGACTAATAATAATAGATAAACAAGCCATTTAAATAATTTTGTAATAAAATTCATAGTCGTTTATTTGTTAGATTATCAATAAATTATGGAAATATTCTGGTCTGTCAAAATTGGGCATAACGGTGGAGGGTGTATAGCGTGCCCATCGACTGGAACAACGTCTTCATCCCACGAGATAAAGTTAGATTGAAACGACCAAGTTTGCAAATCAACGAATCCTTGGGCATGCTATGCAACCTATGTTATGCAAAGTAGTTAATATCAAGTCACATACAAACTTCGGGACAAGAATTCTAGGAATAAAAATTAATTTCCCTCCAGCATTATTATTCCGCTTTCTTTTCATCGGGAAGCCCGTGCGATCGGCAAGTATTTTTTTGCGCGTAAGCCATCTTTTCGTTAAAGCCTAGGGATGATTTAAATTTTCTACCCGACAAAAACAGCGAATTATCTACCGAGTTTTAAACTTCTTGATTTCTTGTCCAGCAAACATTTCCTGCCGCTGTTTTGCTTTCTAACGAATTTCAATTTCCCGAAATTTAAATTCAGCCCGTTGGCCAAATCGTCGAAAGTCCTGCCGAAAAAAAATAGGTTAAGTCGGCGGATGACAGTCTATGCGAGATATCTTCCAGCCGTGAAATGAGTTGTCAATGAGACAATTAGATTTCAATACGGGGTTAATAGACTGTCATCCAACGAGTTAATCTTTCCGCCCCGAGTTTCTACTATTTTGCATAACGGTGGGGGGTTGATAAAGTGCAGGCGGTTGGAACATCGTCATCGTCCCACGAGACGAAAGCTGGATTGAAACTGTAAAGTTTCCTAATCCGCTGATAGCCTGCATTTTATTAAACCCTTGTTAGCACACGGTAATTTTTTCTCGTGATTAATTTTCATTCGGTAAAGTAAATTTAAAATTACTTCCTCTTCCAACTTTACTTTCTACCCATATTTCCCCTTTGTGCTTTTCTATAAATTCTTTGCAGAGTATTAATCCTAATCCCGTTCCTTTCTCTCCCATTGTCCCAATATTTGAAATGCTTTGAGAAATATTAAATAGTTTTTTTTGAACATCATCATCAATTCCAACACCATTGTCAGAAACTGTAATTAGTGTATTCGAGGGATACTTTTCAGCTGAAATTTCAATTTTACTTCCATTGTTAGAAAATTTTATTGCATTTGAAACAAGATTACGAAAAACTGTCTTTAGCATATTTTCATCAGCCCACAAACTTATATTTTCAGGAGCAGAAATTGTAATTTCTATTTCCTTTTTTTCTGATTGACTTTTTAGATGACTAATTGTCTGGGCGCAAATATTATAGAATTCAATTTTTTGTGGTTCAAATGGTAATTTACCATATTGGGAAGTTGACCACAATAGCAGGTCATCTAATAAATTATTGGTGCTACTTGCCACATCAAAAATATTCTTTGCGAAAGATTCAATTTTTTCATTATCGTATTGATTTGTATCCTTTACTAAAAGTTCAGATAAACCTAGAATTGATGTAAGGGGGCTTTTTATATCGTGTGCAAGAATTGATAAAAAGATACTCTTGTCCGCATTAAGTTTTTCAAGTTCTTTATTCGATTGTATCAAAACTAAATCTAATTCTAATACGCGTTTAAATTGTTGTATTAATCGTTCGTGATTTGAGGAAAAATAGTTTTCCTGATTATCAAGTACACAAATTGTCCCAAAGGGTTTATTGTCAGGGAAATTAATTGGAACGCCGAGATATGAAATCATACCAAGTTTAATGTCTGGATTTTTGTTCCAATTTTCATCAGTTAAAGCATTGGGGACTAATAATTTTTCTTGCGTTTTAATTACAGTTTCGCAATATAATCCATACCATTTTTCTTTATCGCCAACATTATAGGGGTTATTCTTGGAATTGCTGGAAATAAATACTTCCATAAATTCATTTTCTGTTTTCATTATCAAAGCCGAAGGAACAGAAAGAAGTTCGGCTAATAAATCAGCCATTTCTTGCCATTTTATTAAGATTTCTTCGTTTATGTCTTCGAAAGGATTAGTATTCATACTCGTTTCGTTTTTCATTACTGTGTGCTAACGGCTGGGGGTGTGCCCAGTGGGGGAGTGCGGCGCCAGCGGATTTATCCCCCGCTAAGAATAATGTTGCGAGCCCAATTGCCCCGAATATCTAGGT
>NZ_JAANIG010000081.1 GCF_011174675.1 Perlabentimonas gracilis | reverse complement strand
TTGCTCGAGCGGGCGATGGCGATACTCCCTCCATTTCAAGGCAAGGCCAACGCTCCGAAGCTTGCCGCCCATGCCCACCTTGGCGATGTACGCTAACGGCAGGGGGTGTGACCAGTTTGGGGGAGCGGGGCTTGGGATTTATCCCACGTTAAAAAGTTTCCCTGCGTGCCGACCCGCTTGACTAACCCATTCAGCCCAAATTGGTTACACCCCTTGTTGGCTGCTGGGCTTTGTTATTCTAGTAATTTTTTTATTCTTGATTTTATATTCTCATAAGTCGAATTTAGTCTCTGCTTTGCATTATGTGTTAACAAAGAAGTGTGTGCCATTGCATCTCTAATTGGTTTATACTCTTTTGCGTCTCTTGATAAACCAGCTTGAGTTATTGGGTCAACTTTTTCAATCATATTGGCTAAATTGTCCATATCTAAATATACAAGGACATCATCTGATTGTCTTAAATCAAAACTTAGGTTTGCAGTATTCTTGTTAGTTAGTTCTTTGGATCTCATTTTATCACTTACAGCTTTGGCTTCAGGCGTGATTGTAACTGACTTATAATTAATGAAATTGCGAAGCAAGTTTTCACTTACAAAACACTCAGCATAAGATGTTACATTGTATTCAGCATCTTTAGTTAGGTTTTCTAACCATTCATCAACTTTTGTTCTGTAAGTAGAACTTTTTGGGGGAACATATTCATCGGTAATTGTATTTACCAATTCTTTTGATTTTCGTTCCTTTTTGGTCATTCTTGTTGTGTTTTCTGAATCACCGTCTTGTCTTAATTCAACACGCCATTTATCCCAATCATCAATAATTTTCTTCATTAATTTTTCTTTTAATTCTGATAGTAATGATTGAAATAAAGGATCATCAGCAATAACGCCTTCTCTGCTGCTGGTAAATCTGTCCGTTTCGCTGTCAAGTGCATCATAATGAATTTGACCGTAAACATAACTTTCAACTAGCCTAGCAGATGGTATGTGTTTTAGAAGGTCTTTTTCTCTTAACCTACCGTTTACATATAAATCTAATGTTACTTTTTCTTGAGTATTTCTAATTTTCAGATATTTGGGTTCAAGAACCGAGGCTATAAAACCCTTAATTGTCATTGATGAAGAAAGTTTCTCATACCGTCTAATATGGTCGTGAGAAATAGAGATTTTATCTTTTAAATAAGGGTCATCTATTGAGTTTATTTGCCAAACAAATTGTGTGCTTTGTGATAAATCATTCAGTTCATTTAGTGTTATGGGTTCTTCATTAAGAGAAATTTTAAAAGATTTATCAATCAAAGAAAATCTAAAGAACAAAGCAATTAGTTTTCTAATATATTCAATACGATTGCGGATACCATCGTTGATTTCTTCAAAATATATAATTGTTCCTTTCTCTATGCCGTTAAGGTGATTCCCGAATAGTGAAATATTGACAGTCTCTAATGGGTATTGTTGAGGAGTTAAATCATCATTTATCGCATTGTCTAAACCTGAATTATCAATTACGCCACCTACAAAATCTGTTGTTTTTGTTTTTGTTAAAACGTGAATTCTTTTAGCACACGAAAGCAAAGCTAGCTTTCCTATTCCTTTTCGACCAATAAAAGGTCTTTGTGAATTTGTTTTATCTGTTCCGCCTTTCCTTTTTGAATATCCAATCTTTAGAAATTTATTTTGAAAATCATCTGAAGTCATACCTTCTCCATCATCTTTAATTATCAGATGATTATTTTCTCTATCAATATATATCCAAACATTATTAGCATCAGCATCCCAAGAATTTGAAATAGCTTCACCTAATACTGTTATAAAATTTCTATAAAGATTTCGTCCCAAATGATTTAATACACTTAGGGATATATTAAATGTGAAATTACCCATATTGAATTTCATTTATGTGATGAATTATACTTTTCCCAATAATAAACCCTAAATTAACAGGGACTGCATTTCCTATATGTGTAGCTACTCTAGTTAATTTAATTTCACTTCCCTCTTCAACAAACTTATATTTTTGAGGAAAGCTTTGTAAAATAGATGCTTCTCGAATTGTTAATGCTCGATCTTGGGTCGGATGACCAAATCTACCTGTGCCATAATTATAAAATTGTGTCGTGATTGTAGGTGATGGTTCGTCCCAAGCCATCCTACCATAAACAGCTTTATAACTTTTTCCTGTCTCTTTTTTATGACACTCTAACCAAAGGCTTTTGTCCCAATCTTCCCAAGTTCCGTTCGGAATTGATGATTTTATTCTTTTTAAATTTATATCAGTAAGTTTAGTCGTAAAGTGAAGAATATCCGTCTTGCTCCTTTCTCCATTTCCAAGAGGTTCTAGATGTCCAATTGCATCACGTACTGTTTTGTAATTCTTCTTTTTATAAGTGGGGGGTAATATGTCAATCTTTCCAATTCTAGACGCTAATAAAACTAATCTTCTTCTTTTCTGCGGTATGCCATAGTCAGGACAAAAAACATTTTTGTACTTAACATTATACCCATCATTTTCGAGTTCATTAACAAATTCTTTAAAAATTTGCTTGTTTGATAAATTTGGAACATTCTCCATTGAGATTACATCAGGAGTTGTCTCTTTGATCAATCTAATGTATTCATTTAATAAATTCCATTTGTCCCCCTGTTCTTTTTCTTTTACTTTGTTTGAGTGGCTTGAAAAGGGTTGACAGGGAGCGCATCCCACCAAAAGTTTTATTTCACCATCTTTCCAAAATTCATTAAGATGTCGCCCATTTACTTCTGTGATGTCAGCTCCAATAAATTTTGCTTTATTATTGACTTCATATGCATACTTACAACTAGTATCTAAGTCTATACCGGCTCGAATATTAATTCCTGATTTTTTTAAACCGTGAGTTAGTCCCCCTACACCACAAAACAGGTCAATGCCTGAAATAGAGGGGATTGCAGTTTGATTATTTAGTCGTTTTTTTGTGGTTGACTTACTTTTCATTTTCGTTTTTTTTGCAAATATACTTATTGTGTTTCGTTTTTTTGTCTTTCAGCCTTGCAGCCAACGGCTGGGGGTGTGAAATGTGCTGGGATTCGGACAACGTCCGAATCCCACGATACGGAGTATCGAGCGAGCGATTAGCTTCCCAATCGCTCTGCAGCCCAGCATTTTTTACACCCCTTGTTGTAGCCTGTGCCTTAATTTATTATGGAGATTTTATATTTCGGTCGTTACCTTTTTGGTCGTTCTTCTTGGTCTAAGTGGTTTCTGTTTTTTTATTTCTTTTTTCTTTTTAAAGAATTCACTTAAAGCTTTTTCTTCAGAACTTGTTAAAGGTTCTTGACTTCCAATAAAATCCACATCCAATTCTTTTTTCCTTGTTCTCATTTTTATTGGTTTTTAAAGTATCTGTCAATTAGTTTAAGAGCAGCTTGCGTTTCAATAATCATTAATCTACCACCAAAGTGCAAAGCACCTAATGTTTCTTCGTAATGTTTAATGAGTTCGCTTTTTGAAATAAAGGCTAAGTTTCCTTCGTGTCCCCTTTGAAATGATAGTTTACAGGCAAATGCAACTAAATTTCCTGGCACGCCTGCATACATTTTTGTCTTGCCTTTGTTAAATGGTGCGCTTTCGATTAGATGCATATAAACGTGGTCAGATTTTACTTGCACGCTCAATAGTCCTTGAATTACATTTGGATTGTTTACGATTGTCAGTTTATAAACTTCTCTTTCAGGTTGTTTAAATTCTATCAACCAATTAAAAACCCAACCATTTTTCTTTGTAGTCAATTTTAGGTCTTCTCTTGTAACAACAGAAATTTCAGTCGGAAAACTATCACCTGTTACAATGTTTTCAATTGAATTAGTTAGTTTATCGACAACGAAATCCAATCCAATGTTTTTCTTTTTTGTCATACTACAAATATACAAAAAAATGCTTTAAGATTTCCCAAAAAGGTAATGTCTGAGCGGTCGTCTGGCATTGGCTACAACGGCTGGGGGTTGTGGCTAGTGGGGATGTGCGTAGCCCACGTTTTCGTCCCCCGACGAAAACGAATGGCAGCGGGCGACCCTGCCCCGAGTACCCCATCCATCACCCCATTAGCTACACCCCTTGTTAGCGTCTCGTGGCCAAGGTGACCGGGTCGCCCGCCCCCGGCGCGGGCCTTGTTTCCACAAATTCT
>NZ_JAANIG010000080.1 GCF_011174675.1 Perlabentimonas gracilis | reverse complement strand
CCCTCACCCCATACAGCGTAACAGCCTGTCATTTCGAGCGAAGCGAGAAATCTATTACATTATTATCATTTTAAAAAAGACTTAGTCGGACACTAGTGATTGACAATATTATCCAATAAGGTTAGAGAGAAAGTAATTCGTTCATTCGTAAGCATCCATCGTCCTGAACGCCAGTCATAATGGCTCGGGCAAGCAGCGAAGATACTCTAAAGCTAAGTTGGTGAGAAATTAAATAAAGATCAAGCAGCCCCTTAAAGCATCATAACTTGATGCTTTTTTTTTACTAACTCAATGGAGTGCTGGATTTTGCTTAAGTATTTTTGGTAGATGTAACAATAAGAAAGAAAATAAACTATATTTGATTAGTTGAAGCAGGATTTGCGTAATCAATGGCATTGCAAAATCTTATAGTTCACGGCAAAAGGTTTTGACAAGAACGTAAAATTTGTTTTCTTTGACATTGAAATCGTTTTGTAACGAAATTTTTATGCGAAAACATCTCTACTCAATTTTAGCATTACTTCTTTTCTCACTATCGGTGCAGGCCCAACGAGCATCGTATTTTCGGCGTATTTTTGTCGACGCCGAATACTACTTTTTGTACGAAGATTATCGTGATGCTTTACCCCTGTATATGGAGCTGCTCGAGTCATCACCAGATAACGCCAATGTGCAGTATCGCATAGGCTTGTGTTACCTTAACATACCCAACGAGAAGCATAAATCTATCCCCTTTTTCGAAAGAGCTCAAAAGGCCATCAACCATTCGTATAGCGAGGGTTACTTTACCGAAACCCAAGCGCCACCCGAGGTGTTCCTGTACTATGGCCAAGCCCTCAGGATAACTGGAGAATTGGACAAGGCAAGAGAGGCCTTTGTCAAGTACTCCGAGATGGTGAAAGACGACAGCGATAAGCTGCGGGTAGTAAGTAAGGAGGTTGAATCGTTAAACTATGCCCAGCAGCTAATGGCTCAGCCTATCAATCTCACTTACACCTCTGCTGGCAGAACTGTTAACACCCGATTCTCGGAGATAAACCCCGTTGTATCGGCCGATACAAGCATAATGATTTACACCTCGGTGCAGCAGTTTTACAATGCCATACTGCAATCAAATCAGCGTGCTAGTATTTGGTCGCACCCAATAAATATCAATAGCCAGCTGTATGCCGATGGTGAAATTACCACTGTTGGTATGTCGTCCGATGGTAAAACCATTCTCTTTGCGCGCAACGATAACGATGTTTTTAATCTTTACATAGCAACTTACGACGGCGCAAAGCAGCAGTGGAGCCCCTTATCTCGGTTGCCTAAGGAAATTAATTCGCGTAGCTGGGAAACCTACGCAACCTTTAGCCCAAGCGGCGACACTCTTTACTTCTCAAGCAACCGACCGGGTGGGTTTGGTGGGTTCGATATTTACTACTCTGTTCTTACCCCCAGCGGCTGGTCCGAAGCGGTAAACCTAGGTGCAAGTGTAAACACCCAATTCGATGAAATTGCTCCTGCCCTTACTCATAATGGCAAAAGGCTTTTCTTTTCATCCACAGGGCATAAAACTATGGGCGGTTACGATACCTTTGTAACGGAACGGAAGGGCCAAGGCTGGGGTAAGCCCGTTAATTTAGGCTACCCGTTCAATACCACCGATGATGATATCTTTTTTCAGCCCATAGGCGATGGTTCGGCTGGTTTCCTTTCGCGCATATTGCCCCAAAGCTTTGGAGGGTTCGATATTTACCTTGTCGAGTTCGATCTCGATAGCATACTTAGTCGGTAGAGGAGTTTTATATAGCAAGTTTTACCCAGTTTGGAGGTCTTTCGCCAGGGGCTCAAAAGCCTATCTCTTACTTAATTCCTGAAATTTTTAATCCCAACTTACTTGTTGCTCTAACATTTTGCGACAAGGAAATAGTTATGATTATTTCAACCCAAAAATATTCCATATATTTGGTATAAAATTCTGTAAAATATTTTAAACTGATGATTAGGAGTTCTTTCCTTTCCATACTTATCGTTACACTGGTTATTACACTAGGAAACGCACAGACTAGGCAGGATGCCGAGGAGATCTATAGGGATGCTAATGCCTATTTCTATTTCGAAGATTACGAAGAGGCGCTTGCGCTATACCTTAGCATATACGATGAATTTCCCGATAACGCTAATCTCGATTATCGTATTGGTATATGTTACAGCAATATTGCCGGAAGCAAAGATCGAGCAATAAGCTACCTTGAGCGAGCCTCTCAAAATATTTCGAACCGCTATAGCGAAAGCTCAATACGCGAAAGGCGTGCACCCATCGACGCACTATTCTACTTAGGGAATGCCTATTTTGCCAATAACGAGCTGGGTAAAGCTGTATGGGCCTACGAGGAGTTTCGTAGCAATATCCGACGTGAGCGGCAGTACGACATTGACTACCTGAACCATCAGGTCGAGGCCATTGAACGGTCAAGGGTTATTCAGCGATATCCGGTTAACTTTTTGCGTAGCAACTTAGGCTCCGATATAAACAACAGGTTTTCAAACTATAACCCAGTGATCTCTGGTAATGGTAAAACCTTGGCATACACTACCAATGAGCGATTTTATCAGGCCATTATGGTGGCCACTAAAGAGGGCGATAGGTGGGGCCGACCCCGAAACATAACCCTCGACCTAATGGTGGATGGGAATTGCACTACCCTGTCGCTATCGTACGACGGAACAGAACTGTATCTGTTTAAGGACGATGACCACGTGGGGAACATATACGTAACCCGGCTTGTCGAAGGCTCTTGGACACCAATGCGTAAGCTCAACGAGAACATCAATACCGAGTTCTACGAAACCCATGCAAGCGTAACTGGCGATGGCAAAAAGCTTTACTTTGCTAGCAATAGAATGGGGGGCTTTGGCGATTTGGATATATACGTGTCGGAGCGAACAAAGAATGGCGATTGGGGTCCGGCAAAAAACCTTGGGGCGCCCATCAACACTCGCTTCAACGAGAATACTCCGTTTATTACCACCGATGGAAAAACACTCTTCTTCAGCTCCGATGGGCACCATGGCGTTGGGGGGTACGACATTTTCTTCTCCAACCTGAAAGCCGATGGCACCTGGTCGCAACCTGTTAATCTAGGTTTTCCAATCAATACGGCCGATGATAACCTTTTCTATCAGCCCATTGGCGATGGGGGTACAGGGCTAATGGCGGTTTTCGATCCCCATGGATTTGGCGAGAAGGATATTACTCAGATTGAAATATTTTTGCCCAAGTACCAACGTAGCATAGTTACACTTGACGATTTTTACGCACGCAGATCGGAGTTGCCCCCACGAACCCTTGTTGTTGATACTGTGAATGTGGAAGGTGTTGCGCTTATAGACCCAACCAGATCGGAGTACATAAACTACCTTGCCTCCGATGTGGAGTACACCCTGTTCTTCGATGGGAAATCGTACGACTTAAAAGATCAAACCGAAGAACTTACGAAGCAAAAGGAGAAAACAGGTGATGTATTGCTTGCTGAGGAGGTTGTCCAAGCAAAACCAGTGGAGTATCCAACTGAGAAATTGGATAAACTCCCTGATGATATTGATGAGGATAGCTTCGAGTCTACTCCTCAGCCCATTGAGTCCATTGAATCCGAAGGGCTTAAGGTTGATTTTTCGATTGATGCAGAAAAGGTAACTCCTACACAAGATGATGAGGCTAGCGGAATCGCCTCGGATTTACGTAAAGAGGTATATGGCATCGACAGTGAGAATCCGCAAAGCCTAAGATTCCGTGAGTTGCTAGCCCTTCTTGGTGATCCAAGCCTAAAGGGATTTTTGGATAGCACCCTTGCCGGCAACCTGGATGGCCCAGCAGATCTTAGGTTCTTAACGATTCGACGAATGGCTCTCCGAGCCGATTCGCTAGGTAAAACCCAAGGGGTTATTGAGGCATTTGCAAAACTTATGGATTTACTCAGCGTAAACGCTGTTGAGGTGAAGTATCGCCAATCGCGAAGAATATCCCAAACTTCATACGATGAAGATTTCTTCTTCCGTTTGCAAAGGCTTAAGCGAAAGGCGTCACCGCAGCTGGCTGCTCTTCTCGACGAGGCTATCCTTAATAACCCAAATATCGCTTCGTTTTCCTCGCTGTGGCATTACCTTGTAAGCAGCAAGTACGATCAAGTTAAGCCATACTTACCAGAGTTCCTTAGCCTACTAGCGGAGGCAACCATCGATGGTTTCTTTGGCTTGGGCGATAGTGAACAGGATGGGCTTGTTGTGGCAGCACAGGGTAAAAAGATTAAAGTTGTAAAACTTTACTTGGTGGTAGGCATTATGCTAATTGCAGGTTTGTTTGCCATTATTCTTATTCGTAGAAGGAGACGCAAGGCCAAGTAGTAAAATACCTTTTGAAGTCAAAACTTTGGGGTTTTCCATATAGCACAATTATGGGGGATCCCTAGTTGTTTGCAGACTTATATTAGTTTGCAATGCTGCAATTTCATAGTTAGCCGTCTCTCAGTAATTCGTACTCTAGTCATTATCAATAAAGTTTTTTACTACTGACCGACTAATAAATCTATTACATAATTATCATTTTTTAAAAGACTTGGTCGGATACTAGTGAAAGTTTTTTTGAAAACATTCTACCCCTTCAAAGTGGGGCTGGGGTGAAATTTGTTGATAAAAACCCTGAATAGTTTGGGCTAAATATTATTTTGAGGTGCTGGAGAAGAGTTATTACCTTTGGGTATGGAAACACAAGAAAGCCTAAAGGCCTTATTGTCGGTATTTTTTCCTGAG
>NZ_JAANIG010000007.1 GCF_011174675.1 Perlabentimonas gracilis | reverse complement strand
AGACGATATTTTGGAGCGAATCTATTTGATAGACTACTAGTTGCAGCTGTCGAAGATACTTGGTATGGAAAACTTAGGTACAATTACGGATAATCATATATTTTTATTGAAATATTAGAGGGGGGAAAAAAATAATGAATGTGAGACTTGAAATATAGAACCGAGAAGTAAAAATAACCCAAAAAATTTGTAAGATTGTATTAGTAATCAAAAATCAAAAAAATATAAAGATGAGAAGAGCTATTATTGCCCTAATTGCTTCAATTATAGTTTTAGGTTGTGCGCCACAGCTGAAAGAAAATGAGTACAATATGGATCAAGAGAACCTGACCCTTGCAACCATATGGTACCAGAGTTCCCCCGAGGTTAAAGCGTTATACTACCAAGGTTTTAATATTGCCAAGGAAAGGGTAGTTGAGTATAGTAAGCAAAAGACCGATAGACCCAAAGCGGTTGTTGTTGATTTGGACGAAACAATGATTGATAACAGCCCATTTCAGGGTAAAATGATTGAAACCGGTAAGCCCTTTACACCCGAAATGTGGGGCGAGTGGGTTGCCCTTGAGCAAGCCGAAGCCCTTCCCGGTGCTGTTGAGTTTACCCATTTCTGCCAATCGGTTGGGGTTGACGTTATATACCTTAGCAATCGCACCGTGGATGAGCAGGATGCTACCATGCGTAATATGGAGAAGCTGGGGTTTGCCTTCGTCAAGCCCGAAAACTTTTTCCTTAAAGAATCAATAAGTGGAAAGGAGCCTCGGCGTGAAGCGGTTTCCGAGAAATTTGATATTATCCTTCTGCTGGGCGACAACCTCAACGATTTTGCCGAGGTATTTGAGAACCGCACCAACAGCTGGGGTCAGCCAATCGTTGAAGAGTATCGCGAGGAGTTTGGTCGTAGGTTTATTGCATTCCCCAACCCAATGTATGGCGAGTGGGAGAAGAATATCTACAACCACGAGCGTATTTCCGATGAGGAAACAAGATTTAAGTTAAGGCGCAGGGCTATTAAGGCCTTTTAAGCCCTAATTTTATATTTAACCCTAATCCAAATTTTATAGACTAAGGTGTAAACCAACTTTTGATCACAGAGCAGGGGACTTTGAGTAGCCCTGCTCCATGGGTTTCCTGTGCCCTGTTGTATGGGTTTAAATAGATGTGTGATAAGTGCCACCAATACCATAAGTCGATGAGAACAAAACTAATATTGTTGCTAGGTTTCCTAATCCCATTTTTCAATCTGCAGAGTCAAAATTTGGTTTTTACTGCCCCAGGCAGTAAGCAGGGAATTCTGAGGATAAGTGCAGGGAAAATTGAGGCCAACGAATTTATTTTGGCCCTGCAGGTAGACTGGCTCGATAAGGATCGGAATGCATTAGACGATAAGCGATCGCATATTGTGTTCGATAAGAATAAGGTTACAATACCTGGCGAAGGCAAAATTATTTGCAAAACCTTTGAGGAGAGCAGAAGCAACCTTTTCTACTTCAACTCAACGCTAACGCTAAAATTTGTTGTTGATGATGATTTCGATCTAGTTCAAAACAATTTTGCTTTTGATATTCCATTTAGCTTTGCCCCAAATATTGATGCAGCGCTTAATCCATCGCAGTGGCAAAACTTTTTGGCACGGTCGCCTCGCAACTTTATGGCTCAGTTTACCATTAATCCTTCGGATATAAAGGATGTAACGCCTCCGCAAATAACCGTGCTTACTCCCGATGGTGTTATGGATGGCTTCCGACCCCAAATCTTTACCAACGAGGTTGAGGTAAAGGTTTTGGTAAGGGACAGAAATCCTCTTGCCGAGGTTAATGTTAATAGCACCAAGGCAGTTCCACTAAACGATTCCGTTTATATTGCAAAAGTGCAGCTGTCGCGCATTGGTGGAACCTATCCAATTCGAGTAACCGCAAATGATTTAGCGGGCAATGTTGGCGAACGTGAGTTTTTTGTTGAGGCCAAGGCTGCCTCCGATGTTGAGCAAAGACTTTTGGCAGAACAGCTAAAGGTGGAGATGGTATCGGATGTTGATACGCTTATTCCATCCATTGGGAGAATTTACGAAAACCGATTTGCTCTAATTATTGGAAACGAAGACTACCGCTCGCATCAAAAGGGGCTAAACTACGAGTCGAACGTAGAGTTTGCCCGCCGCGATGCCGAAACGTTTAAGCAGTATGCAATAAACACCTTAGGGGTAAAGGAGTCGAACATCATCTTCATGCTCGATGCCAAGGCGGTTGAAATGCACAGGGGCATAAATCAGCTAACCTCGCTGCTTAAGGCAACCCAAGGCAATGGCGAAGCCATTGTGTTTTTTGCAGGCCACGGTTTCCCCGACGAGAAAACCCGCGAGGGCCATATTATCCCTGTTGATGTTAGTGGAAACGATTTGGAGTTTGCCATTAAGCTAAAGGATTTGTATGCCAAGCTAAGCGAAAATCCATCCAAAGGAATCACCGTTTTTCTCGATGCTTGCTTTAGCGGTGGTGGTCGCGAACAGGGTCTGCTTGCCGCTAGGGCTGTAAGGGTTCGCCCTCGCGAGGAACCTGTTAAGGGAAATGTTTTGGTGCTATCGGCCAGCGCGGGTAATGAGTCTGCTTTGCCCTACAGGAATAAATTTCACGGAATGTTCTCGTACTATCTTTTTAAAGCTTTGCAGGATAGTAGTGGTGATATTACCATGGGCGAGTTGGTTGACTACGTTACGTCAAAGGTGGCAACATCATCCATAATACATAACAATAAGGAGCAAAACCCAACCCTAAATGTAAGCCATCAGCTAAGCAGCGATTGGCGTAGTTGGAAACTAAATCGGTAATCACCCAAACCTTTTACCATATGAATAGTAATACGATAAAGTATATTGTTTTTAGTGTTGGTTTAGTATGTTTGTCTAACATCTTATGGGCTCAGCACAAGAAGGCCGATAGCCCAAAGGCGTTAAAATCGAAGGAGCAAGTTACGCTATACCTAAAGACTTTCGACAGATATGCCAACAACCCCGACGACTATGCCAATAATGCTGCTGATTTCTTATCGGTTTTTGGCAATTTGCAGAAAAAGAGCATTTACAATTTCATCTCACAGGAGCATTTTAAAAAAGATAACATTTCACCAATTCAGCTCCAAACCCATATTGCCAGCCATTATCCCGATGGTTTGGGGATTGCCTATAGCCTCGATAATATTGAACTGGTTGATACCCGTGGGAACCTAATTTCAAAAACCTACGCATTTAGAGCACCTGTTGAGTATTCTGGTATTCGTAAGGATGGCAACATTCTTAGCCTCGCCGACGATCAGTACTTCTATATCCGCTCTTTAGGTCACCAAAAATCCATCTCCAGAATTGCAACAGCAGACTATCACAATAAGGTGTTTCGCAAGAAAGCCTTTCGTGAGGGTTTGTTTTTAGAAATTAGTTCAAACATTGTTGCTAATGCCGGTATGTTTCCGTTTGATAGTAAACAAGATGGGCCTGATTACAATAACGATTTTTACGATGAGGCTAACAATAATTATTATAATTATCATAAGGCAAACCATTTATCATATTCAGGAGAATACAGAACCTCATCTGCATTTAATGGAGTAATAGTAAATCTGATATATATGCCAAGACCTTGGTTTGGTTTTGGTATGGGCTATGGTATGGACAAACACACCGTTAGATTCGAAATGCAAGCGGACGGGTTTCTTATGCCTAATGAGATACAGGGACTTATCCCAATTCTCGATTATGCCTATTTTTACCACTATATAAATGTTAAATACAATGCCCTGCCCGTATTCGTAAGGCTCCAGACGGGAAAACCTAAGTTTAACTTCTCCTTTGATTTGGGCATTCAGGTTCAGGTTAAACCAACCTACGAGAGTTCACTATCGGGTGAAGCAACATTCATTGGCTACGACCCCACAGCGCGTCAAGAGGTATATTCCCATCCAAGCTTGCCGTTTGGCAACTATAGGTGGGAAGATGAGGTGGTACGACTTACTCAAGAAAATAAAAGCTATGGTTCTCTTATTAGCCGTGTCAATTTGAATATTCAGCCCAGCAAGCACTTCTATTTTAGGGTTTCGCCCGCAATGCACTTTCTAAAATTAAATTATGCCGACTCCTGGCACATGTTCGATATGCACGCTCTGCGACTTCCTTTTGACGAGTATTCTAGACGATATACCTCTTTCAGCCTTGAGCTTGCCATTGGAGTTCACATTAATGAGTTGTTTTAATTGACATGAAATTTTTATGCATACAGCTATGAGATCAGTTCAAAGTAAATCAAATGTATTTGCAGTTGCCCTTGTGTGCCTAACGGTCCTAATGTCCTGTACTGACGAGGTTTTAACAGATCCTGAGTTGCGCACATACGAGGCAACAGAAATATCTGCCGAGTCGGCAATTCTTAAAGGCGAGTTGGTTTCCGATGGAGGAGCCATCATCCAAAAACGTGGTATCTGTTTCAGTGCTCACCCTATGCCTACAATAGTTGATGGATATGTTGAGGATGTATCAAGTAGTACAGTCTTTACCGTTGTGGTTACTGTACTTTCACCAAATACGCACTACAACTACCGTGCTTTTGTGCAGACAGACAGAGGCGTTTTTTATGGCGACGAAAAAATGTTTTCCACTTTGCTTGGTGCACCTTCTGTACAGAGTTTTGCCACAGTTGATAACATAACAACAAATTCCGCAGTTTTTGGCGGAAAGTTACTGTCCGATGGAGGTGCAACCACCACAGCGGGAGTTTGTTGGGCCACTACACCTAATCCAACAGTTGATGATTTTAAGGCACAGGGTACACTAAATGAATGGGAAAACTTTGAGTTTACATGCGATCTTACCAATCTGAAACCCAATACCGTTTACTACACTAGAGCCTACGCAACCAATACGAACGGAACTGCTTATGGCCTTGAGAAAGAGTTTAAAACTCTTCCCGACCCATGGACTCAGCTAGCCGATTTTGGTGGCGAGGAGAGGAGCGCAGCAGTGTCCTTTGCCATAGGCAATAGGATATATGTTGGCACCGGAACAACTCCAAGCAATGATTTCACCTCCGATTTTTGGGAGTACAACCCCGATACAGACCAGTGGAGCAAAATTGCCGACTTCCCCGGAGAACCCCGTCACACTGCAGTTGCATTTGTAATAAACGGAAAGGGATATGTGGGAACTGGTGCAACTCAAGGTGGTGAAAGTAAGGATTTTTGGGCGTACGACCCAACAGCTGGTCAGTGGGCCCGTATAGCCGATTTTGGCGGCTCTCCTAGAGACGGCGCTGCTGCCTTTGCCATTGGTGATAAGGGGTACGTTGGAATGGGGGTAAGTAATCTGTTTAATCCTGACTTTTGGGAGTACGACTCCCAAACCGATGTGTGGACTCAGAAGCAATCTTATGGCGGCGGCTTAATATACAAAGCGGTTGGCTTTGCTGTTAATGGCAAGGGGTACATTGGTACTGGTTATAATAACGAAGTGAGAGCTGAATTTTGGGAGTATGATCCCAGTGCCGATACCTGGGCCGAAGCAGCAGGTATTGAACCTACCTGGGATAATAGAAGGTTCTCAGCTATAAGCTTTGTTATTGGCGACAAGGCTTATGTTGGCTCAGGATACACAGGATCAACACCCTATTACGATTTGTGGGAGTTTACGCCTGCAGATAATATATGGACACAAAAAACATACATGAAGCCAGGGAGTCGGTACTCAGCCATTGGCGTTGCTCTAAATGGTAAAGGCTATTTTGGAACGGGAGCAGAGTACACCCAACCCGTTGGTTACAAAAAGGATTTTTGGGTTTACGACCCCAATGAGGATATTTAGTTCACTCACTAAATTTGATTGAAACAGGCAGGCGAGCACTCAGTGCTCGCCTGCCTACGTTTATGCGGGTTTATTAAGATGAAAATTTTTTCTTTCACAGAATTCTTTCAGTAAGATAACCTGGTATGGCCTCAATACAACAGCAACGACAATTATTGTGTATAAAAATCTTGCTAAATAGAGATCCTATTTAATACTATATGCTTTTACCGGAGGAGTGCTAATATCAATTTTAATGCTATTTTAGCTTAACCAAACAAGAGGCAATATGCCAAGCCTAATATCCTCCCCCACAAACCGAAATCCCCTTATAGTTGCAGACCCGAAAAAGAGTACTGTACAGGTGTTGGGTTTGTCAATACCCGATAATCCAACCTTATTCTATAAAGCGCTTATCGATTGGGTTGACGAGTATTTTACATCGGGAGGAAATAGCCTTGAGGTAAATTTTTTGATACTGTATTTTGGTAATGGCTCATCTAAATCGTTCTTTACGCTTTTTAAATTGCTCGAGAAACAGCATATGGCAGGAAAACAGGTAAGCGTAAATTGGTACTACTTTCTCGATGATATCGACATAAAAGAAGATGGCGAAGAATTTGCTGAGTTTTTTAAGTTTCCCTTCAATATCGTTGAAAAGCAATTACCTAGTACGTTTAGCCATAAAATGACAGATGCTGCTCCCCTTGTTTACTACGACGATTCTGTTGATATAATCATAGAAGGCAGCTGTGTTCACAGTGAGCCTTGGGTGTATTTTTATCCCCTAGTTTTGTGGCTTGAGAAGTTAAGGTATAATGAGCCTGAGGTAATAAGTTTTAACGTCGATTTTTTTATCTACACAATTGATGAAAATAACCTCAATTATCTAACGCACATTCTTCACCTACTTAAACTGATTGGAGATAAATGCCAATGTATTTCTATTACCTGGAAGTTTAAGAACGATAACATTAAACAGCTTGGTGAAGAGCATTTAATAGATAGCAAGTTAAACCATAGGTTCATTGAAATAAATGACTAGATACCCAAATTTTTGATAAAAAATTCAGCTTGTAAATTTTCCGTGATTTAAAAGCTTCTAATCGCGTGGTTATCTTTACCCCTTCCGCTCAATCTCCTTCAAGTTCTCCATCTTCTTCTTCTCCAGAAAGCCACGGATATCGTAAAGATGTTCCTTTACCTCTCCATTACCAAATTCGTAAACTTTGGTTGCCAGTCCATCCAGAAAATCGCGGTCGTGCGATACAAGTATTAGCGTCCCATCAAATGCTAAGAGTGCGCTTTTCAGAATATCCTTGGTGCGCATATCAAGGTGGTTGGTTGGCTCATCCAGAATTAGCAGGTTTACCGGCTCAAGTAGAAGCTTTATCATCGATAGGCGGGTTCTTTCTCCTCCCGACAAAACCTTAACCTTTTTGTTTATGTCATCGCCTCCAAACATAAATGCGCCAAGCAGATCCTTAATTTTGGTTCGTATGTCGCCCACGGCCACATCGTCGATGGTTTGAAAAACGGTTAGCTCCTCGTTGAGCAGCGAAGCTTGGTTCTGGGCAAAGTATCCGATGCTAACGTTATGGCCTAGGGCCATTTTTCCATCAAAGGGAATTTCGCCCATAATGGCTTTAATCATAGTTGATTTACCCTCGCCATTTCGACCAACGAATGCAATTTTTTCGCCACGCTCAATGGAGAAAGAAGCGTTGGAAAAAACGTTGTGATCGCCATAGCTTTTCGATACGCCTTCAGCAATCACTGGCCAGCTGCCCGACCTGGGCGATGGGGGAAAGCGTAAGTTTAGCGCCGATGTATCTTCCTCGTCAACCTCTAGTATTTCTAACTTCTCTAGCATTCGCACCCGCGATTGCACCTGATTGGTCTTGGAGTAGGTTCCCTTAAATCGTTCAATAAACTCCTTGTTGTCGGCAATCATCTTCTGCTGGTCGTCGTATTGTCGCTGTTGCTGCTCCCTGCGCTCCTGGCGAAGTTGCAGGTATGTTGAGTAGTTCACCTTGTAGTCGTATATACGACCCATGGTTATCTCTATGGTGCGGGTAGTGATATTATCAACAAAAGCCCGGTCGTGCGAGATTAGTATTACCGCCTTGGCGCTGTTTATGAGAAACTCCTCGAGCCATTGCACCGACTCAATATCCATATGGTTGGTAGGCTCATCGAGTAGAATGAGGTCGGGTTTTTGCAAAAGGATTTTGGCCAGCTCAATGCGCATACGCCACCCACCGCTAAACTCGCTGGTGGGGCGCGTAAAATCGTCACGACGAAAGCCAAGTCCTATTAGTATCTTCTCAACCTCGGCATCAAAATTTATCTCCTCAATGGTGTAGTACTTCTCGCTTAGGGTCGATACCTCCTCAATAAGCTTGTAGTAGCTATCCGACTCGTAATCGGTGCGGGTGGTGAGCTGTTGATTAAGCTCATCAATCTCGCGTTTCATCTCAAAAATACTGGCAAAAGCCTGCGAGGCTTCCTCAAAAACGGTTCGGTTATTCTCGGTTATTAGGTGTTGAGGCAGGTATGCAATTACCGCATCGTTGGGCGCGGTTACCCGGCCACGGGTAGGCGTTTTTACTCCGGCAATTATTTTTAGCAATGTCGATTTGCCTGCGCCATTCTTGCCCATGAGGGCAATTCTATCCTTATCGTTTATGGCAAATGAGATATCCTTGAAAAGTGTTGTTCCGCCAAATTCAAGGGTTAAGCTGTCAACTGAAATCATATCAAAAGTTAAATGAGGCGCAAAGATAGTCCGTTTATTCGGTTTCAAAAGATGATGTTTACCATCTTGCAATGCATATTGGCAAACAAAGCGTGTAAATCCTAAATAGAATCAAATTGCGTATCTTTGCAGCAAATTTTTGTAGTATGATATTTAATCCTTCGGATATTGAGATAATGGCACCAGCCGGCAATTTCGAGTCATTAATGGCGGCCATTCAGGGTGGAGCAAACTCCGTTTATTTTGGTGTGGGACATTTAAATATGCGTGCCAAATCTACTGTTAACTTCACAGCTGAAGATTTACCCGAAATAGTTAGGGTTTGTAGTGAGCATGGAGTAAAAACCTACTTAACAGTTAACACCGTTTTGTACGACCAAGATATTCCGCCTATGCGCGCAGCAATTGATGCTGCTGCAAAAGCAGGTGTATCGGCTATAATTGCCTCCGATCAATCGGCTATAAGCTATGCACGTGAACAAGGAGTTGAGGTACACCTTTCTACACAGCTAAATATCAGCAATACAGAGTCACTAAAGTTCTACTCTCAGTGGGCCGATGTGGCCGTGCTAGCTCGAGAGCTAACCCTCGAACAGGTGTCTATAATTGCTCGCAACATCGAGGAGCAGGAAATCACTGGCCCATCGGGCCAAAAGGTACAGCTCGAAATTTTTGCCCATGGGGCATTGTGCATGGCGGTTTCGGGCAAGTGCTATATGAGTTTGCATCAAGCAAACTCATCGGCCAATAGGGGTGCATGCCTGCAAATTTGTCGTCGTTCGTACACCTTAACCGATAACGAGACCGGCGATCAGCTGGAGATTGATAACGAGTACATCATGTCGCCCAAAGATTTGTGTACCATTGGGTTTTTGAACAAGATAATTGCATCGGGCGTTAGGGTGCTGAAACTTGAGGGTCGTGCCCGTAGCCCCGAGTACGTGAAAACTGTTACCCAATGCTACCGCGAAGCGGTTGAGGCCATTGCCGATGGAACATATAATCAGCAAAAGATAGATGGTTGGACGGAGCGACTCTCCAAAGTTTTTAATCGTGGATTTTGGGATGGATACTACCTGGGGCAAAAGCTTGGCGAATGGAGCCATCACTACGGTAGTGTGGCAACTGAGAGAAAAGTTTATGTTGGGAAAATCACAAACTTCTTCTCAAACCTTGGTGTTGCTGAGCTAAAAGTTGAGGCAGCCGAGTTTAATAGAAACGATAAGGTGCTGATTATTGGCCCAACAACAGGAGTAGTTGAACTAGTAGTTCAAGATATTCGTGTTGACGATAAATCCGTGGAACAATGCCCCAAGGGTGTAAAATGCTCGTTTGTTTCTCCCGAGTTAGTGCGACGAAACGACAAGGTTTATCAGGTTGTTTCAGTTAAACCTAAACTAGTCTAATTCAACAATGAATAAGGTTCAGCGGAAACTATTCCTAACTAATTTTCAGGCACACAAACCTTGTTTACCGGGTTGAAGTACGTCTCGAGCGATTTGGCCAGAACTATGGCTGTTGGTATCCCAATTATCGAAATGAAAAGCCCCACAATTTGGCATACTGTTACAATGGCCAGAACTAGTCCTATGGGGAAATAAATAATACGAACAATAAAGCCATAGGCCTTCCATAACTTGTTCTGCTTTTTGTTTAGGGTGTTTCTGCTAACCATTTTCATTGAGAATGGTGTAAGCAAAAACCGAGAAAGTTGCATAAGCCCCAGTCCAATGGGTGAGGCAACTATTGTTAGGGTTAGAATTCCTCCAATAATAAACGTCCAAAATGCGGTTAAAAATCCCAGAAAGGGAATATGCCAAATTATGTTTCCAAGTGTGCGCATAGTTTTTTCTGTATTACTTTTCAATTTCAACCACCACTATTCCTAGCTTTTTGTCGAGTCCCATTACCGGGTTGGCAAACTTATAGTTAGTGCCCATATCAACCTGAACAATGGAGGTTGCAGTTAAAATTGCGCTATCGGTAACCTTTGTTTCGATATCCTTTTTATTGGTCGATATAATTACGGTACCATCATTGGGGTCAATAAGCATAACTCGCACAACCCTTCCTGTTTGTAGGTAGTTTACAAAGAATTGCTCAACCTGCTCCATGTTGCCACGAGTAAGCTCGCTGCGAACCGCCCAGGTGAATATCCTTACGTTGTTCTTGAGGTGATAGCTGTTTAGGCTATCGCGCTGTTCAGTAATGGCTGACTCGTATTTTCGGACAGTTCTATTCGATTTTATACTCATAAACCCCCAAATTCCTAGAATAATAATTACGGCAATAAGTAAAGTTGATAGCGTAGGGTTTCTTTTTACAAAGTTTAAAAAGCGGGTAAAGCCAGAACTCTTCCTTTCGGGTTCTGCTTCACTCTGGATGGCGGGTCTACTATCGTTATTCATTTGCTTGTTATTTTAATGTGAGTCGAAGGCTAAAGGTAGATAAAATTGAAAAATCGTCAAAGTTTTGTCTTTATAGATTGTGTCCAAAACCATCCCTCAAAAATGTAATTGTAATTTTTTTACCTTTGGGTACACTAATTACTCGTATGGCAAAGCAGTTGAGTAATATATGTGTAGTGAAAATAAATATATTGCTTAGATATAACGGCAAGTTTGCTTTTGTATTTTGTTGTATATCTGCATGTAGCGGGGTGATGTGGAAATTTGATTAAATTTTTGCCCGATAATTATACACGTAAAGAAATAATTATCCTAAATTTATATCTTCAAAAATAATTTTTTGTCCTAAAACCACAGTTGCTATGGAAATCAAATCTCAGAAACTTATTGTGCCGTGGGATTTTACAAATGTTTCGGAAAACGCCCTACTTTATGCACTGAAAATAGGATCCTTTACCGATAGCTTTACCATCGATCTGATTCACGTGGTTGAAGCAGGTGGTATGTTTGCCAAGGGTAAGCTAACCGAAAAGGAAGCCTCTGAGAAAATTAAATCCGATGCTGTTCGAATAAAAGAGCAGTATGGGGTGGATGTTAAAACCGTAATTCAAGAAGGCAGTATCTTTCACACCATTAGTGAGTATGCTTTCGATATTGAGGCCGATACAGTTATTATGGGCACGCACGGTATTAAAGGCGTACAGAAGCTAACTGGCAGTAAGGCTTTAAAGGTTATTGCCGGGTCAAATGTACCCTTCCTCGTAATTCAAGACGCTCCCAAGGAGGGAAGAATTTTTGAGAATATAGTTTTCCCGCTCGACTACAGGTTAAATGAGAAGGAGAGGCTTCGCTGGGCCATCCGTACAGCGCATCAGTTCAACTCCCGAATTCACATCATTTTGCCACACGCAACCGATGCTGGCATCCAGAAAAAGGTTAACTACAATTTAGCCTTTGCCAAGAAGCACCTAGAGGCCAATGAGATCAATTTGGATGTGCATAATGCCGCCAAGGGGGCAAATTACTCCGATGAAATAGTTAAGCTGGCTGTTGATATAGAGGCCGATTTGATACTTATAATGACTACGCCAAATTTAGATTTTACCGATTACATATTTGGGGCACAAGAGCAGTACGTAATTGCTAACAATGCAAAAATTCCAGTGCTCTGCGTAAACCCTGCAATGGTATAGCTAGGTTCGGTACTTCTGCTCCTGGTCGTTTACAATGCTTAGATAGCTGTAGTAGCGCGAGGGATGAACAGAACCGTTTTCAACCGCATCTTTTACTGCACACCCGGGCTCATGTTCGTGTGTGCAGTTTTTATATTGGCACTGCGCTGCAACACGAAATATCTCAGGGAAGAAGTGAAAGATCTCCCGTTTATCCATATCCACTAATCCAAACCCTTTTATTCCTGGGGTGTCAATTATGAACCCTCCCGCCTCAAGGGGGAACATCTCGCTAAATGTGGTGGTGTGCTTGCCCTTTAGATGATAGTGCGATATATCGGCCGTTTTAAGGTTTAGGTTAGGTTCCACCCTATTGATTAGCGTACTTTTACCCACCCCCGAGTTGCCTGAGAAAAGGCTAGCCTTGCCCTGTATTAGCTGGCGCACCGCATCAATACCCTCACCCGTTTTGGCAGAGACCCTGTAGCAGGGGTAAAGTGGTTTGTATATTGTTTCGTAGTAGCTGAGCTTCTCCTGAAACATCTCGTCGGAATAAAGGTCAACCTTATTGAAAAGCAAAACAGCTGGAATTTGGTATGCCTCCGATGTGGCCAAGTACCTATCAATAAAAACAAGATTTGTTTCTGGAAAATCAATGGTAACAACCAAAACTGCCTGATCGATATTGGCTGCAATAATGTGTGCTTCGCGCGAAAGATTCGACGATCTGCGGATTATGTAATTTCTCCTGGGCACCACGCTGTCGATATTTCCAGTAACCCCATCATCTTCAACGCTAATTTCAACCGTGTCGCCCACAGTTATAGGATTGGTGGTTCGCGATGAATTAAGCCGCAGCTTCCCCCTGATTTTACATTTATAGAGGTTTCCCTCATCGTCGATAACGGTGTACCAGCTTCCGGTTGATTTGAGCACCTTTCCCTTCATCTCCAAAAATCGTTTTGTTGGGGTAAAATTAGCATTTTAATGGCTTTTTTTCCTTGGTAGGTACAACTTTGTACAAAAAAAGGCGCAGGGTGTTAAAATAGCCCTTGCGCCTTTTTGTGGTTTTAGTAATGATCTAATCCTCCTTGATGGGCTTAAAACCGTTGCCCAATATTTCGTTGGCATCAATCACCGTGATGAAGGCTCTTGGATCAATCTGCTCAATGAAATCGCGAAGCATATGAACCTCTCGGCGGCTCACATTGGTAAAGATGATCTTCTTTTCCTGCCCTTTATACATACCTACAGCATTAATAAGCGTACCCCCTCTATCCAAATCAACAATTAGCTTATCCCTAATCTCATCGTACTTGTCGGATATGATGAACAGGGTCTTATCATAACTTACTCCCTGAATGGTCATATCGATTACCTTACCCGTGATGTAGATTACAATCCATGAGTAGAGTGGAATTTTCCAGTCCTGAAAGGCCGCAAGGGCAATAAGCACAATGGCCGAATCAACATAAATCATAAGTTGCCCTAACGGTAGGCGGGTGTACTTGGCAATTATCATAGCGATAATATCGGAACCTCCGCTGGTGGCCTTCGACTTAAAAATTAGCCCTAGTCCAAATCCAATGAGAACACCACCAAAGATTGACGAAAGCAAAGCGTCGTCAACCAATGGTTCGTACCCAAATAGGTAGTGTTGCGCATCAATAAATATTGATGTAAGGATAAAACCAATAACAGTTTTTACCCCAAAGCGTGGGCCCAGTAGCTTAATACCAATAATGGTAAGCGGTATGTTAAGTATTAGCCCTACGGTACCAATGGGAAAACCCTCGGGTGCCCAGCTAAACATTCCCTTGGTTAGGTAGTGCACAATGATACCAATTCCGTACACCCCACCAGGGGCAATTCTGTGCGGATCGATAAAGAACACGAAACCGGAGGCCAGAATAAATGCACCCACGGTTATTAGGGTCCATACCCTAAACCATTCCTTTGTGAACAGCTTTTCTTTTGATACGTAGCTCATAATGAGGTGGTTTTTTGAGGTTGATTGTTTTTGTAAATTGGCTGCAAAATTACTACAAACAATTTGATTACAGAACAAAATATTGTAAGCAAACAGCAGTTGCTAAATATTGTTTTCACTTCGCCAAGAGCCTTGTTTCTATTTATCGGTTAATAGGATGCTTCAAAATCCTCTGCGGGGCATGGGTTCTATATCTTCATATTCTCGCTGGGTATTAGGTTTTCGTTTTCCCGTTGCAAATTGATAGGTGATACGAAACCATAAGGGAACGAGCGATTTTTCAATCTTTCCAGCGTAATGGCTATATAAATCCTTACTGGAAACCGTTTCGCCGTAATACGTAAACTCTTTGGTAAAAGGAATTGCGCTAACCACACCCACCTTTAGCCCCCGCTTAAACTCTTTCTCAACAGATATAAAGTAGGTAACATCTTCAAAACGGCTACTTTGAATATTTGCAATGGGAGTGTAATACTGTATTATGCCCGACAAAGAGAAACCCTCTACAAGGGTTACTAACGATGAAAGGCTTGAGCGAAAGCCAACCCCTTTATCATCTTTTATTAAGTTTTCTAAAGCCAAACCGTTGGCCTGTGTCCGATAATTATAAATGCTAATGCTGGGGTTTATTATAACATTGGAGGCAATTGATATGGTTCCTGAACTCCTGATACCAAGCTGTTGAATATTTCCCAGATTGTAGGGTTTCGATTCGAAAACACCACTCTCATCAACCCTTAGGAGGTTGTCGATAGCGTTTTCTCTTTTGCTGTAAAATACTGCGGCGCTAATAAACCCTTTTTTTATTCGCATTTCGTGTTCTAGCACAATGCTACTAAGTGAAGATGGTTCCAACTTTGCATTACCAGTAGTTACGCAGAAAGGATTATTTTGGCTAGAGTATGGGTTAAGCTGATATAGGCTAGGGTAATGGACTGATTTTCGGTAGGTGATTCGCGTATTTTGCTTTTTGCTATGCCTGTAACCTATCGATAGGGTTGGTAATAAATTACCACTGGTTGTTGCAAAACCACCTCCAAGCTCAACAGCAGATTCCTCGAATCGCAATCCAAAGTTGGCATCTAACTTTGTGGATGGTTTAATAGAAATTTCTGCATAACCCGATAGCTGCTGCTCACTGTACTGGAAATCAGTCCCATTTCTCAACTCTCTTACCATACCCTTACCACCAAGCATTACCGAAATGTTTTGATAAATTGGTAAGTTGTAATCGACCCTGAAAGTTAGATTATCCTGCTGGGGGTTAGTTGAATTATTGAACTCTGTGCCGTCTGTTTCTGAAAAGAACTTTGTGCTTTTTGATGAGGTAAAATTTTGTAGGCTAAGGTCAAAAGCAACAGTGTGGTTCGATGCCGCATTAAAGGAGTGCTTGTAGTACAGGGAGTAAAAGTTGTTGATATTTTCGTCGTCATCCTCTTTAGTTGCCTCCCAGACTTTAGCCCCATGTGTTGTAGTTTCAACTTCACCATTAAACTCCTGCGAGAAACGGTTATGGTAGGCATAAAGGTTTAACTGATTCTTGGTGTTAATGTTGTAGTCAAATCCAAAATTAAAGCGATGCGACCAGCCGTTTTGGGTTACCAGCTGATTATTTACTATCTCCTTCCGGTCATCAATAATCTGGTCAAAGGTTTCCATTTTTGTAGTTTCATGCTGATTAAGCCTTGTGACTTCACCGTTGTAGGAGGTATAGACGTTTAGCTTACCAGCCCCATAGTTTAGGCTATACGAGGGAAAAATGTAAACCATATTTTTCGAGGTTGGAACCTCCAAAAAGATGTGTCCATCTGCCCCTTTATCTTTATCTTTTGTAAGGATTATATCGATAACTCCCGATACACTTCCTTCGTACCGAGCTGGTGGTGTTTGTGATACCTCTATTCGCTCAATGTTTTGAGCATTTAGCTGGTTAATGAAATCCATATCCCGTTCCCTCCCGTCAACTAAAATCAGAATATTCCGATTGCCATTGAGCGAGATATTACGCATAAAATCGACCTGAATCCCTGGAATAAACTTAATTACATCTGCCCCTGTGGTTGAGGCCAGCTTCATCTCACTACTTACAAGATAGCTGCTTCTATCGGCCTCGCTTTTCCCGCGAACCTTTTTCCCAACCACGGTAACGCTCTGTAAATTAATTGCTATTTCGGAAAGATGGGTAATACCCATATCGATGTAGTTGCTCGATACTAATTCTACCTCCCGGCTAACGCTTTGGTAGCCTATGGCGCTAATGGTTACTTGATATATTTTGTTACCATTGGCTTTTAGTATGAACTCACCATTTAGATTACATCCCGCACCGGCAATAAGGGTTTGACCATCGCTAGTGTAGAGCGCCACATTGGCAAAGGGAATAGGTTCATTGGTTTCTGCCTCAAGCACACTGCCGGTAATGTTTAAGGTTTGCTGCGCAAGTAGCCCGTAACTTGAGGCCACTATAAGTTGAATAGATAGTGCTATTCTCACAATGGTTCTTTTAGCTGTTTTCATAACCCATAGATTTTTGTTTGCGAACACAAATTATTTGTCCTGCAAAGGAATAGGGTTACACTGCTAAAGCCTATTTGTTGGTAAGCAAAGCAAGGATTTGTTACAATTGGCAGTGCCAAAGCCAGAAGTTGTTATGAGTAGCTAAAATCTTGTGATGGGTGGAAAGGGTTAAGCCTTAAAGAGCGTGCGGAATGTTACTGTATTTTTGCGAGAAACGGGGATCTCTTCGGTTATTCCAACGAGCTTAAGTAAATAGCCAAGCGAGTTGCCCTTCATGGTTCTTACCTTATCAACATTTACGATGTAAGCCCTGTGTACACGGATAATCCGTGGAAACTTTGCCAGCTGTTGCTCTATATCATTAATGGAATTCCTGATAACCGCCTTGCGAATCTGTCCCTGTTGAATAAGGTGAAAATTAACGTAGTTTCCTTCGGAAACAGCATATATAAATTCGTTTATGGTAAAGCTAAGCTTTTCCTTGTTTAGCTTCGACTCAATGTTTACATGCTCATTAGATGACGGATCGTACTCGGTGGGTTTATCGTGGGTTTCCTCAACAAGCAAGCGTTCTGGTAAATACCAGTATGGTAGGTTAATTAGCGAGAATAGTAAAAAGGGGATGCCTGCCCCTAAGGTCGTTCTTAGGTACGAATCGAGCAGGGTTTTAAAGTTCCATCTATTGGAGGGCTCTTCAATTATAAACGCGGCAAAATATACTATTGTCCCCATCAGCAACAGGATGGTGCCGATGGCTAAAAGTTCTTTTTTAATTGTCCAATCCTTGGCGTTGCTGAAGTATCGGGTAGATTTTAGGAGTTTTGCCCCCAGGGCAACAGGAACTGCCACCGTTACAGCGTAAACTATTACTGTAAGCTCAAAGCTAAGCAAGTAGCTGGCGTGAACCCCAAGGGGTTTGTATATAATGAGGAATGCAATTACAAGTACAGCCAGGATGAGAGAACCCAGCCCCGGATTCTTAATAATATAATTTTGTGGGCATCTTCTGTTAAGCCATTTGCTGGTTGGCTGTTGAGGTTTTGAGGCCATAGTTGGTCATAGTGTATCTACTACCTATCCCTGTTCATCATCTTTTCGGCAATGGATTTGAGAACAACTTTTTTCTCACCATTTACACTCATTTTGTCTAATGCGCTCAGAGCGTTGTCGAAGTATTCGTTAATTTTCTCTTCGGTTATCTCCTTTACACCAACCTCGTTATATATTTTCAGCACCTCTTGTACCTTTTGTAAGGGGTCTACCCCTTCGGCCTTAAAGTAGCTGCTGAGTAGTTCAAGCGATTTACCCTTGGCCAGAGAAAAAGCCTTAATGGTCAGGAAGGTCTTCTTGTTGGCCACAATATCGCCCCCAATCTTTTTCCCAAAGGTTGATGAGTTGCCAAAAGCATCCAGCAGGTCATCTTGAAGTTGGAATGCTAGGCCAAGGTTAAGGCCAAATTCCCCCAGCTTAATAATGTCCGACTGAGGAGCACCAGCCACAATACCGCCAATTTGCAGCGCACCCTTAAGCAGAACGGAGGTCTTTAGCTCAATCATATTAAGATACTCTTCCTGCGTAATGTACTGAGCTGTTTCAAAGTCCATATCATACTGCTGACCATCGCAAACCCCAAGTGCTATTTTGTTAAAGGTGTTTATTACTTGGGAAAGTATCTCCTTGTCCGACTTGGCCAGTAGCTGGTAGGCTAAGATGTTTAGCGCATCACCCGATAGGATTGCAATATCTGACCCCCACTTGGCGAAAACAGTGGGCTGGTTGCGCCTTATGGGCGCTTTATCCATAATGTCGTCATGTATCAGAGTGAAGTTATGAAAAAGCTCAATGGCTATGGCAGGGTATAATGCTTTGTCAACAGAGTTTGAATACATGTTACAAGCCGCAAGTACTAGTACCGGCCTAATTCGCTTACCCCCCGATGCAAGTGTATACCGAATGGGTTCGTATAATCGTTTGGGTTCTTCGGGTATCGAAAGGTTTAAAATTCCTTTGTCTGCAATCTCTGTTAACTCCTCAATGCTATACATATAAATACTCTTTTAGTAATCGTAGTTCTTTAAGTAAAGATATACAATTTTGATGATGTAGAAAACCTTTTAGGATAAACAATCGACCTCCTCCTTGTTGTGCGTTGAGAGGGAGAGGAGGATTGACGGGAGCAAAACCAGATTGCTAAAAAGTGCAATCAGCAGCGTTAGCGAAACAAGAAGCCCAAGCGATACTGTGCCACCAAACTGCGAGGCAATGAATATGCCAAAGCCAAAGAACAGTACGATGGAGGTATAAATCATGCTAACCCCAGTTTCCCGTATAGCACAAAGTACCGATGCTTTTTGGTTATTGTAGGTTCGGGCGAGTTCTTGCCTGTACTTGGCCAAAAAATGGATGGAATTATCGACGGATATACCAAATGCAATGCTAAATACAATTACTGTGCTGGGCTTTAAAGGAATTCCAAGAAAGCCCATGGCGGCTGCGGTAAAAAGTAAGGGGATAAGGTTTGGTAGTATGGATAGGATTACCATCCGCCACTTCCTAAACATCCATGTCATGAATACTGATATGATGAGAATTGCGGCCAAAAGGCTTATGAATAGGCTTTTTACCAAATAATCGTTACCCTTGGCGGCAATAACGCTTCCGCCCGTAATGGCTACCCTGTGGGCATCATCCGCAAAAATCGAGTCTATATCGGCCCTAATGCTTTCTTTTAGCTCTTTCACTCTAATGGAGCCAATGTCGGCCACGTTGTACATAATACGGGTGATGCTGGCTGTTGAGTCGGCAAAGCGCCTAAGCAATTCGTTACCCTCCATATTTTTCGGGAGATAGGAAAGGATAAAGTTTCGTTCTGGGCCAGAGGGAAGCCTGAACTGGCTTGGGCTGCCGTTATAGTACCCTTGCCTGGCAAATTTTGCTGCTTCGGCAATTGATAGCGGCTTTGAAAGTTCCGGATATTGCTCTAACTTATTCTGTAGCGAATTGATTTGGCCAAGGGTTTTGGCCTGTAAAATGCCCCTTGGCGTTTCGGTATCTACAACAACCTCAAAGGGCATCACGCCCGAGAAGTTTTTTTCAAAAAACTTCAAATCGATGTACACTGGGTGATTTTTGGGGATATCGTCAACCATAAAGCCTAGGCTTTGAACCCTTGATAGCCCCCAAAAACCCACAATGACCAGAATAGCTGTAATGGTAAAAACCAGCTTGCGACGATAAAGCCCTGTAGAGATTACCCGCGAAATAGTGTTTTTAACCCTAGCGCTCTCTAAGTGTTGTAGGTGACGGGGTTCGGGTGGCGGCAAAAAGCTGAATATTGTTGGTATTAATAGGAGCGACACCACGAATACCACCATAATGTCGAGTGCAGCAACCAAACCAAACTCGGTTAATATATTAATGCTGGTAAACATAAACGTTCCGAAACCCGAGGCAGTAGTGAGGTTGGTGAGGAAGGTGGCGCTTCCAATTTTTTGAATAACCCTCTGCAAGGCTTTTATTTTATTGCCATGTACACTATACTCATGATGATACTTGTTGAGCAGGTAAACACAGTTGGGTACACCTATAACAATTATGAGAGGAGGGATAACGGCAGTGAGTAGGGTAATTTGGTAACCAAGAAGCGACATAACACCCAGACCCCAAACCACAGAAACCGCTACCACAAGAAGCACAAACATCATTATTCTGAAAGACTTGAACAGAAGGTATATGATTACAGCGGTAATGAGGACTGCTAGGAAGATGAACATGAACATCTCACCCTTTATCATCTCGCCAATTGTTATCCTAATGTAGGGAAGTCCGGAGTACCTTAACCTATTCCCGGTGCTTTCTTCGTACTGCTTGCAGGTATCTATTATCGACTCCATGAATGAAACTCTGATGGGTGTGCTAATTTTATCGTATCTTAGCGTAACCATCATAAGGTACACATTCTCCTCCTTGTTGTATATAAGCTCTTCATAGAACGGGAGAGAAAGCGCAACTTTCTTAAGCGAGTCGATATTCGTATTGTCTAAATCAACAGGAAATACTCTGTTAAAATCAAAGACCCTTTGCTCAACATTTCTGTCGAGAGTAAAAATATCGAATATGGAAAAAACCTGTTCAACACCGTCGGTGGCCAGCAAGTCCCTCTCAAGCTTTTGCCAACGCTTTAGGTTTTGTTCAGCGAAAAAGTTGTCGTCCTCTACTCCAATAACCATTATATTTTCGCCTTTGCCAAACATTTGCGTGTAGTGCTTATGCTGTATCAGCAGGCTGTCCGTAGATGGTAGCAGAGGGGTGGGTTCGTAGTAAAACTTGAGCGATGTAGTCATATACGCCATAAAGGCAGTGATTACACCAACGGAGATAAGAATAGCGAGTCTGTTTCGAAGAATTAATCGGGCAATAACTTGAAAAACCATAGTATAGAATAATGATGCGGCAAAGGTAATAATTTTGGGTAAAGTAAGTATGTTAAATAATTATAGCGTAGGAATTGGTGGTTTGAATAATTAGCTTTAAGTTAACATTGGAATTTAAAGCGATGATTTGGGATTGTATATTTTTACGCACCTTTTAAAAACGTAAAAGTATGAACTACAGTTTTATCCAGTTTCTAACCCTGGTGGGCTCTCTAGGGCTTTTCCTCTTCGGAATGAAAATGCTAAGCGAGTCGTTACAGAAGGTAGCTGGCGATAGAATGCGAACCATTCTTGCCGCTATGACCTCCAACCGATTCAAAGGAATACTTACCGGTTTAATAGTAACTACTGTAGTTCAGTCGAGCTCTGCCACAACCGTTATGCTTGTTAGCTTTGTTAATGCTGGGCTAATTTCCCTAACTCAATCGGTTGGCGTGATAATGGGTGCAAATATTGGCACCACGTTTACAGCCTGGATGATCTCCCTTTTGGGCTTCAAGTTTTCCATTAGCGCCATCTCCTTGCCCCTTATTGGCATTGGATTTCCATTGGTGTTTAGTAAGAACCATAGCCGAAAATCATGGGGCGAACTACTTGTTGGCTTTGCCCTGCTGTTCTTAGGTCTCGATTTTCTGAAAAACTCTGTCCCAAACATTAGCGAAAGCCCCGAAATCCTCGCATTCCTTTCGAATTATACCGAAGGAGGAGTGTTTTCACTTCTGCTGTTTGTGGCCATAGGTACAATCCTAACGGTTGTAATCCAATCGTCGAGCGCCACCATGGCCCTTACGCTGGTGATGTGTAACAGTGGCTGGATTAGCTTTGAGCTGGCGGCAGCCATGGTGTTGGGCGAGAACATAGGTACTACCATTACGGCCAATATTGCTGCAGCAGTTGCCAACGTGTCGGCCAAGCGTACTGCCCGTGCTCACCTAATTTTTAATATGTTTGGTGTTGTATGGATGCTATTCATATTCAAGTTTTTCCTAAATAACGTTGCCAACTTTGTAATGGATATGGGTGGCCCCGATCCCTTCGACCCAGTTAACCATGAAAGCGTTCCCGTGGCGCTATCAATATTCCACTCTGCATTCAATGTTATAAACACTTTTCTGCTGGTTTTCTTTACCCCATATATTGTCAAATTAGTAACCAAGCTAGTTCCTTCGCGCAAGGGCGAAGAGGAGGAGTTCCGCTTGCAGCACATCAATATTGGTTTGCTCTCAACAGCCGAGCTTTCGCTTATTCAGGCCAAGAAAGAGATTATAACCTATGCAAAGCGTACCTATAAGATGTACGGCTTTTTTAAGGATCTGTTCGTTGAGACCAACGAGAAGAAGTTCAAGGAGATCTTTGAACGGATAGAGAAGTACGAAGAGATTAGCGATAGGGTTGAGGTTGAAATTGCGACCTACCTGACCAAAATCTCGATACACGACCTTAGCGACGAGAGCTCAAAGCGTTTACAGGCAATGTTTAATATCATTAACGATATTGAGAGCGTTTCTGACAGTAACTACAACCTGGCTAAAACTATGCGCCGCAAGCGTAAGGCCAATATTTGGTTTAATCAGGAGGTGCGCGATAACCTAAACTATATGTTTCAATTGGTTGATGAGGCGTATATGGTGATGCTCGAGAACCTTGAGGGAAGCTACGGTAGCATCAATCTAGGCCCGGCATACGAGGCCGAGGAGAAGATAAACCAGTTCCGCAACAAGCTACGTAAGCAGCACCTGAAAAACGTTGAGGAGGAGAAGTACAAGTATCAGGCAGGTGTAATTTACAACGACTTGTTCTCCGAGGCAGAGAAGTTAGCCGATTATATTATAAATGTGTCGGAAGATATTGCCGAGATAAACCAGCCAGTTAAAAAGGCTGTGCTACAGAATTAGTACCTTCTGAGGTTAACCCCTTAGGGCTTCGGCACCCGATACTATCTCTAGAATCTCTTTGGTTATTGCTGCCTGGCGTGCCTTGTTGTACTGAAGCTTTAGCTGCTTACTCAGCTCTATAGCATTTTCGGTAGCTTGGTGCATTGCAGTCATCCTTGCGCCATGCTCTCCAATGGCATTTTCAAGGGTGTATTCGTAGAACGATGTTTTAAGCGCCATCGGTATTATGGCCTTTAAAATATCCCCTTTGTTGGGTTCAAATATTAGGTTATCGCTACTCTTTGAATCCTTAGTTACCACCTCTGGAATGGTGAAAGGTAGAAATTGCCGGATGGTTGGTTCCTGTACTGCGGGGTTTTTAAACTCGTTGTATGCTATAAATACAGCATCGTATGTGCCATCCCTGAATGGCTCAAGGATGTGCTGAGTGAAAAATGCCGATACATCATTGAAAAGTGGTAAGTGTGCAATTTCGGTGTCAATAAGTTGTGGGGTAACCCCTTTCTTGGATATAATATCGGCACCTTTTTTCCCAATGCAAAAAACCTTAATGCGGTTGTCTTTCCATAATTCGCCCCAGAGTTTAGGGCCTTCGTCTATTACTTTTTTGGCAAGGTTCTGATTAAAACCTGCGCACATACTGGAGTTCGACGATAACACAACGAGCGCAATATTCCTACTCTCAGTGGGCTTTGCAAACCATTTTGCCAATGAGGAGTCGTTGGCAGCTGAAGCTACCTGAAGTAGCACCTCATCCACCTTGCTTGAGTACCGTTTGAACCTGTAAAATGTTTCCTGAGCCTTATGAAATTTGGCAGCCGAGACCATTTTCATCGCGCTCGTAATCTTTTGCGTCGATGCAATGGAGTTTATCCTTGTGCGTATTTCTTTAAGCCCAGCCATAGTTTACTTTGCAAATTTTGATGAAATTTCTTTTGCCACACCGGTAATGGTTTGGGTGAACTCTTCGGTAAATTCTCCCTCAGCTATTTTTGCTAGCATTTGGTGGTGGCTAGTTCTCATTGTTTCGAGGAATTCTGTCTCGAACTTTTTAACCATATCAATGGGAACCTCCTTTAGTAGCCCCATAGTACCACAGTAGATAATTGCAATTTGCTCCTCAATGGGTAAGGGGCTGTTCTCGGCCTGTTTAAGTATTTCTACGTTTTTGGCTCCTTTATCAAGCACGTTTAGTGTTGCAGCATCTAGGTCGGAACCAAACTTGGCAAACGCTTCAAGTTCTCTATATTGCGCTTGGTCTAGCTTAAGCGTTCCCGCCACTTTCTTCATCGATTTGATCTGAGCCTTGCCCCCAACGCGCGATACCGAAATCCCCACGTTAATGGCTGGTCTTACACCGCTGTTGAAAAGGTTCGACTCCAAAAAGATTTGCCCATCGGTAATGGAGATAACGTTGGTTGGGATATACGCCGAAACGTCGCCTGCTTGTGTTTCGATAATTGGGAGTGCGGTTAAGGAACCTCCCCCTTTTACCAGGGGTCTGAGTGATTCGGGCAGATCATTCATTTGTGCCGCAATTTCATCGGAGTTAATAACCTTTGCAGCGCGCTCTAACAGACGACTGTGAAGGTAAAACACATCGCCAGGGTATGCTTCACGTCCGGGTGGTCGACGGAGCAGAAGAGAAACCTCGCGATACGAAACGGCCTGCTTCGACAGGTCATCAAAAATTACCAGGGCATGTCGGCCTGTATCGCGGAAAAACTCACCAATGGCGGCTCCAGCAAATGGTGCGTAGAATTGTTGTGCTGCAGGATCCGATGCTGTAGCCGAAACAATTGCCGTGTATTCCATTGCTCCGTACCTAGCAAGGGTATTCGCAATTCTTGCAACGGTTGATCCCTTTTGGCCGATGGCTACGTAAATACAAAACACGGGATTCCCCTTATCGTAGTGCGAGCGTTGATTTAGTATAGTATCAATGGCAATGGCGGTTTTACCCGTTTGCCTATCACCAATAATCAGCTCCCTCTGTCCCCTGCCTATGGGTATCATTGCATCAATGGCCTTTATGCCGGTTTGTAAAGGCTCATTAACGGGTTGGCGGTATATAACCCCTGGGGCTTTGCGTTCGAGTGGCATTTCGTAGGTTTCACCAGAAATAGGGCCCTTACCATCGATGGGTTCGCCAAGTGTATTCACTACTCGGCCAAGTAGTCCATTACCCACTTGGATTGAGGCAATGTGATTGGTACGCTTTACTCTGTAACCCTCGCGTATCGATTCGGATGTGCCAAGCAGCACAACGCCAACGTTGTCCTCCTCAAGGTTAAGAACAATACCCTTAACCCCGGAGTCGAACTCAACCAACTCGTTGGATCGAACGTTGGAAAGTCCAAAAACACGGGCAATACCATCGCCTACCTGAAGTACAGTGCCAACTTCCTCGAATCCCGCCTTCAAATCTATACCCTCGAGTTCTTTTCTCAGAACTTCCGATACCTCTGATGCCTTAATATCTGCCATAGTGATGCTTTAACTAATCAGTTCTCATTAATTTCTTTCGAAACAACTCTAATTCACCCTTCACGCTTTTGTCCATAAACTTATCCTCAATGGTTAGCGTAAATCCGCCAATTAGGGCTTGATTAACCCGCTGTTCAATCTCAATCTCTTTACTTAACTTTTTGCTCAAGTAGCTGCTTATTCCCTTTAGAGTATTGATGTTGAGCTCGGTAGCACTTTCAATCATAACTTTGGCTACGCCAAGTTGCTCCCGGTAAAGCTTTTGGAACACTAAGAGTATAATAGGCAGGTGCTTCTCTCGTTGATTCCTTATGGTCAATATAACTAGCGTGGAAAGCAGCGGAGCATATTCGGTTAACAGGGTTTCAATAACCTTTTGTTTCCTGCTTATTCGAATTCCGGGTGAGCTTAACAGCTGTTCAATTTCAGGGTTTTGAATCATAAATTGCTGAAGTTTTTTCGATTGAGCATACACTTCAATAAGCAAACCCTTTGAGTTTGCCCAATCAAAAAGTGCCCGTGCGTAGCTAACCGAGACCCTTCCCTGATTCATGGCTAGTTTTGAGTTGAGATTTCGTTGATAATTGAATTTACCTGTTCTTCGTACTTGCTTTTGTCCTTTAGCTCCGAACGAAGAATACGTTCTGTGGCCTGGAGGATGATATTTGAAGCGTAATGCTTTAGCTCATGCTGGGCGGCTTCCTTTTCGCGACTAATGGTTTCGCGAGCCTGCTCAATCATTTTTTGTGAATCTTGAAGAGCTTTGGTATTGGCTTCCTCAATTATCCTCTCCTTGTTTTTTTTGGCTTCTGCCAAAATGCTATCTCTTTCGGCTTGGGCCTTAGCAACTACTTGTGCCTGCCTCTCCTGGAGTTGAGCCACCTCATTGCGGGCGTACTCAGCTTCTCGGAGTGCTTTGGCAACTTCATCTTCACGGCTTTTAATGCTATAGATTATCTGCTTCCACGCAAACTTCTTCAGAAGAAACAAAAGAATGCTAAAGGAAACGAGCATCCAAAACAGAAGGCCATAATCGGGAGTAATTAAACCCATAGCTTCGAGATTTTAGTTCGTTTAAAGAAGGATTACGAGTGCACAAACAATGATGGCAAAGAAGGAAACTCCCTCAATAAGAGCAGCGGCAACAACCATACTACCCCTAATATCGCCAGCTGCCTCTGGTTGGCGCGCCATTGACTCGAGGGCTGATGTTCCAATTTTACCAATACCCCAAGAGGCACCAATTACAATAATGGCCGATCCTAAGGCGGCTCCTACTTTGGCCAAAGCGGCTCCCGCCACTGCCTGTAATACGATAAAAAGTGTTGTCATTTTATGTGTTTTTTATGGTTAATAACTAATGATGCTCTTCCGTTGCCATGCCCAAGAAAAGTGCACTAAGCATGGTGAAAACAAAGGCCTGTATAAAGGAAACCAGCAGCTCCAGAACCGACATAAAAACGGTGAGCAGTATGGTCACAAATGAGATTCCAAATCCAAAGTAAACGTTCGCCGCCCCAAAGATGAAGATAAGAGAGAAAAGTACCATGGCGATAATATGCCCAGCCAGTATGTTTGCAAACAAACGTATCATCAGCACCGCTGGTTTTATAAGCCAGCTAGCGGCTTCAACAATTGGCATAATGGGAATCGGAAGCTTAAGAAAAACAGGAACCCCAGGGGTGTTCACAATATGTTTCCAAAAACTTTTGTTGGCGTTTAGCAGTATGGTTGCAAGGGTTGCCAATGCTAGTACCATTGTTACTGCAATGTTACCTGTAACGTTTGCTCCAGCAGGGAAAATTGGGATTAATCCTAGTAGGTTATTTAGCCAAATAAAAAAGAAAATAGTTAGCAGGTAAGGCATAAATTTGAGGTAGTGCTTTTCTCCTATAGATGGCTTTGCAATATCGTCGCGAACAAATAGGATAAGTGTCTCCATAAGGCTCTGAATACCCGTTGGTGCAGCATGGGGCGCAGCCTTGTATTTTTTGGCTATGGGAACAAAAACTAAAAGCAGAATAATTATGGAGAATAAAATACCTACAACGTTTTTCTTTATTGAAAAGTCAAGGGGTAATGGTCCATCAGAAATGTTGTTATGCACATCAACCTCAGCAATTTTACCCTTAAGGTCGCCATCTGTTACAAGTTTAAAGCCTTTGTACGTATCATGACCGTGGTGAAATTTGCTGGACAAGAAGGTAAATAGCTGTCCGCGTGTTCTGCTGTATAGGATAATGGGGAGAGGGACAGAAATGTGCTTGTCGCCTATGGTAACAATGTGCCAATCGTGGGCATCGCCAATGTGGTCAAATATAAAATCACCGGCGTTAAATTCCTTGCTATGGCTCGTATCTGTAGCGGCATGATGAACCTCATCTCGATCGATAGCCTTAGTAATCTCCTCCGGCTGTGCAGGGAAAGCTAAAAAATGAACCCACAACATCAACGACAAAAAGGAGATACCCAGCTTCATATGTTTTGAATTTACACCCAACTCAAAAATAGAAACTTTATATGGTAAAACAATTGTTATTCAGATTTTTTTTGGTTTAGGTACACGTTGAACTCCCTAACTAGTTGAATTAGTGATGAAAAGTAAAGAGTGATAAAAATCATCAGGAAGGGAATCGTGTTGTCGCGCGAGAGAACGATGAAGGTAATGGCAAATATTAATGAGCCAAAAAACTTGCCTGACGATATAAGCATAAACCGTCTGGAGAAGGCCCCCATGGGCAAGTTGTGCGACTTAACTAGGATGTAAAAGGTGAGGAGGTTGATAAGGTAGAAGTAGATAAAAATTGCTGGAACAAAATGAAAATAGTGCTGCTGTGCAAAAAAATAGAACACAGCAGCACACAGTATACCGAATAGTATAAATTTTATGCTAAGCTTTATTATGAATTTCCTTAGGGCGGTAGAGTCGTCCATAGGTACTGGCTTTAACCTTTCTTCTCTTCGCTGGCTGGTGGCGTTACAAAACCAGTGCTTTTCTCTTTGGCGGTGTTCTCACTGGTCATATCGCAATATCCTGTGAAACGGCTGCCAGGCTCAATGGCCAAACGATTGGTTGACATATCACCAATAATTTTGGCGCTTGACTTAAGCGAAAGTAGTTCCGAAACAATTATCTTACCATCAACTATGCCTGAAACATCGCAGTTTTTGCATGATATTTCGCCTTTTATCTTGCCTGTTTCGCCAATCACCACTTTACCTTTCGACGAGATGTTTCCTACCAGGCTGCCATCAATACGCAAATCACCATTGCTCATAATGTCTCCATGTATCTCGGTGCCCAATCCGATAAGGTTTATGTTGTTGGAATTGGATTCGCTTTCGTTATATTTTGCCATACTGATTTTGATTTTGGTTAATGATTACAATCCACAAAAATATAAAATGAAATTAACTACGGGTTAGTTATTACGTTTTTTTTGATTTATTAACTGTTTGACGTGTATTCGATATCCTGTTCGGGTTGTGTTGTGCTGGTGTTTTCTTGGTAGAAAGCATCATCCACTTCTTCCTCGTCGAATTCCCACGAGTACACCTTACGCTGTGGTCCCTGGTGCCTGTAAGCTATGGCGCAGGCCAAACCTGCTATGCCACCAAATAGATGACCCTCCCACGAAATGGTTGGCCAAATGGGGAATACACCCCACACCATCCCCCCGTACAGGAATACAATTATTAGCGATATTGCCGCTAATCTTGGGTCGCGCCTTATGGCTCCGCTAAAGAACAGGAATGCGGCCATCCCGTAAACTAGCCCGCTTGCTCCTATGTGGTAGCTGGGTCGGCCTCCAATCCACAGACAAATACCAGATGCAATCCATATTATCAGAAAAACCCTGTAGCTAAGCGACCGGTAAAAGTAGATAATACCAGCGCCCATAACCACTAGCGGAACCGAATTGGCAATAAGATGCTTAAAACCGCTATGGATAAACGGAGTGAGCAAAATTCCGGGTAGCCCATAAAGGGTTCGAGGGTATACTCCAAGCCGGTGAAAGTTAACACCTGTAGCGCTCTCAGTTATGGTTACCAACCATAATACTAGGACAAAGAGTGCAGGTAGTAGAATACTATGCTTGAAAATTTTTTCCTCAATATTTTTCAATATACCTAAGGGTTTTGGCTGTAAATGTAATTGTTTATACGGAGTTTAATGGGTCAGTAAAAATAAATCTCTGGGTCAACAATAAATAGCCCTTCGAACGAAGAGATCCAAAAGCGATTTTTGGAATCTAAAAAAAATGTAAGAACTCTTTCTGCAGGCATCTCGTTAGAGTTTTTTAAGGTGTGCCATTCTCCATTGTCGAAAATGGTTATACCCTTTTCTCGCCGTGAACTCAACGAGCCTCCAAGCCATATTCGACCGGCTGCATCAGCCGCAATGGCGTCAACGCAGGGTTTAGCAAGCGCATCGTTGGAAGTGAAGCTATCCCACCTTTTTCCGTTGAAAACCGAAACACCACCTCTTGATCTATTGTAGCAACTCCCCACCCATAGTCTTCCATCGGGGGCTTGAAAAAAAATGCTTGCCGAGTTGTCAACCAGTCCATGCCTGCCTGAGAATGTATCCCAAAGCTCGCCGTTGTATACGCTAATGCCTTCGGATGTGAACCGGGAGCCACACCAAACATATCCTCGGTTATCGCCAAAAAGTTGGGTAACAGATGATATAATTCTGGTGCCAGATGAAACTCGACGTATCTCGTTATCTTGGAAGTAGGCCACACCCAGCTCGGTACCAACCCATACAATGCCCCTAAAGTCTTGGTATATTGATGTAATAAAGTTGTCGGGTAGCCCATTCACAACAGAGAAGTGGCTCCATTGGCCACGGTTGTTTACAACCAAACCACTTCCGGTTCCAATCCATATTTCGTGCCGGTTCACCAGCGCGAATGAGTTGATAAACGGATTGATGAGCTTATAGGGAATTCTTATGGTGTCAGGGTTTTCAGTTGAAACCCAAGCCAGCAAAGAGTTTCTATGCTTGTCCTGTATGTTGCCTCCAAACATCAGGCTGCCATCAGTGAGCTTTATGGAGCTGTGGTACGAGCCGTTGGGAAGCTCGTCACTTCCCGAAACCTGAATAAAAGTACTGTCTAGAACGTAGCCAAGGGCTCCGGATAGGTTGCCATCGCTTAGGCCTACCCAAACTCTGCCCGAGGGATCTTCCTGAAAGGTGAATGCGTATAGATCCTTAGGGAGGTTGATCTGCTTTACCTGTGAAAGTATGACCAATGGCCACAGAGATAATGCAAATACGACTAAACCGAATTTATAGCGCATAACCTACTACACCTTTATTCCCAATACTAGAACATCATCAATCTGCTCATTATTGCCTTTCCAGTCGTTAAATTTCTTTTGCAACTCATCCTTTTGCAGCTCACCCTCTAGCTGGCTAATGTTAACCAGGGTTGAAAAGAACTGCGACCGCATATACTTTCGATTATTCTCTCCTCCAAACTGATCCATATAGCCGTCGGAGTATAGATAGATCCAATCCCCAGTTTGAATCTCAATCTCCTCCTGCTTGAAAGGGCGTTTGAATAGTTCGGGCGATATGCCAATAGAGGTAAACTGAGGCTTATGCTCCAGCAACTTTCCTTTTCTTACAATGGTTAAGGGAACAAGTGCACCGCAGTACTGAATTGTTTTACCACCCAGTTGGTACGAGAAGATGGCGATGTCCATGCTGTCCTTAAGGATTAGCTCGTCCTGTGTTTCCTTGCGCAGCTTTTTTCTAATCTCAACATTAAGGTAATCCAAAATTTTAGCGGGTTCATTAATGTTTTGCTGATTAATTGCTTGGCTTAGCAGATCCATACCAATTATACTCATAAATGCTCCGGGCACCCCATGCCCAGTACAGTCGGCAACGGATACGTAAAGCGTGTTGCCTTTGGTTGCAATCCAGTAAAAGTCACCGCTAACAAAGTCTTTAGGGAGGTAGTAGCTGTAGCAATCGGTGAAGTAGGTTTTTAAAACCTCGAAGTTGGGAAGTATTGCCTCTTGAATTTTCTTTGCGTACTGTATGCTATCAGTAATCTTGCTTATGTAACCCTCAATAACTGTGTATGCGTTCTGCAGGTGGTTGTTCTTCTGCTCAATCTTTTGGCGCTGGCTAACAATCTCCTGATTTTGTGCTTCAAGCAGATCAGTTCGTTTGCGCCTTAACTTTAGCAGGTAAAGCGAGCTGATAAAAAGTGAAAGCAGAAGGATGATGATGAATAGGAAGGTGAAGTTATAGTTTTTGGCTTTCTCAAGCTGAAGCTTTTTTATGATATTATCCTTGTTTAGCATCTCAATCTCGCTCTCCTTCTGCTGCTTCTCAAGCTGGTATTCCAATAGAAATATTTTTTCGGAGAGCTGCTGCCCAAAGAGATGGCTGTTGTACTCAATTATTCGTTTAAGATGTTCCGATGCCTTTTGGTATTCGCTTCTGCTAAGAGCTATGCTCGCTAGGTTTTGGGTAGCATTACGTGCAGTAAAACTTGCTCCAATCTCGTTGGCTATAGCCAAGCTCTCATTGGCAAGCCTTAGTGCTTGGCTAACGTTTTTTTGCTGAAGAGATATGGTCGATTTTTTTTCCAACAGATCTGCATAAAGGCTTTTGTCGGCATCTTTATCGATAACAGAAAGAGACTTATCGTAGTTAAACAGGGCTGCTTTAAGGTCGTTTGTGCTAAGGTAAACGTCGCCAATGTATTTGAAGCAAACAGCTTGTTCTGGCCTGCTGTTCGTTTGTATTCGTATATCTAGTGCTTTTTGAAAAAAATCGAGAGCCTTTAGAGGTTCGTTTTTAAGCACAAGGGTACGCCCCATGTAAAGATATACATACGAAAGCATAGGCTTGCTGTTGATCTTCACTGCTATCTCTTCGGCTTTTTTAAGGTTTTCCAATGCGTTGTTGCAATACTCTTGGTAGATGTATAGGTTGGCAAGGTTAAGGTATGCATACCCCACTTGCTCAGCAATGTTATGCTCGGTGGCTATGTCAAGGCCAATAAAGTAGTAGTCAATTGATTTTGAGTAGTTACCCATCACGCGATAGGCTACCCCCACAAAGCTATGAGCCTTGGCTAGGTTCTCAAAGTCGTTATATTGTCGAGAGAGGTCAATGGCTTCATGTCCATACCTAATGGCTAGCTCAGGGTTTGAGTTTCTTAGCTCCCAGCTAAGGGCTAGTAGTGTTGGAATTCGTGCAGAGTCAGCTTGTGACTCTAAAACCCTTGTTAAGCTATCGGCCTGCTGATCGTCGTTACTCTTCGAAACTACCGTAAAGGCAGTGAGCATTATAACAAGTAGTAGTTTAACAAGTTTCATTTCTCAGTGAATTAAGCAACAAATTATCTACAAATTTAACCAATGGATTTTAAGTAGTGGGCGTTTTTAATAAAATTTGAAAACAAGGAATAAATGTAGTGTTATTTTTATGAGTTGCCAATTTGTTTTTCCTTCTGTAAAAATCCTAAGTTAAATCTTTCAAAACATACGTTTTTATCTTATGTTTGTGGGGTTTAATGTTGAATTATGAACGAGAGGTGTTGGAGGGTAAAAGTGCTTTGTTTTAGGTGTCAGATTGTGTTTTTTAATCGCAATTTTATTGCATATGCGAGTAGCGTATAAAGTTATCCTTTTCATATTGGCCTTTCTGCTTGCCTTTGTGCTAAGCTTGGGTATTGCTGGTTACGTTTTAAAGGATAAACTTATTGATACAACCCTTAGCCATTTAAACAAGCAGATTAATGCTGAGCTAAAAATTCGTGCAGTTGATGTGTCGATGCTTAGGGGGTTCCCTTATGTTGCCGTTAACCTTAAAGGTGTAGATATATTTGAGGGGAGTCTCGATACACCACCCGAGTTTGAACCCGGCCTGCTCTCCATTGAGGAGGTATCGGTTAGGATGAGCATTCTGGGCATTCTCCGTAATGAGTACAATTTCGAACGGATTATTTTGAAAAATGGATGGCTAAACCTTTACTTTGATAACAAGGGCAAGGGAAACTTTGAGGTTTTTGAAAGGGGGCAACAGCAGGCCACCAGCTGGCTTTTTAGCCTCGACGAGCTGAAGCTCGAGAACATAAACCTCAGCTATATCGACCTGAGGACAGGGTGGATTTTTAAGGGCTTGCTCGAGGATGCCACCCTAAACGGACGAATATCCTCGCAACAAATTATTCTCAGCACAAGGGTTCGGTCTACTATCGGTGTTCTTCGTCAGGGCTCATTCTACTACGTCCGTAACCAAAAAGTTAGCTTAACCACAGATTTTCTAATAGATGAGGAGCAAGTTGATGTTAAGCCCAGCATTGGCACCCTGGGCCGGAGTAAGCTTAGTATCTCGGGCAGCATTGGCCGGGGAAAGGGTGCGCCAGTTTGGCTATCAATTAGTGGGGAGAACTTTGATGTGGATCACTTGATTTCTTTCCTCTCGCAGCACAACATCTCCCTGCCGGCTGGAACAAAAACAAAGGGCAACATTGCATTCAACATAGGGGTTGATGGTTTAACCAAAATGGAGAAGCCCTATCTGATAAATCTCGACTTTCAGTCGAACGGCCTTACGGTTCACATACCCAGCAAACCAGTTCTGGAGTTTACCCGAATTATGGGTAAGTTCACTAACGGTCAGCAGGGCAAGCCCGAATCATCCGAAGTTTACCTCTCGAGCATTGAGCTTTACACAGGAACATCAAGTGTTAACGGAAGCCTAAGGGTAAAGAACCTTAACTCGCCACTCTATCATCTCAAGATAAATCAGCTGGTTAACATACCCGACCTGCTGAGCTGGGGTGTTCGTGTGCCTGTTGTTTCGGGCTTGGTTTCGGGCAACTTTGAGGTGCTGGGGTTGCTCGATGATATTAGTAAAATTACCCTAAGCTCGTTCGAGGATTCCAAATTCTACTCAACCCTTGAGTTCAGCAACTTTAATTTTGAGCAGGTTGGTATTATCCCAGAGTTGAAGGGAGTTGGAGGAAGGCTGCAGATTAACAATCAGGACATAAGCAATGCGCAGCTCCATGGCCTTTTTTATGGTTCAAACTTTAATGCCGACTTTCAGGCTACCAATGCATCTGCCATTGTTTTTGGTAAACAGAAAACTTCAATTAATGCAAGCATTACCCTCGACTCACTAAATACCCAATGGCTAAATTTTACCCGCCCACAACCACAGGATAATGAAAGATCCGAATCGACATGGGATAGGATTCACTCGGTAACCGGAGACGTATTTATCGATAGGCTTGTGCACAATAAGTTTGTGTCCACCCCGCTAAGCGCCAATTTTTATACCCACGACAATAGTTTCTACTGCAACAGCTTTCTGGCTCGTTCGTGCAACGGATTGGTTACCGGTAGGTTTAGCGTATCACCCAATACACCAAGTTCCAACCAGTTTTTAGCCGAATTAGACGCAGATGGAATTGATGTTAATATGCTTTTCAACTCATTTAGTAATTTTGGGCAGGATGTAATTACCAGCGATAACATATCTGGAGATCTCACCGGATCGGTGGCTCTGTCGGCGCCAATCCATAACGATCAGCTAGAAATGGGGAGCTTAGAGGCTAAGGCCGATATTAAATTGGTAAACGGTAGGCTTAGGAATGTTGCCCAGCTACAGAGCCTATCTCGCTTTATTGAGCTCGATGAGTTGATGGATATAAGATTCTCCACCTTAGAGAATACGCTAAGAATCACCGATAGTGTCATTATCATCCCCGAGATGGATATAAAATCATCGGCCATCGATTTGATGGTGTCGGGAACGCACACATTTGCTGGTGATTACCGATACAGGGCCCAACTATACCTTTCCGACGTCCTATTCAGCAAGGCTGCACGCCAGAAGGCCCAAAGCGATCCGTTTGGCCAGGTTGAGGATGATGGCAGCGGAAGGGTGAAGGTGTTCCTTAAGCTCGAGGGTGATTCTAACGACTTTTCTGTTTCGTACGATCGCGCTTCGGCAAGGGATGCCTTTCGACAAAATCTTCGGAACGAGGGTATGAACCTGCGTGCAATTCTACGCGATGAGTTTTCTTTCCTAAGGCCATCGTCGCAAGCAGACTCGTTGAACCCCAAATCAACAGTAGAGCAGAAGAAGGACAAGAAGAAGGTAGAGGAGCCTACCAAGTTTACCATAGAGTGGGATTAAAAACATCCGTTTTTTCTTTCGCGTGCACTAAAAGAGAGAAAAGGGAGTTACTAGTTTTATAATAATCTATAATTATCTGCCCTTGGAGGTTTACGTCGTAAAACAAAGATGGAAGGCATTGCTTTTGGTGGTTGCGGTCCTTATTGGGTTTGCATCGTTGTACATTACCAATAGCTTGGTTAAGGATTTGTCGCTCGAAGAGCGAAAAAAGATAGAGCTGTGGGCAAAAGCCATACGCGAAATATCTAACATTACCGATTTGGCCGATTCGAGCCAGAATTTTGCCATAGTGCTCGAGGTGCTCGAGAACAACACCACCGTACCCGTTCTTCTCACCGACGAGAATGACAGCATTCTTTCGCATATGAACATAAGGCCCTCACGACTGCAAACCCAGGAGGACGCCCAGAGGATGCTGTCGCAAATGAAATCGTCAAAGGAACCCATTGTGGTTACCCTAATTGATGGCAGTAAGAATATTGTTTACTACAAGGATAGCACAACACTAGTAAAACTTACGTACTACCCGTACGTACAGCTTATTGTAATTATTCTGTTTATAATTGCATCGTACTACGCCTTTAGCCATTCCCGTAAAGCCGAGCAGAACAGGGTTTGGGTGGGCCTAGCCAAGGAGACGGCTCATCAGCTGGGTACGCCTACCTCATCGCTCCTGGCTTGGCTTGAGCTGATACGTGACTCTGGAATTGATCCTAAGCTGGTGGCCAATTTCGAGAAAGATATTTCGAGGCTCGAGAAGGTAGTAGACAGGTTCTCGAAAATTGGCTCTAGCCCATCGTTGCGTGTAACCAATTTGCTCACGGTTATCGGAAGCACTGTCGATTACCTTCGCAACAGGATCTCGAGCAAAATAAGTCTCACGGTACAATTCAATTCCGCTGAATCAATTCCAGTACCTATAAATGAGACCCTATTCGAGTGGGTTCTCGAGAATGTAATACGAAATTCTGTGGATGCAATACAGTCCACCGGCGAGGTTACCGTTTCTGTTATCGATAACACACAGGTTGTTTTTATTGATATTACCGATACCGGAAAGGGAATTCCACGGAGTCACTTCAAAACGGTGTTTCAGCCTGGTTACACAACCAAAAGTAGGGGTTGGGGGCTGGGGCTAACGCTCTCCAAAAGGATAATTGAAGTTTACCACAATGGCAAGCTGTTTGTTAATAGCTCCGAGGTAGATAAGGGCACAACATTCCGTATTGTGCTTAACAAATCTCACAACTAATTTATTTTTAAATTCTATCCTGGGTATTGATCCAGTGCCGTTGGAAGCATGGCTGTTGATGCCATATTGACTACCTGGACAACAGATGCTCTCCTCGCAACTTTATCCGCAATATCACTGTTGCCTGCTTCAGCTTTTCCTGTGGTAAGAATGTTGCTATACTTCTCCTGGTTGCTAAGTATTTCAATGCACTGGGGTATTACCTTGTCGTTGTGTATTGTGTATTGTGCCTTGCCTTTTTGGAAGTAGTATCTACCCACAATCTCTTCCTCAAGCAATCTGCTAATTTCAGGTTTGAATAGCTCCAAGTCCATTGCAATACTCCCTTTTACTAAAGACTTTATGCTGTCGGTTAGAGGCTTGAGCATGTCGTGATACTTTTCCTGTTGCGATGCTCTAATCATATCCTTTAGAATGGATTCTGTTTGGCTCTCGTACTCAAAATTAATGTCGTTGAGGTATGTCATAAAATCATTATACTGCTTATCGCTGATATTAAAGGAGCTGGGTTTGGCGATGGTGTCGTGCAGAGAGTGAAAATGCGTAGCAAAATCGAAAAGGTGATTTCGGGCATATAGCACGGTCGATAAACGGCTATACATCGATGCCGAGTAGTCCACATCGGGTGTTATGCCACCCCCATCGCGAACGATTCGTCCATTGCGGGTTTTAAATTCGGATATCAGTGAGTCGGGTATAAAGGATATTCTTCCGTCGTCGGCTCGTTGAGTAAAGTCGACTGCCTGAATACACCTTCCGCTGGGGATGTAATACTTTGCTGTGGTTATTTTAAGCTGGGCGTTGTAGGGTAGTGGCCTTGTGGCTTGCACCAATCCCTTTCCAAAGGTTCTTTCGCCAATAATTACTGCCCTGTCGAGATCCTGAAGTGCACCCGCCACAATCTCCGATGCCGATGCCGAAACCCTATCCACAAGAACAATAAGCGGGATTTTTGTGTCAACCGGACGCGAAGTGGTTTTGTACTCCTGGTCGAACTCTTTTATTTGACCTTGGGTATAAACCACCAGCTCATCCTTAGGGACAAATAGGTTAACAATACGAATTGCTTCATGCAGGAGCCCACCGGGGTTTCCTCTTAAATCGAAAACTATTCCTTGCGCATTACCCTTCGATTTCAGCTCTTTTAGGGCTTTTTCCACCTCCTTATGGCAATTGGTGGTGAAGTTAGCTAGCCTAATGTAGCCTATTTGATCAGAGATCATCCCGTGATAGGGTACGCTGGGTATGTGAATCTTATCGCGCTTAAAGCTGAATGTAAGTGAGTCGGGATTGGGGTATCGTTGTATTGCTAGGTTCAGATCTGTTTTTGGAATTCCCTTAAGCATTTTGCTTACCCTATCCACAGGTTGCTCCATCACGCTGGTGCCATTAATCTCAAGTATTCTGTCGCCCGCACGAAGGCCTGCACCGTGAGCTGGGCTTCCCTCATAAACCTCGGCAATAATAGGATAATCGGCACTTTGGCGAATAAGTGCGCCCATACCACCGTACTCGCCTGTTGTTTGAAACTCAAGCTCGGCCTTGTCCTCCTCGGGGATAAACTCGTTGTAGGGGTCAAGCGACTCCAGCATTGCATCGATGGCCACTTTTACCAACTTTTCGGGATCTGGCTTATCCACATAAAAAATGCTAACCTCTCTGAAGAATGCAAAAAAGGTGTCGAGGCTTTTCGATACCTTAAAGTCTACAGAGCTGAACGATAAGGTACCCACCACGATAATGGTTGCAACAAGTGCAATGGAAATCTTTTTAAATCTGGGTTTTATGCTGGCCATAGTGCTTGTTTGTTTTGTAACAGAGAGCAAAGTAAGCAAATATTAATCCAATTAGTAAGCCTCCCTATGCGTTTTGAGCTAAAATTAGTGAATGATATCCTTTGCTTAGGGAACTGGGTCGTATCCGTGTCCACCCCAAGGGTTGCAGCTGGCAATACGTTTTATGCAAAGCCATAAGCCCTTAAATGGTCCATGCTTTTTTAGCGCCTCGAGGCAATAGGTGGAGCAGGTGGGGTAGTAGCGGCAGCTGGCGTGCGTGTGTGGACTAATAAATAGCTGGTATGCCCTAATGGGTAACGAGAGTATAAACACCAATGCTTTTCCGATGATCTTCATCTTAAATTGCTGTTTTGCGAGTCGATAATCAAAGCGAAGTGTTTAACGATTGCCGTTTGTATTTGTTCAAAGCTTAACTTTTCCGATGCCACATATATAAAAGCAACTTTAATTTGCCGCTGGTTTTGGGTGCACCAATCGTGCAGTATGCTTTTGTTTAGGCGGTATGCTTCGCGCACCCTTCGCCTAATGGCATTTCGGTGTACTGCCCGTTTAAACTTTTTTTTGGGAACCACAAAAAGAGCCTGTGTCGTTGGCTCGTTAAGCTCTAGTGGTTCAACGGTAAAACTGGCCTTGATGGGGTATGAGAATACGCTTTGACCTTGAGCAAAAATTTTATCAATGCTTTTCTTGCTGCAGAGCCGCTCGCTTTTTGGAAAACCTAATGGCTTCATGGTTTTGCCATTGATATTTGTCCCAGCCAATGGTGCGTTTCGATGGATTTGGGTGTGGGAATTCCCAGTGTACAATTACTGTAGGGTATTGGCCTACTTATTATCCTTATGAAACTTTTTGATAAACTCATCGAGCGCTTGGGTCATGCTTGGGCACGCTGGCGTTGGTGCCTGAATGTCGAGGCGTAACTTATGATCCTTTACTGCCTTTGCGGTGGTGGGGCCAAACGCTGCTATTTTTGTGTCGCCCTGAACAAAATCGGGGAAATTCTTAAAAAGCGATTTTATCCCACTTGGGCTGTAAAAAACAATGATATCGTAGTAGATGTCTTTCAGATCCGACAGGTCGCTACTTACTGTGCGGTATAGTATAGCCTTAGTGTATTTAACTTTTGCTTTGTCAAGCGACTTGGGTATTTCGGCCTTATGCATATCCGATAGGGGAACCAAAAACTTCTCGGATTTATGCTTATTTATAACATCCATTAGCTGCGCAAAGGTTCCCTGCCCGTAAAAAATCTTCCGCTTACGATACACAATGTACTTCTGTAGGTAAAGTGCAACAGCCTCGGTTATACAAAAGTACTTCATGGTTTCGGGCACAGTAACACGTACCTCATCACAAATTCTAAAGAAATGATCAATGGCTGTGCGGCTGGTGAAGATTACAGCGGTATGCTGAAGAATATCAATTCGCTGTTGGCGAAACTCTTTTGATGGAACCCCATCGACCTGAATGAATGGCCGAAAATCAATCTTTAGGTTGTACTTATTGATTAGCTCGAGGTAGGGTGACTTTTCGCTTTGGGGTTCGGGTTGCGATACGATAATCTTTTTGATCTTCAAGGTCATAGATGTTTTATTCAACAACACGTTATCCCCTAAAAAAACTCATTGATAACAATCAGTATGGGGATAATTTCGAGGGCACAAAGATATAAAAATAAATAGAACATTGAAAATCCGTTAAAAAGAAAAACCTGTGCAGTTCTGAAGAGTCGTAATACCACAGAAAACCCAAAGACCCCAAACGATAGGAATAGGAAAACTGCTTTAGCATCTGCCGATGAGTATAGCATCAATAGGTTTAGAGGTATTAGCAGCAAGGCAAAAATCCTTTCGTAAATTAGCTGGTTGATATGGAGCGTAACCATTGCTTGTCTCTGGTTCGATATGAAGCCAATGGATCTGTTGGAAATAAAACGAAATGCTCGATACACCAAAAAACCAAAAGAAACATACAGCGCAAAAACAGGAAATTGCTTGGGGGTGAAATTTTCCGAATCGGTTATGATTATCGCTTGAATGGCAGCTATTGGCAGCGAAACAAGGAGGACTGTGTCGAGCATCCTAAAAAACCGATTCAAGGTAATGGTGTTCTCCTGTAGCGTTTTTTTGCCTATATGGAAAAAAACAGCCCCCTTAAATAGCCCGTTGATGTGTTTTGAAAAGTAAAATTTTATGAACACTGTTATTATCAGCACAACCATCATTGGAAAAAAAAGCCAACCATAGCTAGCATCAGCTTGCTCAATTGGCTTTATATGGATACCATTTGTTGGTTTTCCTGGAATGGTTTCAATAAAAACCTGTTGGTTAGTGTGTACATAGCTGTTGTAGTAGCTTGCGTCGTATAGCATATGCTCAACAAAGGGTTGTGAGCTCATCCCTGTCCCCTGATCAACTATTGCGTGTAGCGATTGATGCTCACCCTCCCTACAAATGTAGCAAGTGGTGTCAACCTTGGGAATAGTTGGTCGCCGAACCACAGGTGCAGCAGGTTTCTCTGCCTGCTCTTTAATGGTCTCAACCTCTTGAGTTTTTCTTTCGATTAGAAGGAATAAAGGGTTTATCCCCTCATGCTTGGTGTCAAGTGTATCCTTGGATTGGGGCTTTGGTATGGTATCTGGCTGAAAGGACAGGTGGTCCAAAGGTTTTGGGGAGTATGCGATCGAGCGTATATGTCCTGTAATATTACCCATCAACTTGTAACCGTTTACCAATTAGTTGGCAAATATAGTAACCTTTTGTTTTTTTGCTCTCCGAAAATTGGATTGAAAAGGTTTTTGAACCATTTTTGTTAGATATTTCCACTTTCAATGTAATGGAATTTCATTTGGTGTCCAAAATTTATGCGAATGGTGGGGTTGGGTTTGACCAGGTTATTGCTTCGCACATGTTTAGTTAATAGAATTGCAATAAGTAATGAGGGTAGTATTACAAAGAGTTTCGGAGGCTTCGGTTACAGTTAATGGTGAGGTAGTTGGCTCCATTGCCAAGGGGTTGCTAATACTAGTTGGTTTTGAGGAGGCTGATGCTGATAACGATATAGATTGGATGGTTAACAAGCTCTGCAGTCTTAGGGTTTTCGATGATAACGATGGGGTGATGAACCTGTCCATTACAGAGGTTGGCGGGGAGTTTCTCGTGGTGAGCCAGTTTACTTTGCATGCCAAAACCAAGAAGGGGAACCGACCATCGTACATAAAAGCGGCGCGCCCCGAAGTAGCAATCCCCCTTTATCATCAGCTTATCGATAAGTTAAGGCGACAATCGCAACTAACAGTTAATGAGGGAATATTTGGTGCGAAGATGCTGGTTGACTTAAAGAATGATGGCCCTGTGACCCTAATTATTGATACCAAAAATAAGGATTGATGGAGAACTTAACGCTTAGTCAGCTGCAGGCGCAGGTTGATAATTGGATACAAACCAAGGGCGTTCGCTACTTTAGCGAGCTCACCAATTTGGGCGTTTTAATGGAGGAGGTGGGGGAGCTGTCCCGGATAATTACCCGCACATACGGCGACCAGTCGTTTAAGGAGGGAGAGAGTGCTTGCAATATTGTCGAAGAGATGGCTGATGTTCTATTTGTTCTCGTTTGTTTGGCCAACCAAACAGGAGTCGATTTGCAAAAAGCTATGGAGGAGGCTTTTCACAAACGGAATACCCGCGATGCAACACGTCATATAGATAATCCCAAGCTAAAGTAACATGTTGGCATCGGGTTTTGCTAATAAGTGTATTATCTTTGCAAATCAAAGTAAAAACAACGTGTATGAATATGTCATTTGAAGAAAAGTTCAACGTAGAGGTTGACGATAAAGCGGTAGCCAAAGCTCTAGATGCAATAAAAGCAAAAGTAAATGGCAGAGTAAACGATAAGGAGTTGCTAAAGAGGTGCTTTAGCTTGATTGATCTAACAACCCTAAACTCAACCGATAGCATTGAGCGTGGCGAGTTGTTTGCCCAGCGGGTAAATGAGTTATCCCAGAAATTCGAAGGGGTACCTAATGTGGCTGCTATTTGTGTATATCCAAGCCTAGTGTCGTCGGTAAGGAATACGCTAACAGCCAAAGATGTTAAAATTGCCTCGGTGGCTGCTGGTTTTCCTGCTTCGCAAACGTTTATCGATATAAAACTCTCCGAGTGCCAAATGTGCCTCGAAATGGGTGCCGATGAGCTCGATGTGGTAATCTCGCTAGGTTATTTCCTTGAGGGCGATTACTTTACTGTGTTTTCTGAATTGCAGCAGATGAAAGAGGTGGCAGGCGATGCGCAGGTAAAGGTTATCCTCGAAACAGGTGCAATGCCATCGCTTTCCGATATTCGTTTGGCTTCGTTCCTCGCCATGGAGGCTGGTGCCGACTTTATAAAAACATCAACAGGTAAAATTGATGTGGCAGCCACCCCAGAGGCGCTTTACGTTATGTGTCAAGCCGCTAAGGATTACTACGATGCAACCGGACGAATGGTAGGCATTAAGCCGGCAGGAGGTATGACCACAGCCCCCGATGCCATCATGTTCTACTCAATTGTTGAGGAGATTCTTGGCGAAAAGTGGCTTAACAATAAGTGGCTACGTTTAGGCGCTAGCCGATTGGCCGATAATCTATTATCTGATATTGTTGGACAAAAGGTTCAGTACTTTTCTGCATCGGCTCCCGGAGCAAAATATTAACTATAAACCTGACAGCGTCGTCAGACCCTGTTAGTGTCTTTTTATTTAGTGCTCCGTTAACGCCGTCAGGAGCTTCGCACCCTGACGGGTTAACTCTTCCAATAAACCTGACAGCGCCGTTAGGCCCTGCCAGTGGCAGGTAAAACTGTCAGCGTTTATTATAGTTGTATATCAACGAATCCTGTCAGTTTACCTGCCCTTAGTAGGGCTTCCCAGCGCTGAGAAGTTCGCCCCAAGAGTCAGTCCTTTTTTTTATTTGGTGCTCCGTTAACGCCGTCAGGAGCTTCGCACCCTGACGGGTTAACTTAATGCGCCTCCAACCAGTTATCGCCCACACCCATATCAATTTCTAGCGGAACAGATAGTTTAATAGCATTTTCCATACAATCCTTCAGAAGTGCCTTCATGGTTTCCAGCTCGGGCTTGTACACATCAAAGTTCAATTCGTCGTGCACTTGGATAATCATTCGGCTTTTAAGGCTCTGCTCCAGGATCTTGTTGTGGATTGATATCATGGCCACCTTAATGATATCGGCAGCCGAACCCTGTATGGGTGCGTTTATTGCGTTGCGCTCGGCCAATCCTCGAACGGTTTGGTTATTCGAGTTGATATCGGGCAGGTAGCGCTTGCGCCCAAAGATGGTCTCCACGTAACCCTTCTTGCGAGCTTGCTCAACGCAGCTATCCATATAGGCTTTTACGCCTTTGTATGTATCAAAATACCCATCGATTAGCTCTTTTGCCTCGGTGCGACTAATGCCCAACCGTTGCGATAGCCCAAAGGCCGATATGCCGTAAATCATCCCAAAATTGGCGGTTTTGGCTCGGCTTCGCTGCTCGCGGGTTACGTCGGCTAGTGGTACTTTGAAGATTTTTGCTGCTGTAGCTGCGTGAATATCCTCGCCGCTTTGGAATGCCTCTAGCATCGATGCGTCCTGGCTAACGTGCGCCATTAGGCGCAGCTCAATCTGCGAGTAGTCGGCCGAGAGGAATGTGTATTCATCGCCCGAGGGGATAAACGCTCTGCGGATTTCCCTTCCTCGTTCCTCGCGGATGGGGATATTCTGTAGGTTGGGATTGTTGGAGCTAAGCCTACCCGTTGAGGCAACCGCCTGATTAAACGAGGCGTGAATCTTACCCGTTTTCTTGTTGATAAGCGTGGGCAATACCTCCACATAGGTTGATAATAACTTCTTGACCGAGCGAAAATCGAGTATCTTTTCAACTATGGGATGCCTGTCGGCGTACTTCATCAGCTCCTCCTCGCTGGTGGAGTACTGCTTGGTTTTGGTGCGCTTGGCATCGGGGGCAATCTTCATACGCTCAAACAGAACCTCCCCCAGCTGTTTGGGCGATGATACGTTGAGGTCGGGCACGCCAGCCATCTCCTTAATTTCTGAGTCGAGTTTTATTAGTTCCTTGTTGAGCTCAACGGCGTAATCGTTAAGTGCCTGCGTGTTAATTGATACCCCTTCGTATTCCATTTGTGCCAGCACTTTTATCAGGGGCTCTTCGAGCTTATAGTATAGCTCGGTTAGATTTTCTGTATCCAATCGTTCCCAAAGTATTTTCTTGAGCTGCATGGCCAAATCGGCATCCTCGACGGCGTACACAGCAATTTTTTGCGGGTCGATATTGCGCATGTTAAGCTGCCGATTTCCCTTCTTTCCAATCAGCTCCTCGATCTCAATGGGCTTGTAGCCCAAAAGATTTTCTGACAAGATGTTTAGGTTGTGGCGCATATCGGGCTCAAGCAGGTAGTGCCCCAGCATGGTATCGTTAAGCTTGCCCCGCAGCTCAATGCCGTAGTACTTCAGCATGAGCAAATCGAACTTAATGTTTTGCCCCACCTTGGCAATCTTATCGTTCTCGAAAAGAGGTTTAAACTTTTCGAGAATTGCTTTGGCCTTGGCCTCGTCGGTTGGAATGGGTACGTACCAAGCCGTTAAGGCATCAACAGAAAATGAAATGCCCACCAGCTTCGATGTGTGATGCTCAAGCCCAGTGGTTTCGGTATCGAAACAGAACTCCTTTACTGCCATTAGCTTTTCGATAAGCGCATCAATATCCTTATCGGTATCAACTAGCGTGTAGCTGTGCTGCACATCGTTAATGGTTTTTAGCGAGGGTTCGGTTGCGGGAACCGCAAAATCGGCGTCGCCGAAAAGCGAGGTTTGCACGGGCTTGGGTTTTTCCTGCGGCTTGGCTTCGCCAAACACATCGCGCATCAGGGTGCGGAACTCCAGCTCATCGAAAAGCCTCTTTAGCTCCTCGGCATTGGGCTGGGTGCGCTGCAATTTCTCAAAATCGATATCAACGGGAACATCGGTCTTTATCTCAACCAGTATTCTGGCCATATCTAGCAGCTCCCTGTTTTCAAGCAGCTTCTCGCGTTGCCCCTTCGATAGCTCATCAATATTCTTGTAAATCTCTTCAATGGAACCGTACTGTGCAATTAGCTTGGCGGCGGTTTTCTCACCAATGCCCGGTACACCGGGAATATTATCGGATGTGTCGCCCCACAGCGAAAGGATATCTTTAAATTGAGCAGGGTTCTCTATGCCATACTTCATACAGAAATCGGCTGCGGTAACCGTTTCAATATCGGCACCGCTGCGCGAGGGTTTTACCATCACCACCTTGTCGGTAAGTAGCTGGCCGTAGTCCTTGTCGGGGGTCATCATCATCACATCAAAACCCAACGGCTCGGCCTGTTTGGCCAGCGTGCCCACAATATCATCGGCCTCGTAGCCCTGCATTTCGAGTATGGTGATATTCATGGCACGAACAATCTCCTTAATTACGGGCACTGCCGAACGGATATCCTCTGGCGTTTCCTGCCGGTTGGCCTTGTACTCGGGGTACAGCTCGGAGCGGAATGTTTTGCCCGAGATGTCGAAAGCCACGGCAATATGTGTGGGGTCGAACCGTTTGAGCGCATCGAGTAGCGATTTGGTAAAACCATAAATTGCCGAGGTGTTCTGCCCCTTGCTGGTTTTTATGGGGCGGCTAATAAAGGCAAAGTAGGCGCGGTATATCAGGGCGTAGGCATCGAGAACTAGGAGTTTTTTATCAGACATATTTTATGAGGTGTTTATAGTTTATAGTTTAGCGCTTGCCCTTTGGCAGACTGGTTAAGTGCTTGAAGTTCTGGGCTTCGTTAACTTTTTTAGGCAAATTGAAGGTATATTGGTTTTACCTGCTTTTGTATTTAACTACTCCCTTACAAAAGTACGAAGATTTATTGGGTTGTATAGATTGGAGAAGGAAAAGAGCAGTTGCTTTTTGCAGGGCTGAGCAGGCAGTGGTTGTTATACCTTGAGTTCAGATTTTTGGAGAATATAGTTATGTTCGCTGGCGTTTCCCTCAAGCAGGCTGGTGCTTACAGCGTATTGATTTAATTGAAAATATTGTGTAGGTTTACAACTGGTATGCTGTTACAACAAACTTTATTGTTTGAGGATATATTTTGGGTTGGTATAAAGGAGTTATGCACAAGCGGAGAAAAGACAACGACACAGCAAATTGACAATGAAAATGGAATAATAAACTTGAAATGAAAAACGAAACTGACAGACAAATAATCCGACACCCATTGCCGACCCGAATGTGTTTTAATTTTTTTTACCCACCGCACAAAAAATTTGAAATTCTGCCGACCCACATTGCACACATTGCCAAAGCCCCACAGCTTGTCCCGATTCATCGGGAAGCCAACACACAAACCAAAGCTTTGCCAAAGAGCTTGCAAGCCAGATCAACAAAGAGATGTTCAAAACTTTTATCCCTCGACTTTCAATTGAGTTTTTTAACTAGTTTTATTTACCCCAGTTCGGCCCAGGGTTACCGGCCTAAGGTAGGATGCACCTGAGCCAGTCTGTCACCAGCAGGCTCTACCAGCGACCATTGCCTGCAAAAGCAAAAAGAGTTAACTTCGTAAATTTGTTACAGCTTGTCCCGCAAATAGCGGGAGCCTACCAAGATATATTCGGCTGCGGCGCGCCGCAGCCGAACGGGGATTGTTAGCAATGCTAAGCTAGTTGATGTGGTTAGCGTATCCCTTAAAGCAAAACTATTATTAATTTGGTTTTCAATATCCTTACTAGTATTTTACCATAAAACAACAAAAGATGGAGAGACCCAAAGTAGGAGTTGGAGTGATTATCGAGAACAAGGAGGGTCAAATCCTTGTGGGGAAACGCAAAGGGAGTCACTCCCCATTGTATTCAATTCCTGGTGGACACCTTGAGCTAGGAGAAACATTTGAGGAGGCTGCTACTAAGGAGATATTTGAAGAGACTGGCCTTCAAATATTCTCGCCCAGCGTAATTGCAATTACAAACAATCTCAGGACATACCGTAATGAGAAAGTGCATTATGTTTCAATTATTTTATATGCTAATCAGTTTCAAGGAACACCAACGATAATGGAAAAGGACAAGTGTGAGTTGTGGATATGGGTCGAACCCCTAAAAGTACCAAAGCCCCATTTCGATGCCAGCGAATTTGCTGTTGAGTGCTTTTTGAAAAAGAGATTTTATATTCCTAATCAACAATAGCCAGAGAGGGTAATTGGTAGTACTAGCAAGGTGGAGTGTTCGATTGCTGCTACGCCAAAGCGTGTTTACCCCAGCTACAAACCTGTTTAGCATCACCTTTAAAATTGTTGATTGACCAACACAGCAGTTCGTTATGGAAAATGTAATAGCCAAAATTCGAATCGACCTCAAAAACAGTGTTGATGAAAAAACTAGGGTCACCAGCCAAAAGTTCTTTAAAGAGAAGATTAGCTACTATGGAGTTAAGGTGCCCACCGTAAACCGGATTAGTAAAGAGCACTTTAAGCATATTGCCTCAAAATCAAAGATGGAGATATTTGCGCTTTGCGATGTTTTATGGCAATCGGGAATGCTTGAGGAATCGTTTATTGCGTGCAATTGGTCGTACAATATTCGTAGAAATTACGAACCCGTCGACTTTTCTGTATTCGAGAAATGGATAAATAAGCATGTAAACAACTGGGCATCATGCGACACGTTGTGTAACCATACGGTAGGCGAATTTATCGAGATGTATCCCGATTATTTGGCCAAATTACAAGACTTTGCTCGATCGGAAAACAGATGGATGCGCCGAGCAGCGGCCGTGAGCCTGATTATACCAGCCCGAAAGGGTAAATTTTTAAACGAAATCCTAGGTATTGCCGATATTTTACTGTTAGATAAGGATGATTTGGTGCAAAAAGGGTATGGCTGGATGCTTAAAGCCGCAAGTGAAGCAAACCAGCAGGCGATTTTTGAGTACGTGGTTAGGAATAAATCAATCATGCCCCGCACGGCATTACGCTATGCCATCGAAAAGATGCCAAAGGAATTGCGGAGCCGTGCTATGGAGAGGTAAGGTTGGCATACCTTTGGAATGCAATTAAGGCATTGATATATAGCCTAATGGTATAGATTAATAAAAATATATTTTGAAATTGTGAACAGCCTTTTTATTATCTTGCAAATAGCTTATTAACCAACAGTAATCTTATTTATAATGGACACCCCCTTGCTACCGCGCGTGTCCTCACGCGTGGTAACGGAGCTAAATTTTTTGCTATTGCAAAAACCACACGACAGGAGTCGTGCGGCAGCCTCCCCCCGTTCGGCGGCGGTTGCACAGCCGTCGTGCTATCCTTGCAAACTTAGCCTACTCGTAACAAGTACTACCGAGGCAAAGATTTTGCTATCGCAAAGGCTACACAACGGGAGTTGTGCGACTTTTTTTTATTGGTAGCATAACGCACAAAAACGGGTTCTGGGCTTTAGCCTGCCTGGCAAACAGGCCCAATAAGGGAGTAGTTTATTTGGCTAAAGCCAAGTTAACGCCTTATTCTCATCCACGGGCTGAAGCCCGTGGTAATTTACAACCAATATTTTAGGTAAAATTTAAACAGTTTTTTAGCATCTTGCAAATAGCTTATTAACCAACAGTAATCTTACTTATAATGGACACCCACATTCTTATCGTTTCCGTTTTGCTAGTGGCCTTAGGGTTTTTGGTAAAGGCTTTCCCTATGCTTATTGCCGGATATAACACCATGAGCTCCAAGGAGCGTGCTCAGGTCGATATAAAGGGCTTGTCGAGCCTAATGCGAAATGCCCTAGTAACTATGGGCGTTGCCATTTTACTTGGCACGTATCTATTCGAGCGGTTGGGTATGTCGATGGTGGCCAATGCAGTATACCCCCTAACCATTTTTGGTGGGGCTATAATAATGGTGCTCTTGGCCCAACGGTATAATCATAATCACTCAACCACAAAGCTAACAGGAATCAGGGTTGCACGTTGGGTTGTATCGGGTATAATGGCTGTAACTTTTGCAGTGATTATTGTGCTGGGAATCATGCCCCACAAGGCGAGCATTAATCCTCACTATATGGAGATAAAGGGGATGTATGGTGTTAAACTTTACTATGAAGGGATGCAGGCAGTAGAGCTTGCTGATAACTTACCTACGATTACGAAGCGGACTAATGGGTTTAGCCTGGGAGGCATAAATAAGGGGCATTTTAAGCTCGATGGGGTTGGCGAGAGCCGCCTTTACCTTCGGTCGTTAAATCCGCCTTTTATACAGATTACCGACCATATGAACCGTAAGGTTATTCTTAACTTTAAGAGCAGTGATGAAACTACCCGTGTTTACAACCAGCTAACCGGTGCCCTAGAAAAACAAAACCGCCCCTAGAGGCGGTTTTTGGATATTTAAAAAGATGTATGCATTTACTTAATTTTCTCCTCAAAGGCCTTAACCGCTGCTTGCAAATCGGTTTTTAGCTCGCTAAAAACATCTTTAACTGTCGATATTTTATCGGCCAAGTATGCATTGGCACCAGCAAACGCGTAACCACTTTTCATGTTCCCCTTGTAGGCGTTGTATAGTGCAGTTATAATACAGTAGGGGCTGCTCGATACATCGCAGGTTCTAATGCACTGGAAAGGGCATTTAATTGGGCGCTTAAGCCCATCGCGCACTTTATCAATAAAACTATTCCTTACGGCACGGCCGGGCATCCCAACAGGGCTTTGAATAATTTCTATATCGCTGGCTGTGGCATTAACGTAGGCCATCTTAAATTTTTCCGATGCATCGCACTCCTGTGTGGTAACAAAGCGGGTTCCCAGCTGCACACCACGAGCACCACGCTGCATAATGTTGAAGATATCCTGACCGTTGTATATTCCTCCGGCAGCTATAACAGATATCTCTTGTCCGTAGGTTTGCTCAAAAACACTCACCTCGCGCACAACGTCGGTTACCAGCTCCTCAAGCGAAAATTTTTGGTCGTCGAGCTGATTGCCTTTAAATCCTAAGTGACCACCAGCCTTTGGCCCTTCAACCACAATGGCATCGGGGAGGTAGTTGTATAGCGATTTCCATTTCTCGCAGATAATCTTTGCTGCTCTACCCGACGATACGATGGGTACCAGCTTGGTGATGCTGTCGGCTTGCAAAAATTTTGGTAGATCGAGAGGTAGTCCTGCGCCAGAGAATATGATATCGGCCTTTTCGGATATTGCCGTCTTCACCAAATCGGCAAAGTTCGACATGGCCACCATGATGTTAACCCCAATAATTCCTTTGGTCTTTTCCTTGGCTAGTCTAATTTCTGTTTTTAGCCCTTCAATATTTGCCTGAATAAAATCGAGTGCCGGATTTCTGTGCACAAGGCTTAGCCCAGCTGCAGAAATAACGCCTACGCCGCCCTCGTTGGCTACCGCCGCTGCAAGACCCGATAGGGATATTCCTACACCCATTCCACCCTGAATAATCGGCACGGGAATGGTTATGCCGCCAATTTTAAGTTCTCTCATCGAATTATATTGTAAATTGTATTGCTGCAAAAGTAGGTAAACATTTGTTTAAAATATTGCTTTTCGTCATAATTAAGGTTAACCCGTTTAAAATTGTTTGGTTCTGCGTAATTACATTTTTGCTATATTTGTATGTAACCATTTAGTGTAGAGGCTAATGATTAACCTTGTTTGCCATGACAGCCAGCAACGATAAGGATTACAGGGTTTGCCCCGAGTGCGGCGACAGGATTATTGGTCGTTCCGATAAGAAGTTCTGCTCCGATCAGTGCCGTAATACCTATAACAATAAGTTGAATAGCGATGCAACCAATACGGTTCGCAATATCAATAATATTCTTAGGAAGAATAGGCGAGTGCTTGAGGAGCTAAATAAGCAATCGGGGAAAACGATGGTAACCCGCGAAACGCTTCTAACCAATGGCTTTAACTTTACTTACCATACCCATACCTACACAACTCAAAAAGGTTTTACCTACTACTTTTGCTACGAGCAGGGCTATCTTTTTCTAGAGGATAAAAACCTTTATCTGCTGGTTGCCAATAAGGACAAGGAAAACTAATCCAACTCTTGGAATCCTGCAATATCGCTTACCCGCATTGGGCGACCATTACGAACACCTACACCTGTTACCTTCGCCTTCACCACGGGTTTCATATCGGGTAGCCTCACAATTTCTTGGTCAAATATTACCCTTAGGTGTCCTTCCCTGCGCATCGAGGAGGTAATTTGAAACCTGTCGCCGCTGGTTAGCGATTGTTTGTAATCAATCTCAATACGGTGTACCACAAGGTCAACACCTTCGGTGTGCAGCTTGGCAAAATCGATATTGCGCTCTAGCAAGTAAGTGTGGCGAGCATGCTCAAGGTAGTTGAGGTAAACGGCATTGTTCACTATGCCCTGCAGGTCGCACTCGTAATCGCGAACGGTTAGCTCTAATTGATGTTTTGGGATCATTTGGATTGATTGGTTGACCCTGCCTGACTATCGTCAGCAGGCAGGTTGAATGAATGATTGATTGATTGGTTGGTTGATTGCCTGCCTGCCTGCCCGACTACTGTGGTCAGGCGGGACGTCAGCAAATAGGTTGTATGATTGGGGTGTGGGTTGACACTTTTCTTCCACTGTCTTCCTTCCTCCCTCTTCTGTCACCTGTCTTCTGTCTTCCCTCTCCTGTCTCCTGTCTTCCCTCGTTATCCTGCCAAAGTGCGGCAGTCTCACGAGGCAGGCGTCTTCTGTCTTCCCTCTTCTAACTTCTACATTTATCACTTTACATTTTACATTCCCTACCCGCTCCTATACCGTTTGAAAATTATGTTATATGCTGCCACAAAAAGGTACTTGATGTCGGTCCATAATGGGTGTTTTGCATAGGCATCGAGGTACTTATTCTCCGAAGCCATAATCTCATCGAGGGTTTTGGGATTATCCACGTAAAATGGAGGGACCAGCCCTGGCCTATACTTAATCCTTTTCTCCTGTAAATCTTTTGTGTATAGGCTAAAGTAGTGGCGGCTAAGTGGACGTACCCCCACAACTTTTAAATCCCCTTTAAATAGGTTTATAAGCGAGGGAAGCTCATCAATCCATAACCTTCGCATTATTCTACCAACGGTTGATATTCTGAAATCGTCTTTAAATTTCCCTCCATCCTGTAGGTCGTGCTTTTGGTAAACATATTCCTGCAGATACTCGGCATAGGGGTGCATGGTTCGCATCTTGTAAATCTTAATCTCTTTTCCACTCTTACCTACCCTGCGGAGCTTAATTAGTGGGCCGTAGGTTGCCTCCATGTCGTAGGCTGGCGACTTAACTTTTCGGCATATTACGTATAGATGGTTTCCAATAAACTCTTCGTTTAGCACCTCAAATCCGCAGGAGTAGAGCCTACCCAGAAGTTCCGCTCTTGATAGCACACGATTCTCCCCCCGGGTTAGAAAAAAGTATATCCCCTTGGTAAGGTTAAACTTGGGCATTACCCTTTTGATGATGAAATCGAAGGTGTAGTAGATGTAGTTGAATACTGGGGGATACTTCCTTAGAATTCTTCGCTTACGCAAGTCCTTGGTTTCGGCCATGCAAACGTAGACCCCGCCTTTGGGGAGCTTGTCGTTAACCGACTCGAAAAACTTATTTATCCACCGAATATCGTTTACACGCTTAAGGTTTACAATGGTGTTGAAAAAGTGGGCGGGTTGATTATCAATATTGAACCTTGTTGTAGTAGAGACAATCAGGGTCGATTCGACATTTAGATTAATGGCTCGGCTGATGTATGCGTAAACATCCAAACCCAGCTCATCGACAATGGTACGCCGGATGGCTTTTTTACGAGCAAAATCAACCTTAGCACCGGTATCTTCTATCTGAACAATTGGTGGGTGAGTTATATGCATTCGCCTATTGGAAAGAGGCATTTCCCTTATCTCATGGCTTTGCTTAATAAGAAACCAAATGCCATAGGCAAAAACCTCAAGCAGAGTGGCAAAGCCAATGGTGCCCAGCACAATTATTCTTGAAAAGGAGTAGCTGTAAAAGAAAAACATTATGGTAGTAACAACGGCCAGCGTTACCAAGTTGCTAATTATTATGCGCTTAAATACAGGCGAAAAGTCTTTGCCAGCCAATACAAACTTTCCAATTACAATGGAGGAGATCCCCCAGGCAAACACAAAGATTATTAGCGGGATTGAGTAGCCCTCGATGTAGTACTCCAGGTCGTTTGGCTTAAAAGCAATGCTCAAGCAGAATCCAGCAAAGAAGAGGATAAGGTCAATAAGCAGCAGAAAAAATCGTTTGAGCATTTCGTTGTCTTGTAAAAGATACGCTAAGTTAAACGTTTTGTACTGGAAGAGCAAAAATAGTTTGTCAACTAGCCGCTATTTTGGCTTGTTTGCACTAGCCAACTGCCTGTAATTAGCTAGGGTAAGGCTTAACAGTCGGCTTTGAGGAATGCTAATAAACAGATTGTGCCTTGCCAGGTATTTAGCCAAGTACTCCTGCTCTGATTGCCCCGGGGTGGGTACAATTACTGCCGAGCGATTAAGTGCAACTAAGTCCATAATGGTACTGTACCCCGATCGGCAGATTAGCAGCTTTGCCGAGATGATGGCTTGCGCCATTTGGTCGTCGGGGAGATGCGACACAAGGGTTGCGTTGCCAACGGTTCGGGCCAAGCGTGGGCCTAGCGGCAATCCCTGAAATATTAGCACCTTAAGCTTAAGCCTGTTGGCTATGCTGATTAGTATTTGCTCAAAAATATCGCGTTGGGGTGGTGGCCCCGATACAATGCCTACAAAGTCCCACTCCGATTCTACCCTTTCCACTTCAATATCCGAAAACCTCGACTGGATTCCAATATACTCAATATTGCTGGGTAGACTACGTGGGCTCGACAGCTCACCCGAAAAACGGAAGCCTAGAGGCCTGTCAGGAACCCAGCACTCGGTGTACTTCTCGGCATACCGTTTAACGTACCACCTACCAAGGAACTCTGCCCATTTAAAGGGTGCAGGGAAAAGTATTTTTAGCTGATGCGTAATAAGTACCGATTGTTCTGTAGCACCCCACAATCCATAGCGGTTATCCGATATCACAATATCGATCATGTACTCCTTTACAAGCTTCTTAATCTGCTTGTGTTCCCTGTAGGTCAACAGGAAGAAACGAATGGCAATTTGAAAAAGCCTTACAATTTTAAGGCGACGACGCGAAAGCTTGATGTTTATCGAAGGGAAGTGAATATACTCCAGCTCAGGAAAGCGAACGCGGAGCAACTCGTTGGATGGCAGGTCGGCTGCAATCACAACGGAGCATCCTCGCTCAGTGAGGTCGGAAATAATTGGAATTAAACGCGTGGCGTGTCCAAGCCCCCATCCCAGGGGGCTTATTAAAACTCGCTCATTCCCATTAATCTTTAACATATTATCCCGAAACTTGTACTGGTATACCTAAATCCCTTGCCTTTTTTGCAATTGCCTCTAGCTCATCAATAGGAACCTTGCTAAGCGTATCGGCTGGCGTATCGCGCGCAATGGTGTAAATCATAATCTCCTTTGGCATAAGCCTTTTTACCGCCGATAGCCACTTGTCGACCTCCGCATCGGTGGTGTTATTTACCTCCCGACCCTTGTGGCTCCCCCTTACAAACATGGTTTGCAAAATAAAATTACCATCAAATTGCTCTAGGTGTTTAATTACCTCCTCGGCTGTGGTGTGCCTATGAGGCTGATTGAGCAGCTGGATGGTCTCGTCGAAACCTGAGTCTAATTTAAGGATATTTTGATCAATTTTCAAGAGCGATTTAACAATGCTGGGCTTATGCAGCATGGTAGAGTTCGATAGAACAGCAATGCGTGCGCTGGGAAAATACTTGTTCCTAAGCTCAATGGTGTCGTCAATAACCCCCTCGAAGTTGGGATGTAGCGTGGGCTCGCCATTGCCTGCAAAGGTTATAACATCCAACTCTTCGCCCTTGGCCTTCATGCTCTCGAAGCGCTCAACCATTTTGTCTCTAACAAGCTCTCGGGTTGGTAATTTTTCGGTTTGGTTGCCCTGCGTCCAGCCACACTCGCAGTAAATACAGTCGAAGCTACAAACCTTTGTGGTGGTGGGTAGTAGGTTTACGCCCAGCGAAACCCCAAGCCTACGACTACGCACCGGGCCAAAAATAATCTCATCAAAAAGAAATGTTGCCATATGGTTATTCAAAAATATGTACAAAGGTAAAAATTAAAGATTTTGCCCTAAGCAAATGCAATGTTGTTAACAATAGTTTAACAACATAATTCATGTGGTAAGGTTCTGGGCTAGGCTAGTTTTATAACCCGACTGTGGGGGAGAAGTTGATTGTTTGCAAAATCGAACGGCGATATTAGGTTTAACCCCGGCGACTTGCCCAGCTCAATAGTGCCCAGCCTACGATCCTGCCCAATAGCCTTTGCACCATTAATGGTAGCCCAGTTGAGCAGCTGAGTAAACGGAATGCCTGGGAACGCTTGGGTAATAATCTTCATCTGATCGAGTATTGATAGCGAGGGGGAAGATGCCAAGCTGTCGGTGCCCAAGGCTATGGGAACGCCACTGCTCATAAGCATAGGAATGTCGGGTAGCGAGTTCTCTATATAGATATTTGATGCGGGACACAGAACTAAGTAGGCATTGGGGAAGTGTTGCGCCAGCTCGTTTGCCTGTTGCCGCCTAAGGTATGTATTGTGTACAAGCAGGGTATTCGCTTGGCGGGGGAGATACCTTTTCACAATCTCTAACGGATTTTCTTTTGGAGCATCATGGGTTGATAAACCCCAGCTAGCGTAGTTCTCGGTTAATCCTCCTGCTCTTTGCACCGTAAATTGCTCCTCGTTGGGACTTTCGGCAAAATGGATTGATACAATAGCATTGGTAGCAATCTCGTTGCTAAGCATCTCTAGTAGGGGAGTCGAAAGGGTGTAAACCGAGTGGGGTGTAAGGTGGTTGTTGGCGCCAAGGGTTTCGTCTGCAATTAGCTTTGTTGCCCTTGCCTTATCTATGATCCACTGTGCCTTATCGCCCTCAATCCCCACCACCTCGATTAGGTTGACAAAGTGAATTCTAGCGTTTTGCTTAGCCAAAAAGCTGTCGGTTGTATTGCAAATATCAGCAACGGCAACCGTTCCACTTTTTATGATGCTATTCATTGCGTCTGCTAAATCTGCATCGTTAACTGTTTCGCCGGTTAGCCTGTGATGGCGGATTTGGTTAACAAACCCCGCCAGTCCAAGATTTTTGCTTATCCTGTTCCTAAGGTGCGATAGTTCTAGATGGCAGTGGCAGTTCACAAAGCCAGGTACAATAATACCGTTGCGGAACTCGGTGTGGGCGTACTCCTTCTCCTTGCCCTTGTGGTCAATAATCTCCTTAATGATGCCGCTATCATCAATTCCTACAACACCATTCCTGATGGGCTCCCCAGCATTAGTGTAGATATAGTTTGCCGATACCCGACGCATGCTCTACTCCTCTAATTTCTGCGGTACAAGTTCCAGCTTGGATATATCGTACCCAAGAGATTGGGCCTTTGCGACGATGGATTTATACAGCCCATCATCCATCTGGGGCGAACGGCTTAGTATCCAAAGGTAGTTGGGCGAGCTGCTACCCACAAGCGCCCATTGGTAATCTTTGTCCAGATCGAGAATTAGGTAGTCGGCGCCAAATGGCCAAAAGAAGTAAACCTTAAGTCTTCCCGGTTCGTTTGGATTAGGGGTTTTGGCAAAGGCTTTAGCACTTTTTACCTTCCCATCAAGGGTGTTTTTGTACCCCTGGTTTAGCACCCGGATGTTGCCGTTCTTTTTGAGCGAATAGGTTGCCGTTACTCCCACTAAATCTCGCTCAAACGAGTGGGGGAAGCGGGCAATCTCGTACCACACGCCCAAAAACTTCTCCAGCTCCACGTCGCTAACTGTTTTCAGCTCGTTAGTGTTTTGTGCCATAGCGTTAAATGATATTGCTACAAAGGTAGCAACATACATAAGGATAACTCTGATCATAACGTATTCACTTTTGCTAGCTAAGTAGCAGAATTGATGCAGAAACCGAAATCCAGCCTAAAATAAACCCGGTGTAAACCTGAGATGGTTTGTGCGTGCTAAGAACAAGCCTTGCCCAGGCAACTAAACCAGCAACCACCACAGCAGCAATAAAATACCAGGTTACATCAAAATAAAAGCGAGTAGATAGGGCAAAGAATAACCCTACCAAACCTCCAATACCCATCATGTGAAGGCTAATTTTCCACCATATGGAAACCATAAGTGCAATGGCAAGAGTAACCGATGCCCCAAGCATAAAAAGTGATACCTCATTAAGTATGGGGAGCCGCTTGAGGAAGTAAAATGAAAATATGTATGGAACAAGTGTAAAAGCAAGGGGGATAATCCTTTCTCTATGCTCATGCATTTGTATGCTCTTAATAATTCCCATCCTGTTGAATAGGGGTATAATAAGCATTGGAAGTGCAAGCGTGTTAATGGCAACAATAATGAGAATAATTCGCTTGGCATCGTAGGGTAAAACCAGCATGCTGTTATTGCCAATAAAGATGGCCAGCAGGCCATAGGTTGGCATCAGCATAGGGTGCAGCAATACCGAAATGGTTTGGGCAAAAAATCTCGATATTTTAAAAGATGTTGACATTAATTGTAAGTGGACTCGTAATTACTATAGTTCCTTTCTTAGCCGAGCCACGGGTATGCCAAGCTGCTCACGATATTTGGCCACAGTTCTGCGGGCAATGGGATATCCTTTTTCCTTAAGGATATCCATTAGCTTCTCGTCTGTAAGCGGTTTACGCTTATCCTCTGCCCCCACGCAATCCTGTAATATTTTTTTAATCTCCTTGGTAGACACCTCCTCGCCCGAATCGGTTTGCATACCCTCGCTAAAGAAGTGTTTTAGTGAGTATATTCCGAAGTTGGTCTGGATGTACTTGCTGTTGGCCACCCGCGATATGGTTGAAATATCAAGCCCGGTAGCCTCCGCAATATCTTTCAAAATCATCGGCTTAAGCTTGGTGTCGTCGCCTGTTTTAAAGAACTCCGTTTGGTACTCGATGATGGCCTGCATGGTGAATAGCAGGGTGTTCTGCCTTTGCCTAATGGCGTCGATAAACCACTTGGCCGAATCGATCTTTTGTTTCACAAAAGCAACCGCCTCTTTCTCCTGTTTTGATGCATTGTTTCGGTTGGCAGCGTACGATTCGAGCATATGCGAGTACTCCCTGTTAATTTTGAGGTCGGGTACATTTTTAGCGTTAAGGCTAAGAATAAGCTCACCATCCACCAGGTCGAGTATAAAATCGGGAACAATATGGTACGACATGCGGTTGTGTGGATCATGAAAGCTGCCGCCGGGCTTTGGGTTAAGCTTTAGTACTTCGTCAATGGCCTCTTTCAACTGCTCGTCGCTTAAGCTTAGCTTGCTCTGTATCTTATCGTAGTGCTTGCGGGTAAACTCATCGAAATGATACTTGAGTATTTTGCGGGCAAGCGCCACCTGAGGTACGGTTTGACCCTTGCTCTGTATTTGTATTAGGAGGCACTCCTGCAGGTCGCGTGCGCCAACACCCACGGGGTCAAAATCGTGAATGATGTACAGGATCTGCTCCAGCTCATCCTCATCGGTTTCTACGCCTGCCGAAAAGGCCAAATCATCGGCAATGGCCGATAGCTTTCTGCGCAAGTAGCCGTCGTCGTCAATATTGCCAATTAGGTATAGCCCTAAATTCTTCTGGTGCTGGTCGAGGACTCTAAGCCCAAGCTGGTTCTCGAGGTGCTCATGGAACGATATTCCTGTTGAAAAGGGGATTTCTTCGCGCTTATCGTCTTTGGAGTAGTTGTTTGATGATAATCGGTACGAGGGTATCTCTTCGTCGTTCAGGTAATCCTCTAGCGTGAACTCATCATCGTTCTGGCTATCCTTTTCTTCGTTGGCACTCTCCTCCTGATACTGTTCATCTTCGTAGTTAACCCCTTCCTCAAGGGTGGGGTTTTCCTCCAACTCCTTCTTAATTCTTTGCTCAAGCTGCATGGTGGGTATCTCCAGCAGCTTTATTACTTGTATTTGCTGCGGCGATAGCTTCTGTAGTAACTTTTGTTGTAACCTTTGCTTAAGCATTTTAAAGGCGTAATGTTAGTGGTTAAAACTCACAATTATTAGGTGTACGAGGGAATGGAATTACATCTCTAATGTTGCTCATTCCGGTAACAAAGAGGAGTAACCTCTCAAATCCTAGGCCAAAACCGCTGTGGGGTGCGCTTCCAAATTTTCTGGTATCAATGTACCACCACATTTCATCCTGGGGTATATTCATCTCGGCCATACGTGTGGTTAGGGCCTCAAGGTTCTCTTCGCGTTGTGATCCTCCAATAATCTCACCAATTTTTGGGAACAGCACATCCATGGCACGCACGGTTTTACCGTCGTCGTTCTGCTTCATATAGAAAGCCTTGATATCCTTTGGGTAGTTGGTAAGGATTACTGGCTTTTTGAAATGCTTCTCCACCAAGTATCGCTCGTGCTCGCTTTGCAGGTCGGCACCCCAGAAAACAGGGAACTCCCACTTCTGATCGGCTTTTTCGAGGATATCAACAGCTTCGGTATATGTTAGGCGAACGAACTTGTTGCTGGCTACAAAGTTTAGGCGCTCTATTAGCTCCTTATCCCACATCTTGTTTAGGAATTCCAAATCGTCTTTACAGTGCTCAAGGGCGTAGCTGGTAAGATACTTTAGGAACTCCTCGGCCAAGTCCATGTTGTCCTCAATATCGTAGAATGCCATTTCGGGCTCTATCATCCAGAATTCGGCCAGGTGACGAGGTGTGTTAGAGTTCTCGGCGCGGAAGGTAGGGCCAAAGGTGTAAATCTCCGAAAGGGCTAGCGCTCCAAGTTCGCCCTCGAGCTGCCCCGATACGGTTAGGTTGGTTTCCTTGCCAAAAAAATCTTCGGTAAAGTTCACCTTGCCGTCTTCGCTGCGGGGTGGGTTTTCAATATCGAGGGTGGTAACCCTGAACATTGCCCCAGCACCCTCGGCATCGGAGGCTGTAACAATTGGGGTATGTAGATAGAAGAAGCCCTTATCGTTGTAAAACTTATGAATGGCGTAGGCCATGGCGTGGCGAATACGTAGTACAGCACCAAAGGTGTTGGTACGTGGCCTAAGGTGGGCAATCTCCCGTAGGAACTCCAAGCTGTGCCCCTTTTTCTGAAGAGGGTAGGTTGCTGCATCGGCCTTGCCGTAAATCTCAATGTTTTTTGCCTGAATTTCAACGGGCTGCTGAGCGCCGGGCGATTCAACGAGCTGCCCAACCACCATGATGCAAGCACCCGTATTTACATCCTTCAGAAAATCGTCGCCAAAGGTTGTCACATCAGCAACAACCTGTATATTATGTATGGTAGAGCCGTCGTTTAGGGCGATAAAAGCAACATTCTTGTTCCCCCTGCGAGTTCTTACCCATCCCTTTGCGGTTACCTCAGTACCAACAACGCCTCCCTTCAGTAGGTCTACAATCTTTGAACGTGATTTAAGTGTCATTTTAATAAGTTGATTATCAATACTAATTTGAGCCAGACCAAAAAATCATTTTGCAATGCACAAAAGTAACCATTTTTTGAAAAACCCAGCTCTTTTCAGTGCTTAGAACGAAGAGGAGGGTATGATTTTTGATGAGCTACGATCCGTAATAGCTGGAGAGCCTTTTGCGGAAAACCTTCTCGTTGGCCTCGTTAATAGCCTCAATCATTGCTTCAATCATTTGGTAACGGCTTTCAAACTCCTGATCCGACAGTAGGTTTTGATCCTGAAAAACTACGTAATCGATTTTGTAACCCGTTTTGTCGAGGGTCATGGCAACGGCGGCCTTGTAGTCGTCGAAAATGATAACCGATGGCAGGTTGCTAACGCTGTATAGCAGTACAGAGGAGGTAACTCGTTGCTGTATAAACTCAATTTGATCGATACCCAGATATTTTGCCCCCAGCAGCAGTCGCACCAAATCGATTTGAGCAAGTTGCATCTTTTTCCCTTCGGCACGTAGCTTATCGTAATTTCTTTGGTTAGTGCTTAGGAAAAGTTCTAAAAACTTTTCGGGAATCCCTTGCAGGTCTCTTAGATCGTTCTCGCGCTTGCGAAGTTTGTACTCCCGTTGAGCCTGCTTTTGATCGTATGGCACGTAGTACTCCCACTTGCGGGTTCGCTTGTACGATTGGGTCATGGGTTTGGGCTTCCATTTGGTTTCGGGCCTGCGCATGATTGGATCGGAGAGCCTAAGGTGGTTCGACTCCAGCGCATATACCAAACAGTTTACAAAGTGTACGTATCCACCCCCAAGCGTGCCGTGTAATGCAGACCAAAGGGTGGTTGGGCGCGTAGTGGGCTGAATGGAATCGGTGGTTTGGTGCCTTTCGCTATCGAGCTTACGGTTCTTTATGTGGTTAATAAACTCCTCATCGAGGCTAACTGGGTAGTAAGTTGCCCCTTCGGCATCGCTATTAAACGACAACTCCCCCGTGTGGTGAAGAGCTCTTACGTCCATAACGTAGTTGGTGTCGTTTGAGAGCTTCACATGTAGATTGTAATCGCGTCCCCAACGCATTTCTCTAATTGAGGGCATTTTGGTTTGGGCAAGTAGGGCAGTTGAGATAAGTAAAACCCCGAAAAGCACTAGTAACCTTTTAGTTGTCATCTTAAGGTAGTTGTTTGTTTTCGACCTTAAAGATATTAAAAAAACAGCTAAGCAGATTGGGCGTTTAGCACAAATGAGCAGATAAACTATTTTGGGTACTGTCTAAGAGTTTTTTGGGAGAAATTAATAAAACTACCTTCTGTACTTCGATAGGATTCCGTTTAAAATTTTTTGATTTAATGGTTTTGGAAGGTAATCGTCAAATCCCCCTTTCAGTTTATCCCCATGCCTTTCGGGTTCTTTATAGGCGGAGTGGGCTACAATTGGGAGGCTAGGCCGTAGCTTTTTAATTCTCTGAGTGGCCTCGTACCCATTCATTATGGGCATTCGCAGATCCATAATTACCATATCGATATTGGAATTCCTCTCGCAAATATCAACGGCTTCTTGTCCGTTAGCTGCCCTAACTACCTCTCCGTTGATACTTTTTATTATCTCCTCAATGTACATATAGTTGTACTCCTCGTCCTCGGCAACCAAAATCACCATGTTTTTATGGCTTTCACCTTGTTTAAGATCGCGATTATCTACAGCTTTAGATTTGGCATTTGGCGTGGCTTGAACAGGAATTGTTACCGATACGCTAGTACCCACATTTGGTTCAGAGTGAAGCCTTACTTCACCACCAAGTAGATTTACGTATCCCTTTGCAATGGGTAGGCCAAGCCCTGTTCCGCCATAGTTCAGCTGAATTGATGAGTCGGCTTGTACAAATCGGTCGAAAACTTTTTCGTGCATTTCGGGGGCAATACCTATACCTGTGTCGGTAATGTAGATTTTAAGCTGGTCTTCCTCCAGTGCACAGCCCATAACAACCTCGCCTTTGTGCGTGAATTTTACCGCATTGCTGGCTAAGTTCCATACAATTTGTTTAAGCTTGGGGCCATCTGTTATAACCTCAGCATCCATCAGCTGGCTATCGATATTAAGCTTAAGGGTCACGTCTTTCGATTTGGTCTGCGGTTGTAGGGCATTGAAAACCTCGTTAAAAATGGCATCAACCTGGGTGCTGTTTTTATTTACGGACTCCTGGCCAGTCTCTATATTGGAGATGCAAAGAATATCGTTAACTATTGAAAGTAGCTGGTTGCTGCTATTGATTATTATTCCTGTGTACTGTTTTTGTTTTTCGGGCGTAATGCCCTCGCGGCCAAGGAGAGTGGAGAACCCACAGATGGAGTTCATGGGGGTGCGAATTTCATGCGACACATTTTGCAGAAAAGCTGTTTTAAGCAGATCGCTTTCCTGGGCTTTATCTAACGCTTTGCGTAGCCTTACGATGTACCATCGGAGAATGAGGAAGAATAGAACTGCGGTAACCAGCACGTAGAACCAACCCTTCAGGGTTTGGTAGCGGCTTATGGTGGCAAGATCATCGGTAAATAGCAGGATCATCTTATCTGAAAACAGAATCCACAGTCCTCCAACTAACAGGTAGGCGATAATTATTTTATGCTCAAACCGAAGGGTTTTTCTCATAACCGCATGGCAAAAAGTTTGAAAAACAAGATATATAAATTAGTTGAGATGGCACTATGGCAATGTTAATTAATTAGCTGGTTTTTTATGAAATGCTTGTTTCTGAATACTAAACTATAACATTTAAAATCTGTAAATGTTTTTTTATTTGCTGAGCTACTAAAAAAGACTTATTTTTGCGACCTGAAATGTTGGCCCCATAGTTCAATGGATAGAATAGCGGTTTCCTAAACCGTAGATCCAAGTTCGATTCTTGGTGGGGCTACCAGAGGGCGCATTCAGTGCCCTTTTTTATTATGGACGATCCTTTCTACGTTTATGCAATGGTGAGCCTTAAGGGTAACCGCATCTACGTGGGCATGTCTCAGGACGTTCCACGTAGGCTTACCCAGCATAACCAGGGGCAAGTTCGATCCACCAAGCCCTACACCCCCTGGCGGCTTTTCTTTTCAGAACCCGTGGGCGATTCAGGCCAAGCAAGGACCAAAGAAAAATACTACAAGACGGCCAGTGGGAAGAGGAAGCTCCGGGCAATCCTTGCCAGCAAAGGAAACACGGCATAGCGGTTTCATCAACCATAGATCCAAGTTCCCTGCCTGCCTGCTGGAGCAGCCAGTCAGGCAGGGATTCTTGGTGGGGCTACAAAAAACCCGGCAAACAAAGTGTTTGCGGGGTTTTTACGTAAGAGTATTTTTTAGCTAAATGGGAACATTATCCACCACCGCTTCAATTACCTCCTGTATGCTGGTTGATACATTCGATAGAAAATCGAAGCCTGTTAGCTCCTCCACATCGTTGACACTAACCCTATAATCGTACCATTTATAATTGTTAACATCCTGGGTGTTGGGCATAATTACAGCAATTACCCGAGTGTTGGTGTTTATGCGCTCTAAGTCGTTGTCGCCATTGTTAAGCACCACAATTATTTTCCAAGTAGTGCTTGGCACAACAATATTGTCATTGTCAATAGTTTCGGCATATCCATTAGACCCGGTGCCGCCCTGTCCGTGTGGCCCAGCAACAATGTATAGCTCCTTTCCCGATTTTGCAAGGTTTCTGCAGTAGGTCTCAAGAGCGGCCCAAGTTATCCTGTTGTTATTAGGGGATTGTGGCATCATGTTGGTCATCAGAAAAGTTTCTGAATTGGCCGCTACCGTAGCTGTTCGATCTCCGCTTGGGCAGAGATGCCCTCTGTCGAAACCAGAATAGCGATAAGATGTTTCAGATACTCTGTACCAGCTGGATGGTAGCGAGTAGTCTGTTCTAAAATCATCCTGCCGTCCTACATCACCCAAATAGCTTGTGTTAAGATGCCAGCTTACCCAGTTTGCAGTTCGAGTTGTGTTGTTGTACGATAGGTGGAACTGATCCTTAACCATCAGGTAGTCGTTGGCATTAAGAATATCATCGGTAGCAGAGCTCGGATTTCCCAGTAGCATATGGTGATTGTCGGGTACGTTTAGAGGTTCCTCCAGAGTTGTGAAGCTAATGGTTTCGCCATAGGCAACACCCTTTGCATTTATGGCATAGGCTCTAAGGTAGTATGTTTGCTCTGGAGTAAGGTTCTCGACTACAAGTGAGAACTCTCCCAACCCTTCGCCCTTCTGTAGCTTTTCGTCGTCAATTGTTGGTTCTTCTGCTGTTGACCAGCAAAAGCCACGCTCTGTAATGTCGCCACCGCCTCCCGAAGTTGCATCACCTGCTACCGCGGCTGCATTCCAAGTTATAGAAGAAACGCTTACGGTTGATACCGTAGGCAATGCCATTGAGGTTGAGAATGTTTGAATCTCACCATATGCTGTTCCCAGCATATTGGTTCCATACGACCTAACTTGGTAGCTTGTGTTGGGCGATAGTTGGGAAATTGTACTTGCAAATTCGCCAACACCCTCACCCTCCTGGGTAAAGCCGTTGTTGTTTTCAAGTGTTGGATCGGCTGATATACTCCAGCAAAACCCACGTGCAGTAACCTGCAAACCACCATCGCTGTCGACAGCACTTTTAAGAATGGCAGTATCCTCTTCGATGTTTGTGACCTCGGTTGAGGTAAGTGTTGGATGGGTGTTTTCTTCTTCTGTACAGCTTGAGAGGGAGAAAAGAGCAGCAATAATTGCAATTGATAAGAACCTGTAAACTAAATGCTTCATAAAAAAGAATAGGTAGTAAAAAACTTATTATTAACGCCTAAAAGTAACCAAATTATTATAGAACGCAACTGGTTACACGCTAAACTATTGGGTGATTTAACACATCAACACAGATGAAATAGCCGCAAGGAGTGATTGCTGGCTTCCAATTAATAAATTTTAAAAACCAAAGAATTATGGTTCTAGTTCACCTGAAAACACTTGTAAAAGTTAGCAGGAAAGTTCAATGCGTTAATTGCCTTTAGTATCTAATATGGCCTCAATGGTTTCTTTTAGAAGCGTTTTCCTTATGGGTTTAACCAGAACACTGTTAGCACCAGCCTTTAGCGCCCTGTTTTTGGTGTCCTTATCGTCGAGAGCCGTAAATATTATGATTGGGGTTTCGCTAATTACTTCATGCTTTCGAATAAGTTTAGTTACCTCAATGCCATCAATTTTTGGCATCATAATGTCTAGGATGATTAGGGTAGGCTTTAATTCAATTGCTTTATCAAGGGCTTCCTGTCCGTCCACCGCAAATTCTAAGTTGTAGCTTAGGGACGATAGCATTGCCTCTACAACGTGTCTGCCTATTAAGGAATCGTCTACAACCAGTATAGTTGTCATTTTTAAAAACTAAGAGGGTTAATTTGGGGCAAAGATAAGCCATATTTATTAGTTTTATAGGGAATTTTCTATTTGATGACCAGATTACAATCTTTAGGTTCTCATTCTTTTAAATATCCCTATTTTTGAACCCAGAGAAAGCGGACAATTTATATGAGGCAGTCAACTCTAAAGGCTATAATGAGGCTGTTTGCCCTTGTTAAGCAATTTAACAACAGGACAATCAACCAAACGCACGCCCTAGAAGCAGTTTCAATCTTTTTGGGCGAATACACCAACGTGGCCGAGGGTGACGAGATTCTCAATATATACAAGTACCATGTCGAGACTTTCTCTCAAAGAAAATACTCTGCAAAAACCGAATCGCTTTTCTCGGTGAAGTGTACTATTATCTGTTCAAGCATTGTAGGTGAGCTAAGTAAGCAAACCCGTTTGCACCTGCTTATCACCATACTTGACATCTTAACACAAGGGCAGACATTAAGGGGCGAATCGCTCGATTTGGTAAAAACCTTGGGAATTATATTCCAGCTGCAGCGATCGGAGGTAAATGATATATTCGAGTTTTCGCTTATGAGTGGCGCTTGGAAAACCGACAACATTATAGCTATTGTCCCCCAAGAACGAACGGAATGGCCCATTCGACAAATTCTGAAGCCCACAATCAATGGTGAGGTGGTCTTTTTATACAATAGAATAACTAACACCATTTTTTATAAGCATACCGGAACAAAGGAACTTTTTATACGCAATAGCAGCCTTACTAAGCCCAACAGGGTTTACATTTTCGAGAAGGGGGGAGTAATTGAAAACTATAAGATTAGCCCCATCTTCTTCGGGTATTTATATGGGCTCTTTTGTCATCATGGCCTACGGGATAATAATTTGCTTAGCATAAAGGATCTTTCGTACAAATTTCCCGATGGAGTTATGGGCGTTCACCCCCTTAGCTTCTCCCTACAATCTGGAGAAATGGTAGGCGTGATAGGCAATAGCGGAGCAGGCAAAACCACGTTGCTTAACCTTTTGGCAGGGAATCTAAAGCCTACCACAGGAACCGTAACCCTAAACGGTGTCGATTGGTATGGTTTGGGGAAGAGCCGATATCCCTACCTTGGCCTTATACCACAGGATGATTTGCTTGTAAAGGAGCTTACTGTTTTTCAGAACCTATACTTTACAGCAAGGCTTTGCCTTCCACTGAAATCGCCATTACAAACCGCTAAAGCTGTGATGCAGACCCTAGACGAGTTGGGGCTTAGCGAGATAAAAAAGTTGAAAGTTGGGGAGCCTGAAAAAAATATTATCTCGGGAGGCCAGCGAAAACGGCTTAATATGGCGCTAGAGTTTGTTCGAAAGCCTCAAATACTTTTTGTAGATGAGCCCACCTCCGGTTTGTCGTCAACCGATTCAGAACGGATAATTGATATCATTAAGCAGAAAACCCAACAGGGCATTATTGCATTGGTAAATATTCATCAGCCATCGTCGAGCATATTTAAGCTGTTCGATAAGATTTTGGTTCTCGACAAGGGTGGGCGAGCTGTATTCTTTGGCAATCCGGTGGACTCATTACTCCATCTGAAAACTATTACCACCGAGGTAAACGCAAGTGAACGCGAGTGTGCTGTATGCGGTAATGTTAACCCCGAACAGATCTTAAGTATTATTGAGTCGAAAAGACTAAAAGCCGATGGTATGCCCACCGAGCATAGGCTATACTCACCCGAATTCTGGTATAACCATTTTAGGGAGCTGAATACTAACATTCCGCCCAGCAACACCTCTCCTTTACCAAGGAGGAATACTAAGCAAAGCCCAAAGCGGCTTCAGTTTTCGGTTTTTATCAGGCGGAACCTGCTATCGATGCTATCCGATCGGCAATTTCTTGTCATTTCGTTGCTTGAGGCGCCGCTTCTGGCATTAATCCTTTCGCTACTTTCCAAACACACCCGGGGGGTAGCTTCAGAAAGTTATACCTTATGGGGGAACGAAAACCTGCCAGCCTACCTCTTAATGTCGGTAATTGTGGCCATGTTCCTGGGGCTTATGTTGGGGGCAGAGCGTATTATTAGGGATCGGAATATTATTCAGCGCGAAAAGTTTTTAGGCCTTAGCCGGTTCTCGTATATAAACTCCAAGCTGGTATGTCTGTTCGTTTTTTTACTTGTCCAGATTAGTCTTTTTGTAGCGGTGGGCAATAGCGTACTAGAGATTAAGAACGGCTGGTTTAATATATGGGTTATTCTGTTTAGCATTGCATTTAATGCCGGATTACTTGGGCTAAACCTCTCGTCGGGTTTAAGAACCACAGTGGCTATTTATATATCCATCCCTATACTACTGATGCCTCAGCTGCTTCTCAATGGCTCGTTGATTCCTTTTGATAAGCTAAATAGTAAGATAGCAACACATCAGAATGTTCCAACCATTGCCAATTTGGCTGTTAGTCGCTGGGGTTTTGAGGCGTTGCTCGTAAACCAGTTTGTTAATAATGAATATGATAAAAACTTTATCCATATCAACAGAAGAGAGAGTTCCCTCAGGTATATCAACGGTTACCTAATTCCAGAAATAGAACAGGTAGCTCAAGAGCTGAAGCGGAACGCAGGCGGCCAGGATATCGACGAAAACCTTATTATGCTACTTAGCAATGGAATTGAAAAGCTGGGAGGTGCTAACCAGCTCAAACAAACGGCCAGCCTTATTCCCTCTAACTTGCTTTATGCCGATACCCTTTTAGGTCAACTGCAGGTACTTCGGAAATATGTTTCAGAGGACTTAAAAAGGATAACTGCAGTGCGAGATAGCCTAACTATGTCATTGGTTGATTCACATGAGGACATTAATTACATTACGAACCTAAAGTATAATCATAGTAACGAGGCTGTTAGCAATTTGGTGTTGGCTCGGAAAGAAACTGTAAAGATTATTAGGACAGATCAAGATTTTGTTAGGAAGTTTGAGCCAATTTATTTACTGCCAGACTCAAATTTAGGGGCGGCACATTTCTTAAGTCAATATAAAGTGGTGGGGGGTATTCCTATACCTGCTGAGTGGTTTAACGTTCTAATAATTTGGTTAATTTCCTTGCTGCTCTATGTTTCTCTTTATTTCGATTTGTTGAGAAAAATACTTTCATTAATTTCGAAGCACTAAAAGGGCATTGTCCTCATAAATCTGATTATTCGAATGCGTATCAGTGGTATTGTCTTTCTGTTTTTACTCTTAAGAGCATTTTCCCAAGAGGCTAATGCTCAGGCTTGCGCCGACTACCACACTCGTGCGTGTCCAATACCCGACTTCTCCTACTATTACGATCAGCAATCGACAAGTGTCTCGCTACGCGTTGGAGAAAAGGCCGAGGTGAATATTGTGGTTTTTGAACTAACCGATTATTTCGTTTCGGTGTGCTCGCATCGTAAGTTTAAAAATATTAACCTTCGAATTCTCGATGACGCATCGGGCCGAAAGGTCTTGTTTGATAATGCAGCCGAAAGCTATGTAGATAGCGTGAAGTTTACTAATAATGCCACAAAAAAGCTTATACTGGAGATCTTGGTTCCCGAGGAGGGCAACGATAAATCCGATACCCGTGAACGATGTGTTGGGGTGCTTGTGGCAAAACGTATCAATGTTGATGCTTTCTAAATGGAATAGCAATGAGAACAAGAATACTAATCATCGTAACCATAATCTTTGCGCTCGCTTCATGTAACCAAGGGGGTGAGAGGAGGAGAAATCAGCAGCAAGAATATAAGGAAGTAGATCTGTCTAAACAAGGGGATGCCTCAAAAATATTTTATCGCTTCCCGGCTCCTAAGGACATCATCGATTACATTAAAACGGATCAGCTAATCTACCTAAAAGATTTTTTGAACCCCATTAGTAATGCCGACAAGTACCATGATTCTCGTGTACAAAACTTTAACCTGGGGGTTTATGCCGCTGATTTTGCTTATATCACGGTTTTTAAAACTTTAAGCGAAGCATCTGAGTATTTTGGAACTATCGAGAAATTGGCTTATCATGCGGGGTTGTCCTCAATTTTTGATGAACAGATGCGCAGGCGGGTTGAGGCTAACGAGGCTAATATCGATTCGCTTGGAGCCATTGCCCGAAACTCCTATAATGATATGGTAAACTACCTTACGCTGACTGGAAATGAGAGGCAGCTTGCCATTATTTCTGCAGGGGGGTACGTAGAGGTGCTTTATCTTGCCATAAATCAAACAGATGATTTGGAAGCTGATTACTCATTGCTGCGCAAAATATACGATCAACGCTATGGCTTGGAGAACCTTTGTAACTTTATGAGCGATTTCACCGACGATCAATGGATGAGTAATCTTTACCATGATCTGCAAGCCATTCTAGATGTGTTTAATCTCGTTGATGCTAAGATCGAATCGGAAAGCAAGGCCACCAAGGGTAAGGGTGGGGAGCTAAATTTTTCGGGGGGCAACATTCAACTGTCAATTACTCCCGAAAACTATGCTAAGCTTAAGCGCGTAGTTGTTGAAACGCGCGGGAAATATACAAGCCCATCTTAATGGTAACGATATAAGCAGGGTTTAGTAACAATGCAAATAACCCTACTCCACAACTAACTTTGGAACACGAAAGAAAAAGGTAGAGCCTATTCTGGGTTCACTCTCAACCCAAATTTTTCCCCCAAGCATTTCTATTAGATCTTTTGATATTAACAATCCTAGGCCAGTCCCCTTCTCATCATTGGTGCCTAGTTTCGATTCAACATCTTCACCTGTAAAAAGGGAGGAAGCTGTACTTTCGTCCATTCCCAAACCTTTGTCCCTAACCGAAAACTCCACGAAATCATTTTTGTCATCCACAACAATATCTACAATACCCCCTGTGTATGAAAATTTTATGGCATTTGAAAGCAGGTTGCGTAGAACGGCTTTAACAATATTTATATCGGAATGTATGGCCCTAACATTTATGTGCTTATTTACAACGATTTTTTTACTACAGGCACTCGTTGAAAGAACGCTAATGCAATGATCCACCAGTCTCTCGGTCTCAATACAGTCCATCTTAACACCTGTTCTGCTCGATTGGGCTCTCGACCAGTCCAAAAGGTTGTCGAGCAGGTTCATAACCTGAGCCGAAGCACCCCCTATCGCCTTGTTGAATTTTGCGGTTTTATTACAATCATACCCTTCAATGCTTTGGGTCATAAGGTCGTTAAGGCTTATTATACCGGCCATTGGCCCGCGCAAATCATGCCCAATAATGCTAAACAACTTTTCCTTAATGCTTAGAGCCGATTGTAGTTGGTTCGACTGCTCAATAAGCTCAATATTTCTTTGGGTTAAATCTTTGTTCTGCTTTTCAATGATGATTGATTGTATGATTCGATCGTTATTATACCTCCACATCACCAGCGAAAGGAAAAATCCTATACCAATGCTGGTTAAGCCATTTACTCGGTTCGAAAGGAGTATGTCAGGGTCATACTGGGTAAGCCCTAAGCCAATGTAAAACAGAATATAACCAGCAATAAAAAGGATGATTGTATAGCGAGGGTTTATTAAAAAAACCAGACCCAGAATTGTGCAAATAACCAAAAAGGGAGTTATTGATGGTGTAGCCCACTGGTCGATAACCACTATTGCAACAGCAAGAATAAGAAGGCCAAGAAAAACTAAACTGCTATAAATATTAATTAACTCGAGTTTCTTGTGCCGAACCCTTTTAAGTAAATAGTTTGCCAGTGCTATAAACAGTGAAAGGACTATTAGGCCTGAGTGTGCAGCAATTATTCCAATTCGCCAATTATACTCTATTGTGTTTGGTTCAGAAAGCTTTAGGTAAAAAAGAATAATATGTGCTAAACTTATGGGAATAATAAAAAAAGGAAAAAAGGATATACGCTTAAGATTTTGCAATAAAATCTTTTGCATCACAATACTTTTATCCACATTTGGTCTATTATTTTCCAGCATCCTTACAAAGTACTTGTGTATTAGAATTTGTAAAAGTACAACGTTTCCTAGTAAAGATAATTAAAAATACTAAGGCTCTTCCTCATAGCAAGTGCATATAAAGAGGATTTGTTAACATCTAACCACTTACAATGAGGAAGAACCATCCCCCCTATATCTGCTTAATTAAAACCCTATTCAAATTTGAATCCATCCACAAGCCAATCAGTTCCCTAAATTGAGTGAAGGCCTCAACCGGAACGATGCCATTTTTAAGTACAAGATGACGGCTCACCTTTAATTCACCATTTGCCCACTCAAAGGTTATGCTCACCCTGCCAAATTCATTTTCAAGAACCTCATTGTATTCTGGTGATACTAATTCAAAACCTTTTGGAATTTTTACCACATACTCATACAACTCATCAATTGCACCGGGTAGTTCCAAACGGGTCACTCTATCGGTGGGCAGCTCCCTTAAATTTGCCATAGCAATACCCTGTGCAATTCTGGGAAAACTGTAGGATATGTAATTATCAATCGTTTGTGCCTTAACCTTAGCAAACTCAAAGGCAATAACCTTCTGTCCGCCATCGTCGGGTTTATTTGTTGTGGATAGCATTGCAGAAGGAACATCGGTAAGTAAGCCCTTGTCCTTGTTGTAATTACTAAAGCTAATCGTTCCTTCGCACAGAACACTTTCATCCTTTTCAAAATTGAGCTGCGCTTGTAAATGGGCTCTTATATCTGGCTTTTCAACGGGTTTAAACTCGATGCTTGAAATATCATCTGCAACCGAAAGCATAGCTCGAGCGCCAGGGACTTCACTTCTATCGTCTATTGCCTTTATAAACTTAGTCTCTCCATTAATATCTACTTTAACCAGATATTTGTCAAAAACCATTGGGCATCCAACTTCTGGGCTCAGGTATTGAGGGTAAGCAGCAAGCGCTAGGTTGGCCTCGAAGCCCGCTTTTGTTAGTAGCGAAGCTAAAAGCATTGCCTTTTCGGCCTCGGTTCCTCCATTGCTTGCCCAAACCTCATTTGGGTTGCGGAACTGGTAGCCAGCATACCTTGGCGATACCCAGTAGCTATTCATGTTCTTAGCCACATAGGCTCTTATCTCTTCAACCAAATCCCAATCCTTTGATTTCCTTTTCAAAAGGCTTTCCATTGATTTATCTAACGAAAAATCCTTGGTCAAGGCATCCTTCAAAATCCTTACGGAGTTGGCTAGATCTACATTGCTAAACAAAAGTGTTTGGTAGTCGGTATACCCTTCAACCTGGTTGGGCTCGTTGGAGCGTGCCCTTAGTTCATTGGCTTTCCAGGTGTAGATATCAAAATTACCCTTGGTACTCTTGTTAAATCTTATGTTATCGTTTTGGTTAACAAAGAAATAGTTTAAAGATTCGCCTTTAGGAACTTTTACCATAACCTCCAGCTCCTTAATGGGTGAGCTCTCGTTTAGCAATTGCTTTTCTGCAAAAAATGGCGTAAAACCAGCATCGGAGTGCAGGGTGTAATCGAGTTCCACAACAGCACCAATCTCTAGCCCCACATGGGTAATAACCATCTCCCTAAGATGGTTGTATGCGGGAGCATCGGCGGCCTGAAAGGGGAGCACCTCGTTAAATGCATTCTCGGGCGATTGAACCTTTTTCCCATCGGCCATTGTGGTTTCGGATTTGGAAACTTTAAAGGATTGGAACTTGGGGTTGTAAACCACAAATGTTTCGCCATACAGGCGATGGAACGACATATAGGAATTGAACTGCCGTTGGTGGTAGTAACGATAGTCCATTGAACCATCGGCATTCAGTGTGTACTCATGTATTTGCTTTAGCAGGATAGAGTCGGCGTTCTTCTGCTCATCGGTTAGGGGCTTGGAGCACGATACTGCAATTAGTACCAGTAATCCAATTATATATTTTATGTTTTTCATCTCGATTTAATATTTTAGGATTACGGGTTGTTTAGCAAATTCGTTCTGATACTTCACCGCATTGCGGAACGAGGGCCAGTCCTCAGGATCGTAAACCCTTTTCTTGAGCGTAACGGTTTGGGTGAATTTGAGTGTATTACCATCGAGAGTATATGAAGATACGAAGTCGGCACCCGAGCCAGAAAGATTTTTCGATTCTGGGCTAAAGACCATCGTCATGTTGTCGGGTAGGGTTATGGTTTCGTTCAGTTCAATTAGCTTTGAGCAGCCATCGGTAAATTGATGCTCACGGGTTTCAATCGCAGTGTTAAAACTTAGATGGCTATGCCTACTACCAAAAAGATTTGCGGCCACAACAGGGGTAAAGATTACCTCGTTATCGGTTGCTACTGCGAAGTTTGGTATTCGGTACTTTACCGTAATAAGCACGGGATGTTTAAGGTACTCGTAGGGATCGGTTTTTGTAACCTCAATAATCTCAATTCGTGGTGATATTTTCACCAGTTCCCGCTCCAAATTAGCTTTCCAATCGGCCTTGTAGCTGCGGGTAAACAGGCCACGCACTGCAGCATCCGATTGCCCTTCGGCCGTTAGGCTGAACTCGCCGATTAATGTTCCATCCTTGTGGAGCTGAGACGTTCCATTTATTCTAAAGTAATGATTTTCGGGTGGAGAGATGGGGGTTTCCATTAAATCGGCACCCTCGGGCAAACCCATAAGGTATCCCTGCTGCTGCTCACGGCTACTCCACTCCTCGCGTACAAAAGGAACCCAGGTTGGATCGAGTAGCATATACTCGCCATTCTTTCGCTTTACAACCGTTACGGAGTGGTTAAATTGGTCAGCAGGAATACGATCAATTCTCGATCCGGCCATCGTCATCGCTGCATAGGATTCGAACCCTGCTGAACGGAGCATAGCCACAAGCATACCCGCCTTATCCTTACAAACGCCACAACGATCGTGGAAATTCATCTCGGCATTGTGGAGTGTAAAACCCTCGCCCTTACCCATTGATAGTCCGCTGTAGCGCATCTCATCGGCAACCCAATGGTTGAGTAGGGAAATTGAGTCGAGTTCAGTTTTAGCTTCCTTCAGTATCTCCTTAACCTTTTTGTCAACCTCAGGGGTTGGGATAAAACTCCCGTAATCCTCGTTTACCCCATAGAACCATTTCGATTTTGCATACCAGTCGGGGCTGGTGGACATTAGGAGTTTAGGAGCCACATCCGATAGGGCAACCATTCTCTCCTCGCGCTTCATTGGAAGAATGTTTTTTACAGCGAAAAAGAAATTTTCCCTTCCGTTTAGCTCGGTTCGCCTTTCAACGGCTTTGCCATTATAGAATTTATACTTTAGGTTTTTGTCCTTATCGATGGTAACCTGATACACCTTTTCCTTGATGGGAACGGGGCTAAAAAACTCCACAATATCATAAAAATGGCCACGCATTGGTGGAATGTAGTACTCATCGCTTAGTTCCTGCTGATAGAGCAAGGCGTATGAAAATCCTTTTTTAAAGAATTTTATTTCAATACCATCACCGGGCTCAAGCCTGCCTATGTCAATCATCTTTTGGCGAGCCCCCCAGTAAATCATTCGGGCTGGAGCAGGGTAGTCGTGTACCCGATCTGTATCTAAGTCCTCAGTATCACCATTTTTTCTAATGATACGTGCCCTTTCAATTCTCACAAAAGCCGTTAGGGGATCGTAATCGAACTTTAGTACGGCTAGCTTCTTTGCCCCCTCGGTTGTTAGCACCTTGTATAGGGTTGAAGTGTTAAAGTAGCTTAACCCTGTTTCCTGCACATCAACATGAATGCTGTCGTACACAAGCATATAGTCGGAGCCGGGGTAATCTTTAGGTCCACCCGCTCCTTGGAGTAGCTTGTGAGTCTGCGCCATAGAGCCAAATCCCAATAGGATTAGGAACAGGAATAATGATAATTTTAAACGCATAGGTTAAGAGTTTTAGGTTAATAGGATAAAGTTGTGATTTAGACCAGCATTATAAAAGCGGGTTAAATCAATACGGGTGTTTTGGTTGCCTTACGCCTCAAGTTCCCCAGCCCAATTTTAGCTTATGCTAAAAGGGGGATTGGGGAGGCAGAAGCTACACCAGGTAGTTGTTATTTCCCAAAAGTATTGATTAGTTTTTGTTTAATTATTCATTGCTGGCATTGCCTATATCCGTGGCCACCTTTAGAATTTTGTATACCTTACCGCTGGCATCTCTAATTGGGGTGTAGGTTTCCAAAAATATAAACTCTTTGCCCGCCAAGTTCACCCGAGTAGTTTGTTTTTGAACTTTACCCCTGCGCAAATCGGACCAAAACTCCTCATAATGCATACGTTGTTGCTCGGTAAGCACTAGATTATCGGAGTGGTGAGTGCCAATTGTCTCTTCGCGCTTTAGCCCTAGCAGGTCGAGGTAGGCTTCGTTAATGTTTATGATCTTTCCTTTGGAATCGTACTCCATAACGTAGGCCGATGCGTTTAACGCTTCAATTATGCCCTCCATTTCTATCGATTTACGAGTAGCCTCTTCCTGCGTGGCTTGCAGTTCCTCAAGGTTTTGCCGCATCTCCTCTTCCTGAGCGGCCATTACCTCGGCTTGTTCCTGCGATTTCTGAAGAAGTTCCGTAGTTCTTTGGTTTACCCTAACCGTACGTAGGGTTGAGGCAATGCTCTCTCCAATAATTTCAACGAACTCAATCTCGTGGGGCTCAAAAATCTTAAGCGAAGCTATCTCAATAACTCCCATCACCTCGTCTTCTACAACCAAAGGTACAATAAGTACGTTGTTTGGGTTGGTGGTGCCTAATCCCGACTTAATTTCGACATAATCCTCGGGGAGTTCCTTTAGGTATATGGTGCCTTTCTCGGCTGCACATGAGCCAATAAGCCCCTCACCCAGTTCGAACGATTTGGTTATGTATCTATTCCTATCGTAAGCGAAAGAAGCTGCCAAGTCGTACGTAACGGGTGAGTTGTTATCGTTTTTAACAAAAACACCACCCAGATTGGCGTTGATATACCACACCAGGTTTTTAATGATTTCCTCACTGAGCTTAGATAGGTTGTCGTTGTTCTGCCTAAGAATATCACCAAACTTGGCTAGCCCCTCGTTTGTCCATCTTCGTTTTTCATCCTCAGCTTTTCTCTGCTGTTCGTCATTCTCCGCCTTTCTAAGACTTTCGCGCATATCGAGTAGCGATTTGCCCAGCACATCATCATTACTCAAAAGGTTAAGCTCTGCATCTAGCTTACCCTCCTCAATACTTTTGGCAAATTCTGTTTTGGACAGCAGTCCATCAATCGACTTGTTTAGCGCATCGCCCATTCGGGCAACCTCATCACCCGTGTTAAGCATAACGTGCATACCCTTGTCTATTCTTCCGTGTGCAAGATCTTCGAGTAGGTGGGTGATGTGCTTAATTGGCTTGGTAATGCTATCGGCAAGGAGGACAATGGTGATAACAAGAATTATCATACCAATTACCCCAACCAAAAGCCCTGTATTGTAGCTCTTGGTGGCATCCATTAGGATGGTTTTTTCGGGTATAGCCATACCCAGCGACCAAGGTGTTTCAGTCCTGCCAACGGTTATTGGGCTAAAGCTGTAGAAGTAACTTTCGCCTGCATCATTTTTATGTGTAAAGCTGAACTTTTGCCCCCTTCTAATTTTGTGCATTACCTGCTGTTCATCTTCAAGGTTGGGGAATACCTCCTGAAATTTGCGCGAAAAGATGCTGGTGTCGGCATGCGCAACAAAAGTTCCCTGGTTGGAGATAAGGAATGCGTTTCCCTCTTCGTATGGCTTTATGCTGGTTATAAGATCTTGAAATCGGCCAAGAAAAAGATCGATACCCACCACTCCAATAAACTGTCCGTTGATATTCATTGGAGCCACCAGCGAGGTCATTAGCCCACCCTGCTGAAATGCTGAAACATAGGGCTCAATAACCGACTCTTTGCCCGAAGCTTTGAGTGCTCCATAGGCAGCAGGGTCTCCATCCATACTTCGCTGTTCATATCTTGAAACAAGCCTACCGTTCTCCCGCACAAAAATGTGCAGCCACCTTCCATAGGGTTTGTCCCAGCTGGGGTCGAGGTAAGTAAGCTCCCAGCTATCCCATATGGCATCAAAATGGGGGTTGGTAACCATTACCTGACGATACATACCCATAATTAGCTCGCGCCACTGCTCAAAAGGCAGCTGCCTATTCTCCAAAAATGAGCTTGAGATGGTTCGGGCTACTGCTATATCACTATTCAGCCAGCTCTCAATTACCTTTGAGTAATGGTCGGTGTATGCGATGGTGAGATCGGTTAGGTTTTTTCGGGCAGCTCTTTGCGAAGTTGTTGAAAAATAGCCAATGGTAACTGCAAACAGAATCAAGGCTACGCCTAGAACAAAAACGGAAATTTTCTGTCGAACATTGAGCTTAATCTTCATAACAAAGGGGGTGTTGGATTATCTTATCAAGCTTTAAACATAGCAAAAATTAGGATATCGAGGGTACAATTTGTCTAATTTATTACTTTATTGGATGCGCTATTGTCTTAAAATGCAGAATTGGCCTAAAAAAACATGAATGCTATTAATTTTTAATTATTTTTGCTTTCGATGCCATAGGGTACTTAACTAAGTAACTGCTAAGTAGCTAATCAAACGAAGCCACCATACAACTTAAAAACACGCAATGACCATTTCTTTTTCTGGTGACACAGATGCTAGGGTAAAGTTACTAACATCGATTTCAATCTTTAAGGATCTTGAAAAAGATCTGCTTTTTGATTTGGCTGAGGTCTTAACGCCAAGGTCAATTAGCGCCGATGAGGTTTTATTCAATAAGGGTGATAAGGATTACTCCCTATACCTTGTGGTGTCGGGTAAGGTAAAGGTTCATTCTGGCGATCATATCTTTGCATACTTTTCAAGCAACGAGTATTTTGGAGAGTACTCTTTGGTCGACTCAACTCCACGAAGCGCAAGCGTTACAGCCGTTGAATCTACAGAGCTGCTTAGGCTTGAGCAGCGGGTGTTCTACTCACTCATTGAGAAACGTCCCGATATATCGCAGGGTATGCTTAAGGCCCTTGTGATAAGGTTACGGGACTACAATAAGCTCGAAGCGGAACTTACTCAAAAGAATATTGAGATTGAGATGCAGGCCAAAGAGCTGGAAAAGCAGCGAGCCGAGCTGGAGGCCCTCAACTCCACAAAGGACAAGTTTTTTGCCATCATAGCACACGACCTAAAGAACCCGTTTAGCACTGTGTTGGGACTGAGTGAGTTGTTAGCCCGTGAGTTTGAAACCTTCGATTCTGACAGCCTTAAGAACTTCATTAAGCAAATCTATAAGTACTCAAATAATACTTTTAACCTACTGGAGAATCTGCTTCAGTGGTCGATGGTGCAAACCGGCAGAATGCCACTTAGACCGAAATTCGTTAGCCTTAGAGATATAGTGCACGATAGTGTTGAGTTGCTGGCGGGCAATGCCGAGAACAAGGGGATTGAGATTGTGGTTTCGCTTTGCGACGAGTGTACAGCATTTGTTGATACAAACCAGATTACAGCAGTTATTCGCAACCTGCTCACCAACGCCATAAAATTTACTTCTTCCGATGGTAAGGTTTCGGTATCAGTTAAACCCCAGGATGAGTTTTGGTTAGTTACCATTGCCGATAGTGGCATTGGGATTAGCGAGCATGATCAGAAAAAGTTGTTTATGATCGATTCAAACCCAACCACCATAGGTACTTCGCAAGAAAAGGGAACGGGCTTGGGCTTAATTCTTTGCCACGAGTTTGTTGAGCGCAACGGAGGTAAAATATGGGTGGAGAGCACCCTGGGAAAGGGGAGTAGTTTCATATTTACGGTTCCAAAATCCGATAAAATTACAGAACCTATTTAACCTTTGAAGATTGCTATTATTGGTACTAAGGGTATCCCCAATACTTATGGGGGGTTTGAGGCCTTTGCCGAGAATATTTCGGTAAGACTCCAAACGCAGGGGTATAATGTAACTGTCTATCAGCCCTATACCGAAAACAATTACCTTGAACCATTTGAATCCGTTTCGAGATTTGGTGTAAAGGTTTTCAGATACCTACCCAAAAACTTGCAAAGGGTTCAGTACAACCTGTCGTCGCTTAGTATTTTACAACAACATAACCCCGATGTGATCATTTGCTGTGGTCATAGCCCTTCCATTTTTTTCCCCTTCTTCTCCAAAGCATTTAGGGATAAACTTGTTGTTAATATGGATGGCTTGGAGTGGAAACGGGAGAAGTGGGGAGTAGTGGCACGTTTCGTTCTTAAATTATCGGAAAGATTGGCCGCTAGGTACTCAAGAGTAATGGTGGCCGATAGCATGGCTGTTCTGCGCTACCTCATGAGCAAGTACCGAAAGGAGGCGGTTTTCATACCCTATGGTGCCCAGTTTGGTGAAGGCGCTGAAAATGATGGTTGTACGGAAAAGTATAACCTAACACCAATGGAATACGGACTCCTTGTTGCCCGAATTGAACCCGAGAACAGGATTGAGCAGGCCATTAAGGCGTTTGCTTTACTAAACAAAAAGTTGGTTGTGGTAGGTGGAGTAAATACTCCTTACGGCAACGTTTTAACCAAAAGGTACGCTACCAACAGAAATGTTATTTTTGCCGGAGGTATTTACCATCTGGCATCGCTCAATAGTTTGCGTAAGAATTGCCGCGTGTATTATCATGGGCATACAGCTGGGGGAACAAATCCCTCGCTACTCGATGCTATGGCTGCAGGTTGTACCATCGTAGCAAGCGATAATGAGTATAACCGCGAAACACTTGCCGACGGCGGCTTATACTTTAAAAACAATGATGAGCTGATGGCAGCAATTAAAGCCATATGGAACTTCGATAACAATGAACGAAAGACCATGGCCCAGCGCTGCGATAGAAGAGTGAAACAACAATATACATGGTCTATTGTTGTTGATAAATACGTTAACCTTATTAACATCTTGACGAATGAGAAAGCATAGCGTTGCACTAGCAATAGTTGCCTTTACCTTGATATCGTTATTTTGGAGCGGATGCACAACACAGCGAATACACAGTCGCACTGAAAAGTTCGAAACCTTTTACAGCAGGTTTCATACTGATAGTGCCTTCCAGTACTCGCGGTTACACTTTCCGTTGCAAGGGAAAAGAATTGATGGTGACGGAGAGCGTAGTTGGACCAAGGAGAATTGGACAACCCTTACGGTTCCTGTCTTCGAGGTCGACACATCGATATTTAGCATCACCTACGAGCAGCAACCAAGGTCGTTTACCCAAAAATCATGGATTGACAACTCTGGCTTTAGCGTAGAGTTTCGGTTTGAGGTAATAAAGCGCAAGTGGTACCTTGTATATGCCGAGGAGGTTAACCTATAATTTTTCCTTCTATTCTTCAATTGGCGTGGCAAAACGCCACCTTCGGTGCGACCACAGCCAATCCTCAGGTTTTCTTCTTATTACCTCCTCCAGCTTTAGGGCATATATTTTGGTTAGCTCCCCCGCGGCCAGCAATTGGGGCTTGTTGGATAATAGCGAGAGTGTCACTTCGTAATAACCGCGCTTTACTCTATCGATATCAATGTAAAAAACAGGGAGGCCGTGTTTGGTTGAGTATTTCTCCGGGCCATACAAAAAGGGAGTTTGCTGACCAAAGAAGGTGGTCCAGTAAGCGTGTTCCAGCTGCTTTTTCAATGGGCTTTGATCGGCAGCCATTACAAAAACAGTGTTCTTGTCGATATGTCTCTCAAAGGTTTCGGCGGTGTTTTTTATCGATGCAAGAATTGTCCCATACTTTCTTCGACTTGCCTTTACAAACCGATCGACAATTGGGTTGGAGAGCTCCTTGTAAAACGCCACAACGCTTGCATTAATTTGGCCGCTGGCCGAAAGGCTTCCCCACTCCCAGTTGGCAATGTGGCCTGTAAGGCCAATAATGCTATGCCCCATTTTTAGGTAGGGCTCAATTACCTCGGGGTTTAATACCTTGTGCCGCTTTACCACCTGCTTGTGTGGCATAATGAATGCTTTTACCCCCTCTACAAACACATCGGAGATGTTTCTGTATATTCGTTTTATTAACTTTCGCTTCTCTTCTTCAGTTATGTTGGGGTATGCTCTCGAAAGGTTCTCGTCAATTATTCTTCGTCGGTAACCAAATACTTTATGCAGTAAAAATGCAAACAAATTGGAGAACCAATACATTACCCTAAAGGGCATGATGCCAATTAGCACTATTCCAACAAAAAAAGAGGCTGCTGTTACTAGGTTTGATATATTCTTCATATAAAAATTACGAAAGCAGAATTTAATTCGAGGTCAAAAAATCAATTGCAGGGTTAACTCAGAAAAAACTAGCTATAAGAAATTGGCATTGAGCAGTAAGCACAGGTTTGTTCTACGGCATATTCCCCTTGCGGTTACAAATGCAAAGAAAGATTTGCTTGTTGGTGCTTTAATACATTTTCATTGGGGCGAATAGCTATATCAAAAAATCAACAATTATTCCATCGGAGATCAGGAAGTGTTCTGGCTTAATCGAAATGCTGTCGCCCTCAATCTCTAACATTCCTTTTTTTAAATACTTATTGGCTGTTTCTCGGGCTTTTGAGGCCATATCCTTCCCAAAGTTTTTTTCTACGTCAGCCAAATTTGCACCCCAAATGGTGCGTAGCGAGGTTAAAAAGTAGTCGTTTATCCTATCGTTTTCCGAAAGTGTTTCAACCTCAATGGTTAGCCGGCCACTGGCAATTGCCTTTGACCACTGGCTAATCGATTTGGGGTTCCAGCATCTACTATTACCATCGTATGAGTGTGCCGATGGCCCTAGCCCAAGGTACGGTATCTGCTTCCAGTACGATGTGTTGTGCCTCGAGTAGTAACCCTCTAGCGCTAGGTTTGATATCTCGTAGTGAATAAACTCATGCCGGTTTGCGATTTGTTGCATAATCTTAAACTGCTCAACGCTCAGCTCCTCATCAACTGGCTTTACAGCACCTTTATTCATCTTTCTGTACAGGGGTGTATTCTCTTCAAATATTAAGTGGTAGCATGATAGGTGCTTTACTGGTAGCCCAAATGCAGTGGCTAGGTTGTCCTCCCATTTCTTTGTGCTGGAGTAGGGCAGGCCATAAATCAAATCGATGCTAATATTGTCGAATTGTGATTTCGATGCCCACTCTATGGATTTTAAGCCTTGGGCAGCATCATGCCGACGACCAAGCTGCTTAAGGTCACCATCGTCGAACGACTGAATGCCAATGCTAATGCGGTTGATCCCAACTCCTCTTAAATCTTGTAGATAGATCAGACCTAAATCATCGGGGTTTGCCTCAATGGTAATCTCTGCATTTTTACTCAACAGGAAGTTTGCTGAAATATCATCTAAAATTGCCTCAATATCTTTTATGCCTAACATCGAGGGGGTTCCTCCACCAAAGTAAATTGTTTCAATGGTGTCGTTGCCAAGGTAATTTTTTCGGAGGCGCAATTCTTGCGATATGTAACTGCCAAAGCGATCCATTTCACCACTTGGAACAATGGAGTAGAAATCGCAGTAGTCGCACTTGTGCTTGCAAAAGGGTACGTGTATATATATTCCCGACATTTTAAAAAGATGCGCTAATTGTGAATATGGCTAAAGAGGCTATCTTTGCAAAAATAGCAAATAACCATGAGAACATATCGAATAGCCATTGGCTGTGACCATGCTGGCTTTGAAACAAAAGTACAACTCGTCCAGTTTTTACAAGATTTAGGGCATGAGCTACAAGATTTTGGAACCTACTCCCCCGATAGCATCGATTATCCCGACTATGCTCGTCCAGTGGCTCAGAGTGTTGCCAACAAGGAGTTCGACTTGGGCATAGTGCTTTGTGGCAGCGGAAATGGAGTAAATATTACAGCCAATAAAACCAAGGGGATACGCTCGGCTCTTTGCTGGCTGCCCGAAATTGCCGCATTGGCTCGTCAGCATAACGATGCCAATATTTGTGCTATCCCAGCCCGATTTGTTTCAGTTGATACGGCCAAAGAAATAGCCAAAGCATTCCTTAACGCAGAGTTTGAGGGAGGAAGGCATGGCACCCGTGTTAGTAAGATAGAGCCTGAATAGATATACTTTTTACTGGCAGCATTACTTTGAGGTACTTTTTTGCTTGGTGATGTATTCCCTTGGCAGGGTTACCAAAATGGAGTGGGTTATGTGGTCAAGCCTGATTATAACCTTTCTCTTTCCCTTGTGCTTTACCACCTCACCAGTTAATCCCGCTAGCTTACCAAGGGTAATATCTACAGCTTGGCCGGGTTCGAATTGTTCTTCGGTTACCTCAACTTCAAATTCCTCTCCCAAAAAGAGTTTGAGCGCTTCAATCTGTTTGTCTGGAATTGGGGCGGCTTTGCCTTCAAACGTTACATAGCGAACTAGGCCGGGGATTGTTAGTGCTTGGTAGTACTCCTTCTCCGAGATCTTAAGGAAGATGTACGATCGAAGTAGTGGTTCTTCAACCCATTTCTTCCGATCGCTCCACTGCTTTTGGGTGCGATGTAAGGGGAGATATGTTTCGTACCCAGCCTCAACCAAACGCTGGTATACCTTTTTTTCGTTTCGAGGCTTGGTGTAGGCGGCAAGCCAATGGGGTTTTGTTAAATCTAGCACAGCAAAAATCTTTTCAGCACAAATTTATGTAAAATATTCCACTATATCGTACTCCACACCCACTGCACTATGGCAAAAACCAGCGGAAGGGTTACAATGCTAAGCAGGGTGGTTACAAACAGGTTCCCTCCGGCTAGTTGATGATCGCCATTATACCTGTGCGATAGCACAACAACAATGGTTTGACATGGCATTGCAGCCTGAAGAATTATTACAAAAAATGCCTCCTTTGAAATGTTAATCCCCAGTATATTTAGTGTTGACAGGTATAGAATTGCCAGTATAGATGGAACAAGAATTAGCTTGTTTAGGCTAAGGAGGTAGATACTTCTGTGCTTAATGGCTTTTCTAATGCTCATGGAGGCAAGCATAGCGCCAATGTATATCATTGATAGTGGGCTTGTGCAACGCCCAAGGCTTTCGAACGAAATGCTTACAACCTTTGGAATAGGGATCGCCAAAAGTAGAATAAGAGCACCTAGCACTAAAGCAATGGTATTGGGATTGATAAGGCTTTTCCATCCCGATTTTTGTGTTCCTGCGCTCAGTTTATACACTCCGTAGGTAAAGGTGATGGTGTTGGATGCAAGCTGATACATGGCTCCGTAGAAAACACCCACTCCGTTTGGGAACAGCGCATCGAGCAAGGGGAAACCCAGGAACACAATGTTGCCTAACATTGAGTGAAGCGTGTGCACCGTTGCCTGCGGAGTTTTAAGGCCTAGGATACGCGACGACAACCTTCCCACAAGGTTAAAAACTACAAGGTTAACAAAGGCTAAAGCAAAAACTAAAAGGCCGTTCTGCAAAACCTTAGGGTTGGCCTCCATATTGGCAAATGTGGTGAAAATAAGAAAGGGCAGCGTTACATCAATTACCACACGAGCTAGGTTGTTCTTCATCTCGGTAGTAATTAATTTTCGCCAGAAGCCTAGGGCTCCAGCACCCATAAGTATACCAAAAATTAGGAGTTGCCTAAGTATTATCTCCGTTGCCATCCAGCTTACTTTTTTATGATACTAAACGAACTAGTATCTGTACAAATATAATAAGAACTACCATGGCAATGGGGTAAACTGCAGCGTATGCCCTACCCGGAGTGTTGCTGTGGGTTAGCGTGTCGCATGCAGCAAGGCCAGGGGTGCTGGTCATACCGCCAGTTATGGCTCCCAGCAGTTCAAAGAGATTGAATTTAAAGATATATTTATTGAGAATTAAGGCCGATAGCATGGGCAGAATGGTAATGGCGAAGCCAATAATAAGCAGGGTAACCCCCGACTGCGAAATGGTTTCCATAAGGTGCTCGCCAGCCTTAGTTCCCACAGCTGCTAGAAAGAAGAGAAGACCCATCTGCCGAAGCAGCTGGTTGGCGCTCCCGCTCATGGTCCATACAATTGGACCCGTGCGACCAATGCCACTAAGCACTAAAGCAGCAATAAGCACCCCACCGCTAAGTCCTAAGCCTAAATTGAATCGTCCTAAAAATGAAATCTCTAAATAGCCAATAAGTATACCAATTACAATTCCAAGGGCAATGGGCAGAAAATCAGTGTCGGAAAGCAATCTTTCGTCGTTGCCGAGCAACGAACCCAGTCCCAACATGCTCTCCTTTGGGCAAGCAACGGTTAGCTTATCGCCAAATCGTATATGTAAGTCGGGCGAAGGGGCAATATCTATTCCGCTTCGCCTGATGCGTGTAACCACTGCATCAAAATTATGGTGCAACGAGAGCTCGTTCAAGCTTTTGCCAACTAGCTCCTTATTGGTAACAAGTAGCTGCTCCACGGTGTAATCCTTGCCAAGTGGAATCTGTTTGTTTACCCTTGGGCCAATTAGTACCTCAACTTTAGCCAGTGCCTGCTCCGAGCCCACAGCCCTAATAATATCACCCTGGCTAAGCTTGGTGTCGAACTGGGGAGTTATACAGCTATCGTTGTGCTGAACCCTCGAAACGGTAGCGCCTGTCATCGATCGGAGGTTGATCTCGTTAAGCGATTTTCCCGTAACAGATACATTATCAACTTCAAAATGAGCGAAGCTTATAACGGGGTAGGAGCCTCGCTCAGCCTGTTCCGTTTTGCGGTTTTCATAGGAAATATCAATTTTGAGTAGCCTGGGCAACAGCCTAACGAACAGAATTACACCAACTACACCCACGGGGTAAGCAATACCATATCCAATGGACGCCAAGGGCGATGCAGTGGCATCAATTGCAACGGTGAGTCCGGGTGTGCTTGTAAGTGCTCCGCATAGTATACCCACCATTAGTGCAGAGTCGATATCAAATATGTGCATTGCTGCAAGCGCCAGCAAAACACCAATTAGCACTATTAGCGAGGCCATAAGGGCCAGGTTTCGACCTTGTTTTTTAAAAGAGTTCATAAAGCCAGGCCCAGCCTGTATTCCTACGGTGAAAATGAAAAGTACCATACCAATACGTTCTATTACTTGCGGCACCACAACTCCAAAGTGTCCAAAAGCAAGGGCAACAAATAGTACTGCCGATACATCAAAGGAAAAGCCCCTAATTTTTATATTGCCTAGTATAAACCCTAACGATATGATTGCAAATAGGGCAAATATGGGGTTAGTAATCAGTTCCATATGTAAGAGGTGGTTTTGACTCGCAAATGTACTAAAACCCCCAACGCAAATACAGAAGACAGAACTATTTTACAGCATAATATCGAAACAAATCGGGGTTTAATGCGTTATTAGCATTAATTTTTTAATGCGATAGTGTTGACAAACCACTATTTATTTTATAATTTGTACAAAAGTTATTAGCAAATAATCTGCTTTAAAAACTAGCTTCACTCAGAAGGGAATATAAAAAAATATTATATAATTGCAGACAAATTAATTCTATCGTTTTGACCATAATGCATTACCAGCAAACCTACTATTCACTAATCAAAATTCACAAAACACAAACTTAATCTTTAACAATTTCAGTAATGAAATCAAAGAAGGAAATGAGAAAGCCAGAGCGAGACTTGTATGCTGGCGCCGAAGAGTTCAAAAAGAATCGTAAGCTCAAACCGGTAAAAAAGGAGAAAAACCCAAAGCGTGCTTTTTTCGATGAGATTGACGAGCTAGAGGACATTGAAATTGATTATCTAAAGGATGAATTTTATGATGACGAGATAGCTGATGATGAAGATGACGACTTTTAGTCTTGAAATAAATATTTGACTTTTAGGGGGCCCTTGCCCCCTTTTTTTGTTTAAACCGTAAACCTTTCGAAACCTAAAGGCACAAATTGGCGTAATTCCAAACAAACTTTACTATTTTTACAACAAACAGAATCCCAATGCCCAAACCCATAAATTTACGAACCGTGGTGCTTACACTTATCGTGGTGTTAGCCTGGCTGTGTGGATATGCTACCAATTTAAATACCGATTCAATTAATAGAATTATAAGCACAACCTCCGAGGAGAAGCGCCTAGAGGTTTTGCTCTCCACCACAGAGAAAATCTTACATAGGTACCCCGACCAAGCCATTATTTATGCAGAGCGAGCATTGCTTCTTGCCAAGGATCGGGAGGATGAAGCGGGAGAAGCAAAGGCTCACTTGCTCCTTTCAAAAGCAAAATCAATTACGGGTGAGTACGCAGTAGCTCTTGACCATTTAGAAGAAGCGCATCTATTCTTTGTGAGCGTTAGCGATAGCGCTCAGCTTGTTGAGAGCTACCAGCTGTACGGGAATATTTTTACTCGAATAGGTGACTTTAAAAACTCAATCGAGAATACCCAGCATGCCATTGATTTGGCTATAAGGTTGGGTAATCGCATATCCCTTGCCGACCTAACCCGTGAGCTTGGAAATGTGTATTTCTACTTTGGAGAGAGGGCCGTAGCGTTAGATTTTTTTCAAAAGAGCCTCGAGATCAGCCAGCAGATTAAGTACACCGACGGCATTGCGAAGGCCTATAACAATATGGGACGTGCTTTTGCCGAACAAGGGCGTTACCCAACGGCTCTAGATTACCTTAAACGATCATTAGACTCGAAGGATAGGGATGCAGATAGGGTAAGCTACGGAAATACCCTAATCAATATAGGTACGGTTTACCTTCGTACGCAGGAGTTTCAGCGTGCCATAAACTACTTTGAGGAGGCTAGGTTAAACTTTGCTGCTGTTAATAATATTGATGGGGTTGCCAACGCACTATACTATCTGGGCGATTCTTACTTTGCCCAAAAAAGGTACAACCAAGCCATAGCAATGCTTAATCAAGCATGGGAAATTGCCTCAAAAAGTAATTCGCAAAGACATTTGGTTAGGGTTAGTAGGCTCCTTTCAGAGGTTTACGTGAGTATAGGCGACTACCGTAAGGCCCATGAGTATTTGTCCAACTTTTTAACGCTCCGCGATTCTGTGTTTAGTGTCGACCAATCGAACCTACTTGTAGAGCTGGAGACCCGCTACAAGCTAAACGATAAGCAGCGACAAATTGAACTTCTCTCAAAGCAAAGAGCCCTTGAGGAGAGTGAGAAAACACAAATTCGAATTTGGATTACCCTTTTGGCAATGCTAGCACTACTTTTCATATTGTTTTCATACTTTACATACAGCCGGTATCGATATAAAAGTAAGGCGAACGAGAAACTCCTCGAGGAGATTGGTCATCGTAAACGTGTTGAGGCTCAGCTGAACGAGTATCAAGAGCAGCTCGAGAATATTGTGGAGGAACGGACATGGGAGCTAAAGGTGGCAAAGGATAGGGCTGAGGAGGCCGACAAGCTTAAAACAGCCTTTCTCACTAATATGTCGCATGAGATACGCACGCCAATGAACGCAATAGTGGGGTTTTCGTATTTGCTCGCCGACAAGGAGTCGCCCAGCGAGGCTAAGGCCGAGTATGTGAAGATAATTAAAAGCAATGGCGAGGTGTTAATGAACCTTATTAACGACATTCTTGATATTTCAATAATTGAGGCAGGGCAACTTAAAACAAAGATAAAACCTGTTGTTCTTGACGATATCCTTAATGAGATAAAATTATTCTTTCAGCAAGAGCTTGAGACCCTTAATAACCGTAAGCTCCAACTTGTAGCCGACTATGACGACAGGTGCAATCGGCTTGTTGTTATGACCGATGGTGTTCGTTTACGCCAGGTTTTATCGAATCTGCTATGGAATGCCCTAAAGTTTACACCTGAGGGACAGATCACCCTTGGCTACCGGCTTTCTGGTGCAGAGGAGTTAATATTTTTTGTTAAGGATACGGGTGCCGGTATCGAGGCCGATAAGCATGAGTTGATATTCGAAAGGTTTAGTAAGTTTAGCACGGGTGCCGAGACCAATGTGTACTCGGGAACAGGGCTGGGATTAGCGATTTGCAACGAATTGGTTGAGGCTCTCGGTGGAAGAATTTGGCTCGACTCACACTTAGGCAAAGGTTCTACCTTTTACTTCACCATACCCTACACGCCCAACGAGGATATGGCGGTTGTTTCGATTAGCACTAAGTCCGAGACCTACGATTTGACGTTACTCAGGGGTAGAACAATTCTAGTAGCCGAGGATGTGGTTAGTAACTATAAGCTTATTGAGGCGTTTCTCTCCGATATCGACCTAACTATTCTGTGGGCCAAGGATGGGGTTCAGGCAATTAATATGCTCCGCGATAATCCTGCCGTTAGTCTAGTTCTTATGGATGTGCAAATGCCCATACTAGATGGAATAAATGCCCTGAAAAACATTAGGAAACTGAACCCAGAGGTGCCTGTAATTATAAATACGGCTTTTTATCACAGCGAGGAAAAAGAAAAGTGCTTTGCCGCAGGATGTAATGATTATATGAGCAAGCCAATTCGAAAGGAGGATCTACTAGTCAAGCTCACGCAGCACTTAAGCTCCGAAGCTTAAACTCATTTCTTTACCAACCACTTGTCTTTTACGTAAACCTGCCGCTCGAAGGCCTGATCGAGTGAGATAAATGTTTCGGTATTCATTACCCCGGGGATATTCTGAATAGTGTTCACCAGCACCTCCATCAGGTGCTCATTATCTCGACAGAAGATCTTAAGCAGCAGAGCAAATTGGCCTGTAATAAAATGGCACTCCACAACCTCCTGCATCTGTCGTAATGCTTCAACCACCCCCTCGTACTGATTTGCTGCTGCAAACTGCACACCCACAAATGCGCATACATCGTAACCCAATGCCTTGGGCATAACTATCATTCGTGAACCATCAATTATGCCTGCTTCCTCCATCTTTCGAACCCTTTGATGGATAGCTGCACCCGATATGCCACACTCTCGAGCAATCTCGAGGAAAGGCATACGTGCATTTTTCACTAGGTACGCCAGTATCTTCTGGTCAACCTCATCGACCTGGTATTTTGAATCGGCCATTCTTGTTACAGATTTAAATTAATTACGTCATAAAATTAATGAATTGTAAGCAAACATATCCCATTCGGGTTCATTTTTATTAAAAATTGATTTTATAAAAGGGGTGTCTCATAAGTCCTCTATGGAACTTTGTGTAATATTTAAAATACAGATAAACAAAGCGATGCGCTGAGCGGTGCACTGAGTATATCGAAGTGTTTACCGAAGTGACTCACAAAGAAATCACAAAACCTGTCTGCTGAACAGGCAGGAACACAAAGAGAATAAAAATCACTACTGACCGACTAATAAATATAGATTTCGAGCGAAGCGAGACCACGAAGTAGCAGCGAAGCTAAATCTATCACATTATTATCATTTTACAAAATACTTAGTCGGACACTAATGAATAAAAATGATTTTTAGACTTTTAAGACACCCTCTTCAAAATAAGTTTTGAATCATTAGTAGTTTTGCTCAGGGTAAAGCTCGCTCCACCATGCCTGTTCGTCCTTCAGATGCTTGCTAAAGTATGCCAGAATGGTATTTGTCCACTCAATACGCCTGCTGTACTTTAGTATATGATGATCCTCGCCATCAACTTGAATTAGATCAACGGGTTTGCCCAGCAGCTTTAGCGCGGTGAACATCTGAATGCTCTCTCCTACGGGCACATTGGTGTCGTCTGTTCCATGCAGTAGTAGCAAAGGCGTAACCACCTTATGAGCATTGAATAGAGGGCTCCTATCAACATAAAGTTCCCTGTTGTTCCAAGGGAAACTATTTGCGCTGGCCTCGGCGCTATAGGAGTATCCCCAAAAGCCCTCGCCCCAGTAGCTCGATATGGAGCTTATGCCTGCATGTGAAATGGCAGCTGCAAATATGTCGGTTTGTGTAAGCAGATACATGGTCATAAATCCACCGTACGAAGCACCAATGCAGCCAATTTTATCCACATTCACAAAGTTGTGCTGTGCGGTAAACTTTTTGGTGCCCTCAATAATTTCGTCGGCGGTAATTTCGCCCCAGGCGTTCACATGTGCAGCCGAAAAATCTTGCCCAAAGCCAATGGTGCCACTGGGTTGCAACACCAACACTACAAACCCATTGGCGGCATAGTGCTGTTTGGGGTATCGGCCACCGAAGTCTCGTCCAACAGGGGTTGTACCGCCGTAGTAGTATACAATGGTGGGGTACTTGTTGCTGGGGTCAAAGTTAGGTGGTAAGTAGTACCTGCCCACAACCTTTTGCCCTCGCTCCGATACAAACTCCCAATCCTTTACTTCGCCAAGCTTCACGTGGGTATAATTCACCGCATCGGTATCGTCAACCACTTGTGTTTTCCCCGTTTTTAGATCGATGCTATATGCCTTGGGCCAGGAGTTGGTCCCCGAACCCAGGTACACTGCCAGCGGCTTGCCTGTGGCAAAATCTAGGCTACCAACCATCTCCTCCCTCAGGTCTAAGGGTGCGAATCGTTTGCGGCGAATATTGTACTCAAAAACTGTGTTTTTCTCCTTATCCACAGTATTGATGTAGATATTATTTGAGGTTGGGCACCAATGTGCTCCCCGTACCGAAGGATCGAAGTTGAGGGTAATAGGATCCACTGCACCTGTTTTGATATCATATATGTAAGCCTGGGTATCGAAACCGTTGGGGATTTTTCTGTCGGAAACGTTTACTCCAACATTGCCAAAGGCTAAGGGCGCTCCTGTAGCCAACAACTTGGTGCCGTCGGGGGAGTAAGCTACGGTTGTTGCAAAAAGTTTTTCGGCCCAAAGCGTGTCAATGGCTAGCGTGTTGAGGTTAAGCTGGAGTAGGGTTTGTCGGCGGTACGGTCTTTCGCTGTAATCCTCACGGCTAATACTAAAAAGAATGGCTTTGCCATCGGGGCTTATATCATGCAAGCTGGTGGATTGGTTGCCCCATGTAAGGCGTTGGTGCTTACCCGCTGATAGGTGAGTGATGTATAGGAAGCTGCGACTTCGCCAGTGCGATTGCCTATCCTCCATGGTAAGTATTTGCTTAATATCACCCTTGCGGCTATCATCGCGCTCGTATACGTTGTAAATAACGAAATCCTCGTTGGGTGACCATTCGTACCCCATCATATCATTAAGTCCCTTAAGAACCTCCTTTTCAATGCCCGAATCGAAATTGTAAATCCATAGGTTCCCATTGGCAATGTATGATAGCTTGTTGCCCTTGGGCATCCATTTTAGTTGAGACACCTCGTTCTGGCGGAATGACGTTATCGTCTTGCTGTCGCTCAACCTTACTACTCGACGGTAAAAATTGTTTCGTTCGGCTTTGGTATCCATCTCGCTAACGGTTATTAGCGCCATCTCGCCTGTGGTCGATACGCTAACCCCCGATAGCTTTGGCCCCTGAAGCAGGTGCTTTAGCGTTTTTACTTGACGAGGGTTGGTGCTAAGCGCAATTTTATCCACAGCAAAATCTGAATTTGGTTTAACTGCCACTTTCAATGTGGATGGGCCGGTAAGGGTATCGGTTGCTAGTAGTTTTACCATAACCAGATGATTACCCGCCAGCAGCTTTACCTCCTTCGAAACGGGATTTGCTGAATTGGACGCAGAGTACCTGTCGGCTATTTTGTTTTCGCCCACGTACAGTTCAAAGGGAAGTGTTGACTCCACCTCAATATCTCCCTTCCAAAAACCATCAGTTTCGATGTATGCTGCAGCCAGCACCAACTTGTAATCGTTGCTAGCGAGGTTTAGGTTTATTGCATTATGGGAGTTTACACTATGCTTAACCCAGCGAGTGCTCGCTCCCTGAATGTGTTTACCCTCTTCGGGGTAAAAGTTTTCAAAGCTAAGCGTTTGTTGCTTTAGCAAGTCGATGGGCTCAAAGGTTTTCCCCTTTACATTTTTGATGTTGGCCAACGATGGAAGTGTAACGCTTATACCATCTGCAACTAACCAATCTTCAATAAAATTTTCCTGTGCCCAGGCAGCATGTAGGGTAAGGAAGATAATTATAACGCTAACTAATTTTTTCATCCGTACAAAATATTTATATTATTAATTTACAACACATTACTATCTTGCTTTTAGCACTCTTTTTCGAGCGGATGGAACACCCATAGTTTGTTCATCGGTGTTTAGCTCCGCTGAGCTCTCTCGTCATTCAAACGAGATCGGTTGTGCAAACTACCTTACATGGGTGTTTCATAAACATTTCATTAAAATTTGAATTATAAGGTTTTGACCCGTGTTTGTGCAAAAGGTTAAAGGATGAATTTGAATATTTTAGCTCACCCTACGTGGTGGTGCAACTTCTTTACTAGAGTCGAACATAAGCCTGAAGGTTATATGCGTTTTTAGAACCCTAGCACCAATCTGCTCAACCATTTTGCACATGGTGGGATTAAAGTCGCCAATCCAGTTCAGCTCAATGTCGGTGTAGGGATAATCGTCGCGGAGCGCCCATCTGGCAAATTCTTTTACCAATGCACCATCAACCCCCTTACCTTGGTACTGAGGAATAATACCAAATATTAGCCCAAGAGCCTTGGTGCACTTCTTTTTTACTTTAAGCAGGTATATTAGCTTTAGCTTTGCCCAAAGATTAAACTTGCCATTAAGGTGCTTTACTATTTGGTTTAAGTCGGGAATCATTATCAGAAAACCTATGGGCTGGTTATTATGGTAGGCAAATAGGATTAGCCTTTCGTCGAGAATAGGTTTAATAGATTTTAGTAGCGCCATGGCTTGTACCCGTTTCATCTTGCCAACCCCTGCAAATCGGCCCCAGCCTTTATTGTATATCTCCACAAAGTCGGTAGCAAATTTTTGAAGGTCCTTTTTGTTGATGATTGTAACTCTGTATTCGGGGTTTTGCTCTATTCGATTGGCCTTTTCCCAAACCACCGGCTCAACGTGCTTGTCGCTAACCGGCATATGGTAGGTAAATTGCTTAAAGTAGGTTTTAAAGCCATAGGATTCGAACAGCGATTTGTAGTAGGGTAGGTGGTATCCCATACAGTAGTTGGGTTCGTAAAACCCATCAACGAGTAGTCCCCACCAGCGGTCGCGCTCGCCAAAGTTTATGGGGCCATCCATGGCTTCCACTCCGCGCTCTATAAGCCACTGCTTGCATGTATCGAAAAGTAGGTTGGCCGCATTCTGATTGTTGATACATTCAAAAAAGCCCATTCCCCCGGTTGGTTGCTCAGTGTTTTTTACATTTCTATCGATAAAAGCTGCCACACGACCTACCGTTTTGCCCTTGTCGTCTACTAATATCCACCTACAGGCTTCGCCGTTACGGAAATGTTTATTTTTTTTAGGATTGAATACATCCTCAATATCATGGTCGAGGGGCCTAATCCAGCTAGCCTCATCTTTGTAAAGCCTAACTGGCAGAAGAATAAACTCTTGCCTAGTTTTTGCGTTGGTTACCTCAATAATTTTATAATCCATTGAATTGAAAGGTTATCAAGGTTATTGCTTGTAGCCTGTAAATATATAAAAATTGATCTTTTTTAATTATGATTTCAGCTAGATGCCACGGCTAAACGACGATGAAAAAAAACCTGCTGATTTTAATGAATCAGCAGGTTTTGCTAAGTAAATAATGTGTTTACCTCTTAGTTTTTATGTTAATAGCATTCTGATTGCGGTAAGGATTATTGCCATTGTAAAGGATTTTATCGGCAAAATCGAAGTATTTATTCATATTCTCAGTGGTTTTGAACTTGACATGACCATGCCCAACGCCCTCAACCGTCATTAGCGTAGCAATCTCACGGCCAGTAGCCTCGTTTACCACATTCTTCATATTCACCGACTGCATGTAAGGCACCACCTTGTCGTTGGTTCCATGAACAAGTAGAATTGGTGGAAAATCGGGGCCTACCAGGTTTATAGGGTTAGCATCGTTGGTTTTTTCCCAGTTCTCCTGTACATTAAAACCCATAATTTCGTTGGCTGGGTGTGAGCCAAGGTTGGTTACCCTACTAATATCGGCTACACCGTACCATGAAATAACCCCTTGAACCGCACTGGAGAAGTTCTCGTATCCCATGGAGAGGTTCTCAAATGCCGGATGATTATTTGTAGCCCCCAACATCATGGCTATATGTCCGCCAGCAGAGGATCCCCAGGCTACAAGCTTCTTTGTGTCCAGTTCATAATCTGCACCTTTAGCCCTCAAAAAGCGAATCGCGGTTTTCACATCTTGCAGGGGTTTTGGCCAAGTCACCTCATCGGATAGCCTATAGTTTAACGTCACCACAGCGTATCCTTGTGTAGTAGCTTGGAGCATGGGGGCTAGCGTTTCGGCCCTTTTGTCGCCATACTTCCAACCACCACCGTGAATAACCACGATGGTTTTGTAGGGTGCTTCTCCCTCCGAGGGGTAAATAATGTCAAGGGTTTGACGCGGATTTTCCGTTGCAGTGTAGGGGATATCGAGAACTGTTTCTGGGAATTGGGCAACATCAATACTTTTAACCTTTCCCTTGGCGTGTGCTGCATACTCGCCCATTTCCGATTGGGCTACTCTATCGGCTCCCCCTTGATTTTGGCACGAAAAAAGTAAACCTATTAGGGGCAACCAAAGTAATGCGTGCTTGGTTCGTTTTGTTGTTTTCATAGCGATGGGTTTATGGTTAGGTTTTAATCTGTGTTGTTTTTTGCGTGATGGACAGCATATCAAATATAAAATCGAATAGCATGAACAAGGTACAAAAAAAATCGCCCCACTCCAACAAACCTAAAGAGTTTGGTGTTGGAGTAGGGCTTATGTTGTGTTGATAGTTGACTTCCTCGAGGCAAGCCTATTGGCTAAGCAATTTGGCGTATCGAACCTCATCGCATATTTTACCGTTTTTAAAGATAGCATCTTTAAAAATGGCCTCTTTAATGAACCCGCATTTTTCTAACACTTTTTGCGAGCCGATGTTATAGCTGAAAACCCCTGTGAATATTCGAACTATACCTAGGCTGATGAAACCATAACCACATATAAGTCTTACCGCCTTGGTCATAATACCCTTGTTCCAGTAGGGTTCTCCAAGAAAGTAGCCAATTTCGGCCGATTTTGCATAAACATCATCACCCTTATTTAGCCCAATGTTACCCACATACTCACCCTTATATTCTATAGCAAATACTTGGGGTGGCCTAGTTTTAAGGCACATATCAATAAACTGTATTGCATCAGCAACAGTGTATGGGCTCGGGAAACCATCCCTTAGGTTATCGCTAACTTTGGTGTTGTTGGCCAGCTCGGCGAGCCTAAACTTGTCTTCAGGCAAAAACTCCCTTATAGCAACCTCCCCATCATCAAACCTAAGCATATGATATTCAGTTCGATATTAAAAAACGAAATGGATACCTGTAAGCTCTTCCGACAAGTCCCAGAATCGCCGTGCAAGCTCTTTGCTCCTTGCCAGCTTAGTCGATTTTACCTCTACAGGAAATCCCGATAAACCCATAAAGCCTTTGGGCCCAATATAGTCGGCTCCCATAATGCTTTCGTCTGATGCCGCCCTAAGCATTGGCAGTACCCCAAGTTCTGCTTTTTGCCCAATTAGCTTGATGGCTTTGCTTGCAAAGCTTGACGACCTAAAAAGATTGGTGCTCGACACACCAGGGTGGCAAGCAATCGCTTTTGTGTCTATCTTATGCTCTTTTAGCTTCCTGTCAAGCTCATAGGTAAACAGAAGGTTGGCAAGCTTGCTTTGACCATAGGCCTTGTTCTTGTTGTACGATTTTTCCCAGTTCACATTAGCAAGATCCAGCTTAGATATCATAGAATGAGCAATGCTGCTTTGAGAAACAATTCGAGATTGGGGTGTAGCCTTCAAGATGTCAAACAGGTGTGCTGTTAGAGCAAAGTGTCCCAAATGGTTTATTCCTAGCTGTAATTCGAAACCTTGTTTTGTGGTCTCCCTTTTGGGTGGCCACATAACCCCGGCATTATTGATTAGAACGTCGAGGCGTGCATGCTGTTGCTTAAACTCATTGGCAAATGCAGCTACCGACTCCAGATCTGAAAGATCGAGGTGCATAAGCTCTAGCTGCGCAGAAGGGTTTGTTTTGTTGATTTGGGCAATGGCATCCTGCCCCCTGGTGAGGCTGCGAACCGCCATAATAACTCTTGCCCCCTTGCTGCTTAGTACTTTTGCTGCTTCTAGTCCCAGCCCACTATTGGCGCCAGTAATTACAATAATTTTATCCTGTTGCGAAGGAATGTCGTTTGTTGTCCAGTTCATATTTACTGTTGATTTATTTCTCGTTTTTTTGCCACTCTTCACCATAATCGCTGCCGGTAAGGCTATAAACCTCCAGATCGGTGAACTGACCGTTGGCTAGTAGTTCTCCGTCGCGTTCAATGCCTTCCAGAACAAAGCCAAGCCGTTGGGGAATTCTCTTGCTGGGTGTATTGCCCACAGCACACTTAATTTGAACCCTGTTGATATCAAGCTCATCAAATGCATAGCAAACCAACGCTTTAACCGATTTGGTAACAATGCCTCTGCCTTGCATTGCTTCGGAAAGCCAGTAGCCAATCTCTGTTTTTCTATTTGCCCTGTCTGTATCTTTAAAACCAATTAGCCCAATAAATTCGTTGTTGTACCTAATGGTAAACAGCAATTCCGCTTGGTTAGGTGGAACATTCAATGTCGATTTAACAAAGGCAATGCTGTCGTTTACCGTTTGGGTGAAAGGAACAAAGGGAAGCCAACGCTCTAGATATTCTCTTTGAGAGTCTATGGTATGAAAAATATCGTTTGCATCTTCAAGCGTAATGTGTCGAAGCGAAATGGTGCTGTCAATATCAATATGTAGGAGATTGTCCGTGTTGCTCATATTACTCGTTGTCGGTGGCGAACCACTCGGCGTAGCTGGTTGCTGTTTCGTGTAGCTTTAAGTGGTAGAGTTTTACTTCAGGTGGGAGCTCTGCCGAAATTAGGTTGGCGATATGTAGTAAAAGGTTTTCGCAGGTTGGCTGATAGTCTACCCGTTCAATTTTACCTATTGTGTGAATAAATTGATGATCAAGCATCTGGTTGTCGTTCTTAACCATCAATACGTGGTCAAACCTATCCACTACAAGCTTTTTCACAATAGTTTTAAGCTGGCCAAAATCCATTACCATACCATACTTTGGGTCTGACGCGTCGGGGTTTGGCTCACCTATAACTGTTACAAATAATCGGTATGAGTGACCATGCACATTTTTGCAAGGGCCATCGTATCCCTCAAGCATATGCGCCATTTCGAAGGAAAATTCCTTCGTAAGCCTTATTCTTGGCATTGTTTATTAGTTAGTGTTTAGCTTGTTTTGGTTGGTAAAATAATACACACTCCAAAACAACTTAACCTAAGATTTGTTCTACTGCGGGGATAAGCTATACAAACGATTATGTGGTGCACTTGTTTAGGCACTCCATAATCTTCGCAAGGCTATCGTTTTTAAGGAAGTAAAAGGTGTTCTTTCCTTCGCGCTTCGAGGCTAAAACCCCTTTATCCTTTAGGATACCTAGGTGGTGTGAGGTGGTGGATTGCTCAATCTCTAGCTTTTCGTGGATTTCGGTAACAGTCATCCTATTACCATCTTCCAAAAAGTTTAGTATGGCTATCCTCATAGGGTGTGCAATGGCCTTAAGCATGCTGGCAGCCTGCTCTAGTTGCTCAATTCTTAAATCCTTAACGGTGTTCATAACAACATATTTAATTGATGCAAATATATAAATATTTAATCTTTTTTGCTTTGTGCCTCTAAATTTTACGATTACCAAAATAATTCTTTGGTTCCCAAATGTGCAAAAGGAAAAATTGACGAGGGTTAGTTTTTTAGATTTAACAAGCATGTTAAGCAAAAAAGTAGTTAATTTGTCGATGTTAAAAAATTAGATTAAGTGTCACACCTAAATTCCATAAAAAAGCCGGTCGCTAACGAGTTGAAGGCTTTTGAGCCATACTTCAGTAAAATTATGAGCAGCAAGGTGCCGCTGCTTAGTACTATAACCAACTACATCTATCGTCGTAAGGGAAAGCAGGTTAGGCCATTGCTTGTTTTTCTATCAGCCGGAATGAATGGGTCAATAGGAGAGTCCACATTTGTTGCCGCAGGAATGATAGAACTTCTTCATACAGCCACCCTTATTCACGATGATGTGGTTGATGAAGCCAATGAGCGGAGAGGATCGTTTTCAATCAACGCGCTGTGGCGCTCAAAAATTGCTGTGCTCGTAGGCGACTTTCTCCTTTCAAAAGGCCTTTTACTTGCCATTGAAACCAATGAGTTTGAGCTGCTCCGCAATATGAGCAATGCAGTTAAAGAGATGAGTGAGGGCGAGCTATTGCAGATTGAACGCTCCCGCAAAATGAATATCGACGAGGAGACCTATTTCGATATAATTCATAAAAAAACGGCAACACTAATTGCTTCATGCCTGGTGAACGGCGCTGTTTCTGTAGGTGCAGAGCAGGCTAATGTCGAAAGAATGTATGAGTTTGGTGTTAACCTTGGCCTTGCCTTCCAGATAAAGGATGATATTTTCGACTACCAAGCGAAGGGCGCTTTGGGAAAACCCACCGGAAATGATATTAAGGAGAACAAACTTACCCTGCCGCTAATACACGCCCTGTCAAATGCCGATCGTTCTACCCGAAAGGCAATACTTTCGAAGCTACGCAAGAGCAAGCGGAGCCAAAAGGCAGTTGAGGAGGTAATCCAATTTGCCAATGAGTATGGCGGAATTGACTATGCCACCCAAAAGATGAACGAATATAAGGATAAAGCTATAGCCGCACTCGAATCTTTTCCCGAATCAATATACCGCGATGCGCTTGTTGATATGGCCAATTTTGTGGTGAATAGAAAGAAATAGAAAAGTATTAACCCTAAAATAAAACCTGATGAGCATTTTAGATATTATACTTATTGCGGTATTCATATTTGCCGGCTTCAATGGATATAAAAAAGGCTTAATTGGCCAAGCCGCCGGATTAGTTGGGCTCCTGCTAGGAATTTGGGGGGCAATTCATTTTTCCGACTATACCGCAGGGCTAATCATGGAGCATTTCTCGTTCAGCACGCCCTACATGCCACTTATTGCCTTTGCCATTACTTTTGCTGCCATTGTTGTGGGGGTACACTTTTTGGGTGCACTTGCCGAAGGGGTTGTGAACCTTGCTTTTCTTGGTATGGTCAATAAGCTGCTGGGTGTTGCCTTTGGAGTTGTAAAAACTGCACTTATCCTAAGCGTAATTCTACTGTTGCTTGGTAAGGTGAGCGACAGGGTTAGGGTTATACCCGATGATTTTGGCAAAAATTCATTGCTTTATGGCCCTGTTGAACGTTTAGCCCCAAGTATTTTCCCATACCTAAATTTCGATGAGATAAAGGAGAAGGTTGAGGAAACGTTTACTGTTAACAAGGATAAAGCAATAGAAACCTAGGCTAATCCATACTACACTCCTCAAGATTTACTTGTAACCATAGCTTTTGCATAATGCCAACTGAAAAAGAGAGTGGCATTTAATAGCATTTTATATCTTTGCCCAAAATTTTTATTACCATGAATTTTGTACAAGAATTACAGTGGCGAGGCATGATTCACGATATGATGCCCGGCACCGAGGAGCAGCTCCAGAAGGAGATGACCACTGCCTACGTGGGAATTGACCCCACGGCCGATTCGCTACACATTGGCCATCTAGTATCCGTTATGATGCTTAAACACCTTCAGCGTTGTGGGCATAAACCCGTTGTGCTGGTAGGTGGTGCAACCGGGATGATTGGCGACCCATCAGGGAAATCGCAGGAGCGGAATCTGCTCGACGAAAAGACCCTAAGGCATAACCAGGAGTGCCTAAAGAGTCAACTTTCTCGCTTCCTCGATTTCGACTCGAGCGAGCCCAATGCTGCTGTTATGGTAAACAACTACGATTGGATGAAGGAGTTTTCTTTCCTCGACTTTATCCGCGATATCGGCAAGCATATTACCGTAAATTACATGATGAGCAAGGATTCGGTGAAGAAACGCATTAGCGGTGAGGCTGGTGCTGGTCTGTCGTTTACCGAGTTTACATATCAGCTGGTGCAGGGCACCGATTTTCTTCACCTATACCAAGCCAATGGGTGCAAATTACAGATGGGTGGTTCCGATCAGTGGGGCAATATCACCACGGGTACAGAGCTTATCCGCCGCAAGTTGGGTGGAGAAGCGTTTGCCCTTACGTGCCCACTTATAACCAAAGCCGATGGTGGTAAGTTTGGTAAAACCGAGGAGGGTAATGTTTGGCTTGACCGAAACCTTACTTCGCCCTACAAGTTCTACCAATTCTGGCTAAATACCTCCGACGAGGATGCCGAGAAGTACATCAAAATATTTACTCTGCTTACTCAGCAAACGGTTGAGCAGCTGGTGGCCGAGCATCAGCAGGCACCCCATGAGCGTAAGCTGCAGAAGGTGCTGGCTAAGGAATTAACCACCATGGTGCACACCGAGGAGGATTACAACACAGCCGTTGAGGCATCGCAAATCCTTTTTGGTAAATCAACCTCCGATATTTTGCATAGGATAGACGAAAACACTTTTTTATCCGTTTTTGAAGGTGTGCCCTTGTTCAACATATCAAGAGAGATAATCACCAGTGGAATTCCATTCTCAGAATTGGCGGCCGAGAAAAGCGATATTTTTCCATCCAAAGGCGATTTAAGAAGAACGGTTAAGGGCGGGGGTGTAAGCATTAACAAGGAGAAGATTGAAGATTCCGACATGGTAATTGACGCCACTAGACTTATTAACGACAAGTACTTGCTGGTTCAGAAAGGTAAAAAGAATTACTTTCTAATAAAAGTAGACTAAAAGAGTTGAGCAATGGAAAAGGAACTACCCGATTTTAATCTGAATGGAACAAACCTAATTCAGATGATTTGGCAACGGCGAATGGTTTTCATCCTTATAGGAGCTGTTGCCTTTGCGGTATCGTTAGTGGTTTCATTCCTAATAACGCCTCAGTTTAAATCAACGGCTGTGCTTATTCCGGCTGCATCAACACAGGCGGCTAAAGATGTGTTTGTGGCATCTCGTGCCAAAGGACTTACCGTTTTTGGCGACGACGAGGAGGTGGAACACCTCATTCAGGTCCTTTCGTCGGAAAGGTTGCGCAGGCATATTATTATTGAATTTAACCTGTTTGAACATTACGGCATTAATCCCGACGAAAAGTTTGCGTGGCATAAGGTTAATGGTGCGTACAATAGTAACATTTCATTCAGACCATCGCGGTATCGCTCGGTTATGATTGAGGTTTACGATAACGACCCCCTTATGGCAGCCAAGCTGGCCAATGCCATTGTGGTTACAGCCGATAGCCTAACCCGTGAGGCCAAGCGCCTAGTAGCGCAAAAAGCCCTCGATGTGTTGGAGTATCACTACCAGCAAACCCTGTCGGAGGCATACATGATTGATGATAGCTTATCGTTTGTAATGTCCAAAGGAGTGCTCGATTTGCCATACCAAGCAAAGGAAGTTACTAGGGTATATGCCGAGGCTTTGGCAAACAATAGTACCTCCGTTACTTCGCGTATCGAGAAGTATATGGACGAGTTGGCAGCGCACGGTGCCCGTTTTACGCGCTTTTTTAACGATGTGCAGTACAAGTCGCTGCAGCTAAAGGATATGCAGGAAAATCTACACATACTAAGGGCCGAGGCGGAGGGTATAATCCCCTCGCAGTTTGTTATAGACTGGGCCTACCCCGCCGACAAAAAGGCCAAACCAAAAAAAATGATTATTGTTATGGCGGCCACCCTATCGGCATTATTTTTCTCTTTGTTCCTGTTTGTACTGATCGATTTCTTTAGAAAATCGATAAATCCACCCCGCGTTGCACAGGAGTAAGCTTGAAATATGGCTTGTTGTTCTTCTTAGCCTGTTATTCGTTGCGGCCAATAGCTTCTTGTTGTACAAGCAATCGTTCGTGGCAAGTGCAATACCGCTATTGCTTCTGGTTGCCGTATGGGTATTCTTTGCACCTACCAAACTATTCTTTGCGCTGGCTCTATTGGCTCCTCTCTCAATCCCTTTACGCAGGTTAATTCCCGGATTACCCTTTGATTTTTGGTTCCCAACGGAGCCCATGCTGGTGTTCCTGCTATTTATGCTGATATTAAAATCGTTTAGGGAGCGATATTTTAGGCGAGAACTGATGGAGCATCCCGTATTTCTGGCCATACTGTTTTATTTGGGGTGGCTGCTAATTACTTCGGTAACCAGCGAGATGCCAGTGGTATCCATCAAGTATTTTTTGGTTAGGGTGTGGTTTATTGGCATATTCTTCTACTTGGCATACGTTCTTTTTGTCGATAACAGAAAGAATATTAACCGTTTTCTGTATTTGTATTCGCTTGGGTTGCTGGCTGTGTCTCTGTTAAGTCTTGTTAAGCAGGCACAGTATGGCCTTTTCGATCATAAGGTGGCCCACGGCGCATCGGCACCCTTCTTTATCGATCATACCTCGTACGGTGCGGCTCTTGCCTTTGTAATTCCAGTAACCATTGCTTTGGCTGTTAATACTTCCAAAGGGCTACTTAAGGGATTATTGTGGGCTTTATCGGGCTTTTTTGTTGTGGCGTTGGTTTTGTCGTATTCCAGGGCTGCATGGTTAAGTTTAGTTGTTGGGGCGGGAGTATGGTTTCTTATCCTATTCAAAATCCGTTTTCGAAGTATTATCATTACCCTTGGGGTTATGCTGGCGGTATTCTTTATTTTTCAGGATGATATAATGTGGCGATTGGAACGTAATACAACCGATTCCAGTGGCGATCTTACGGAGCATATTCAATCTATTATTAATATTAAATCCGATGCCTCTAACCTAGAGCGCATCAATAGGTGGGATGCTGCTTTGGCTATGTTTAACGAAAGGCCATTTTTTGGTTGGGGCCCAGGCACCTATCAGTTTCAGTACGCTCCATTCCAAATGAGCTACAACAAAACCATAATTAGCACAAATTTTGGCACTGGGGGTAATGCCCATAGCGAGTATCTAGGGCTTATGTCTGAGGCTGGATGGCCTGCCTTGCTGGGGTTTGTGCTTATAATTGTTTTTATTCTAGCAACAGGACTAAGGCTTATTGTTAACCCAAAAATTGGCAAAAAGGATAGAAATATTGCCATTGCCTGCTTGGTTGGGCTTGTAACCTATGTTTTCCACAGTTTCCTAAACAACTTCCTCGATGCCGATAAAATTGCGGCTGTGTTCTGGGGATTTATGGCAGTAATAGTAGCCCTAGAGCATAGGGCAAAGCAGTTGGCTGCTGGTGATAATACTCTTAATTAAGGCGATAAGCTACCTGAACTCAAATCCTAGGATAGATATATCATCGAAAATTTGAATGATATTCGACTCCTCCTCCTCAACACGTACCCTTACAATTTCATTCACATTGTCGGCAATATTTCCTTGGTTGCCAATGCAGTTCTCTACAATGCTATGATCCATAACCACCTTACCTTCTTTAGCGAATTCAACTAGTCCGTCGGTGTAGCATATAAGTTTTGATGGGGAGGTAACTCTAAGGGAGCCAACGTTCATAACCGGAATGTCGTCAACCATTCCAAGCCCTACACAACCACTGGTAAGCTGGTGACACTCTTTGGTTTTGGAATCGTAAAAAATTGGGGGGTTGTGCCCTGCGTTAATATATTCAAGGGTTTTTCGGTTTGGGTTATACCGCCCAATGAATAGGGTGATAAATCGTTCACCCTTTGCAGCATCCAGCACCCTGGTATTAAGCTTCTCAACCAGGCCAGTGAGCGTAATGTCGTAGGTGAAAAGTGCACTGAGGTTGGCCTGAAAGTTAGACATAAGGATGGCTGCAGCCATTCCCTTACCCGACACATCAGCAATACAGAAGCCAATCTCGTCGCGTTCAAGCGGAATAACATCGTAAAAATCGCCACCAACCTCAGCGTGGGGGTGGTAGTATGAGTGGATTTTAACGTTGTTGGTTTGGGGTAGATTCTCCTGATTAGGGATAAGCAAGTTCTGCATTTTTGAGGCCAGCTCCAGCTCCTTCTTCATGGCCTCCTGCTCCAGCGTTTTGTGGAAAAGCCTAAGGTTCTCGATGGCAACAAAAATGATGATGGACAGGGTTTGTACAAAGTTGAGGTGCTTAATTGTTGCACTTACACCTTTTGCCTGATCCTTGGTGTCGGCTATAAGAATATAGGCAAGAGCCTGATTGTTCTGCACCACAGGAATTATAATGTCGAACTCCTGTAAAACCCTATTGGCCGAGGTACTAACAAAGGTAATATCATCGAAGCAAAGCAGATCTTTATCCGGATCAATTTGTGAGCTGATGCTCTCGGGGCAGTTAGTTGAAAGTAGTAGCTGCCATTTCTCCTCGAACTTAAAAAAGAGCACCCGGTCAATCTCCAGATCCTCGTTAAGGATTGTTCGCATCCTATCCATTAGATCTTCAGTCCTCATCTCGCCACTTATGGCTTGCGCCATGCTAAGTAGGGTGTTGAGCTTGAACGTGCTGAGCTTTAGTCGCTTGGACGAATTGAATGACATAACACCTAAGGTTCGTTTATTACAGCCCTAACAATGAATTATGCGCTTAAAATTAAAAGGATAAGATACAAAATAAATCTATCCCCAAGGTAAGTTTATGGGGATAAATTTGAATTTCACTAGTATTGTCTACTATTTTACTCTTTCGGAGTAATCGCGGGTGCGGGTGTCTATCTTGATTTTCTGGCCAATCTCAATGAAGAGCGGCACGTTTATGGTTGCACCTGTCTCAACGGTGGCTTGCTTAAGGGCTGTTGACGAAGCGGTGTCGCCTCTAAGGCCCGGTTCGGTATAGGTTACCTCAAGCTCTACAAAGGGGGGTAATTCGCATGAAAGTACTGCCTCGTTTTCGGCATGCACCATTATCTCAACGCCTTGCCCCTCTTTAATTAGATCGGTACCATCCACTTGCTCTTCTTGTAGGGTAATCTGCTCAAAGGTTTCAAGATGCATAAAGTGATAGCCCGTTTCGTCCTTGTAAAGGAACTGGTAGGGACGACGTTCAATGCGAACGGTGTTTATCTTTACCCCAGCATTAAAGGTATTCTCCAGTATTTTACCTGTTTCTAGGTTTTTCATCTTGGTGCGTACAAAGGCGGCGCCTTTGCCAGGTTTTACATGCTGAAACTGCACAATGGTGTAAAGCTTGCCATTAAACTCTATACACAATCCGTTTCTAAAATCTGCTGTTGTTGCCATATCTATTTATCTACAGTTTTAAATTTGGAGCAAAAATAGTAAAATAGGTTTTTGGGAGGGGCTGTTTTATCATTTTTTTTGATGTTTTGTTTTGATATTTCGATGGTTAGAGCCCCAACTCCATTGTTGCAATAAGTTGCAACATCAGTAACAAGTGATAGTTGCATTCAACCATTATTGGTTGTAGAATTAAGCACTACTTACTCCCAAGTACCTTGTTTTTGGCCACGGTAGCAACAAAATCTTTTAAATACAGCGGTTCAAAGTATGCCACATCTTCAAATAGTTGCTGCTCAATGCACTTGGTTGCCAAGGGTAGCATATACTTGGCCGATGGTAAAAAGTTGTCAACGAATGAGGCGTTGGCAGACGTAATAATTTCTTTAGCCTTTTGCGAGCCGTTACCCAGAAAAAGCATCCTTTTCGATTTTAGCATTTCGCTAAACGAATTGGCATCAAGAATTTTTGCCTCCACCTCGGAAATACTCTTTCCGTTCATATCGAAAAGTTGAGTGTAAACCTCCATCCTCCGGGCATCAATCAATGGGCAAATTATATCGGGGGTAAAGCTTGGGTTGTTATCCTGAAGCCATTCGAGTGCTCCATAGGTCATCGAATTTAGGCTGCCAATGGCAATAAGCGGAATGCCTGCGCCATAGCATATGCCCTTAGCAGCCGAAACGCCAATGCGCAGACCTGTGTACGATCCGGGTCCTTTACTTACCGCAACAGCAGCCAGATCGGTAGCTTTTAATCCTTGTACCCTTAGTAGCTCTTGCGAAAAAGCCGTAAGATTTTTTGCGTGGTTGTTGTTTGGTTCGTGGTTTTCCATTATACCCAATAGCTCCTGGCTAAAACCAAGAGCTACTGAGCATGTATTAGTACCCGATTCAATGCAAAGGATCGGTTTCATAGTTCGTTTAATTACTGGAATAGCTTCCCTTGTTCTACCTTTTTAACTAGTTTGCCATCCTCAAGCCTGCGTGAAATTGCGCTAAAGGGAGCAACCACAACCTCCTCTTCACCTTCGAGACCGCTGGTAATCTCAATGTTGCGGTTGTCCTGTATACCCGTGGTTACCCTAACTAGCCTTGCGGTATCGCCAACGGCAACAAACACAACCTCTATTTGCTTTGGAGCGTTATCGGCAGTAGCATCTTTAGGTGTTTCTGTCATATCGTTACCTCCCATTACGGGGATAGTATCGTTGCGCGTTGTAACCGCTTGGATGGGAATAGTGAGAATATTAGCTTTGGTAATGGTTTGAATATCAACAGTAGTTGACATTCCTGGCCTGAATGGGTTTGGCTGGTTCTGTTTGAACAGATGGCTGTATGAGTTCTCCAAAAGGAATATTCGCACCTCAAAGGTTGTAACCTGGTCGGTAGCCACACCTGTAACGCTGGCCGAGTTGGCTATTTGCGTAACCACACCCTTAAAGGTTTGGTCGGGGTATGCATCTACATAAATCAGCGATGTGTCCCTAAGCTTTACCCTAACAATATCGTTCTCATTAACGCTAACCCTTGCCTCCATTCGCGATAAATCGGCAATCCGCAGAATTTCTGTTCCCGCCATTTGAGCTGTTCCCACAACACGTTCGCCCAGCTCTACGCTTAGCTTCGATATTGTACCGCTCATGGGAGCGTAAATGGTTGTTTTGTTAAGATTTTCAGTGGCTTCTTTTAGCGAGGCTTCGGCGCTCTCCACATTAAATAGAGCCGCTTTTACATCGGCTTGCGCTACCTGATAGCTGGTTTTTACATTCTCAAAGTCAGACTCAGAGATGGCTTTCTGCTCAAATAGTTTCTTGTTGCGATTGTATGCAAGCTCCGACTGTTGCAGCTGCGCCTGTGCCTGTGTTAATCGGGCTTTGGCCGAGTTTACTGCGGCTTCGGCGCGTTCTCTCATCGAGATGTATGTGTCGGGCTTGATGCGGCAAAGCAGCTGGCCACGGGTAACGTTATCTCCCTCTTTTATGGGTAGCTCAATTATTTCGCCCGACACCTCTGGGCTTATCTTCACCTCAACCTCTGGTTGAATTTTACCGTTTGCAGATATACTTTCGATAATGGTTCTAAGCTCAGGCTTTTCAACAACAACATCAATGGTCTCGGGTTTTCCGAATTTGCCCGATTTTTTTCCAATTATGGCTAATACTATTAGTATTACAACGGCAATGATTAGGTATCGTAATAAATTTTTTCGTTTCATGGCTTTTGTATGATTATAGGCTTAAAGGGTTACCTTGGTAGAAGTCGAGTATTTTCGATTTGAATATGAATTCGTACTTAGCGCTAAGCAAGTCGGCCTCTGCTTTGGTTAGGCGGGTTTTGGCTGTAGTGTAGTCCAGGGAGTTAACCAAGCCCAGATTAAAACGATGCTCAGCGTATCGGAATGCCTCCTCGAGAGCCTTAACGCTTTTTTCAGATGCTTTGAATTTTTTTAGCGCAGCCAATGCGTCGGTGTATGCTTGCTGTATATCTTTGTACAATATGTTTTTCTCTTGCTCTAGGTTGTAGCGGGCATTATCGAGCGAAATAAAAGCATTGGAGATAGAGGTTTTCACTTGCCAACCGTTGAAAATTGGTATAGATAAGCTTAGCCCAATGCTTAAACTTGCATTATCCTTTATCTGATCCATAAAGGGATCTTCGGACACAAGAGGATTGCTTTTAAGAAATCGGCGTGAACCTGAGCTGTAGCTGGTTCCCAACGATAGCCTTGGGCTTTGCCCTCCTTTGGCAATTTGAACACCCTTTTCAGCACTATTTACCCTTAGGCTAGCACCTTTAATTTGAGGTAGAAAGTTCACTGCCTGATCGAACACATTATGTGGCGAGCTGGCCGGAATTGTTTCATCAAAGCCTGTAAGGTTAGGGGTTTCAATTGTAAACCCCTCGGTAGATTTAATGTCGAGAAATTGTGTAAGGGTAAGGTACGATAGCTCCAGCTGATTTTGAGTGTTTACAAGCTGCAACTCATCTGATGCGAGCTGAGCCTCAATCTCAAGCAAATTACCCTCGGGGAGGCTCCCAGCATTTACCAGCTGCTTGGTTCTTTCTATTTGCATCGATGTGAGCTCTACTTGCTTTTTGGCAGTTTCAACAAGCTCCTGGCTGAAAAGAATTTGTAAGTATGCCGCTGCAATATTCAACGAGATGTTGTTGCGTAGCTTTTCCACATCGCTAATGGAGGCCATTAGGTTAAAATGATCCTGCTTGCGCGAATTCGTTATTTGAAACCCATTAAAGAGGGTTACATTTGAGTTCATCGAGAAGCTTGTGGCCTCCATATCCTGCGAAACGGTGTTGGTGCCATAGTCGATAGCCCGACCAAAGCTGTAGTTGTGGTTCACCGAAGCATTTAGGTTAGGGTAAGCGCTTAGCTTTGATCGGGTCAGCTGGTTTTCACTAACTTTTACGTTAAGCTCTTGCTGCTTAATCTGAATGTTGTTCTCAAGTGCATACTCAATGCAACGTTCAAGGCTCCAGGTTTCTTGACCGATAGAACTGCTTGCAATGAACAGTAAGACTAGGGTTGTGATTAGGTTAACAAGTCGAAGCATAGGGCGTATAGTTTCAAAATAATTTACGAAGATAAATGTTTATTCAATAGTATTGAGTAAAAAAAAGCTAAAGGTTTAGTTATATCAAAAACCTTACCCAATTTATTATCAGTTTGGTTTAAAATCTTATTTACGATTATCTGGTCTAATATTGCTCATTAGTTGCTGTGCTAACCACAAAAGGCAATCCTGTGTTGGATTGCCTTTCGTTACATTTCAGCTATTGTTTACTGCATCAATATGGTTTCGCCCACCCCAATGGGTAATCCCAAGTAGAACCATAGCAATGTAAGGGCAATCCACATGATAAGCAAAACAACCATGTACGGGATAAGTAGCGATACAATTGTGCCTATACCAATATTCTTGTTGTACTTATGTATCCATCCTAAAAGTAGCGGGAAGTACACGTAAAGTGGTGTTACGCAGTTGGTAATGGAATCGCCAATACGGTAAAGTAGCTGCACAAAAGCAGGGCTGTAGTTGAGCTGCGATAGCATGGGGATGAAAATGGGTGCGAAGATTGCCCACTTGGCAGAGCCACTACCAATAAATATATTAAGGAATGCTACCAGTATAATGAACAGAACAAACATTAGGGGACCGGTTAGTCCGGCAGATTGTAGTAGGTCGGCACCTTTAATGGCCAGTATTGTGTCCAGATTACTCCAGTGAAACAGGTTGATGAACTGAGCAACAATCAGCATCAGCACGATGTACCCCGAGAGATCCTTCATTCCCTGCTCCATATGCCTCAGCACATCGGCTCCGCTCTTTATTGTACCAACAGCCTTTCCGTAGTAGTATCCAGGTATTGCAAATGCAAAAAACAGGATTGGAACCAACCCTCTAAGGAATGGCGAGGGTACCAAAGATCCCGTTTCTGGATTGCGAAGGGGAGCCCAAGAGGGCACCACAAGAATTAAAATTGCCGTAAGGTAAATCAGGAATGCTATTCCAGCATGGCGCTTTCCCTTTTTCTCCTCTGGGGTAACAATATGCTGGGCGTCCTTACTTATCACCTCATCGGCATTAGCTATCTCAAACTTATTGCATCGAGGAATGGTAAACCGCTTAACTATGAATGCCCCCCCAAGGCCAAGCATAAAGGTTGAGGCTATCATGAAGTACCAGTTTGAGGTGGCGCTAACCTCATCGAGATGAGCAAAATGCTCGGTAATTTCGGTGCTTATGCCGGCCAGCAGCACATCGGTTCCCGCAATAAGGAGGTTGGCGGTAAAGCCCGCTGTAGCTCCTGCGTATCCAGCAATTAGCCCCGCAATGGGGTTAATGCCCATTTGGGCAAATATAAGTGCCGCAATGGGCGGAACTATTACCACTCCTGCGTCGGAACCAATATTGCCCGATGCACCAATTATGAAAATGATTGGGAATATAATTTTTCGTGGAACCGAAAATGCCAGCGACTTGAGGATAGAAACAAGTAATCCTGATTTTTCGGCAACCGAAACACCCATTAACATCACAAGTACAAGGGCGAATGGGGCAAAATGACCAAAGTTGGTCACCATATTCTCAAGGAACAGTCGCAGTCCCTTGCCCGAAACAAGATTTTCGGCCATTATCGTTTCGCCAGTGGCTGGATCCACAGCACTTATGCCCAAAAGCGCAGCTATACCGCTAAACGCAACAACGAAAATACAAATCCAAATAAAAATCCAGAATGGATGTGGTAACTTATTGCCAAACCGCTCTATCCAGCCCAGGAATCCTTTGCCCTCGGTGGGTGCATTGGTGACTTTACCTTCTTTTGCCATAGCTTCTTAAGTATTAGATTAAGGTCAGAAATACGCCCCTAATTGGGATAGCTACAAAGAAAATTAAAAAAAGTCGCAAAATATTATTTTACTACAAGCATCAGCCAAAATATGGGTTGTTTTTTAATTAATTGATGTTGGTTATGCTTGGACACTAGATTTGCGTATAAATCACATAAACAGATGTATAGATAGATCGATTAAATGATTATGTGAAGTTTTTTGCTGCATAAAAAACTGTTCATGTTTCGTAACATAATGGTTAGTATACCTAAATATCCAACTTTAATTTAACATGAAACCCGGTGTGCTTTCGGATATTTATTACCAATCCTCCCTCAAAAATTAGGTATTGCCCCTTTATTCCCTTGAGCACACCCTCAACTATTGGTTCTTTAGTTAGATCCTTTGATACAATCTTGGTTGGGAACGATGCAACAGGGTATTCTATTTGGTACTCATCATCGGGGGCTATGGTAAATTCAATTCCATGCTGATTTATATAATCAACCGCTTGCTTTTTTTGATCAGCAAGTGAGCGCTGCTCGTCGTTGCCCATAAGCATTTTGCGCCAGTTGGTTTTGTCGGCCAATATCTTTTTTAGAGCTACCTCAATAAGCCCTGCTGTATGGCGGTTTTTTGCAATGGCAAGTTTTATTGCTCGGTTGGCGCCCTGATCTACCCAACGTGTTGGCACCTGATGATACCGGGTAACACCCACCTTAAGTCCTCCCGATAGGGCTAGATATATGTACTGATCGATAAGGCAATTCTCCTTGGCGAACTCCATATCGCGGGCTATTCCCTCATGTGCACGGCAAAGCTCAGGCTTTAGTACACACTCCTCGGTTTGCGGTACCGATATAAAGCAAGGGTAGCAATAGCCTTGTCCATAGGATTTCTTGGTCTCTTTTCCGCAGCTAATGCAAGTAATCTTTCCGCCATAGGCTATGGTTAACTTCTTACCAATGGCCTCGTTAAGGTTTGCCTCATAGCTTTGGGCGGCCAGGTAGTAGCTTGGTTTGATCATGAATTCTGAACCCGAATTGTGGAACCTCATCTTGTTGAGCTGACCACTAAAAAGTATACTCATCACTAAATCATTTTAAAATATGTTGAACTAAAGGTAAGGCTTTTCATTCTATTTTTTGAAAACGTTTGGAAATGTTTAAACATCAATACTTGCTAATCACCACAAAAACAACAATATGAGGAGGTGCTTGAAAAATATTTTAAAATTTATGCAACTATGTATTGCAAGGTAGTGAGAAATGGTATATATTTGCAAAGTGTTAGAACTATCCTAAACAATGTATAATTATGAAAAAAACAGTTACAGTAAGCCTTGGTGGATTGGTTTTTTGCCTTGAGGAGGATGCGTATATAAAGCTGGACGGGTACCTCAAGCGTTTGGAGGCAGGATTTGCCAATGAGCCCGACAGGCGAGAGATCATGAACGATATTGAGGCTAGGATTGCAGAGCATTTTAAAGAGGCATCACCTAAACCAGACGATGTAATAAACCTATCCCAAGTAGATAGGGTGATAGACATTATGGGTGATCCCACCGATTTGGGTGCTGAGCAAAAGGAGTACAGAGCAACCAGCGGTAAGCCTTTCAACAGCACAGGGAAGAGGTTGTATCGTGATCCCGAGAACTCCATAATTGCAGGCGTATCGTCGGGGTTATCGTACTACTGGAATATTGATCCCGTGATTATCCGAATCCTATTCGTAATAACTGCTCTTTGGGGCGGAGGCGGATTTTTTGTGTATGTTATTCTGTGGATTGTAATACCTGAAGCACACACAGCGGCCGAACGGCTCGAGATGACAGGTGAACCGGTTACCGCCGAGAATATTGGTAAAACATTTCAGGGATCATCAAATCAACGTAAATAACAGATAAAGATATGAATGCAGAGAACGCAAAAGCCCAAATGCGAAAGGGTGTGCTGGAGCTATGTATCCTTTCAATTCTCTCGCGGGGCGACTCCTACACAACCGACCTGATAAACCAGCTTAAGAATGAGGAGATGCTGGTGGTTGAGGGCACACTTTATCCGCTGCTAACCCGTCAGAAGAACGCCGGATTGCTTAGCTATCGATGGGAGGAGTCGCCACAGGGACCACCCCGCAAGTACTATGCCCTTACACCTCAGGGTGAGGAGTACCTTAAACAGCTCGAGGAGGGCTGGGACAAGCTGGTGAAAACAGTAAACGCTATCAGGTTAAACGGTTAAAAACAGCACGATGAAAAAATCAATAAAAATTAGCTTAGGAGGCATTGCCTTCACCATCGAGGAGGATGCGTACGCCGCGCTGGAACAGTATGTTGAGTCGCTTAAGGCTCACTTTGGATCGGACAAAGAGGCGCAAGAAGTGGTTAGTGACCTCGAGGAACGAGCAGCAGAACTTCTAGTAGAGATGTTGGCTGGAAAAGAAATAGTGACCATTGAGATGGTGACAGAAGTGATTGACACCCTTGGTAGGCCTGAGCAAATTATTAGCGAGGATATGGGGGGGCAGAAGGAATCAAGCTCTACAGGTCGGGAACGAAGTACAAAGCATCGGCTCTACCGCGACCCTCAGAATGCACTGGTTGCTGGTGTGGCAGCTGGGTTGGGTGCATATTTCAATATCGACCCATTAGTTTTTCGTATACTTTTTGCAGTGCTCACGCTGGCCAATGGGCTTGGGGCTGTGATCTATATAATTCTTTGGATAGTGCTTCCTCAGGCAGAGACCGTGCGTCAGCGGATGGAGATGCGAGGCGAAGAGGTAAACCTATCGAATTTGGAGAAGAATGTTAAGAGTGAGTTTGAAAAGGTGCGTAGTAATATGAGCAGAAACAGATTTGCAGGAGCAATGGAGCGCTTCTTTAGCGCTTTAGGACGAGTTTTCGTTTCGTTGGGTAGTGTACTGGTGGTGTTGGCAAAGGTAATTGGTGCAATTATCGCTGTTGTGTTTATTGGCATTGGGCTCATGGGCATTATGGCCTCGGTGCTTTCGCTATTCATGGGCGATATTGTGGTTGCTTTGCTTCCTAACCACAGCGGCCTAACCATTGGACAGCTGCTAGCCACTACATTCGATATCGGGTCAACGCTTTGGATCTTGATTCCAGTTTTTCTAATAGTACTAATCCCATTCCTAACGCTTATATTTTTGGGGCTACGCATGGTGTTTAGGTTTAGCGTTAGGGGATCCGTAATATTTGTAACGGCTGCCAGTGTCTGGATTTTGGCAGTTCTCATGCTTGCCTCGGTTACCTTTCTGCAGGCTCGCAGCTTTACTATACGCGAGAGCGTAAAGGAGCGGTTTGAGCTTTCGCTTGCCGATTCCACAACAAGAACCTTAAGGCTTGTTGGCGATGAAGATTTTGACTATGGCGACTATAACCCCGAAAAGATAGTTAGGATAGACGACTATTCTGTTGCTTACAACGGTGGATTTACCAAAATTATTGGTAAGCCCAAGATATTCATTGCCAAAAGCGAGAGCGATAGATTTGAAATGTCGGTTGTGAAAAAATCCCGTGGAGCCACACGCCAAACAGCAAAAAGCAGTGCCGATGCCGTTAAGCTGGAGTATACCTTGGTGGGCGATAGGCTTGTGCTAAGCCCCTACTTTTACATCCCTTATGCGCATAAATGGCGAGTACAGGAGGTAGAGGTAACCATCTTTGTGCCCGATGGCAAGGCTATTTACATCGAGCATAATCTCGAGAACATCCTTAGCAGCCACCAGGAGTACTGCTCATGCTGGCCCGACGAGATGGTGGGCAACACCTGGCTGATGGATGATAATAGGCTGGTTAAGCAGTAGATATGATTTTTTGAAAAAAAGTTTTTGCCACTCAAAAAAAAGCTTATATATTTGCCACGCTTTTGCAGAAAAGCAAATTATGGTACTGACCTATGGTGTAATGGTAGCACAGCAGATTTTGGTTCTGTCGGTCAAGGTTCGAGTCCTTGTAGGTCAACAGAAAGCCCCTTGAAAACATTGATTTTCAAGGGGTTTGTTTTTTGCTAGGGGCTAGACTAGGGGCATTTTATTGCCTGCTTAACCGTTTTACTCGCCAAAAGCAAGTTTTTTTCGAACCTCAATCAATAAGAAAGAGAGTAACTGTAACCCTCTTTAGAAACTTGCTGCAACCCAACAAACATAAGAGTTTCGCTAAAATAGCGCAGCAGAAAAGCGACAAGAATATTTGCCCAGTTCGGTTATTAAAACATTAAAGACCTGTAATACAGTATTTAACGCTTTAAACTATGGGCTTTCTGTTCGGGAATGATACCACGCAACACGCTATCGCGAAGCTGCCGCTTTTGGTGTATCCGTTGTGTAATATGCTGGCGCAAAAATAATGGCAGCCGTGTTAGGACTGCCATTGGGTTGACCTATGGGCGGCTCACTGGCTACCCATACAAGGCAACGAAGCTACTTCACATCTCTTTCCTTGATAGCCTTGCGCGCGTTGTCGTAGGCCTCGTTGATTAGCTCGAGGTGTTCAATGCCCAGGATAAGCAAGTAGCGAATGGCTTGGCTTAGGGTTTCGTTTCTGGAGTCCGCTTTCTTTTGAAGTTCTCTTTTGACCTCGGGCTGGACACGGATTGCCAGCGTTACGGTTTTGGGTTTGGCACTCATCGTTTTATCTTTTAATGGTTTTCGTCTGTGTCGTCAACTATCTCGGCATCAACAAACGATTCCCTCAGGTATTTTCGTCTAAGTTTTCGCTTGTACTCGTCGAGTTCCTTTTGTGTCTGGGGAACGTCAGGGATACCCAACAGGGCTGGATCAGCAGAGGGCTCCCACGATGGGGGCTGGATTTGGTCCCAGTCCACGGGGTCAACCTCCTCCTTGTCGAGCTTGGTGTACTTGCCCAGCCCGGCTGCAGCCAGTGCCATTTCTTTTGGCCGGCCCTGCGCCTGGGCCATACTGAACGCCTCTAGGAACATCTCTATAACCCGGGAGCGCTGGAATTCACGGCCAGAGTTCTTCACGTTGCCAAGGATAGGCTTAACCTCATTCAGGTAGCGGTAAGCCTGTGTCTTACCAATATCCCAACGCTCCATAATGTAATCCACCGTTGCCTTATCGGTGTGGTAAGGATGCTGCAGGCATCTATTAAAGATATCCTCCAGCATCAGCTTGAGCTGCCTATCCCGCTCAGTGAGCTCGGCGTGCGACTCACTGAACAGGATGGGTAGAATTTTATCGGTACGACTCACGTTAGGCATTGCTACTCTCGGTTTACGCTATCGCGATAAATCCTTAAGGTACGAGGGGGAATGTAGAGCGTATCTTCGCCTTCCCCGTGCCAACAGCAAATATCACGTATGTCGCCATGGAACACAAATCCAATGGCTTGGAACTTTTTTCTCAACCTAGCAAAGTATTCGATTTCTTCAAGAAACTCAACCTCCTCGTCAGTTTCGGTCGTGACGGTGTTAGTCCTCTTCACCAGGGAATAGATTTCGGTTTCGCCCTCCTCTGGCGTTGGGAAAAGTTCCAGCTCGGCGTTGTATATTAGCCCAGCATTAGCCCTTAGGAGGTTGCTGTACCTAGGCGAAAGATGACCAATAAGCCTTTTGGCAGCTGTTATCTGCTCGATAAGCGCTGAAAAGTCGGGCGTATCGAGCAATCCTTGGGCAAGTACCTTTTCGAGCTTAAGGCCTAAGAGGTTGATATCATTCTCTTCCACCCATTGGTTAATAAGAGGGCCTTTTAGATAGCTTGTGGACAACAGCTCCTGCAGCTTGCCCACCTCAAAGGATTTAAATACTTTCAGATATTCATGTCTGCACTGTTCCAATTGACCAGCTAAGATTCTTAGCCCCTGAAAATCGGACCTAATTTGCGACTCGTCTACAAGCGTGATGGGTTGTTTTTCTGTTTTCATTGTTTTAGTTGTTAGGGGGTTAGTTTAATTATTTTCTGGAAACATTTTTTCGGATTTTATCGACTTTATTCTGGGCGTCCTCTATCTTGGCGTAGTGGATGTTGGCCGATATGCCGTTGGCTAGTTGCTGGCTAAGCGAGGCCATTAGCGCGGTGTTGGCGTTAAGCGCCTTGTTGTTGTTGGCCAGAATGGTGTTCATTTCGCTGCCAGGGGCGGAGGAGGCAATACGCTCGGCCACGTTGCCCGTGGCTCGCTGGGGTACCATGCTAGCCCTTATCTTAGGTAACACGTCGGGAAAGTTCACCTGAACGTTTCTGAGCGTGCCGTGGTCAACTATTAGTTCGGGGCCACGCTCGGCAACTAGGGTTGGCTTGCCGTATATGCCCGTTTTCATGTCGCCCTGGTAGGGTACATTGCGGTAAGTGCGCCCATCGTCTTCGCCAATAACATCATATTTCCCATACTCCCGCTGAGATACCTTTGCTTTAACACCAGCAAATATAGCCTTGATCGCACCTGCACGCAACGCGCCAATAAGTGTACCAGCAGCTACACCATACTTCGCAATGCTGGAGATAAGCGCCTCAGCCAAGTATACATCAACCACAGCCTCCAGAGCCGTAATAGCGGAAAGAAGGATTGCCTTGGCCAGGGCCGCAGAGTTCTCCTCCGTCGAGGTAGCCCAACCGCCTACAGCGGCTCCTAAATCTTCGCCAAATTTTTCGATGATTGGCAAATAGGTATCCATTCGTGCTTCGTAGTCGCGCTGAGCATCCTCATCCATCTGCCTTCTTTTTTCGTATTTTGCACCCCAAATGGCGATTTCTTTTTCTGCGGCCGCAAATTCGGCCTCAATGGAGGCCTTATTGGCCAAATCCATTTGGCCAATTATCTCCCCCGCTATAGCTAATTGCGCCCGCTTAAACTCTTCCATAGCTTGTATCTGCTGGGCTACCCGTTGCTTTTCTAGCTCAGTAGTATTCATGTTAAAATGTCGATACATGGCTATTCGCGCTTCCTGGTGAGCCCACTCGGCCATTTCAAGTTGCTGGTTATGGGTATCCTTATTATGGTGCTCCTCTAGATAGGCACGGTCGATTTCTAGCAGTATGAGTTGATGCTGCTGTTCCAGGGCTTCGAGTTCGGCTTTCTGGGCATCTGCATCGCGCTGTTTTTTTTCGCGCTCCAATGCTTGCTGACGGCGAACAGCATTGCGCTGCAGGTTCTCATACTGAGTTTTGGCAGCCGCAACGGACTTAAGCGCCTTGGCCACGTTATCGCGCTGAGCATCGGAAAACTTATCTATCACATCATTTAATTGATAATAGGCTAGTTCCTTTTCGTTTAGCAATCCCTTGGTTGCTCTCACTTCCTGTGAGAGGATGGCTAAGGTTTCTTTCTCATCTTGTGTCATTTCCCTCATTCGATCCCCTCGGGCGGAGGTTCTTGCCCTAGTTATTCTGCCCTCCTCTTGGTTCAACTCCTCTTTAGCAGCAAGTACTTTATTTACGTTGAGTAACTCTGCCTCGGTTAGCTTGTCGTACTCACGAACGAAATCAACCAGTAAATCAACTTCGCCTTCAGCAAGGGTATGCTGCTTCATAAGTTTATCGCGTTCGGCTTTTATAAGCAGGTCAGCATTTTTCTTGGTGGCCTCTAATATTTCTCGGTTCAGCTCCATGTATCGATTTTGGGCTTGCTCGCGTTGCTCTATGGAAGAGGTTTCCACGGAAGACATTATATTTCTCAACTCCTCCATTTCACTTTTTTGCTCGTCCGTCCGGACATCCACGGCGCGGGTTCGATCGGCCAGCTCGTCGAGGGCGGTGGCGTAGTTGCTGGCAGCCTCGTAGCCCTGGCGCATATTGGATATGAGGTTGCTCCAGTCGCCTTGCGCAATGGTCTGTTGCAGGGCTGTGGTTGCCCCCTTTACACCCTGCAGGGTGCGCTCTAGAGCATCGCCCCCGCCTTGCGTTGTTTTAAGGGTGGAAGTGAAACCACGCCAAAGAGCCATTGCAGAACCAACAGCCCCGGCCATCCAAAGAAAGCCCGACCGCATCTTATCAATCATCCCCTGGTTGGCGCCGGCAACCCCTCCCATCTCAGCGCGCACCTTGCCGAGCTCCTTATTAACCAATTGGAGCTGTTTGCTTTTCCGCGCGTACTCCTCAGTACCTCGGGCCATTCCCTTCATCTGCTCGGTTAGCTTACGCTTGGCGGCCAGCAGCTCCTTCATTGTTGCGCCGGAAAGGTTTTTCATTACCGCATTTACATCGGCGGTGGATTTCTCAATGGTTTTCACGGCCGTATTGTACTCGTTGGCCGATTTCTTGGCCTTATCGAAGCCAACCTTATCGTTGGCTTTTTGCGCTTCGACCATAGCACGGGTGTACTGATCGGCCTTGGCCTTTAGTTCATTGAGCACCTCTTCGGCGCTCTTGCCGTCCACCTCAATGGAGGTGCGGGCTTTAGTTAGAATTTCGCTTCGTGCCATTTGCTGTATTCATTTGTTTGACAATACAGCAAAACTAGCTGTGGGCTAAGTTTTAATAAAGGACGAAATTATTATGCAAGAGTTGATAAGCAGTGCTTACCAACTGAAATGAACCTCCCTCCAAAAAGAGGAAGGTTACACTGTATGATGGGAGGTATTGGTGGGTATATCTTAGCAGTTGCAAAAAAAAAATAGTGTTCCATAATGAAACACTATTACGAAGATCTTATGTGATGGTTATGTGATGGGAAACTATACGCCCTATAGGTTTGCTATACGTTAGTTCCCTTAAACCTTTTGGTTTTTTTTGTGGTGATACGAGCCAACCGCTCAACGTTCTTTGCCTTTAGCCTTGCCTGGTCGATATCGTACTGGGTTTGAAATCGCATCCAGTAATCGGCATCAATGCCCAACGATTTTTCAAGCAGCAGGGCAAAATCGACAGAAATGGAACGCTTGCCCTTAATCACCTCGTTTAGGTAGGTTGGCGAAACGGCTATTTGGTTGGCAAAATCTTTTTGAGAAATCTCTCTGGCTGCCAGCTCGTCAAGCAGAACCGTTCCGGGGTGCGTTGCCTCAAATGGGGTTATCTCTTTGCTTTTCATAAACAAATTAATTTGTGGAATCAGTCCACAAAAGTTTCCTTGATTACCATCTTAACCCTTTGAGTTTCCTCCTCGTTTAGGCTTCCTAAAGCCTTAACAACCCTTTGTTTGTCTATGGTTCTAATCTGGTCAATCACCACCCAGCCCTTGTTCTGGTTGTGCCCCTTAACCTGAACCCTAGTTGGATAGTTTTTCGACTGGGTTGTCATTGGTGCAACGGTGAGGGTTCTCAAGTGCCTATTCATCTCAACTGGGGAAATAATTACACAGGGTCTTGTTTTCTTAATCTCACTGCCAACCGTTGGATCAAGGTTAACCAAGACAATAGCGTACTGCTTTAGCTCCATTCCTCAAGGTTTTCGTCTTCAAAAATATCGTCCATTAACGGCTTATCGTCCTCATTCTGACGCATCTGCTTAAAAGCCTTTTCCCATCCCTTGCGCGGCGTGGCCTTGGGCTTGAGAATGATATAGCCTTTCTCAAAAATTAGCTCAACCTTATCCCTAATATTATAGCGATCGAGAAGGGCTTTGCCCAAACGAATACCCTTAGAGTTGCCTATTTGTATAACTGAAACGTCCATACGAAATATATTTGATTGTGTAGACAAAGTTATTACAATATAATTACATTTACAAGTTTCCTTTAAAAAAATACTGAGGGTTAAAGATCAAAAGCAAGCGTAGGGGCCGAAGCACCCCAAGATGTTTGCAAAACGCTGTTTGGCTTGGACCCTACGCTAATTCAGTTCAACCCACTAGTATTTAAGGCTGCTCTTACCCTTTTTACCTGAAGGTTTAACAGGCTGGAAAACCATTTAAACTCTTCCAACTTTTTGTGTCTTATGCAATACTCTTCCCTGTAGAACTCCTGCTGATTATCGTTAACATCCGGATAAACCCTTAAAAATGTTTCCTCAATCCTTTTGCACTCCTGGTCAATCTCTTCAATTCGTTTCTCAATGTGATTCAGGGAGTATTCCATAACGTTAACCTGAAAAAACAAGGTGTAATTTAGGGTATCAATCTCGTTGAAACTAAGTAGCGATTGCATTTTTGGGGTTTCCATGGCTATGTTTTTAGAATTAAAAAACCACTGGACAAGTGTACTAAGTGATTCTAAGGAATTTTTTTTCTTCGGATCGATCCCAGCTTCTTCTTAGCATATCGTAACTTATATGCTTTAGCGGAAGGTTATACACAATACAAAAATCTTCAATGGCCTCCTTTTGGGTTTTTGCTCCGCTTTGTATGGCCCCAACCATAAAGTTGTGAAAGATGGATTTAAAGTTGAAATAGAGCGTTCGGCTAATAAAATGGTGGCCCATTGGTGAGAGGAAGTTACGGTAAACGTTAAAGTTGCGGTTTTCTCCAATCTTTCCGTTAGGCAATAAAAAGGTTATGCACTCTTGTTCTGGTAACTTCCGGAACTTGTAATCTACGGGCGGCAACTCTAGCACCATTTTTAGCAGCCAGCCGAAATGGCTCTCATACCGCGGCACAATTACGTGTGAGCCGTAGTAACAAACCGTCCACTCGCGGACAATTGGGCTAACCTTTACTTCTACTGGGATGCGCATTTGGGGTCGATTTAAAACCGCAAAATTGCGGTTTATGATTGTTTTTTTTTGTTCAGGCTGACCGATATCATATATCGGTCAGGCCTGATAAATTTACCTGAGTTGCCTCACATCATTTTCAACGGATTCCAAGAAGGAAACCAGCATCTGCTTAAGGTTGAAATACTCACCAATGTCCTCACCAGAAGAGCCTCCTGCCGTTACCGAGGCTTCAATACCTATCAGGTGAAGTTTGTTGTTTAACTCTTTCGCATCAGCATACGAACAGATTTCGTGTAGCAGACGTGTTTGCTCCGGGTTTAAAGTGATTGTTTTTTCCATGGCTTCAATTTCTTGATTATAAATTAGTATTGTGATCTCGTTTGTTTTGTTTTGACCTGACCAACCAAAATAGTTGGTCAGGTGTGATCTGCTAGATCTTGCTGCATCGGACTGCCTTTCGCTCTCTATGTTCCTCTAACCATTTGGTTTTACGCTTATCGGTCATTCGCTTTTTTACCTTTTCCCTCACTTCGGAGGGGTGCCGGCAACCTGCTCTGGGTTTAGTTTTCCATTGCATAGATTTGGGGTTTAGGGGTGTCAGTATTTTAGCGTAATCTTGTTTTCATTGTGCGAAAATTAAAAATGGCAGGCGAAGCCAAAGCTAAAGACGACGGAAAGTCATTAGCTAACGCCTGCCGGGTCACGGGGTAACCACGCCCGTGTGTAATTTTTTTAAATGATGAAATTTTTGAAAAACACCCAATTTTTTTTACATTTTTTACAAACCAGTACTGGTAAGGGCTAGAGTAGTAAAAAGTGGTTTTTACAAAATTTACATTTTTTACAACGCTGTAATTCAGATATATAATAAGAGATATTATTATAAATAATTGATATTCAATATTGTAAAAAATGTAAAAAATGTAAAAAGTTAAAATATGGGTTTTTACCAGCCTAATGCCAGTGCTTATGGGCTTTGTAAAAAATGTAAAAAATTTACCTGATTTTTTCATTTTATTAAAACGGTAAGTTATCGTTTTCTTTGTTTTGGTTAACTGTCTCTTTTTCTGTCGATTCATCATTTCTCACCCAATCCTTACGATCAAAGAGGTAGGGTGTGCCAGTTTTATGGGTTATTAGGATCCCGCTCACACCATAGAGATTATACTTTTTAAGTTTTTCGGGTTCGACACCCCTATTTCTCAAAATATCCTTTATTCTGGTAGGTGCCACTTTATAGGGTAAGTAATCGTTTAGCTGCATCGCAATATCTTTCGGTGTGAATTCCAAAACGCTCTCATTCTCATTTGCGTTAAAGACTTCGCGTATATGCTCGTCCAGTTCCCGCTCTATCCTGTCCTTAGTCGTCTCCTGAACATCGAGCATGGCCTGAGTGGTGAAGGCATCAAAATCGAACCACGATCTAGATTTTTCCTCAATGTGGTGTAGCTGCCTGTGCTTTAGAAAATACAGAAAAGCTGGCACTTCCTTTTCCATCTTATCGAGTAGTCGGGTGTCATCATTCTCCAGGGAATTCACCTTTAAAACACAATGCCTATTTTCCCCTAAGTCGATTTGCATAAAATTTCTCTCATTATTCGAGCAAAGAATCAACTTTCCAAAAAAGTCTATTTCCTGGGCATCCTTACCCTTATACTCTAGCCATTGCCTCTTTCCCGTGGCTAGGTTCTTGATGCGCTCTTTCATATGCTCCTTGTCCACAGGAATGAAAGATTCATCCACGCCAATAATGAGCTTAGAAATGTAATGAGAAGTAAATTTGCCAGTGAATCGCTCGTTGTCGAGTATCGTCGCGTTCTCATTGAATAGCAGCCTGCAGAAATGCAAAAAGGTTGACTTTCCTGTGTTCCTCTCCTTAGAAACAAGGCAAAGAACTGGTAGCATCTGAGTGGGCCTAATGTAGCAAAGCGTTAGCCAATCCAGAAGAAAAGGATAAAGACTTTCTCCTTTAAGATTTGTGGAGTTGGCGATGTGTTTTAAAAACTTTATAATATAGGGGGACTCACCCTCTCTAGGCTGATGCTGCAATTTGAAGTATCGATTGTAGGCCAGCGTTCTTAATCCATCGCGTTCAATGGTAATGACCTTCTTGAAGTTTTCTGTGTGGTCGGGTACATTGCAAAAAACGTCAACCTTTGGGATCTCTCTAAAGAAAGCTTTGTTATTGTAATGGTCTCGGTTTATTTCGCCGGGTGACCAATTGAGGAGTGTTTCCTCTGTCTTCCCCTGTGCATTGATTAAGTGGCCACGCTTATAGTAATTGGTCCCTACCCTAAGGTATTGCTGGGCTTCGCCATACCAGGAAACCTGTAGTTTCTTTCCATCGTAGAAATACTTTGTATTGCGAAAAATAAACTCCTTTTCACCAATCTCATTTTCGTGTTTTCGGTAAAAATCATCAACGTTATTTAGACCGAAATACCCGTAAATCTTAAATATTGAATTATCGGAAATATTATCCCAATGCAGATACATGCTCTTGCCTGTGGTGAACTGTCCCAGTTCTTTCTTTAGCTGCGCCTTGTTTGTGTCTGGAAGCATTATTAAGTCATCGAGACCTTTGGCCACTTTCGCTAGATCGGGTAAAATATGCGTAAAATAAAGATCGACATTAAGGGGTTTACAGTACTCTTTAAATCTCTTAATGGCACTGTAAAAAGAAGTGGGCCTGGTTGCCAAATCCTTTTCAAAGTCATCGGTTATGTTAAGGCAGTCGGCATCGAACAGCAAAACTACGTTTGACACCCCACACTTTTCAATAACCTTAACTATGTCCGGGTGGAGCTCATTGGTGTCCTTGTCAACAAAATTCTGAATTCCTCCTATCCCCATTATATCTAGGCCAAGGTGCTTATCCCCTGCCATAGCCTTTTTTTCTCCCTCCACCAGGTAAAGGGTCTTTATCTTCTCACCCGCTTTGTATTTTTCAATTATTCGAGGGGTAATGAAGGGGAAAACGCCTGAGCCTGCAGGCTGTGAATACTTGTTGGGGTTGGGTTTGGCATAACGGATACGCTCATAGTTCCTGAGTTTTCCGTTGCTGTTGGTGTATTCCTGAATATACCCCTCAGGACTAAAATAGTGTATTTTAAAACCCTCTTTGCAGGGACTAAACAAAGGGAGCTTCATTAACTTCCCGGGTTCATCGCGATAAGCACCAGTAATATTAACATCCTTATCTGCTAACTGTAATTCGCTGCGAATAATTTTGAGAAAATATTCCGATTCCGTTGAATTATTTTCCCTTTTCCCTTTGATATCTAGTGTATTGGTGCTACCTTTGCTCCTGTTCATAAGGTTGTAAGTTTTTAAAGCATCTCCGATTGGGTACCGGGATGCTTTTTTTTATAAAAAAAAATCTAGATCGAACTTTCGTAACGCCTGGCGGATAAGGTCGGCTTTACTTACCTGGTGTTTCTTGCACAGCTCATCGAGCTGCTGGTGCTCCCGCTCGGACATGCGGAACTGAAACAGCTTGTTTCTGCGGACGGTGGGTGTAATTTTTAGCTTTTTCATTGTGTTTGGTTTTGTTGTTAAACTTGAGTGTAAACCTATGCATACACCAGCAGCAAAAAAAGGACAAATAATCGGCGTTGGTTTTATGGCTCGCTAGTACAACTATCATGGAAGTTTGCGTTCCTGAAGTTGCTCCTCAAACTCTTTTTTTCGTTCGACTTGTGCCACGCATTGGAAAGCGATTTTTTTACGCTATCGCTCATCTCTATCTGGTACACCTGGCAAAAATCGCATATGGCATCGGTAGCCACTTGCCCACCACCGTTCAAATATGCTCTTACATAAGATGCGAATATATCCTTGAACTTTTCCCAAATCCTTTTGCTTAGAAATCCTTGCAACGCTAATGGGTTGGCTGTTTTTGGGTAGTGGGAGTTTGGGAGTATAACCTTAATGGTTGGCTGGTTATTGGAACCCGGACTGCATGCTGGTTTCGTTTTTGCTTTAGCTGCCTTAGTTTCAATGAAATTTACAATCTCGTTGGCAAAATGGCTTTCTGGTATTGGCGCTATTGCATCTGATCCGGTTGTTGAAACAATAAACCTATAAGCAGCCTCTGGTACATTTACGGCTAGCTCGTTTCTGCTGTTAGCAGCTTGTGCTGCGCTTGTGTTGGTGTTGTTGTTTGTTTTCATTGTTGTTAGATTTTGGTGTGTGTTTTATTTTAAAGGCCTAATTATTCCCATCCATTATTATCTCGGTATTCCGTCCAGCAATCAATAACAGTATATTAGCCCCAATTAAAACCGAGCAGAAAAATTGCTAAATTTCTGACGGTATGAAAAAGAACAGTTACTGGACATCAAAGCGAAAAGCTGAAGTAGT
>NZ_JAANIG010000079.1 GCF_011174675.1 Perlabentimonas gracilis | reverse complement strand
TGGGAAGCTCGGGGCGGGGTCGCCCGCTGCCATTCGTTTTCGTCGGGGGACGAAAACGTGGGCTACGCACATCCCCACTAGCCACAACCCCCAACCGTTAGGGGCAAGCTATGAAGAAAAAATCGCAGAAGACCTAAATTTGCTACAAAGACAGAAGAAAATAATACGAAAAATTGCCCACGCACACTCAGGCACTTTTTGTTGCCCCACCGCACAGGCAATTGCTTCGCAACAAAAATAGCCTTCGTTTTTCCAACGCACGATTAATCAATAAGTTTAAGAGATAAATAACATTATTCTTTAAGCTATGGGAACAGACCTTTACCAGATAGGAAATCATAAAATTAATTTCAGCAAAAAAAGTTTTGATGATTTAACAAAAGAAATAAAAATCAAACTTGATAATACAATCTTCCCAAATGCTAATTTTTTGAGGCTTTTTGCCCTAAGTTGGGCTAATAGTGAACCTAGAAGAGTTAGACAAATAAGAGAAATAAAAACAAAAAAAGATTGGACATTTAGAGAAGAAGATGAATATTATAACTTTAAGGAAGACAAAACAATAGAATTTTATGGTCCTTTTGACCTTGAACTTACTTTTGATGAACAAAAAATACTTTTCTGGAATCCCCCCTTTCGTTACTGGTATTGGTTTGAAATGGAGGATGAAGTACACAGGGATGAATGGCGTAAGTATATGTTACAAATCCTAAAACTATTTGGAGGGAATAGGGTTATTTACCTAGCAGACAATGCTCATCATCTAGACGAATTCCTTGAATTTGAAGGAACTTTCGATGATATTGAGTCCGCTCTTTTTAAAAAATATGGTAAACCAAAAGAAACTTTTAGAGAAGTCGCATCTGACTTTGACAATTCATACTTTATTGACAATTTTGAAACAATTAATTGGGAAAGTAACGAACCTCTGGATGAATATTTACCTGAACCTGATGATACATCATCAACCGATTTTGATTTAGAGAAATACTCATCAAAAAATGAGATTAAAGAGTTATATTTTGAGAATGAGTTTTTGATGCATAAGATAATTGGTAATTCAATCCATTTTTATCATCTTGCTGTAATTAAAGGCCTGCTTTGCATCCATTTTGGGCAGCTTGGAGGAACTGAAAAAATTGAAGTTAAATTAGATAAACACGCACCTTTTGTCTACGATGAAATTAAAATGGAATTGATGCAGAAAGGTTATGATAATACAAATTATAAAAATTACACCATAAAGTTTAACGGATGGAAAAACGTAGAAAGTTGGTCTGATGCTATTAATGAATTTGAAACAGAATTAATCTGGTCAGGTAATGGTGCAATAAGTGGAAGTTCTTCAAATTACAAAGGGAAAGTTGAGAAATGGTTTTATGCTGTTAACGAACATCTTGCGCTAGAACTTCTGTTAAAATTAGGCAAAAAATTCAATTCAAATGGTAAAATACAAGTCTTTAGGCACGATGATGAAAAAAGGACAATGATTTATCAACAGAAAACAGAACAATGATTTCCAAAGAACAAGCATACAAGATAGTCGAGGAATTAGTAATTCGTTTTGAAGAACAAATTGAATCCTATAAACAAGCGGATTACAATGAAACTTTAACCCGAAGAGACTTTATTGACCCATTTTTTAAAGCACTTGGTTGGGACGTTGACAATTCACAAGGTTTTGCAGAGGCATACAGGGAAGTAATTCACGAGGATAGAGTAAAAGTTGGCAAAGCAACAAAAGCTCCCGATTATTCATTCAGATTATCGGGCGGGAAAAGATTATTCTTTGTTGAGGCAAAAAAACCAAGCGTTTCGATAAAAGATGACATTTCAGTTGCTTATCAAATTCGCCGTTATGGTTGGAGCGCAAAACTTCCTGTTAGTATAATTACAGATTTTGAGGAATTTGCAGTTTACGATTGTACAAAAAAGCCTAAACCAACTGATAAATCGAGTACTGCAAGAATTAAATACATCAATTACAAGGACTACTTAACAGAATTCGATTTCTTGTGGGACACGTTTTCGAAAGAAAAGGTTTTAAAAGGTAGTTTTGATAAGTACATACAAAGTGATACGGCAAAAAAAGGAACGGCAACTGTAGATAACGATTTTCTTGAATCTTTAGATAAATGGAGAACCTACTTAGCAACAAGCATAAGTTTAAGGAACAAAGACCTTGACGAAGAAGAACTAAATTATGTAGTCCAACTTTTAATTGACCGTTTAATCTTTTTAAGAATAGCGGAAGACCGAGGAGTTGAAAATTATGGTCAGCTTAAAAACTCTGTAAATCAAAAGGGCGAATCTTATCAAAACCTTTTCTTTAACTTTAAACAGGCAGATGAAAAGTATAATTCGGGACTATTTGATTTTAAGAAAGATGTAATATCGGAAAAAATCACAATTGACAATAAGGTTATAAAAACCATTGTCAATGAAATGTATTACCCTGAAAGCCCATATGAATTCTCAGTAATTTCAGTTGAAATTCTTGGTAGTGCTTACGAACAGTTCCTAGGAAAGCAGATTAGGATTACAAGCGGACATAGGGCAAAAATTGAAGAAAAACCTGAAGTAAGAAAAGCGGGAGGTGTTTATTATACACCTCAATATGTAGTTGACTATATTGTTGAAAAAACTGTTGGACAGTTAATTAATGGAAAAACGCCAAAACAAATCAAAAATATTAGGATTGTTGACCCCGCTTGTGGTAGTGGTAGTTTCCTCATTGGCGCATACCAATTCTTGCTAGAATATCACAAAAACTACTACACAGAAAAAGGAACAAAAATTGGTAAAAAAGATAGCCCAATTACACCGTCAGGGGAACTCACATCATCGGAAAAGAAAAAAATTTTACTGAACAATATCTATGGCGTTGATATTGATGTAAATGCAGTTGAAGTAACAAAGTTGAGCCTTTTGCTAAAATGTATGGAGGGCGAAACCGCAACAACTATAGCACAACAACAGAAATTATGGCACGAAAGGCTTTTGCCAACGCTTGACGACAATATTAAAAGCGGAAATAGTTTAATCGACCTTGACTTTTATGATGCAGTAATTGATTTTGGTGAGGAAAAGAAAGTTAAACCTTTCAATTGGCAGAAAGCATACCCAGAAGTTTTTAAGGATGGTGGTTTTGATGCAGTAATTGGAAACCCACCTTATGGCGCAACATTCTCTGAATCTGAATTATCATATTTTAAAACAAGGTATAATACATCGGTTTGGCGTGGTGAAAGCTATTTGCTATTTATTGAGAAAGGTTTAGTTTTACTAAAGCAAAAAGGACTACTCGGCTATATTATCCCCGATACTTTGCTCAACTTAGGTTTTTCAGGCTCAACAAGGAAGTATATTCTTCAAAACTCATTACTTTCTGAACTTGTGCTACTTCCATCAAATGTTTTCTCAGGTGCGACCGTTGACACAATCATTCTTCTAACACAAAAAAGTCAGCAGAAAGAACCATTTCATAAATCGGATGTATCTGTAAAAGCTTTTAATAAAAGGAGTACCATCTCAAGTATTGATAATCCTGAAAGAAGTTTTACAGTAAACACCGCTGTTTGGCAAAAACAGGATGCATTTAATCTACAATCAGATAGCCAAGAGTTAGAATTGTTAGAAAAGATTGAAAGCGGGCAAAAGAAAATATCTGATATTGCCGAAATGTTTTCTGGTATTAAGGCGTATGAAGTTGGGAAAGGAACTCCGCCTCAAACTAATATAATTAGAGATGAGAAACCTTTTACATCTTCAAATCAAGAATCTACCGATTGGAAACCATTTTTTGATGGTAAGCATATCGGGCGTTACGAATTACTCTGGAATTATAACAACTGGATTAAATATGGCAGGTGGTTAGCGGCTCCTAGAAATCCAGAAAATTTTGAGGGTGAAAAAATCCTAATCAGAAAAATTACAGGGAAAACTTTAATTTCAACTTACATTCCAGATACATCGTATTGCAATACATTGCTTTTCATCTTAAAAATAACTGACAAAAGTTATTCATACCCTGCATTAACAGGCATTCTTAATTCAAGTTTAATCGGGTGGTACTTTAGAAAGAAATTTCAAATATCCGATGACGACACTTTTCCCCAAATAATGATTAGAGACATTTTAGAGTTTCCTATTCCTGATTTAAATGAAAAAAATAACGAAGAACTTGGAGGATTGGTTAATCAAATAATAAAACTTAACGAAGAACTTAAAAATCAAAAACTACCACATCGAATTGAGCAACTGAAATTACAAATTGAGCATATTGACAGCAGAATAGATAAATTCGTATATTCAATTTTTAATGTTTCAGAGAAAGAAATCATAACTATTGAGAATTCAATTAGTAAACCTTAAAAATAATTATTATGATAATTGCAAATAGCGAAGATGGTAATCTTGTATTTAAAGATTATCAGAATAGAAAAATTACAATTCTACACGAAGAATACTTAGAATTAATGGGTAGTGAGGAAAGACGAGAAATTCGTTCAGCGTTGGAAGATTGCCTTACAAATCCATCTGAAGTTTGGTTTTCATTGGAAAATATAGACGGCAAAGACTATTCATATTATAAGTACATTAAATTGTATAGCAATCTTGTTTTTATTGCTTATGTGCTTTTGAATGAATTTTTGAAAATGAAACTAAATAACTTCTACGGCTTTAGTATGGATGATATTGAGGAAGCAGAAAAAGAACGTTGTGGTCAATTAATTTTTTCTACTTTAAAATAGTTTTCATTACTTTTCGTAAAAATGAATCCTAACCCTTCACAGCCACACACATTGCCAAGCCACACGAGCCACGCTTCAACCAAAGCTTGCCAAAGAGTGTGCCTGTTCCAACGCACGTGTAAAACCGTAAAAAATGTAGCAAATTTATATGTCGAATCTAAAGACACGACAGAAAATTAATAGCCAGCCCCTAACAAGGGGTGTAACCAATTTGGGCTGAATGGGATACGGAAACGGTTTGGCACGCAGGGAACTTCTTAACGTGGGATAAATCCCAGCTCCGCTCACCCAAACTGGTCACACCCCCAGCCGTTACCAACAAGCTTAAAATCAGGATTATCAATTATTTAAAGTAGAAATATTTGTCAAAATATTAACGATTATAAGTATAATGATTTTTTAGATATA
>NZ_JAANIG010000078.1 GCF_011174675.1 Perlabentimonas gracilis | reverse complement strand
AGAGAAACACTATAATCAAGACTTATTTTCATTATATTTTAATTAATCTATTCATAATAACAGTCTGATTTTCTGGTCTTATAAGCTTACACACAACGGCTGGGGGTGTGGCGAGTGCGGGAGCGCGAGTTTCGATTTCGTCGCACGACGAAATCGCCCCAAACGGGCGATGCAGCTCCGAAGTTCCGTAATCAGCCCGCATTGGCTACACCCCTTGTTAGCAAACGTAGTTATTCTAGGCGATTCTAAATTCTCCGTCAAGAAGTTCTACATTGAAATTCACTTTTGCTTTCAATGCTTTAAAAACCCGCAGAATTGTTTCAATTGTTACATTCTTCGCATTTCTTTCTATTCGAGAAATTTGAGATTTTTGTACTCCAATCATTTCTCCTAATTCGGTTTGGGTCAAATGTCTTTCTTTTCTAGTGCGCTTAATTACTTCACCCAAGAGGTCAAGCCGAAGTTCGTATTCATATTTATCCCTTTTTTCAGTCCCAATTCTTCCGAGATGTTTGTCTTTCAGCTCGTCAAGGGTATGAGTCTTTATTTTTTTCGTTGTTTCCATTGTTATTTTTTTTTGTTTTTCTGTTCAAAGTACAACTTCATAATTGCTTTCGCTTTCTCGATTTCTGTCTTTGGAATTTTGTCAGTCTTTTTAATAATTCCGTGAGTCGCAACTACAAGTGTTTCAGTTTTGTCCAATTTATCCAATTTATCCCAAAATGCAAACAGTCTATAGTACATTCTGTTATATTTGGTTCTAAACTCCCAAATTTCATCTTCAAGTTTCTTGAACAGTTCAGGGTCATTAAAATATTTAGACTTATCAATGTTATAAATAATCTTTTCTTTAGTCTTTTCGTCCAGAATATCAAATAGTTCCCAAACTTCGTCAAGTAGTACAATTTCAAATTTCGGTTTCATTCATCGTATTTTTATAAACGACAAATTTAGACAAAAGTTCTAATATATGGAAACTATTATGTGGATTTTTTTCTTACACTATGTTTGCTAACGGTTGGGGGTTGTGAGCAGTGGGGGATGGCGTGGTGCAGCGTCGTCATCCGCCGTTAGGGGTGCCCCAATGCGGGTTCTGCTGATTCGAAGTCATCACATCCCCCACATTGCTTACACCCCTTGTTGTAGGCAGTTATTTTTCAATTAGTTGTTTTTTCTCGCCCATTCTTCAAAATTAATTGTGTTTTCCCTAATCCGTTGTTGATGGTCATTTTTGTAAAGTTTAAAAACCTTTTTAGATGCATCATTAAAAACATTCTTTGTCCAATCTAATGCATAAAGTTCTTCATTATAGTATTCTATTGGTTTATCATTAACTTTCTTTTGAAGTGGCACATTGTATTTTATTAACGATTTTTGTTTATTTTCTAACTGTTGCATATCAAGAAATCCCTTCGTATTGGTTTTCAATTTATGAAATATCTGATGATATTTTTCAAAGTATTTCTCTTTTTGACAGAATTTTTCAGCATTTTTAGTATAAATACAACCTGACCAAACTTGAGACTGCTCACCTATATACGCATCGACAATTGACGTTCCGACTTGAATCCCGTATTTATCAACTATCAAATCACCGTATCCTATAGCACCACGCATTGGCATATACATTCCAAAACCACTTTTTAAAAATTCAAGCGCTGTCATATGAATACCCAAGAAAGAATCAAAGGAGTCATTGCTTGAAAAAAATGTTATTGTGTCGGAGAAGAATGAATAATTTGCCCTAACATAAGAGTTGTCAGATACCATTACATCTTTACCGTCCCTTTTTATTGTTTTTAGAATGGGCATTGATGCATTTTCTATCATTGGGAGTATGCTATGAAGGTATCTATTATATAAACCATCAGTATTCAGTTCATTCAATAAAGCTTTAAAGCCTAAAATATCAAACATAGCGTAAAATACATTCATTTGTTAATCAGAATTAGTATTGGTTAATGTCTTGTACAATTTAGAAAATTGTGGATTTATTTTTTTATTTAAATATTCATCAACAGCTTTATCAGAACCGTGCTTTAAAATAATACTTTCTAGGTTTTCCCGTATTTCTTTCAATTCATTGTTTTTTCTTATTCTCTTAATCTTCAAGTCTTTTTGGATATGTTCATATTGATTTTGAAAAATATGTGAAGATACGTGACGCCTGTACTCAATGTATAGCAACTCAGTTTCATCAAAAGTGGTAATAATCCTATCTAGCCCATTAATTAATTCAAGATACCATTTCTTTTTTTCGATATTAGTAGATTTCTTTAATTTCTCATATACAGATTTGGCATATTCTAAACCTTCAGTAAACAATTCATAAACTTTTACATAATAAGCTTCTTGATATATTATGTCATATCCTTCATTTATCTTAGAGTTTAGGTAAAAAGTGATTTTCAACCATTGTTCAAATTGAGTTTCTTGAACTAATGTTTTAATTATAAAATCTGTCTTAAATTCATTATTTGCTAAATCATTCATTATGTGCAAATATCAATAATTGCCTACAACGGTTGGGGGTTGTGAGCAGTGGGGGAGTTCGTGGCGCAGCGTCGTCATCCGCCGTTAGTGCCGCCCCAATGCGGGTTCTGCCGACTCGAAGTCATCACATCCCCCACATTGCTTACACCCCTTGTTAGCAACCTGTGGTTTAAAAACTGGTTGTGCGGTCGATATCCACATATCCCCCGATACGACGCTACGCAACAACCAGCCACTTGCCTATCAGCAAACCCGAATGCTAGCGAGGTGCGGTGGGGTAAAGGGAAATATTTCATCGTGTCCAGCATATCCTTTCAATTTTTCAGCGCCTAGCCACAACAATTTCCTGTCAAGGGCTGCTTACGTGCTAATTATCGTGGGCGGGCTTCATCACATCCATTTTTCGATTCCAGCCCCGAGTTGCATTTTCAGCCCGATAATACTAAGAGCCTTTTCCGCCTTTCAGCGTGGGCTTTCCAGCCAAAAATTTCAAAGCAGCCCTACGCAAACATAAAAGGCTAGGCGTCATCCACCATTCTGGTCGAGGGTAGTGAAATATTTTCTAGCCCCTCGAAGGCCTGTTCATTCCTAACTGTTTCCAAAATGCAGAGTTTTCAGCCTAACCGCTCATTTCGATATTATCAAGCCATCTACGCCCCAAAACAGGCTGCCGATGGGCTAAATCTTCGTTTTCGTCCACCATGGTTGCTAACGGCTGGGGGTGTGGCAAGTGTGGGAGAGCGAACTTCGATTTCGTCCCCGACGAAATCGACCCGAACGGGCGAAACCGCTCCGAAGTTCCAATGTCAACCCACATTGGCTACACCCCTTGTTGGCGGTAGCTATTTTATTCTCACGTCTAGTTGTTTTCCTAATCCAGTTTCAACAATTTTTCTCAAAGTGGCAATCTCGATGTCCGAACGGTCATTTTCTATCCGTGAAATATAATTTCTTGTCGTACCACTTTTTATGGCTAATTCTTGCTGTGATAAACCAGAGCGCATTCTTGATTCTCTAATTAATCGTCCAATTTTCAATACCACATCACTTTTTTCAGGTTGGCTATATTTTAGCAAAACGTCAGCGCCAATTTCAAAGGGTACTTTTACTTTTTCATTATTTCTTAGTGTAATATACTGTTCCACATTATTCCACGATAGCGTATTATTCTCTATTTCAGCTTTTTTAAATTCGTCTTCGTTAAATAGAATTGATGCAGGTGATTTTTCATCAACACCAATTTTAAGCAATACATTCCTGAAGTCAATTATTCTTGATTCTCCGTTGTTGTAAACCACAGAAACAGATAACCCTTTTATCCAGTTTATCTTTAGAATTCGTGGTATTTTAATATGTTTTCTCATTTCAAATGTGGATTAAGTTCGTTGAAAATTGATAAAGCCAAATCTTTGTTTCCCGCAATCCAGTCAAATGCTTTTTTTAATTGTCTAGTTGGTAAATCTCCCGCATATATTTTCCCAGTTTCAATTTCAATTAGCACTTCAAATTCGCTGTATATGGCGTGAATGTGTGGCGGTCTATGCTCTCCATTATGGATAACAATCTTAACGCCATCTACATATTCAATTGTTGGCATTCAATTATTTTTCTGCAAAGGTATCTAATTAGGTACATCAATGCAAATTTTTCTGTTATTTTTTCTAGCCACTTTGGAAAAACCGTGAAAATAGGGATTTCGTCCATAGTTACCGCCAACGGCTGGGGGTGTAACCAGTTTGGGAAAGCGGGGCAGGGGATTTATCCCCCGTTAAGAAGATTGCTGCGTGCGTACCCGACCGCATAACCGATTCAACCCAAATTGGATGCACCCCTTGTTATGCCCAGTTTTTAATTTCAATTTAATTTTAAAAATTTAAATGACTTGATTATTTCTTGAAAATCATCTTTCCAAATGCTTTCGTCTTCTAACCTGTAACTTAGAGTTATTTCAACTATTTCATTGTAATTAAAGAAATTATAAGATACAACATATACGGGTTTTTCAGTTTCCATTTGTCTGATATATGATACCTTAATTGTTGAGTATACACCAATGTTTGATATTTCCAATGGATACCACTTAATAATTTTGGTTTTAAGTTGTTTCATTGGTTCTTCAGCTTGATTTCTATAAATGGCATTTAGTTCATCTTTTTCTTTTTGAGTCAAAACAATTTTCTCATTATATCTAAAATAATCATCATTACTGCCCTTGGAGTAATTTATTAATACTCTACAATAATATTTAAAAGACTCTTTGGTAAGTTGATTTCTACCTGTTGGCTGAAATACAAGACTACTCTTTTTTAATTGTATTTTTTTCTTAATTAAATCTTCAGTTATTGTTTCCTGTAATATTGCATATGCTGAATTATCATCTCTTAATTCTAATGTAGGTGGGAAGTTGATAGTTGCTATTTTATCAATTTCATATTGAGACCAACCTTTTTTTATATTAGTCTTTTTTTCTGTCGACTTTATGTAAATGCTGTTTAATATAGATTTACTTAAATAACTTTCATATAATGATTCATTAGTCTGAAATGTAATTAGGTATGAACTACCATTTAGATTAAATGTAATTATTAAACCTTTATAACCCGAACCTTTGTATTTACCATAATATGAATATCCGCTAATGTGCCTAAAATATTATATTTGTACAAAATTTATTGAAAATGAATTTTATAGATTTTGTAAAGCAGCATCCTGATGAG
>NZ_JAANIG010000077.1 GCF_011174675.1 Perlabentimonas gracilis | reverse complement strand
GCTCGGGGCTTTGAAGGATGGCGGCGACCTACTCTCCCACCTTTCGGCAGTACCATCGGCGCTGGTGGGCTTAACTTCTCTGTTCGGCATGGGAAGAGGTGGAGCCCCACCGCAATAGCCACCTGAAGGCTACCCGGCCCGCCCTGCGGGCCGTATGCTGTTTGACGTGGTGGTGTGAGCAGGAGCGCGACCGGCGCGCACCCGGCGCCGCGCGGAAAGCCGTTCGGGCGATTAGTACTGCTCGGCTTTGCCATCGCTGGCTTTACACCTGCAGCCTATCAACGTGGTCATCTTCCACGGCCCTCGAGGGAGGCCTCATCTTGAGGGGGGCTTCGCGCTTAGATGCTTTCAGCGCTTATCCCGTCCGCACATAGCTACCCTGCGATGCAGCTGGCGCCACAACAGGTACACTAGCGGTGCGTCCAGCACGGTCCTCTCGTACTAGTGCCAGGGCCTCGCAAGCCTCCTACGCCCGCAACAGATAGGGACCGAACTGTCTCACGACGTTCTGAACCCAGCTCGCGTGCCACTTTAATCGGCGAACAGCCGAACCCTTGGGACCTTCTCCAGCCCCAGGATGTGACGAGCCGACATCGAGGTGCCAAACCGCCCCGTCGATATGAGCTCTTGGGGGCGATCAGCCTGTTATCCCCGGAGTACCTTTTATCCTTTGAGCGATGGCCCTTCCATGCGGAACCACCGGATCACTATGCCCGACTTTCGTCCCTGCTCGGCCTGTCGGCCTCACAGTCAAGCGCCCTTGTGCCATTGCACTCCCCGCGCGATTACCATCCGCGCTGAGGGCACCTTGGGAAGCCTCCGTTACGCTTTTGGAGGCGACCACCCCAGTCAAACTACCCGCCAAGCGGTGTCTCCGTTTAAGGCGGATTAGGTCCCAAGCAGACGAAGGGCCGTATTTCAAGGACGGCTCCCCGAACCCTGGCGGGCCCGGTTCACAGCCTCCGGCCTATCCTACACATCGCCTGCCCAGAACCAGCGCTAAGCTGCAGTAAAGGTTCACGGGGTCTTTCCGTCCCGTTGCGGGTACGCGGCATCTTCACCGCGACTTCAATTTCACCGAGCTCATGGCTGAGACAGCGCCCAGATCGTTACACCATTCGTGCAGGTCGGAACTTACCCGACAAGGAATTTCGCTACCTTAGGACCGTTATAGTTACGGCCGCCGTTTACCGGGGCTTCGATTCAATGCTTCTCCGAAGATGACATCCCCTCTTAACCTTCCGGCACCGGGCAGGTGTCAGGCCCTATACATCATCTCTCGATTTGGCAGAGCCATGTGTTTTTGATAAACAGTCGCCTGGGCCATTTCTCTGCGCCCGCCTCGCGGCGGGACCCTTTCTCCCGAAGTTACAGGGTCAGTTTGCCTAGTTCCTTAGCCATGATTCACTCGAGCACCTTAGGATCCTCTCCTCGACCACCTGTGTCGGTTTGCGGTACGGGTGCCGTACGCCTGAAGCTTAGGGGGTTTTCTTGGGAGTATGCTTAGGGCCGCTATCCGCTCGCCCGAGGGCTCGCGGTACTTTCGGGTTCGGCAGCCCGGGGCTACTAACCCCAGCCTGTACCTACACCCTTAAACCCGGTATTCCGTCACCGGGCGGGCCTTTCACTCCTCCGTCGCCCCATCGCAGCGCACGGCAGTGCCGGAATGTTGACCGGCTTGCCATCGGCATCGGCCTTCGCCTTAGCCTTAGGACCCGACTAACCCTGATCCGATTAGCGTTGATCAGGAAACCTTGGTCTTTCGGTGGGCGGGTTTCTCGCCCGCCTTGTCGTTACTCATGCCTACATTTGCTTTTCCGGACGCTCCACCGCCCCTCGCGGGGCCGCTTCGGCGCGGTCCGGAATGCTCCCCTACCACTTATAATAAATCATAAATCCAGAGCTTCGGTGGTACGCTTGATGCCCGCTCATTATCCACGCACGGCCGCTCGACTAGTGAGCTGTTACGCACTCTTTGAATGGATGGCTGCTTCCAAGCCAACATCCTAGCTGTCACTGCAGCCGCACCACGTTTGTTCAACTTAGCGTACACTTGGGGACCTTAGCTGCTGGTCCGGGTTCTTTCCCTCTCGTCGCTGGACCTTAGCACCCAGCGGCTCACTCCCGGGTATCGCACCGCGGCATTCGGAGTTTGTCAGGATTTGATAGGCGGCGAAGCCCTCGCATCCAGTCAGTAGCTCTACCTCCGCGGTGGTACGCCCGAGGCTGCCCCTAAAGGCATTTCGGGGAGTACGAGCTATTTCTCAGCTTGATTGGCCTTTCACCCCCACCCACAGCTCATCCGAAAGCTTTTCAACGCTTACCGGTTCGGTCCTCCAGTGTGTGTTACCACACCTTCAACCTGGCCATGGGTAGATCGCAAAGTTTCGCGTCTGCACCGCCCGACTCAACGCCCTGTTCGGACTCGCCTTCGCTTCGGCTCCCCGCTTTCAAGCGGTTAACCTCGCCGGACAGCGCAACTCGTAGGCTCATTATGCAAAAGGCACGCCGTCATCCCGACGAATCGGGACTCCGACCGCTTGTAGGCGCACGGTTTCAGGCACTATTTCACTCCCCTGCTCGGGGTGCTTTTCACCTTTCCCTCACGGTACTGGTTCGCTATCGGTCTCTCGGGAGTATTTAGCCTTGCGGGATGGTCCCCGCGGGTTCGGACAGGGTTTCACGTGCCCCGCCCTACTCAGGGTACCGCCGGCGCCGGCTCAGCTTGCGCGTACGGGGCTATCACCCGCTACGGCCCCGCTTTCCAGCGGGTTCCGCTTCGCACGCCTGCACCTCATGGCGGCCCTACAACCCCGCGCCCGCCGTAACGGGCCCGGTTTGGGCTGCTCCCCGTTCGCTCGCCGCTACTGGGGGAATCACTCTTGTTTTCTTCTCCTCCGGGTACTTAGATGTTTCAGTTCCCCAGGTTCGCCTCCCGATCGCTCGGGATATCCCGTCATCAACGGGATGGGTTGCCCCATTCGGACACCCGCGGATCGATGGGTATGTGCCCCTCCCCGCGGCTTTTCGCAGCTTGTCGCGTCCTTCGTCGCCTCCGAGAGCCTAGGCATCCCCCGTGCGCCCTTAATCACTTCCCGCGCGCTCGCGCGCCCGGTGTTCGCTCGGTCTTTGCTCTTGCTCAGAAATAAATCTTTCTACTATTGTTGTTGCAATACATATCAGTGTTTATTCACACCACCACCACGTCAAAGAACTTCTCCCGCCCTGAGGCGGAGCTGTGGAGAATAACGGTCTCGAACCGCTGACCCTCCCGACCTGCCGGTCGGGATGCTCCAGCCCCTCCGGCTGTACCCCTGCGCTTCATCATCGTCATCGCTGTACTGGAGGTCGTTACCCCAGTCTTGTGGAGAATAACGGATTCGAACCGTTGACCCTCCCGACCGGCAGGTCGGGATGCTCCAGCCCCTCCGGCTGTACCCCTGCGCTTCATCATCGTCATCGCTGTACTGGAGGTCGTTACCCCAGTCTTGTGGAGAATAACGGATTCGAACCGTTGACCCCCTGCGTGCAAGGCAGGTGCTCTAGCCAGCTGAGCTAATTCCCCTTTGCCAGAACTAGCCCCGGTGACCCTCCCGACCGCAGGTCGGGATGCTCTAGCCAGCTGAGCTAATTCCCCGGTCGTAGGACGCCGTAGTCCCGCCCAGACTTGAACTGGGGACCTCTACATTATCAGTGTAGCGCTCTAACCAGCTGAGCTACGGGACTGTCTGCCCGCGCGTCGCACGCCTTTCCAATGAAAATCAACACACGGCACCCAAGAACAAAGGGGAGGGCGCTCGGCCTCGCGGCCCCGCGCTCCAGAAAGGAGGTATTCCAGCCGCACCTTCCGGTACGGCTACCTTGTTACGACTTAGCCCCAGTCACCAGTTTTACCCTAGGCCGCTCCTCGCGGTTACGGACTTCAGGTACCCCCGGCTTCCATGGCTTGACGGGCGGTGTGTACAAGGCCCGGGAACGTATTCACCGCGCCGTGGCTGATGCGCGATTACTAGCGAATCCAGCTTCACGGAGTCGGGTTGCAGACTCCGATCCGAACTGGGACCGGCTTTCGGGATTCGCGCCCCCTCGCGGGGTGGCTGCCCTCTGTACCGGCCATTGTAACACGTGTGTAGCCCTGGACGTAAGGGCCGTGCTGATTTGACGTCATCCCCACCTTCCTCGCAGCTTACGCTGGCAGTTCCGCTAGAGTCCCCGGCATGATCCGCTGGCAACTAGCAGTAGGGGTTGCGCTCGTTATGGGACTTAACCCGACACCTCACGGCACGAGCTGACGACAACCATGCAGCACCTCGCAAACGGCCATCGCTGGCGCGCCCCTCTCGGGGCGGTTCCGAATGCGTTCTAGCCCAGGTAAGGTTCCTCGCGTATCATCGAATTAAACCACATGTTCCTCCGCTTGTGCGGGCCCCCGTCAATTCCTTTGAGTTTCAACCTTGCGATCGTACTCCCCAGGTGGATCACTTAATGCTTTCGCTCAGACGCCGACAGCGTGTCGCCGGCATCCAGTGATCATCGTTTACGGCGTGGACTACCAGGGTATCTAATCCTGTTTGATCCCCACGCTTTCGTGCCTCAGCGTCGATCTCGGCCTGGCCAGCTGCCTTCGCGATCGGCGTTCCGCGTGATATCTAAGCATTTCACCGCTACACCACGCATTCCGCCGGCCCCGACCGAATCCAAGGCGCCCAGTTTCAACGGCAGTTCAACGGTTGAGCCGCTGCCTTTCACCGCTGACTTAGGCGCCCGCCTACGCACCCTTTAAACCCAGTAAATCCGGATAACGCTCGGATCCTCCGTATTACCGCGGCTGCTGGCACGGAGTTAGCCGATCCTTATTCGCACGGTACCGGCATCCCCCCTCACGAGGGGGTTATTCTTCCCGTGCAAAAGCAGTTTACAACCCGTAGGGCCGTCATCCTGCACGCGGCATGGCTGGTTCAGGCTTCCGCCCATTGACCAATATTCCTCACTGCTGCCTCCCGTAGGAGTCTGGTCCGTGTCTCAGTACCAGTGTGGGGGACCATCCTCTCAGACCCCCTAGCCATCGTCGCCTTGGTGGGCCGTTACCCCGCCAACCAGCTAATGGCACGCATGACCATCCCCCGCCGCCGTAGCTTTACCCCCCGGACCATGCGGTCCGGGGAGGCCATGGGGTATTAATCCGCCTTTCGACGGGCTATCCCCCAGCGGGGGGCAGGTTTCATACGCGTTACGCACCCGTGCGCCGGTCGCCGCCAGGTGTTGCCACCCGCGCTGCCCCTCGACTTGCATGTGTTAGGCCTGCCGCTAGCGTTCATCCTGAGCCAGGATCAAACTCTTCGTTGTAGTTATGTCTGTCTCTTGAGTATCTCTCGCGCGGCGCGCCCTCCGGCTCCGCCGCCCTCCCATTGGATGTTGACTAGTTTAGTAATCTTCTTCCTTACTTTCTTCTTGGTGCCAATGTGTCAAAGAACCTCTATCTCTCGCCGCCCCGTGGCGGCCAAAATATGCCTCTCATAATTCAAACCCCGGCTCCGACGAAC
>NZ_JAANIG010000076.1 GCF_011174675.1 Perlabentimonas gracilis | reverse complement strand
GACGATATTTTGGAGCGAATCTATTTGATAGACTACTAGTTGCAGCTGTCGAAGATACTTGGTATGGAAAACTTAGGTACAATTACGGATAATCATATAGTTTTATTACCAAAGAAAGAGATATACAATGGGTCAATTATCCTATCTCTATCCTTATTGTGCTTGTTCCAACATTGCTTGTTGCATTCTGCCTTAACATTGGGGGTGTTCTTAATAATCAAAAAATTTCATTTTCCAAGTTATTTGGCATTGCTTTAAAAGCGCAACTTATTTTTGCCCTGAACTACCTTATTGCCATATCACTCAAAGCTGCCAATATGGTAACATTTTCGTTTGCTTCAGTGAACAACAACTTTAGTTTCCAATCATTACTTCGCTTTTTCGACAATAAGAATTTGCCTTACTGGCTGCTTTACCCATTGCAGTGCGTAAATGTTGCTGAAGCTGTGCACATACTTTTTCTTTCGCTAGGTATTTCCTTTTTGATGAAACAAAAATATGGTAAATCATTACTTTTCGTACTGCTCTGGTACGGTATGGGGCTACTGTTCTGGATTGTATTCACGGTCTTCCTGCAAACCGTTCTGTATACATAGCTTACCATTGCGCACCCCAATGGTAGACAATAAGGAATGGGTGTATAATACTAACTAAAAATTTTAACTATGAAAGAGCTAACTTTAGAGCAAATGGAAACTACCCAAGGAGGAAAGTTTTGGGGTTGGGATTGTGTCCCGACAGGAGAAATGTACATAATGCCAAATGGAGAGTGCCGAGAAAAGCATAATTGCACACGTTTTATCTTTTGGATTGCAGTTGAAGATGACGATCCTTTGCTAGGTTGTTCCAACTTCTGGTAATCTTTTTAAAAGAGGCAGTCCTTTTTAGACTGCCTCTTATACCTAATTTTTTATTTCTAATAAAAATGTCATTTATCACACCTTTAAAACAATGTATTTTAATAGTCTTTGTTTTAACATTTGCCTTTAAGTCAAGTTCTCAGGAATCTTATTTCAAATGGGAAGGAAGAATACTTTCTAAAAATGGTAAAGCTATAGAATTTGCACATATACAGATCAATTCTGATGGAAAGTATTTGTTGTTTATGTCAGATGCCAATGGTTTTGTAAATATTATGAATAGTGCAATCTCACCTACTGATTCAGTCATAGTATCTTGCATTGGCTTTTTAACCAAGAAGATGACGGCATCATCACTTTTTTCATCCGACTCTATAATTCTCACAGGTATACATTATAAAATAGGTGAGGTTGTAGTAAAACCCAAAAAGTGCAAAACAGTTACAATTGGCAATAAAAAAAGAAGACCTATTGGCCACACACAGATATCCTATAATACGCAGTCAGCACTAAAAATATCTAGCCACAATATAAATGGGCAAATCTTATCCGTTCAGATTTATATGTATAATAAATCTGAAACAGAATGGAAATACAGACCCTTTCGTTTAAGGCTGTATGAAGGAGGTGAAGGTATTGGTAAAGAATTGTTAAAGAATGAAATTATTGCATCTCTGCAATCCGATGATAGTAATTGGGTAACAATAAATCTTGCTCCCTTTAAAATTGATATGCCCAGTAAGGGAGTCATAGTTTCTGTTGAAGCTCTTAGCGCAGAGTATTATATAAGGTATGGATATATTGAAAGTGTAATATCAAAAAATGGTTTGGTAAACTCAATTAGCGTCGGATGGACCTTTGACGGCATACGTGGTGGTAAAGGTATTGAATCTTGGAGGTATTCTGAATACAACGGCTGGCATCAACGAAATTCAAAGAATAATTTTCTATATAAAATCAACATTGAGGTGTGTGAGGAGTGAAAAATAAGTAACAAATTGTCATACTATGAGTAAGTATAGGAGAGTAAACAGATTGCTAAATCCAACCAAAAGAGTAGCCGCAATAACCACATTATTGTCATTCACGTTAGCAGCTTGTTGGATGGCTCTAGTAATCTATCACCGAATTCAGGATGCTAAATTCAGTCCCAGAGAATTACCCAGCACACAGCTATTTGAGCCAAATAGTGGTGTTCCGTATTCAATGTCAATGCGAAAGGATAAACTATTGGTTTTCTTTAGCCCATTCTGTTCTTTCTGTGAACAATATGCACATGATATAGTAAACACCCAAAATATGCTTGAGGGCATTCAAATACTATTCATATCCACAGAGCTCCCTGAGTACATCCTAGAGTTTTCATTCATTCATCCTTCAGATAAAATAGTTTACCTCTGCGATGAAACTTCCCTTTTCAGCAAGGAGCTTAAGGTTAAACGATACCCAACAACATTCTTGTTTAACGGCAAGACTCAAAAGCTAACCAAGCAATTCGCAGGTGCGGTACCAATTGGGCAAATACTTCAAGAATTCTATGATGAGAAATAAAACAGGTAGGTACTTTGTAATACAAAAGGACCAATCGGACTGTGGTGTTGCCTGCCTGCTCTCCATTATAAGATACTACGGAGGCAATGCTACCCTTGAACAATTACGCGAACATAGCGGTACGGATAGGGTTGGAACTACACTACTGGGGCTAATGGAGGCGGCAAAAGCTAATGGTTTCGACGCAAAAGGGTACGAGGCAGATGCAAAATGCTTAAAGGAACACAACCAACCCTCAATTCTTCATGTGCAAATAGATAAGCTGGAGCACTATATGGTATTCTTTGCATATCAGAACAATTCTTTTACCATCGGCAACCCAGCCGAGGGCATAAGAGAGTACTCTTCGGACGAGCTAAATAGCATTTGGATAAGCAAACGCTGCCTCGTATTAAAACCAAATAGTTTTTTTGAAACCGCAAAGCATCAGGAAAAGCGTAAGGTAAGCTGGTTTTACCAATTGGTGAAAGAGGACATTAATGTATTAATCTCGAGCGCAATTATTGGGCTTATTCTTGCAGGCTTGGGAATGGCAACCGCTATTTTCTCACAGAAACTCATTGATACAATTATCCCCAGCAACAGCATTAGCAAGCTTATTACTGCTACGCTTATGCTTTTTTTGCTGCTTATTATCAGGTCCATACTTCAATACGTGAGAGGTCGTATGGTGATTGGCCAGAGCATGAACTTTAACAACCGGATTGTGAACTATTTCTACAACTCGCTGCTTTACCTACCCAAGCAATTTTTCGATGGGCGTGAGGTAGGAGATATGATTGCTCGCCTGAATGATACATCTCGAATACAGAACACCATAACCCAACTAATAGGCACGTTACTCATAGACCTGCTCACGCTTATAGTAACGCTAATTGTTATTTTCCATTACTCTTGGCAAGTAGGCGTAGTTGCTGTTCTTTTCGCTCCGCTATACTTTATCATTATTTGGGCTCACAATAGTCGAATTGTAACTAGGCAGCAAGAGGTGATGAAGGGTTATGCTCAAACTGAAAGTTTTTACATAGATACCATTAAGGGCATTGGCGATGTTAAGGGTTCTTGTAGCGAGTCGCATTTCAAATCGGTTGGCAGCACAATATATAGCGCATACCAGTTCAAAGTGTTTTCTTTGGGTTCCCTTGGTGTATCCCTCAGCCTGCTTTATGGTGCTATTGGGGTTCTTTTTATCACATCGGTATTGGCTATTGGTGGAATTCTTGTAATACAAAATACATTAACCACTGGCGCATTGATGGCTCTTTTCGCCCTCGTTTCTGCGCTAATTCCCTCCGTGCAGAATTTAGCCATGCTTCCTATCCCATTTAACTCAGCCCGAATAGCATTTGATAGGATGTTTGAATTTACAGGGGTCTCTCCTGAGCCTAATTCTAAAGGTAAAATTGAATGCATTAAGGAGTTATCACTTGAACGTGTACACTTTCGTTTCCAGGGTAGAAGCGCATTGCTAAAGGGAATCAACCTCAACGTAAAGAAAGGCGAGTTAGTGGCTCTTACTGGCGAGAGCGGGTGTGGCAAAAGCACAATTGCCCAGATTCTTGAGAAGTATTATCCAGTAGAAAACGGGAAAATTTTAGTGAATGGGAGTATTCCACTAACAGACATCAACACGAACTACTGGCGCAGTATGGTAGGTTACGTTCCCCAAACCCCTCATATCTTCAACGGCACCATTCTTGAAAACATTCTAATTAACAGCAATGTTCAGCCACAAGTGCTAATCCAAAAAATAAATGACTGGAATCTTTCTGGTTTCATGCAACAGTTTCCAATGGGGCTATATACGCTGGTTGGTGAAAAAGGAGTGAATCTCTCTGGCGGTCAAATACAGGTAGTATCAATGCTCAGAGCTTTTATAAAACAGCCACAGCTCATTATTCTGGATGAGGCTACATCAGCAATGGATAGAAAAACGGAATCGCTAGTATTAAGTTTGTTGAAGCAAATTAAATCTGAAATAGCAACTATTTTAATCTCCCACAAAATTCAAGCATTCAAGTCTCTTGCAGATAGAATTTATATCCTTGAGGACGGGGTCATAAATTCCTCAGGCACTCACCAAGTGCTTATGGAATCAGAAAACTTTTACAGCCAATACTGGAAAGAGTATTAAAATAATATGGTTATTGCTATCCATTTATCAACAAAAGACATATTCCTTAGGTTTGCCTTGCTAAGAAGCAAAAGGAATGTTATCAGAAGCAACAGAAGTGAAGGTCGGAGCATCCCAAATGTAATGCGAAGCAACAAAGATGTAAACAGAAGCAACCCAATTGTAACGCGAAGCAAGGCAGATGCAGGTCGAAGCAAGGCAATTGTAAGTGGAAGCAACCCAAATGTAAGTCGAAGCAACGCAATTGCAGGTCGAAGCAGACCAAATGTAAGTCGAAGCAATGCAATTGCAGGTCGAAGTAACCAATATGTAACATTACTTAACCTGTTTGTCCCAATGGCAAACCCTAAAATCAAAAACCTATGGCAACAAGACCAAAAAATTCAGAAGCCGACACGTTGGAGCTTTATCGTGTAGCGATAGAAAATGCAGAAACACAACCCGAAATTGCATCAGTTATGGCAGAGCTAGGCTACGACTCCGCAAAAATCACCGAGGGGAAGAACCTTTTAGCCCAAACCCGTTCATCCTACGATTTCAACAAGACCGAAGATGACGAAACTTCTGCTGCATCGGCTGCATTCTCCAATAAAAAAGCAGAATTGGAGAAGGTATTTAAAACGCAACGCAAAAAAGCAAAGGTGATATTCCGTAACGACAGCTTAACCGCCGATAAATTGGCCATTTCGGGAGAATTTCCACGGACTTACATAAAATGGATAGAAGCTGCAAAGAAATTCTATAGCGTGGCAACCACCGATACCGCCATCCAAGCCAAGTTGGCACGATTAGCAATTACCACTGATTCCCTAACAGCAGCAAACACCTTGATAGCTGAAGTAGAAGCTGCCAGAGCAGAATACCTAAAAGAAGTTGGAGAATCACAAGATGCAACAAAAACAAAAGATGCTGCCTTCGCCAAGATGGACGACTGGATGAGCGAATTCTACGCCGTGGCACGGATAGGTTTGGAGGATAGTCCTCAGCTGCTCGAAGCATTGGGAAAGGTGGTAAGGTAACAACGGGTAAGCCCACCCCACTTGTAAGCACTTTGGCAAGTCGCACATGCCCCGCTTCAGCCAAAACTTGCCAAAGAGCTTCCAAGCCCAGCCCAGCTAACCGCCTTTAAGGGCGGTTTAAGTATTTGCCCACGCACAAAAACAAAATTAGGGCCGTCATGTCATCGGGTCGAAAGATACGGCATTCCATACGCCACCTTTCACCCTGTGGACATGAAACACCAGCATACAACATGGGGTGTAGCTAATGGGGGGATATAAAAGTACACGCAACGGTACACCCGCACCGTTTCGTTTTCGTCACGGGACGAAAACGCAGGCTACGCACTCCCCCACTAGCCACAACCCCCAACCGTTAGCAACCATGGTGGACAAAAACAAAGATTTAGCCCATCGGCAGCCTGTTTCGGGGCGTAGATGGCTTGACAAAATGGAAATTTGCGGGTAGGCT
>NZ_JAANIG010000075.1 GCF_011174675.1 Perlabentimonas gracilis | reverse complement strand
GAACCTTCGGTATAACAGTCACCATCGGTCGTTTGTCCGTTGGTAAAAATAAATAATAAAATTGTAAAAAAAATGCTTGGTTATTTAGGGTTAAAACAGCTGTAAAACAGTTGAATTCTGCTGAATTTGAAAAACACATAAAGGATTTTTCAGGAACATTGCTTGATGTAAGAACTATTGGCGAGTTTAAAAACGGACACATTGAAGAGGCTGGTCAATTAAACTATTACGCTCTGGATTTTAGGCAAAAACTATTGCTACTTCCAAAAAATCAACCCATCTACTTGTATTGTAATACTGGTTACAGAAGCCTAAGAGCCGCTGAAATTTTAGCAGAAAACGGCTACGAAAAAGTTTTTAATCTGGAGCATGGCATTATGGAGTGGAATCTAAAAAACCTTCCAATACAAGTAGAGCCCGATGCTAAACCTGATACGGAAAACAAAATGGAGCTAGATGAGTTTACTGCTTTAATTAATTCGGGAGAGTTAGTTTTTGTGGATTTCTACGCACCATGGTGCGCCCCATGCCGTAAAATGATGCCCATGATTGATAGCCTTAAAACGGAGTACAATGGCCAAATTACCGTAGTTAAAATAAACGCTGATGCAAGTAAAAGGCTTATGAAAAGTTTAAGCATCCAAAGTGTCCCAAACCTTATTCTATATAAAAATGGCAAGTCGCTTTTTACGCACACTGGAATTATTAGTAAAAGTGAACTTGAAAATGTTTTTAAAGCAAATATCTCAAGCCGAATAAAGTAGTAGTGGTTAAAAAAACTTAGAATACTCTGTCAGGTTTGATAAATCTTACGACTATATATTCACAAATATTTTAATAACCATAAAAACGTAAAAAGATGACAAAACTAGCAATCGTAATTTTTGCCGATACCGACACAGCGGAATCGATGGGTCGTGTAGCTAATGCTTTTGTTCTTGCCAACGAGGCAATTGAAAGTAAAGCTGATTTGAAACTTATTTTTGAGGGTGCAGGAACCAAGTGGATTCCTACTCTTGAGGACGAAAACCATAAGCTGCATGGAATGTATGCTGCGCTTAAACCACAGATTACAGGAGCATGTAAATTCTGCTCGCAGGCTTTTGGCGTAAAGAGTGCCGTTGAAAAAGCTGGCGTACAACTTTTAGGAGAGTATAAGGATCACCCCAGCTTACTAAGTCTAATCGATGAGGGCTTTCAGATAGTTTCGTTTTAATTTTTTGTATTGAATTTATAAAGGCTTAGCATTCGCTAAGCCTTTATTTGTATATTGAAGAATAAACAAACTCAAACTACACTACTATGGAAAAGCCTACGATTGCCCAAAAAAGTCCGTTTGTAATGGATATGAAACCAGGAACCTACTACTGGTGTGCCTGTGGGAAGAGCAAAAATCAGCCATTTTGTGATGGCTCTCATCAGGGTACATCGTTTCAACCAAAGGAGGTTGTTATTGATGAGCAAAAAACAGTGGCTTGGTGCGGTTGTAAGCACACTAAGAAGCCTCCCTTTTGCGATGGCACACACCAAAATATTTAATAAAAAGCCATTTAATTGTAATAAAAAAACCGCCCATTAGGCGGTTTTTTGCTTTATAAACTAAACAATTACAAGTACTTGCTAATTTTTTCTTGCATTGAGGCTAAATCATCCTTGCGCGTTAGCGTTTCAAGCACCTTGTTGGTTTTGGTGTCGATTACAAGGATAAAGCCCGTTTTCTGGTTATCGTTGTAAATCTTCTCAAGGCCAATTTTTTTTGCCAGCTCGCTCGATTTTTCTTTTGTCTCTTTATTTGTTAAATCGAACTGGTAAAAACTCACCGATTTGCCTTCAAGTTTATCAGGTAAGGCTTTAAAGTCGGGGGCAATGGCTTTACAAGCACCACACCAGTCGGCGTGGAATTTTACTGCTATAAGTTTAGCATCGGTTTTAGCATCCTGAGCATTAGTTTGCGCAAACAAACCTGCAACAATAAATAATCCTATTCCTAAAATCATCCTTTTCATAGTTTTCTGTTTTTAGTTAGTAATGGTGATTTTAGGTATTAGTCAGACAGAAATAATATACCTGACAAAATATTTAGATTTTTTTCTGTGTTTAAAAAGTGAGAACAGTTTTCCCCGATTTTAGGTATTCAGTAAGCGGTTTCCCCATATACTTCACATCAATACCTAAGGATGATAGCTTGTCGGAAACACCATAATCATCGGCACAAGCTTTGCAGGCATCAATCACCACGCCATTCTCCTGCATTTTTGCAATGCCCTGTTGTATCTCAGGGTTTTCCGCGGTTAGCTTCGATGATGGCCCCCAGATTATCAACCTAACGTGTCCCCACCATTTTACGCGAGCGGAGGTTCCGGCGTACATAAACACCATTTTGAGCGCCACATCGGGGTCGCCCGATGTCCAAAGGATCACAAGTGTATCGCTTTGTGCATTAGGAGGTGTAGTTTGATATGCAGTACTTGAATTGGTGAGTGTGTTGTCTGCCTTTGAAGCAGCATTGATATTAAATGTGAATAAAACGAGTGCTAAAATCAGCATTGCTTTCAGATTAGTTGTTTTCATTTTTCTGAGTATTAGTGGTAAAAGGTTTAACAATTACTCTGTGAAATAGTTTAACATATGCAAATACGCCATCAATTGGGCAAGCAAAATGACACCAGGGACGATTTATAAATAGTGATATTATCACCATTAGCAAAACTGCTCCAATGGCTATCGAAGAGCCATTCAACCTAAAAAAATTGCCAAAAATGGTGTAATCCGAAATGGTTGGGTTACGGGCGAATGCTGCAAATGAAATTGCAATTAAAGCAGCCGACCACTGTATCCGTTTTAGCCATTTCAGGTAGGAAAGGCGAAAGGTTTTTGGTTTTCCAAAAAGCCCAACAACCCGTTGTGCTGCCCCAAAGGGGCAAACCGAGGTGCAGTAAATGTTCTTTCCGCTTACCAAAGGAATTAGTATACTGCCAACTATAAGGATTACTATAAAAAGCCCACCCGCTAGCGCAGGTAAGTAGCATTGAGTAAGCGCATTTAGTTGGGTAAGCGTTATTGCGCTGTTTAGCCAAATGCCGAGGGTTGCAAGCGCTCCAATTTGTGCTGACCAAAGTAGCCAAACTTTAAGCTTGGCATTTTTTATTTTCGGTATAATCAAGCTAATTGCTAAAAGGAGAATTACAGCAACCTCTTTTAAACCAAACGTTATATTAGATTTATGGTTAAAGGATAAACCTTCGCCTTTTGAGTAGCCATCAACAATAGTTTCAATTATTCCTAGCGATGAAAGGGTGGCCCCAGATATTGCATCAACATTTTTATCTTCTGCTAAGGCTTGAGGTTGTGTGCCAATAATGTTATTGTAAAAATTCTTCTCCCGAAGTTTCTTAAAGTAGGTATGTGTTTCGGAATGTGAGATTACTTCAATTGAAGTAATAACCTTGGCTGTATCGGTGAAAGTTAGCGTTAATATTTTCCCTCCGTATCCGCTTCCCTTGCCAAGGTATGCATACCCAACGTGGTTATCTAAACTGTCGCAAATAATCCACTTTTGCGAATTAACCCTGTTGGGTTTCAGGTTTTTTGCCAGAATATTTTTACGTGCAAGCGCTACATCGCTATCAACCATATAATACCCACCAGCGAACCACGAGAGTAGAATTACCAATGGAATTCCTAGTATAACTACCCAATTCTTTATTGCTTTCTTTTTTCTCTTCCCTGTGCAAGTATCTTCCATAGCCCGCTACCTGTAATAAGTATTATCACTCCAAAAAACAGCATAAACCTTAATCCTGCTTTTGGCTCATTCTCGCCAATAAGCGTAAAGCCAGCACCTAGCGTAAAAGCCAGAAGGAATAGCCATATCAATACGAGTGCCCATTTCCTCCAGGTCATCCTGACTCGTAAGTCCTGAAACCAGTATCGTAGGCCATCGAAGAACGTTGCTACCAGAATGCCCATTAACATCCAGAATATGGGTTGTAACATTGTTGAATAGGGGAACATAGTTTGAGTGATTGAGTGATTGAGTGATTGAGTGATTGAGTGATTGAGTGATTGAATGATTGGTTGATTGAGTGGAGGTGTTAAAGATCAAACCACTCCTCCGTTCTAAGCCAATCGGGTGCTTTGCCGTAGGTTTTGTTGTTTCCATCTGGGGGAGGTAAGTACTCGTTGGCTCCTGGGTAATCGAAAAAGTTTTTTTGCATTGCCAGCATTGCAGATGCAATAATCCCTGATGGATCGCGGGGGTCGCCCTCACGAGCGAGAGTGTGAAGCCAGTTGTTTTTGCGCGAGTAAGGGCAAACTGCAAGGCAAACCCTGCATCCTCGGGGATGGCTGGTGCCCACGGAGTTCCATGCCGTGAAGCATTTATCCTGATCGATGCTCCATCGTTTAAAACCTCGAATGTTTTGAGTAGGCTCATCGTCAGAACTTATGGATTCGCTGGGACACTCCTCTGCGCAGATTTTACATTTCTTGCAAAATTCTGCAATGCCCACATCTATAGGCTTATCGGGTTCAAATGGCATACTCGTGGTTACTGCGGCCAATCGTGTGTTTCCACCAAGTTCTGGAGTGATTAGCACACCATTCCTACCCAGCTCACCCAATCCCGCATCGATTGCCAGAGGCGGCATCACTAAATCGTACTGGGTGGGAGGAACGTGCGAACGGGCGGGGTAGCCAATCTCTCGAATAAACGTTTCCAACTTCCCAGCAATAAACCGTAGCATTGAGTAGGCATCGTATGATGTGCCGTAGGTTGGATTGGCATAGAACGATTCCCACTCGTGGGGAACTGCGATAACCACTGCGTATTTCCAATGTTCAGGAACCTCAAAATCGCCCTTGCCTACTCCACGTAGAAAGCCCTGATAAACCCATTCGGGTTTAACTTTTGCTATGCCAACCAGCGTTGCACCAAAGGAGTGCGCAATCTTCTTAATAAGTTCCGACCCGTGTTTAGGAGATTTTAGAGGTAGTGGATAAGGGTTAACCCCTTTAAAATCCCAATCTTCAGGTGTCCCCTGTGGCTCTGGCGGAAAGGAATTGCGAATTTTTAATGGGCTTGAGTGCGCCGACGACCAGGCATCGGCAAGCAGGTACTTATCTCGGTATTTAGGCCAGTTGGCCTTCTGCTCCTGCGATTTTTCAATGGCTGTAAAAAATTCTTCAAAAGCCTTAGGGTGTTCCTGGAAATAAGCCCTCAAATGCTCTGGCAATCCTTCAATACCCTGCACCTTTATTGTTTCAAGGTTACCTTGCCCAACAGAATAAATAAATTGGTACATTTCAGCATTTCGCTTGAAAAGTCTATCCAAATAATCTATCCTTTGTGGATTTCCAACAGCTTCATAAGTAGGTTTTTCTACCCAGAATGGTTTGCGATTAAAGAATTGGTCTTTTCCGTAGGGCGTTTTTCCATAACCTGTATTCCCATCCTTACCTCTTCCAGCCACAAACCCAGCAACTGAAAAACCTGCCAGCGCAAGTGTCCCACTCCCCAATCCAGCGTACTTAAGAAAATTTCTTCTATCCATAATTGAACTTTTTACAAACATAATAGTTTCACTTGTAACTAATATTATATCTTTATAGATATTTTAAGATTAAAAGGTTTAATTATATGGTAGCAAAATACAGGTTTGGTCGATCGCTGGGAATGCTCACAATGCAGATTTCTCGTGCAGTTGGAAGGGAAATGGTGAAATGCTTAAAGGAAAACGGTTACGACATGGAGCCATCGTCGTGGAGCGTTATCTCCCTTCTACTGAGTTATCCCAATCGCACACAGCAAGAGATTGCTGATTTTCTTTGGCTAAATAAGGTTAAGGTGAAACGGCTTTTGGATGGACTTGAAAGGGATGGACTGGTAAAGAGAGAAATTTTTAAAAACGACAAACGGTACAACGTGGTTAATCTTACAGTTAAGGGAGAGACCTTATACCACGATGCAGTAAAATGTGCCGATGCGGCACTAGCTAAGGCCTTCCTAGACTTCACTGATAAAGATGAGGAGCAGCTAATCGACAGGTTAATTAGGATTAAGGGAAATCTGGCAGAAAAAACTTATGGTTTTGATGAAATACGTGAGTAAGCAATGTCAGGAATTAGAAATTTGTCGACTATATGAAAAAAAAAATTCAAAGAAAACATTATGGCAAAAGAAATCCATACACTAAATTTTGAAGAAGAAGTACTTCGTAACCCAAAACCAGCAGTGATCGACTTTTGGGCTCAAAGATGCAGTACCTGTCAAGTAGTTGGTTCCCTTATTGATGATCTTGATATCGATTACGATGGCAGGGTAACCATCGGCAAGGTTGATGTGGATAAATATCCGCGAATTGCTGAACATTTCGGGGTAGTAAGCATTCCGTCCATTCTTTTTTTAAAAAAGGGCAATGTTATACATCGGATGACTGGAACGGTGTCTAAAAGGGAAATCGTTGAGGAAATTGAGCGAATGCTAATTTAACTTTATATGATTATCCGCTAATGTGCCTAAATTATTATATTTGTACAAAATATATTGAAAATGAATTTTATAGATTTTGTAAAGCAGCATCCTGATGAGA
>NZ_JAANIG010000074.1 GCF_011174675.1 Perlabentimonas gracilis | reverse complement strand
GGGGTGAAGGCGGCGTAGCCGCCTTCACCCCCTCACCCCATACAGCGTAACAGCCTGTCATTTCGAGCGAAGCGAGAAATCTATTACATTATTATCATTTAAAAAAAGACTTAGTCGGACACTAGTGATATAGTATCAATAATACGCAGTAAGGGTATGTTTAGTACAACATATTTTTTATTGATAAAGAGCAGCTTTAAGCTGACGAAAAACAGCTATCTTTATCACCATTAACACAAGTTTAACATCTTAAATTATTTAGCTATGAGTAATTCAATTGCAAACCTGGATCCCAAAATCCTATGGAAACATTTTTATAGCCTAACCCAAATTCCTCGACCATCAAAGCACGAGCAGGCCGCTGTTGATTTTGTGGTGAAATTTGGTAAGGATCTCGGTCTGGAAACTATTGTTGACGAGGTTGGAAATGTGATTATTCGCAAGGCAGCCACACCAGGAATGGAGAATCGAAAGGGCATTATCCTGCAAGGACACCTCGATATGGTTCCACAAAAGAACAGCGACAAGAAGCACGACTTCGAGAAGGATCCCATTGAGGCGCATATTGATGGTGAATGGGTAACTGCCAATGGAACAACCCTTGGTGCCGATAACGGCATTGGTGTTGCTGCAGCAATGGCTGTACTCGAGGATACTTCGTTAGTACATGGGCCCGTTGAAGCGCTCTTTACCATCGATGAGGAGACCGGTATGACTGGCGCTTTCAACCTAAAACCCGGTTTGCTAAAGGGTGATATATTAATGAACCTCGACTCTGAGGACGAAGGCGAGCTATATGTAGGTTGCGCCGGAGGTATGGATGCCAATATTAAGCTAGCTTACAAGGAAGAGGCTGCTCCTGCGGGTTACACATTTGTGAAGCTATCTGTAACTGGTCTTAAGGGTGGTCACTCTGGAATGGACATTAGCTCGGGTAGAGGCAACTCCATCAAGCTTCTGTTCCGTTTCCTTCGCTATGCCGAGAAGCAGTTTAATATTCGTTTGGCCAGTATTGATGGTGGCAGTTTACGCAATGCCATTCCACGCGAGGCATTTGCTGTAGTTGGCGTTCCAACCGATAAGCTGTCAAATCTTGAGCAAGCAGCCAAAGAACATCTGAATATATACAAGGCAGAGTTTTCTAAGGTTGAGCCCGATATGGTTTTTACTGTAGATAAGGTTGATGCACCTAAGTCGGTTATTGACTCAAAGGCTCAGTGGGGTATAATTCGTGGCGTATTTGGTTGCCCCAACGGTGTTATTCGTATGAGCGATGCAATGCCTGGCTTGGTTGAAACCTCCACAAACTTAGCCCGCGTTTACAATGAGAATGGTGTTATTTACGTTCAATGCCTGCTCCGCAGCTCGGTTGATACAGCCAAAGAAGCTCTTGGCGAGAAGATTGCCTCAGTTTTTGAGATGGCTGGCGCAGAAGTTTCATTCGCTGGTTCATACCCTGGATGGAAACCCAATATGGATTCCGCTATTCTTAAAGCCATGAGCGAGGTGTACAAATCTAATTGGGGCAAAACTCCCGAAATTAAGGCTATTCACGCAGGCCTTGAGTGCGGTATACTTGGTGGAGTTTATCCAAACTTCGATATGATTTCATTTGGCCCAACTATTCGTTACCCTCACTCACCCGACGAGAAGGTGAAGATTGATACCGTAGATATGTTCTGGAAGTTCCTTGTTGAGGTGCTTAAGAATGCACCACAAAAATAGGAGTCATATAAACTCTATGGATGGGATGGTGTTTTACCATCCCATTTTTTAATCATAAGAATTAAGCCCATCTTCTGGATATAGTATTCATATCCAAAGCCAAACAACACATCTTTTTAGCTTAATTAAACAATGAAATTAGGTCAAAGTCTATACCTTTGACTTTATTATTAAAATTAACCTGTAATTATTTAATTTGAAAATTAACCAAATGAGACACATGAACTTCAAAACGCTGCTGGCAGCTTTCATACTAGTTAGTCAGAGTCTATTTGCACAGCAAGCAGCTATTAACTGGAGTACACCCCTACCAGTTGATTCAAAAGTTATCATTGGCGAGCTAGACAATGGTATGCGTTACTACATCAGAAAAAACTCCGAGCCACAGCAACGTGCCGAGTTTTATATTGTACACAATGTGGGAGCCATTCTCGAGGACGATAGTCAGGATGGTCTAGCCCACTTTGCAGAGCATATGGCATTCAATGGAACTGTTAATTTCCCTGATAAAGGCGTTCTTAACTTTCTCGAGAATATTGGAGTTAAGTTTGGCCATAATGTAAATGCCTTCACGGGTCAGGATGTTACAGCCTACAACCTGTCTAACGTGCCCCTAACTCGCGAAACCATAATCGACTCAGCATTGCTGATTCTTCACGACTGGTCCAGCTACATAGCCTTCGAGGATGAGGAGATTGATGCCGAGCGCGGTGTAATTCGCGAAGAGTGGCGAACCCGTCGTACTGCAGAGTTTAGGGCTCAGAGGGAGAAAATGAGCTACCTCCTTCGTGGTTCGAAGTATGCCGAGCGCGATGTGATTGGCGATATCGATGTGATCAACAATCACGAATATGAGACCCTTCGTAAGTTTTACAGAGATTGGTATCGCCCCGACCTACAGGCGCTTATTATTGTAGGTGATTTTGATCCTCAAATGATGGAGCAAAAGGTTAAGGATCGCTTTAACCAAATTCCAGCCAGAGAGAATCGTCAGCCTCGCCCCGAATTTGAGGTGCCAAATCATAAGGAGACCCTTGTGGGTACTTTCGTCGATCCTGAGATCACCCGTACAATGGTTGAGGTTTACTATAAGCATCCTGTTGTTCCTGCTGACCAGAAGAATCTTGGTTATTTCCGTAGTGGTCTAATTCAGCGTTTATACTCTCAAATGCTGAATGCACGCTTTAACGAGTTGGTTCAGAAGGATAACCCTCCATTTGTAGCTGCTTTTAATCAGTATGGCGACATTGTTCGTACAAAGTCTGCTTACATAACCATGGCTATTGCTCGTGAGAATCAATCAGAACGGTCATTAAAATCAATACTTGAGGAGAACTATAGGGTATATCAGCACGGTTTCACTCAAACAGAGCTCGACAGAGCCAAGGCAGAATTGCTGCGCAGCATTGAGAATAAGTTCAAGGAGCGCGACAAGGTTAACAGTTCTAACTTGGTATGGGAGTATTTTGCTCATTTTACCGAGAACGAGCCAATTCCAGGTGTTGAGTTCGAGTATATGTTCTCTCAATCGTTAGTACCCTCAATAACGCTCGATGATGTTAACACTCTGGCCAAGGAGTGGATCACCGATGAGAATATGGTAATTTTCATTACTGCCTCTGAGAAGGAGAAGGAGTCCATCCCAACCAAAGAGCAGATTCTTGCATTGTACCAGAGCGTAAAATCATCTAGCCTTGAGGCTTTTGTTGATAATGTTTCAACAGAACCTTTGGTTAGCCAGCTACCCACCCCAGGCAAAATTAAGAAGGAGAGTACCAGTAAGGTTCTAGAGACCATTGAGTGGGAGTTCGAAAATGGAGTTAAGGTGATTGTTAAGCCCACCGATTTTAAAGAGGACGAGATTCTGCTCTCTGCATATAGCCCTGGAGGATATTCTTTGGTTAAAGATGAGGATGTGCCTTCAGCCCAAATGGTGTCGGCCATAGCTATGATGAGTGGCGTAGGAGAGCATAGCCGTGTTGATTTGGAGAAAATGCTTGCAGGGAAAAAGGTAAACGTAATGCCTACCCTCGGCGAGAACGAGGAGGGATTCAATGGCAATGCCTCTCCAAATGATGTGGAGGAGATGTTGCAGATGGTTTATCTGTACTTTACTAATCCCCGCTTCGACGAGTCATCTTACAATGCCTATATGTCAAGGATACAGGCTATTATTCAGAATGCAGGTAATAATCCTAACATGATCTTTAGCGACTCCATTAGCTTTATCTCAAGCAATAGGCATGTTCGTCGTAGACCTATGAATATTGATTTACTCCAGGAGGTAGACTTCAACAAGATCAAAGCAATTTATACCGATCGTTTTGCCGATGCTAGCGATTTCACCTTTGTTTTTGTTGGCAATATCGATATTGATAAATTCAAGCCCTTAGCTGAGACCTACCTAGGTTCTTTACCAAGTAAAGGTAGGAAAGAGAAATTTGCCGATCATAATATTCGATTCCCAAAGGGAGAGACAAAGTCCCCATTTGCTTTCGAGATGCAAGTTCCCAAGAGTTCCTGTTTCGTGGCTTACCAAAGTGAGGCTGATTATAACTTCAACAACATCCTTATGGTTAATGCCATTGAGCATATCCTAGGATTAAGGTACACCGAAACTATTCGCGAGAAGGAGGGAGGAACCTACGGCGTTTCTGCTCGCGCTCGCCTTTCCAAAACTCCTGTTAATCAAGTAATGGTAAATATCTATTTCGATACCGACCCCGATAAAGCCGATCATCTTGTGGGAATAATCCATTCCGAGTTTAAAAAGATTATGGATCAAGGCCCAACCGAGGAGGATTTGAATAAAGCTCGTGAGTATTTCCTCAAGTCACGTAACGAGAACTACCGCGAGAACCGTTTCTGGTCGAATACTATTCGAGAATACTATTCAAATGGAATCGATTTAGTTACTGGTTACGAAGATCAGGTACGTAAGCTTAACACTAAGGACGTTCAAAAGGCTGCCAAGCAGCTATTCAAGAACGCCAATATGCTAGAGGTAATTATGAGTCCAAAAGAGTAAGTGTATTCTAGGTTTTTAAGGTAGGCGATCCATTGGGTCGCCTATTTTTTTGTCAAAATGTCGCTTACACACTTACTCTTCAAGACATTGTGGCTGATTGTGTCGGTTGGTTTACAATTTGAGAAACTTATGGTACTTTAATTTCTTAATGTATTATAAGGTATGAATAACTTAACCTTAAAATCGCAAGAGGCAATTCAACAGGCCTTAACAATAGCTCAAGGGTACAGCCATCAAGCCGTAGAACCCACACATATATTAAAAGGTGTACTAAGTCAAGCCGAGAACATCTCTGGATTTATACTGAAGAAGCTGGGAGTAAACCCAACAACCTTCGATAGTGCAATTACACGAATTCTGGAGGGATACCCCAAAGTTTCGGGTGGTGAACAGTTTCTCAGCTCAGCATCGCAAAACGTTTTACAAAAAGCCAACGGGTTTGCCAGCAAAATGGCCGACCAGTATGTTTCCATAGAGCATATCCTTTTGGGCTTAGTCGATTCAGCTGATCAGGCATCACAGGTGATGAAGGATGCAGGAATAACCCTTTCCGATTTGCAAAAGGTGATTAAGGAGCTACGAAAGGGATCCAAGGTAGAGTCGCAGACTGCCGAGGATACCTACAATGCGCTTAATCGTTTTGCTCTTCATCTCAACCAAATGGCTCGCGATGGCAAGCTCGACCCCGTAATTGGGCGTGACGAGGAGATACGAAGGGTTTTGCAAATCCTATCACGACGCACAAAGAACAATCCCATATTAATAGGTGAGCCTGGCGTTGGGAAAACAGCCATTGCCGAAGGCATTGCTCACCGAATTGTAAGTGGAGATGTTCCTGAGAATTTAAAGTCGAAACAGCTTTTCTCTCTCGATATGGGGGCGCTAATTGCTGGCGCAAAGTATAAGGGCGAGTTCGAGGAGCGACTTAAGTCAGTTGTTAAGGAGGTTATCTCATCCGAAGGTGAAGTGCTCCTTTTTATCGACGAGATTCATACGCTAGTAGGTGCAGGAAAAAGCGAGGGGGCGATGGATGCAGCAAATATACTTAAGCCTGCCTTAGCTCGCGGTGAGCTTAGAGCAATAGGTGCTACTACGCTTAATGAGTACCAAAAGTTCTTCGAGAAGGACAAGGCGCTGGAGCGTCGATTCCAAACCGTGCTTATTGACGAGCCAACCGTTACAGATGCCATATCTATACTAAGGGGTTTAAAGGATAGGTATGAGGCCCATCACTCGGTTCGTATCATGGATGAAGCAATAATTTCAGCAGTGGAGCTGTCTAATCGATACATCACCGATAGGTTCTTGCCCGATAAGGCTATTGACCTTATTGATGAAGCAGCAGCCAAACTAAGGCTCGAGATGAACTCTGTACCTGAGAGCATCGATGAGATTGAACGTCGTATTAAGCAGCTTGAGATAGAGCGTGAGGCCATAAAGCGCGAGGGTGATAAGAAAAAATTAGAGTCTTTATCCAAGGAGATTGCCGATCTCACCGAGCAGCGCAATGGGCTCAGAGCAAAATGGAGCGCAGAAAAATCGATAATCGATAAGATACAGCAACATAAGCAGGCAATCGAAAGTCTCAAAATCGAAGCAGAAGAGGCTGAGCGAGGGGGAAATTATGGAAAAGTAGCTGAAATCAGGTATGGTCGGATAAAGGAAGCCGAGTCCACTATTCATGATTTAAAGCAGGAGCTTGCCAGCAGCCAATCCGACTTTGCACTGATAAAGGAAGAGGTTGATTCGTCCGACATTGCTGAGGTTGTTGCCCGTTGGACAGGTATTCCTATTGCTCGCATGCTCCAGAGCGAGCGCGATAAGTTACTAGGTCTAGAGGATCAGCTACACAAGCGAGTTGTGGGGCAGCAAGAGGCTATTGAGGCTGTGGCCGATGCAGTCCGACGGAGTAGGGCTGGTTTGCAGGATGCCAAACGGCCAGTTGGGTCATTCATTTTTCTAGGCACCACCGGCGTTGGTAAAACGGAGTTGGCTCGTGCTCTAGCCGAGTTCCTTTTTAACGATGAAAACCTGATGACTCGTATCGATATGAGCGAGTATCAGGAGCGTCATTCCGTTTCCCGACTAATCGGGGCACCCCCAGGTTACGTGGGGTACGATGAAGGTGGTCAGCTAACCGAGGCCGTTAGGCATAAGCCGTATTCCGTAGTTCTGCTAGATGAGATTGAGAAGGCTCATCCCGATGTTTTCAACATCTTACTTCAAGTGCTCGACGATGGCCACTTAACCGATAATAAGGGACGACGGGTCGATTTTAAGAATACCATTATTATAATGACCTCCAACATTGGTTCCCATATTATACAGGGAAACCTTACCGATGCTGCAAATCAGCTTACCGAAGAGGTAATCATTAAAACCAGAAATCAGGTTTTCGACCTGCTAAAGCAAACAATTCGCCCCGAATTTCTGAATAGAGTTGATGAAATAATCATGTTTAAACCTCTAACAAGTATCGAAATAAAAGAAATTGTTAAGATACAATTTCAAATTGTTGCAGCTATGCTTCAGCAGCAGGGTATTGTCATTAGTATTACAGATGCTGCTGTTAATTGGATTGCAAGTGCAGGTTTCGACCCCTTGTACGGAGCCAGACCTATTAAGCGGGTAATGCAACGAAGCATACTCAATAAATTATCAAAAGAGATTCTTGCAGGTACAATTGAGCCTAGCAAGCCAATTACTATAGATTATTTTGATGGCGATGACATTGTTTTTAGGTAGTATTCGTCAGGTTAGATAAACCAGAATTTAAATAATGTAATTTTATCATACTGGTAATCAATACTTGTGTAAAAACATTAAAAAAAACACGCAATTCTGTTTGGAAAAATGGAAGCAAATGCCTTATCTTTGCACCCGCTTTTAAGGAGGTTCTTTGGTTCGGTTACGGCAAGGCAAGCATTCTGAGATGAAGGGTTAGATTAAAAAAAAGTGAGAAAATGTTTGCTTAGAAAAAAAAGATAATTACCTTTGCAGCCGCTTTAGGGAAAACGTTCTCGCGGCAAGAAAAGCAAGGGTGAAGAGATGGAGAGGAGAGGAGAAAAAAAATAATTTTTTTTTCAAAAACGCTTGCCGGGGCGAAAAGAATGATTACCTTTGCAGCCCAGTTCGTCGGAGCCGGGGTTTGAATTATGAGAGGCATATTTTGGCCGCCACGGGGCGGCGAGAGATAGAGGTTCTTTGACACATTGGCACCAAGAAGAAA
>NZ_JAANIG010000073.1 GCF_011174675.1 Perlabentimonas gracilis | reverse complement strand
CTCACCCCTGACAGCGTAACAGCCTGTCATTTCGAGCGAAGCGAGAAATCTATCGCATTATTATCATTTTACAAAATACTTAGTCGGACACTAATGTTTTTTTTTATAAATCTCACAAATCAAAAGTAATAAAACGCATTGCTCTTGACAATAGTGTAATTTATTTTGCAAGAAATCTTTTGTATCCCCAAAAAACGATAGCAATATATAAAAATCATCAGGGCTGAAGCCCAATGTCGTTTTCAATTACGCGACCCTGCCCTGAAGGACAGGGTTCATAACCTTAACCTATGCCCCCTGTGTTTTGCACCCCTACTAAGCAGCATTAATGCTTAACAATAACCCCGTCCTTAAGGGCGGGGACAAAGCTAATTTACAAGCATGGGCTTTAGCCCTGACTTTGATAGTGAGTATAGGCTATCAGCAAACCTCATAATTCTATTAGGTATGAAGCCCATTGTCGTCTTTAATTCCGTAACCCTGCCCTGAAGGACAGGGTTTATTCTATGCTCTCATACATCAACTAGGAGTTTGTCCAGTACAAGTTCAATTTAACTACACCACAAAATCAAAACAAGTTATACATCTCCGAGATTATCTAACCTGCCAGCCTGCATCCTGATTGGTTACACCGCTAGTTGCCAACTAGCTGTTTATTGTTGATTTTATTGCTAAATCGAGGTGCAATTAGCTGTAATTATTTGCCAACCATTTTTAAACAAAAATCTTTAATATGCATCCGAACGACACCCTTGTAAGTTGATATCTCTGGTATTTCATCCATTGTAACCACATACTTTGGGAAATTATCGGGTATTTCAAGAAGGTTTCCAAATTCGCGATTAATCATTTCCTCATTGGTTAGCATATACGCCACTTGCACATATATTTTATTGCCAGCTTTCTGTGCAATAAAATCAACCTCCTTTTTCCCCTCCACGCCTACTGTTACGGAATAACCAGCCATTCTTAGATGCAGGTAAACAATATTTTCAAGTATTTTATGAATATCCGTAGCTTTATAGCCAACAATTGCATTTCTAATTCCAACATCTTCAAAGAAATACTTTTCGCCGATTTCAAATATTTTCTTTCCCTCAATACCTGTGCGCTTAACCTTAAATATTAAGAATGAGGATTCAAGGTAACCCAAGTAATCAATTACTACCTGTGTTGAAATATTAATTTTCTGAGATTTTAGGTATTCACTTATTTTCTTAGAGGAAACAATACTACCTAGGTTATCAGACAGAAACGCCACCAAGTTTTCCAAAAACTTTACATTTCTGATGTTAAATCGAGCAACAACATCTTTAAGTAGAATAGTGTTGTATATACTTGTTAAATACTCGTATGCAACCTGAATCTCATTGCTTAGGTTAATTAGGTAAGGCAGACCACCAAACTGCATATATTCTTTAAATGAGTCAACAGTATCGGAGATTTTATTAAAGATTAAAAATTCAGCATAGCTTAAACCAAAGACTTTTATTTCGATATATCTACCGCATAAGAAAGTTGCAAGTTCACCCGACAGCAGGTTAGCATTACTCCCCGTGCAGTAGATGTCGTATTTTTTTCTTGTTGCTAAATCTCTAAGCGTAATTTCAAAAGATTCAATATCCTGAATTTCATCAATAAACAGGGCTACCTTTCCGCTACCTTTTACATTTTCGTTAATGTAACTAAATAGGTCATCCGAATTCTTAATGGATGAAAACTCATTTTGTTCTTTGTTGATGTATATAATCTGCGTATCGGATTCCTGAGTTTTTATTAGGTCTTTTAGTTGCATAAGAAGATAACTTTTCCCCACTCTTCTTTGACCCACCAATACCTTTATCAGCGATTTACCGATAAAAGGTTTTATCCTTTCAATATACATGGGCCTATTAATGTAGTCTATCATAGTTCAATTATGTTATACATTCAATACAAACATAGTAAACCTTCAATTATAATTGACAAATATAGTCATTATATATTATTCTTCAGTTATAAAACAAACACTTTAATAAATATCATCTTCAATTCCTTAACCTGCCCTAAAGGACAGGGTTACATTCCATAACCTATGCCCAATGGATTATACAATCCCCACCAAGCAGCAGCTGTACATAACAATAACCCCGTCCTTTAGGACGGGGGCATGGCGCCAACGAACAGGCAGGGGCTTTAGCCCTGACTTTGACTACAGGAGCAGCCCATCTACCTACACCATAACCTATCAGGGCTAAAGCCCAATATCACCTGTAATTTCCAACCCTGCCCTAAAGGACAGGGTTATATTCCATAACCTATGCCCTATGGGTTATACAATCCCCACCAAGCAGTAGCTGTGCATAATAATAACCCCGTCCTTTAGGACGGGGGCATGGCGCCAACGAACAGGTATGGGCTTTAGCCCTGACTTTGACTACGGGAAGAGCCCATCAGCAAACACCATAACCTATCATGACTAAAGCCCAATATCATCTGTAATTTCCAACCCTGCCCTAAAGGACAGGGTTACATTCTAACTTTACTAGAAAAGGGGTATCTCAAATAATGAGACACCCCTTTAATTATATCAATCTGTTTAAAACTAATCGTCGAACCTCTGCATAAGCAGTTCAAGGATTTGCTTACCGGCAAGCGATACCGATGTGCCGGGGCCAAAGATAGCCGCCACACCTTGGTCGTATAGGTACTGGTAATCTTGCGATGGGATTACGCCACCACAAATCACCATGATATCCTCACGACCCAGCTTTTGCAACTCCTCCATAACCTGAGGCACAAGGGTTTTGTGACCAGCAGCCAAGCTCGATACGCCCAGAATATGCACATCGTTCTCAACGGCCTGCTTGGCAGCCTCGGCTGGGGTTTGGAATAGAGGTCCGATATCCACATCGAATCCTATATCGGCATAACCAGTGGCAACCACTTTTGCGCCACGGTCGTGACCATCCTGCCCCATTTTGGCAATCATGATACGTGGCTGACGACCCTCAAGCTTGGCAAACTTGTCGCACAGCTCGCGGGCTTCGGCAAATACTTTATCATCCATAGATTCTGCTGAATAAATTCCTGAAATTGAACGGATAACCGCCTTGTAACGACCAGCAACCTTTTCGCAAGCATCGGAAATTTCGCCAAGGGTAGCACGTAGCCTTGCCGCCTCAACCGATAGCTCTAGGATGTTACCCTCGCCTGTTTCGGCGCATTTGGTAATAGCGGCCAGAGCCTCTTGCACTTTGGCCTCGTCGCGGTTTGCCTTAAGCTCCTTAAGTCGACGCAGCTGACTTTCGCGCACTGCGGTGTTATCAACATCTAAAATTTCAATTGGGTCTTCCTTGTCGAGGCGATACTTATTTATGCCCACAATAATATCGCGGCCCGAGTCGATACGAGCCTGCTTGCGAGCAGCAGCCTCCTCAATCCTCATCTTGGGGATACCAGTTTCGATGGCTTTTGCCATACCGCCTAGCTCCTCAACCTCCTGGATAAGAGCCCATGCTTTTTGAGCAATTTCTTGCGTAAGCTGCTCAACGTAGTACGAGCCAGCCCATGGGTCAACCGCGCGGGTTACATCGGTTTCCTCTTGAATGTACAGCTGAGTGTTACGGGCAATACGAGCCGAGAAATCGGTTGGTAGTGCAATGGCCTCATCCAACGCGTTGGTGTGCAAGCTTTGAGTATGTCCAAGAGCTGCAGCCATAGCCTCGATACAGGTACGAGCCACGTTGTTGAATGGATCCTGCTCAGTTAGACTCCAGCCAGATGTTTGGCTGTGTGTACGTAATGCAAGCGATTTTGGGTTCTTAGGATTGAACTGCTTCACAATTTTTGCCCAAAGCAAACGCGCTGCACGCATCTTGGCAATCTCCATGAAATGGTTCATACCAATGGCCCAGAAGAACGACAAGCGTGGGGCAAAAGCGTCGATATCTAGTCCAGAATTTACACCAGTGCGAAGGTACTCAAGACCATCGGCAAGGGTGTATGCCAACTCAATATCGGCAGTTGCGCCAGCCTCCTGCATATGGTATCCCGAGATTGATATGCTGTTGAACTTGGGCATGTTCTTAGCCGTGAACTGGAAGATATCGGCAATAATCTTCATTGAGAATTCGGGTGGGTAGATATAGGTATTACGCACCATGAACTCCTTAAGAATGTCGTTTTGGATTGTACCGGCCAGCTGGTCGAGGGTAGCGCCCTGCTCGAGCGCAGCACCAATGTAGAAAGCCATAACGGGCAACACGGCACCGTTCATGGTCATCGATACCGACATCTTATCCAAGGGGATTCCATCGAAAAGGATTTTCATATCCTCGATAGAATCGATGGCCACACCGGCTTTACCAACATCGCCCACCACGCGGGGGTGGTCGCTGTCGTATCCGCGGTGTGTTGCCAGGTCGAACGCTACCGACAGTCCCTTTTGGCCTGCGGCCAGATTACGACGGTAAAATGCGTTTGACTCCTCGGCTGTTGAGAAACCTGCGTACTGACGCACAGTCCACGGTCTCATTACGTACATAGTGCTGTAAGGCCCACGCAGATATGGTGGCAAACCTGCTGCATAGTTCAGGTGCTCCATATTCTCCAAATCCTTCTTGCTGTAGATAGGTTTTACAGCAATCTTCTCAGGCGTTTCAAACCCATCCTGCGAGGCCTTAACCTCTTGGGCAGCGTACTCCTGATCAATTTTTATTTGTTTGAAATCTGGTTTCATTTGTTTTATCGTTTTAATAACTTATTCAACACTGAGGCGCTGAGGCACAGAGTTTATAATTCTCCTAAAATTCTTCTACGAATCCCTTCCTTTAAAAGAGGCGCATTAAAGTTGATGAGCAGTCCTAACTTATGACCCGATAGTTTAAGGTAGGTTACTAGCTGGACTTCATGTACAGGAAGAATAACCTCAACCGCTTTCAATTCAACTACCAATTTGTTTTCTACCAGAATATCAATTCTAAACGTTTTACTCAATTGATTTTCTTTATATACAATTGGCAGTTTTGCCTGAGGGACAAAAGAGATGCCTCTAATTCTAAGCTCCTCACAAAGGCAATGCTGATATACAGACTCCAAGAGCCCAGGGCCTAATTCCCTGTGCACATCAATGGCAGCTGCAATTACCTTTTTTGTAAGTTTATTGTATTCTTCCGATGACATATCTCTCTGTGCCTCTGTATCTCTGTGTTTATTATATTCCCAACTGCTCCTGGTAACCGCGTAAAGTTTCAAGAACGTTGCTTTTTACGCTGATAAAGTTGGTTATGCCTTTGGCCTCGAGAGCGGGTTTGCAAGCGGGTTCGCCGGCAACCGTAAAAATGGCTTTGCCATTTAGCTTCTCGAAAACTTCGGTGGCAAGGGTTTCGTACTCATCGTCGGATGAGCAAATTACCACGATATCGCTTTTGGCATCGAGAGCAGCTTTTACACCCTCATCAACAGATTTGAAACCAATATTATCGACAACCTCGAACCCAGCGCAAGCAAAGAAGTTGCAGCTAAACTGTGCACGAGCCCTTCGGAATGCCAAATTTCCAAGCGCCAGCATGAATACCTTAGGACGCTTGCCTGTAGCATCGGTTTTAAACCTAAGCTCCTCGAAAGCCTGCGATTCGCGGTACTGAGCCAATGGCTCACAAACGGCACCATCGGCCATCTGGGTTTCAGGTTTCTTAACAACATCGAGGTTAACAACCTTTTGGTCGGCCACCTCGCCAAAGTTAGGATACTGGTTAGTACCCAACACGGTTTTGCGACGAGTAGCAATATTCGACTCGCGCTTATTGGCAACTGCCTTAATCTCGCCCTGAATAAATCCATTGGTGAACGCCTCAACGTAGCCACCCATATCCTGAACCTTATTGAAAAGTTCCCAAGCGTGATTTATTATTGATTGTGTAAGAGTTTCGATGTAGTAGCTACCAGCAGCAGGGTCTATTACCTTATCCATGTAAGATTCTTCCTTGATAATAATTTGCTGGTTGCGCGCAATACGCTCCGAGAAAGCAGTTTGCTTTTGGTAAGGTGCATCGAAAGGCAGAACCGTTAGGCTATGAATACCGCCAATAACTGCCGACATGGCTTCGGTGGTAGTACGAAGCATATTTACGTATGGATCGTACACGGTTTTGTTCCACACGCTGTTCACTGCGTGAATGCAAATTGCAGCCTTATCATTGCAGCCATAGGCTTCGGCAATTTTTGCCCAAAGGTAACGAGCAGCCCTAAACTTGGCAATTTCCATAAAGTAGCTAGGACCAATGGCCATAGTAAATTTCATTTTACCAAATGCCTCATCAACCTTAATCCCCTGGTCGGTTAGCCAGTTGATGTACTCAGCGCCCATAGCCAGCGAGAATGCAAGTTCCTGAACAGCCGATGAACCAGCGTTGCGGAAGATATCGCCCCTAACGGCCAGCAGCTTAAACTGCGAAAGATCGCGGCCAGCTTCAATAGCCTCTTTGGTGCGAGCGGCTGCGGTTTGTGCATCGACACAAAACTTGCCCTTTAGGCTAAAAGCAGCAATGGGGCTGTAGTTAAATGATCCTTTAGCCGCAGCAACATCGATTTTAGCATTGTTTAGATACTTGATAAACTCGGCGATTAGCTTACGCGATTTGCAGTCGGCCTCAAAGTTCACTTCAGTTTTAGTGATATCGATGCCTTGTAACAGCTTGGCAAAATCGTCAGCGGTATGCTCACACTTGCAGCTAAAGATAAAGCCAACCGACTCAACGCCTCTGTGGGTAAGCGCATCAACCGCCTTGGCGTTGGCCTCGGTAACGTTGCACGCCTCGTAATCTTGCCTTACCAGCCAGCTGTTGGTTTTTGGGTTAACACCCCTAGTATAGGGAAACTCTCCGGGCAATGCGTGAGCATTTTTCACTTGCTCCAGATCCTCGGCGCGATAGTAGGGCCTAACGCTAAAGCCCTCCATGGTTTTCCAAACCAGCTTTTTATCGTAATCAGCGCCCTTTAGATCCTTGTTAATCACCTCTTCCCACTCCTGTGTTGACACAGGAGGAAATTCGGCGAAAAGTTTAGAATCCTTTTTGTTTTCTGCCATAACGTATTTGTGTTTGATTTAGAATCGAGTGGCAAATTTACAAACTATTAAATATTGTAAAGATTGAGAAGCAGCAATAAATATCATAAGGTGTTGTGAAGCATATATTGGAAGATGAGCTTACATACGGGTTACGATTTGTAAGAGCATAAAAATGATTTGAGGTGGATCGAATTTCACTTCCAATGGCTATATAATAAGGCAGAACACTTGCGTTTGGTGTAATTACGATGTATATTTACACCACATATAAAAATCAAAATTATGGGAAGACAAAGTATATCATTCACACAGCCAAATGACGAATGGCTAAAGAAGAAAGTAGACAGTAAAGAATACACCAGCAAAAGTGAACTCATCAATGATTTGGTTAGACAAGCCAGAAAACAGCAGGCGCAGGTTGACTGGATTAGGGCTAAACTAGAGAAAGCTGAAAGTAGTGGGTTTACCAATGAAAGTAGAGATGAGATCTTAAGCCAATCAAAAAAATTGATTAATGGCTAAATATAGATTGAGCAACGAAGCAAAAAAAGACTTGATAAGAATTCATCGCTATGGAGTTGAAAGATTTGGAACGACCCAAGCTGACCTGTACTTTAATTCCTTTTTTGATTGTTTTGAGATAATTGCAAAGCAACCATTTTCCTTCGAATCGGTTGATTACATAAAAAAAAGGTATAGGCGTTGCGTGTGTGGTTCAGACAGCATTTTCTATAAAATTAATCATGATATAGTAGAAATAATGGCAATAATTGGAAGACAAAACTTGAAAAGCATTTTATAAGCATTCAAAATAATAATTACACCATAGTCACTTTTGCAGATTCTAATTCAATGTCGTTTAGTTAACAGAGTAAGAGGGTGTCTCAAAAGCCTTTTGTGGAACTTTGTGAAAACCTCTGTGGAACTTTGTGCTATTTTTTAAAGTGCTATTACACAAAGATCCCAAAGAAGTAACAAAAA
>NZ_JAANIG010000072.1 GCF_011174675.1 Perlabentimonas gracilis | reverse complement strand
TTACTAGTTTTCAATCGCTATTTGCCCCTGCCTAACGGCCAGGCAGGCTCTAACGAGGGCGGCTGTTAATTGAGATTTCAAAATTTAAACAGTTTCTAAAGTCAGTGCAAAAAAGATGGGTTGCAAAAAAACTGCAACCCATCTTTGGCTTTTGTTAAGCAATACTAATGGATACTACTTAGAATAGTCCTGAGATATTACCCTTGTTATCAACATCCATTTTTTCCGATGCGGGTTCGGCTGGAAGACCAGGCATACGCATAATTTGTCCGGTGATAGGCACAATAAAACCAGCACCAGCGGCAACCTCAATTTGCCTTACAGTAACTACAAAATCCTTTGGACGCCCTAGTAAATCGGGGTTATCGGAAAGTGATTTTTGGGTTTTAGCCATGCAAACTGCAATCTTATCGAGCCCTAGGTCATAAACCTTCTTAAGGTCGCTCTTGGCTTGTTGAGTAAAGTCAACCGCCTCGGCACCATAAATCTTTTTAGCAATGGTTTCAATCTTCTTCTCTGGGGTCCACTCCCACTCGTATAAGCCTTGGCGTTGCGATAGGCAATTGGGGGCAATCTTGGCTACCTTTTCGGCAAGGTCAATGGCTCCCTCGCCACCCTTACCCCAAACATCCACAACCGATACAGGAACGTTCATATTCTCAGCGGTTTGTTTCACAAACTCTATCTCCTCGTCGGTATCGGAAGTAAATCGGTTAATTGCAACTATGGGGCAAATACCGAATTGGTACATATTCTCAATGTGCTTCTGCATATTGCTTATGCCCTTCTTAAGCGCCTCAACATTGGGTTGTGCAACCTCCTTTACGGGCACCCCGCCATGATATTTAAGTGCACGAATAGTGGCAACCAGCACAACAGCATTGGGCCACAGGCCAGAGGACTGACACTTGATATCGAGGAATTTCTCGGCACCCAGGTCAAAACCAAAACCAGCCTCTGTAACCACGTAATCACTGAGCGAAAGCCCCATTTTAGTAGCTACAACGGTGTTCGTACCCTGTGCAATGTTTGCAAATGGGCCACCGTGGATAATAGCCGGTGTGTTCTCCAGAGTCTGAACCAGGTTGGGCAGCATAGCATCTTTCAGGAGTGCAGCCATAGCTCCTTCGGCTTTAAGGTCGCGAGCGTAAATAGGTTTCTTATCGAATGTGTACCCCACAAATATGTTCCCCAGCCTTTTCTTCAGGTCTTCTAAATCTTCGGCCAAACAAAGAATAGCCATAACCTCCGATGCTGCCGTAATGTCGAAACCCGTTTCGCGTGGTATACCCGATGTTGTTCCACCAAGACCAACTATTATGTGACGCAACGAGCGGTCGTTCATATCCATCACCCTTTTCCAATGAACAGTTCGTGGGTCGATGTTGAGCGAACGGGTTTTACTTTGGATATTGTTGTCAATAATAGCCGCCAGAAGATTATGAGCCTTTTCAACGGCAGAGAAATCGCCTGTGAAATGCATATTAATATCTTCCATTGGTAGCACTTGCGAGTATCCACCACCAGTAGCACCTCCCTTAATACCGAATACCGGACCTAGCGAAGGTTCCCTTAGCACAACTGTGGTTTTCTTGCCAATCCGGTTAAGCGCTTGCGATAAGCCAATGGAGACCGTAGTTTTTCCCTCGCCAGCGGGGGTTGGAGAAATGGCTGAAACAAGAACCAGCATATTCTTATCCAGCTTGTTCTTATCAATTAGCTTTAGAGGAAGTTTTGCCTTATACTTACCGTAGGGTATCAGGTCATCCTGATCAATTCCAAGCTTTGCCGCAATCTCATTAATGGGTTGTATGGTGCCCTCATGAGCAATTTCAATGTCCGATTTCATAATTATTTATGTTTACATGTGTTTAAAAAAAAATCAACAATAAGGCTATTACCAAAGTTAACAACATTTTCTCAAAAGAGTTTAAACAAAAACTTTTAGGGTTATGTAATTGCTTAATAAATATATCATTAAGCCTTAATAGCCCTTAACCAAAGCTGTCTATAAAAGCGTTGCTTACAAAAAAGCAGTCTTTGGTTTATAGGATTATAAGGTACTTGAGCGGACAAAATTCATAAAATTTTATATCATTTCCACTAGGCAATACGAAAAATACTTACATTTGCAACGTTTGCGGTTAAGGGAATCCCGTGCAAATCGGGAGCAGTACCCGCTGCTGTAATCTCCATTCAACTGCTAGGCATCCTTGCCACTGTCCGCCAACTGGTGGATGGGAAGGCCGCCCTAGCAGGGAGTAAGCCAGAAGACCTACCGATAAACAAGCCTCAACTGTAAGCTTTCGGGAATAAAAGCTGAAGATTTTGGTACCAATCTTCAATAGGTTTTCTAAATCCCCTGATTTTACGGTTCGAAGGTTTTAATGTGTAACCATTTAAATCTTTAACCAAATGAAAAGTTTTACAAAATGTTCTGCGCTAGCGCTAATGGCGCTTGTAATTGCTCTGTCGTCATGCACAGAGAAAGATGACTTTACTACAGAAATTGTCGATTTCCAATCGATAAATCTTGAACCCGATAGCTATTGGAATGGCTCCGATGGTGCTGGTGAGATGGTGCTAGGTATGGCTAGCTTCAACAACAGCTACGATGCCGACTGGGGCGCATGGTCGGGTTTTGCCTTTAGCAATGTTACCGATACTGAAACAGCAGGTTGGAGCAACCAATACAGCGCATACGTTGCATCGGAGCCTAATGCTAACAATAACTATGCAGTATCATACGTAGCTGGCACCGAAGCAAATATTACTTTCACCTCAGAGGTTAACCTCAGAAGTGTTAAGATTACCAACTCAACCTACGCTTACCTCTCTATCCTTAATGGCGATGATTATACTCGCAAGTTTGAGGATGGCGACTGGTTCTTACTAACCATAGTTGGACATAATAGCGAAGACGAAATTTTAGGGCAGGAAGCGTTTTATCTTGCTGACTTTAGAAACTCTGCAAACGTAATAGTTGATGACTGGACAAAAATTGATTTAAGTGGCCTAAAAGGTGTAACCAAAATCGTTTTCCATCTCTCCTCTTCCGATAATGGGGACTGGGGTATGAACACCCCAGCCTACTTCTGTATGGATGATTTGGTGTATACATACATGAATTAATGTATCTTGCGTATCCATTAGGCAAACATAGCAGCCGAATGGATACGCTTGACCTTTCACCCCAAAAAGCAAACCTATGCGGCTAAAACTTGCGTTGATCATATTCTCGCTGACACTCTTTTACTCATGCTGCAATGAGGATCCGGTAGAAACTGCTCGATTTGAACTGGCAGAAGAAGAGTTATTGATAATACCCTATGAACAGGGAGGATTTCTATCGTTTAAACACTCCAATGGGTATACCTTTGATATGATTGTTGAGGAAAGTGCCGTTTGTTGGGAAAAACGTAATGACTTTTGCGAGTGGTTTTGCTGCCCGCCAACCTACATCTCCGTGCAAACCGCTAGGGCAAAACTTGTATCATCATATCCTAAGCTAACATTCGAGTTTGCCGTTGAAGGCGACAATCACTTTTACTCCGATTACAAAGGCTTTAATATCACCTTAAACAATAAGCACCAAGCAACAATTCTTTACAATAGTGGGTTTAACTTTGAGACCGATTCAGTTAGCAAAACCTATTTTTACGAGTTGATGGAAATTAATGGTAGCGACTACCAAAACGTTGTGGAGAAACATTTCGATTCGCATTACTACATTAGCGACACAACCCTTTTATTGCCAAAAGCGGTATTTTACAACAAACAGTTCGGATTACTTATGCTAAAAATGAGTAACAATGAAACGTATTCGCTTGTTAATTAACACATCAGCACTTATTGGTATACTTGCCTTGGCATTAAGTTGTGGCGATAAAATTGTAGGTACTTTCTACCTTTCAGAAGAGGCTTTAAACTACGAGATAGATACCACAATCACATCATTCAGAATGGTTGATAATTATGGTATTACCGAAGAGTTTTACCTGCATAGCGATAGCTGGGGTACAAACTACAAATACTTACACGAGTGGGGTGTAGATGGCAACGCCTTTGGCGAAACTTTTTACGTAAAGTACTATTCTGTTTTAAATGATTTCAGCATGACTTACGTACTTATGGCCGACGTTGATCACTCTGAACTAGAGGTTGAGTGGGGATATAAAGATTTTGTCAGGTACAACTTTGATAAGAAAAAAGTAGTTCATGGTACCAAGGCAAAAGTTATGTTCTACGATTCACTTAGGGTTAAAGATAATACCTACGACAGAATAATTGAAATTGATTACACCGATGTAAAAGATAAGATAAGCGAAGACACCCCAGTGAGAACGTTTATTTCTGGTGAAAGGGGACTAATTAAATTCACGCTAAAATCGGGTATAACCTTTGAACGTATAGACTACTAATCCAAAGCTAAATTCATTACAAGAATTTGTTATGGTTAATAATAGAATAGCATTACTTATAACAATTTTCATCGGATTTTTATGTTTTTTTCTTCCAGCTAGGGCAAACAACCTAAACCTTGCCAATGGCGCTATTGCTGGCAACATGGTTACCTTTGAAATTGGATGGGAAAATGCCTGGAATCTTACAGAAAACAGCGGCAACCACGATGCGGTTTGGATTTTTGTGAAGGGACAAACGACTACGGGCAGCTGGACTCATATAGATGTTGAGCAAAACAGCACATTACATTACACCTCATCACCATTGACAGTTGAAACCGTTACGGACGGGAAAGGGCTGTTCCTGCTACTGCAAACCCAAGGCTATACCAACGTGGAGACCGCACAAGTTTCGGTTAAAACCACCGTAAACCTTGAAGAGTTTAGGCAGATAAAAATCTTTGGCATCGAAATGGTTCACATACCCCAAGGGCCATTCTACCTTGGCGATGGAGCATCGGTATCATCGCTTGCCAATGCCAGTGGCAACCCAATCCTAGTTGAATCGGAGCAGGAAATCGATCTCACAAAAATTATAATTCACAACCCAAATAGTGAGTTTTCACCAGCTGAGCTACCACAGCTCCTACCCAGTGGGTTTCCCAAGGGAAAAGAATCATTCTATGTGATGAAATACGAAGTATCGCAGCTTCAGTATGTCGATTTTTTGAACACGCTTACATATACTCAGCAGAAGAGCCGCACCTCCCTCCCTCCCTCCTCTCCAAAAGGTACATTCGCAATGGTAAACCCCTACCAGCGCGATAGTCTATACCGCAATGGAATTGTAATCCTGGAGCCGGGAGTTGAGTCGAGCAAACCTGCTCGATATGCAATGGACTACAACAAAAACCAACAGTATAACGATAATAATGACGGTTTACACAGAGCGTCGAATTTTATGAATTGGGGCGACTTAAGCGCCTACCTCGATTGGGCTGCGCTGCGCCCCATTACCGAACTAGAGTTCGAAAAGTTAAGCCGTGGAAAAAACGCCACACCTATTGCGGGCGAATTTGCCTGGGGAACAGCAACGGTAAGCAATGCCAACAATCCGACCAATGATGGTACAATTTTTGAGTCTGTAAGCGATGTTCCTCAGTTCGAGAGCGGACTGGCCAATCACGGAACCTTTATTGCAACCGAAGGGTGGGGATTACGAGGCGTGCTGCGGACTGGATTTGCCGCCAACGAGAATACCAATAGGATTCAAGCAGGTGCAACCTACTATGGTGTAATGGAGATTAGCGGAAATGTTTGGGAACAAACCATAATGGTTGCAGGTGGTGGCGAGAATTTTGAAAAGATTTTTGGCGATGGAGTGCTCAGCGAGAATGGAGATGCCAATGTGCAAACGTGGTGTAACCCTAGCACTGCATCGGGCGTATTACTCAAAGGTGGCGGGTGGCAAAGCACCATATCGAGTGTTGGATCATGGCGCGATTTGGCAATTTCCGATAGGTTTTACTCCCACCTAAAACCAGCAAGCAGAAGAAATTCTATTGGAGGTAGAGGGGGTCGATAAAATAATTGCTATATTTGATTAACAGTAGGAGGCAATAATATGAAGAAAATATACATATCAATTCTATTTTTTATGCTTTTCGGGGCAGCTGTAAGCGCCCAAGCACACTATGCTGGTGGAAGTGGAGGTGGTTATGCATCAACGGCTATTGGCAATAGTACATTCGTATTGGTTGGCGACAGCATATCCACCAAAGTGTTTGATGTAACAGTTTTCCCTAACCCACTAACCAGCAACGATATTTTTAAAGCCAAGTTCACAGGCCTAAAGCATTCCGAAAAAATATCGATAGTTGTTTCGGATATGATTGGCAGCAGGCTCCTGGTTGATCAAGTTGATGCAAACGATGAGATAATTATAAACTTACCCACCGAAAGGCTATCGAAGGGGATTTATCTTATCACTTTCCAGCACAACAACCACAAGATAACCCGACGTTTTAACTATAGCAAATAGATTATCAAGACACCGTAAATAACAAGCCTCCTGAGCAGCTAGCTGCTCAGGAGGCTTGTTATTTTAATACAATAGCTATTCCTGTAAATATATCCGCTTAACCCTTCGCGAAACAGAGGTTAACACCTCGTATGGAATGGTATCGAGTTGCTGGGCAATCTGCTCAACCGTAGGATTATCACCAAAAACCACCACCTCGGTACCCTCTGCAACATTGGGAATTTCGGTAATATCAATGGAGCATGTATCCATACTTATGTTACCAATAATTGGTGCAAGCGTACCATTTACCAGCACATGCCCCACGCCATTGCTCAACCGTCTATTAAGTCCATCGGCATAACCAATGGGTATGGTAGCAATTATTGATGGCCTTGTGATCACACCCTTGCGGTTGTAACCAACCGTTTCGCCTTCGGGCAGTAGCTTAATCTGTGCAATATACGACTTGAGCGAATTAACTACTTGTAACTTCTGCCCGTGCTTGGCGCTAATTCCGTAAAGGCCTATTCCGAGCCGAACCATATCGAACTGCGCCTGTGGAAAGCGCTCTATGCCAGCCGAGTTTAGAATGTGTTTAATGGGGGCATAACCCACAGACTCTGATATTCGGTTTGCAATTCGTTCAAAGGAATCTATTTGCCTACTGGAGAATTCATCCAACTCCTTATCATCGCTAGCCGCTAGGTGCGAAAAGATGCTTTGGATATGAATGTAGGGATGATCCTTCACGCGAACGATAAGGTCGTCAATATCGCTCTCCATAAAGCCTAACCTGTGCATCCCCGTATCAATTTTAATATGGATAGGGTAGCTATTTACGCCCTGCTTACTCGTAGCAGAGATGATACTTTGCAGGCTAGCAAAGCTAAATATCTCGGGCTCCAAGTTGTATTCAATCATGAGGTCGTAGTTCTCAAAAGTGGGGTTTAGCACAACTATGGGCAGCGTAATGCCAGCCTCGCGTAGGGCAATCCCTTCATCGGTAAAGGCAACGCCAAGGTAATCGACCCTGTGGAATTGCAACAGGTTGGCTATTTCATGCGAACCTGAACCATACGAGAACGCTTTCACCATAGCCATAACCTTGACATCGGGCTTAAGCAAGCTACGAAAATGGTTCAAATTACTTACCAGCGCATTAAGGTTGATTTCAAGAATAGTACGATGGCTCTTCTGTTCCAGCAATGCCGATATGCGCTCGAACCGAAACTGTCTACTACCCTTAAGCAGTATGGCAGAGTCAACAAATTCGCTTCGGGTATACCAACGAATAAAGGCTTCTGTTGTGATAAAAAATTCGCTTCCCCGGGGGAATAGATCGGCAAAACGAGATATTTCAGTACCAACTCCCAGCACCCTATCTACCCCCTTAACTGTAACAAGATTTGCCACATCGGCATATAGTGTTTCGGGTGTTTGCCCACTTTGTAGTATGTCTGAAAGAATTAGTATGCGCTGTGGGTGCTGCCGCTGCTGCGCGAGGAAATCGAGGGCAATGGATAGGGAACCAAGATCGGAATTGTAGCTATCGTTTATAATGGTACATCCATTCACCCCCTCCTTCTGCTCAAGCCGCATGGCAACAGGTTGCAGGTTAAGCATCCTTTTTGCAATCTCACCAATACTTTGTCCAAGTATAAGCATGGTGCACAGGCAATGCATTGCATTCTCTACTGCGGCCTCGTCGGCAAAGGGTATTGTAACGTCGTAAGTTTTGTGGTTATAGTTAAGGGTTAGCTCTGTTTTTCCCTGTGCTACCGTAGCCATTTTGAGCAGTACATCTACATCACCCTTGCGACCCCAGGTAAAAAGTTTTACCTTTTCGTTAGCAGCTGTATTCTTAGCCAATTCATTTACAACCTCATAATCGGTAGAGTATATAAGAGTTTCAACATTGGTAAATAGTTTCATCTTTTCTCTTGCCTTTGCTTCAATATCAGCAAAATTCTCCTGATGGGCCATCCCTATGTTGGTGAATACTCCAATGGTAGGTGATACAATGGGTTCAAGCTTCTCCATTTCGCCAGGCTGAGAGATTCCAGCCTCGAATATTGCCAAGTTGTAACTCTTATCGAGCTGCAATACCGAAAGCGGTACGCCCAGCTGTGAGTTGTAACTTTTTGGGCTGCGGATAAGCTGATAATTAGCACCAAGTAGCTGCGCAAGCCACTCTTTCACTATCGTTTTCCCGTTGCTGCCCGTAATGCCAATCACCGGTAGGGTGAAGCTTTTTCTGTGAAAAGTAGCCAATTGCTGCAACGCATCGAGCGAATTGTATACCTGAAGAAATGCGGCATCGGATTGATCGGCTCCGAATTTCACGGCGCTGCTCACCACAAAAACCCTCACGCCGCGGGCGTAGAGCTCGGGGATGTAGTCATGTCCATCATGCTGCTCGCCTACCAGAGCAAAAAAGACCGAATGCTGGGTTTGCATCACCATACGGCTGTCGGTTACTACTGCCTTTATGTGCTCCTGATTTAGATTCCCGTAGGGACGTGCATCAATTACCTGTGCTAGCTGTTCAATGCTATAGTGTAGCATAAGCTGAGTATTTCAATTTATAGTTATAAAACACAAATATACCCAAGAATAATCAGAAATCCCAGCCGACTGAGGTCGGCAATCCTATCTGTTGGTAAGCTTAAAAAAATCACTAGTGTCCGACTAAGTCTTTTTTTAAATGATAATAATGTAATAGATTTCTCGCTTCGCTCGAAATGACAGGCTGTTACGCTGTATGGGGAGAGGGGGTGAAGGCGGCTACTCCTTTTTCACCAAGCTGCCGTTAATCTTAACGATAAGCAGCTCGAAGGTGAAGT
>NZ_JAANIG010000071.1 GCF_011174675.1 Perlabentimonas gracilis | reverse complement strand
TTCAAGAGGTCTAAGGGGCGAGGGGGTGAAGGCGGCGTAGCCGCCTTCACCCCCTCGCCCCTGACAGCGTAACAGCCTGTCATTTCGAGCGAAGCGAGACCACGAAGTAGCAGCGAAGCTAAATCTATCACATTATTATCATTTTACAAAATACTTAGTCGGACACTAATGACTATTAATAAGCATATCAAAGAGTTTTTGTGTAACATTATGTACCCACAAACATACTTTGTGTACACATTTTTATCTGCATAGTTCACATTGACATAAGTTTATTTTTTTTAGATTTGCTTTACCAAAACTAATAAATCCATAAACTAACCTGTTTGTTTTAAGCACACAAGACTTTAAAACAAACGCAAAACCCTAAAAGAACATGAAAAAAATGTATCCTTTGCTTTTCCTAGCAATGTTAGTTGTCTTTGGTTGTTCCGAAGAAAAAATTAAGCAAGACCAATTTGACCAAACAGAAGAATTAGAACCCCTTACAACTCTTGAAATCAACGGCATTATTAACGAGTTGCTAGAGAAGAAAGGCGAGTTTAATTGGAGTGATGTTGACAACTTCGTACTATGGAGTGCCCTAATGCACGGAGACAACATTTTATCCATTGGTTTTTATAACGAACCATTTACCACTGAAAAATCCAACGAGCAAATCGCAGTAAAAAAAGATTTGATCGGCCTTGTGGTTGACATGGAGTCGGATTATTCTGAAGAAATAAAAACCGAAGAAAAGTTGCTAGTGTATGACGGAAGAGAGCTCAACCATATGGATATGGTAGTGTATAGCCTTGAAACACTAGAAACGCTTAGGAATAGCCCCAACATTAGATACCTAGAACCTTCTGGCTACACATATTTTGCGCATGAGGACGTGCTCAAGAGCGCATCTGGATGCAACACCACACCATCATACGTTTACCCTGCTGATTATACAACCATTGCCCCTGGATCTCTCCAATCATGGACTTACAGCCATCACAACATACCGCAAGCATGGAACTACAGCACTGGAACTGGAATTACCGTTGGTTTGATTGACACAGGAATTTCCTCGGAGCAATCGTTACTTGGCAACAATTTTAATCAGGGGTATTCCACTGGGCGTTTTGTTCAGAAGTACGGAACGTATGTTAACTCCATTTGGCCTTGGTCTACAACAACGGATGGCCCTGACGACCAATGCGGGCACGGCACGCTTATGGCCGCCACCATTGCAAGTCCTCGAAACAGCCAAAACCTTCCCGTAGGCGTTGCATACAATTGCAACCTAGTTGCCTATAGGGGCACTAGCGATGTGGTTCTTGATGGGTACCATGAGAAGCGAGGTGTTTCTCAGGCGCTCATAGAACTAGCTAATCGATCGGACGTGAAGATCATTTCCATGTCAATTGGCCATATCTTTTCGGCAGGAAACATTAGCGATGCCATAAAGTATGCCTACTCAAAGGGTAAAATGATTATTGCAGCCGGGGGAACATCAACCTGGTTCACCAATTGGGCAGGAGTTATATTCCCTGCAAGTATGGATGAAACCATTGCCGTTACAGGTATTACTGATGGTGCAGGATATACCGAGTGCAGGGTTTGCCACAAGGGTAGCAAAATTGACTTTACGGTAGTAATGCAAAGAGCCAGCGATAGCGACAGGACATCGGCCTGTTTGGGGTATTTTGAGAACACATCGACCTACGTTGGTGGTTCATCTGTTGCCACTGCAACTACAGCAGGAATTGCTGCACTAATTTGGTCGCAGAACCCAACCTGGAACCGCCAGCAAGTTTACGACAAAATGAAGCAGTCGGCTACATTCTACCCCAACAGGAATTCAAGCTTCGGATGGGGTTCAATAAATGCCCTTGCAGCTGTACAGTAGCACTTGTTATTACTTTTATATGTATAACCCGACTTACAAGTCGGGTTTTTTCAGCTCATTCGCAAGGATATTCCAATATGTTTTTATTATTTTACAGGAGTAATCCCAATTATTTTAATCTTACAAGCAAGAGAATTAAATTATTTAAACACAACCATACCCCTTAAGCCATTATGAGAAAAGACGTTGAGGTAATTTGCGAGAATACGAAAGAGCGAAAAAAGCTTAAACCCGGATTGAATCTCCTTGAAATATCAAAAGCCTTTGGGCTTAAGCTAGAGCATCAGATACTAGGCGCTATGGTGAACAACGAGCTTAAAGAGCTCGACTACGAAGTATACAGCCCAAAGACCGTCAGGTTTATCGACATCACCCACGCCGATGGGATGCGCATGTACCAGCGTAGCCTTTTCTTCGTGCTACAGAAGGCTGTTAGCGACGTTGTTCCCGGTGCAAGGGTGCAAGTTGAACACTCAGTTTCGAAAGGTTTCTACTGCGAAATTGAGGGGATGTACGAACCCATTGAGCTGCCGCTAATTTTTGGTATTGGCGACAGAATGCGGGAAATTGTTGCAGAGGATTTGCCCATTAGGCGCGACAAGGTGCTTACCAAGGATGTGGTGCAGATGTATAGGGAGACTGGACACGAGGAGAAAGCAAGCCTTTTCGAAACTCGTGCCACTATGTACACATCGGTATACTACATCAACGGAACTGCCGATTACTTCTATGGATGCCTTGTGCCCTCAACGGGCTACCTCAAGGCATTCGATTTGGTAAAATATTACCAGGGTATGCTGCTCATGGTGCCCAAAAGAAGTAACCCGGTTGAGCTCGAAGACATTGTTCTGCAGAACAAAATGTTCGATATTTTTCAGGAATATAAGGAGTGGGTTGAGATCCTTGGCGTAAGCACAGTTGCAGCAATCAATAAGCAGATTAAGAGCAAAAACACCAGTGAATTGATAAAGATATCGGAAGCTCTTCATGAACGCAAGGTAATACATATAGCCGACGAAATTTACAATCGCAGAGATAAGGTAAGGATTGTATTAATATCGGGGCCATCGTCATCGGGCAAAACAACCTTTGCCAAGCGTATAGCCATACAGCTAAAGGTTATGGGGCTTGCTCCACACACCATATCGCTCGACAACTACTTTGTTGACAGGGAACAAACCCCACTCGACGAAAATGGGGAGTACGATTTCGAATCGTTAGGTGCGCTTGATATTGACACGTTTAACAACAACCTGGTTGACCTTCTCGAAGGCAAAAAAGTGGATTTGCCAAAATTTTCATTCGAAACGGGCAAGCGTTTTTACGATGGCACAAGCCTGCAAATAGAATCCAACGGTATTATTATAATTGAGGGCATTCATGGGCTTAACCCAAACCTAACACCGCTGATTGAACCAGAGAAAAAGTTCCTAATCTACATTTCGGCTCTCACATCGCTTTCGATAGATGGCACTAACCGAATTCCAACTACCGACAACCGGCTTATCCGACGAATAATACGCGACTACAAGTACAGGGGGTACAGTGCGCTCGACACCATTTCGCGTTGGGAAAGCGTTCGCCGCGGCGAGGATCACAATATCTTCCCATACCAGGAGGAGGCCGATGTGATGTTCAACTCTGCCCTGCTTTACGAATTTGGCATACTAAAAACCTACGCCGAGCCAATACTTAGAGAGGTGCCAATGAACGTTCCAGAGTATGCAGAGGCTCGTCGATTGATGAAATTTCTAAACTTTTTCACACGTATTCCCGATGAGGAAATTCCCCCAACCTCAATCCTACGTGAATTTTTGGGTGGTAGCACATTTTCGTACAAATAGTTCGCTTTAGCCTATCGGTGTGAACGTTAGAAAATGTTTGGGCAACAAACGTATGTAAACAAAGTATCAATATTCGCTCAAAAAAGTTTTGAACAATTGCATAAAATAATCAACAAAGTGCAATATTTGCAGCGCTTTATTAGCATTCTATTGGTTTTATTTGTTAATATTGTAAACAATTACATAGGTTTAGGTGCCTTCAATAAAACATAAAGTATAACCGTATGGTTAAGTATGTAATAGTTTTACTCAATATGCTAGGGATTATGCTAGCCAACATACTGTTTCCTAGCGATGTATCCCTACAGATAAAAGCCCCTAACGAAGTTACCGCAGGTGCAGAATTTGATATTGAGATAACGCTAAACAAACGCGGAGCCGAAAGTTTTGCTCGTTTTCAGCAAGAGCTTCCTCGAGGGCTCACAGCGCAGGTAGTTGACAATGAGAATGCAAGTTTTGCCTTTGAGGATCAAAATGTGAAGTTCATTTGGCTTCGATTGCCTGCCGACGATCAGATTACCATTTCATACAAAATCAAGGTAGACGAAAGGCTGAAAGGCAACTTCTCCATTGAAGGGTTGTTCTCGTATATCGACGGGAACGATCGGAAATCGGTAAAACTCGACCCAAAGCAAATCACCATTAAGCCATCAACCACAGTGAATCCCAACCTCATAGTGGATATTTCGGAGTTCCAACAAATGGTGCCTTACCAGCCACCTGTATCGTTGCTGGCTAGCAATGTTCGGTGCATTCGACAAGCGCCATCGTTTACAGGCGAAGGGAACGATATGCTTGTAAATATCCTGGTTAGCAGAGGAAACGCCGATAAATTTGCAAAAATTGAGGAGGATATTCCCGCAGGTTATGTAGCCGAGGCAGCATCGACCCGCGATGCCATTTTCACCTTCAAAGATCAAAAGGCCAAGTTCCTATGGATGAATCTACCACCTGAACCTCGATTTGTGGTGAACTACAGGTTGAGCCCAGCAGATGGTACTGCATCAACTGAGCTGCCCATAAAGGGCACTTTCTCCTTTATCCTTAACGATGTAACTCAGGTAATAGATATCATACAGCGAGACGTAGACCTTAGCAACCTCGACCCTCAACATCTTGATGGGATCATTGCATCGTCGCCCGCACCAAGCATTGTTGCTCCAACTCAAGTGGCTGGAGTACCCACCAGCAGCTCCTATTCCGGTGCCGACGGAGGACGCGAAATTCCTGTTCAGTTCCAAGATATTGATGATAAAAGGCCACGAACTTCTGCCAAGCAGCGAGAGCTAGATATAGCCTACATGCTTGAGCCCGAAGAAGGTGTTTACTACCGGGTTCAAATAGCCGCAGGTCACCGACTGGTTGATATCAAGAGGTACTTTCAAAGGCTAAGCATAACCGAGGATGTACGTACCGAGCGGCATGAAGGGTGGTATAAATATTCTATCGGTTCGTTTGCCGAATACAAGTTGGCCAGAGACAGGAGAAACGATATTTGGTCGACCACACCAATTGACGATGCATTTGTAGCCGCATATAACAATGGTACGCGCATAACAGTTCAGGAGGCCCTTATGATTACCAACCAGCAATGGTACAGGTAGTATCAAAACTATTTGAATTGATAATGATAAAGAACAAGTACATATTTTTTTGTGTTACCCTTATTGCACTTATGGTTTTGGGCTCTACCACCTACGCCCAGGACGAGGATGAGGATTACTACACAAGCCTACTTACCCAAGAGGTTGAGGTTGAAAACCCTGTGTACAAGCCCGTACTTTCGCTCGGTACCGGGATAGTTCATTATCTAGGAGATATACGCAATCCAGGTAAAAACCCGCTTATGGGCGACTTAGCCTACAGGTTTAACGTTTCGACACTGTTTGGCAAGAACAACTACTACAAGCTTAACTTCTTTCTAATGTATGGTAATATGCAGGGGCATGATTTTGAAATATCGAGAATGATGCAACGAGACCCCAGCCGACTAAAGCTTGACAACGACCTACTCCCAATATACCATAACTCATCATTCAGCACCGAGTTTTTTGAATTTGGAATAAGTGTAGAGTATAACTTCGGCCACATTTTTGGAAAAAACAAAAAGTTTAGACCTTTCGTGTCAATTGGCGGTGCTCCATTTGTTATCAACCGTTTTCAGTCGGACGAGAAGAACGATAATGGATCGTACTATCACTTTTGGGACGATGGCACCATGCGCAACCTGCCTCAAACCCACCCCAACTCTTTCGATGCCAACATCGTCAATTTTAACAAGGTATACGATGCCGACATTCCGCGCTCCGACTATCACGAGATAAAATATCCGCAGTCAACAGGGGTGGCTATGATAGAGGGTGGATTCGATTTCTACCTTTCGTACCGGGTGAACCTAAGGGTGGCCACGTCGTTGCACTACACCTTTACAGATGTGATTGACAACTTCACGCCAGAGGTGGCCAAGCGATATGATATCCCAGGTAAATTTGCGGGAAACGATATGTTCATGCTCACCAACTTCTCCCTGCATTTCGACCTGTTCTCCGACCCCGAGATGATTCGAGTTGAATTGATGTTTGCCGAGCTCGAGGATTTTGATTACGAATTGTTAGCCGACCAGGATATGGATGGCGTTTTCGACAGGCTGGACGAGTGTCCCGACACGCCAATTGGTGTCGCTGTTGACTCGCTGGGCTGTCCTTTCGATACCGATGGCGACGGAATCCCCGACTTTATGGACGATGAGCCCAACACTCCTCCCGGTGCAATAGTTGATGAACGTGGGGTTCAAATTTCGCCCGAAGTACTGGCTCAAATGTTCGAGAAGCCAACCGCAGTTCGTCGCGAGGATGCCACCATGATACCCGTTGCTCCTATTTGGACACGCAGCATCTCGTTTACGCCAGGCGTTATCCCATCAAAATTCAGAAATGTTGATAAGGATGGCGATGGGTACATTTCATTCCAAGAACTTATGGGTGCCATAGAAGCATTCTTTGATGGAACGCTAAATATGACCGTTGAGGACATTTACGAGTTGAATAATTTCTTCTTCTCGCAGTAGACAGAAGAACTGAAGGTTATTTACAATTAAACAGTCGGCTTGTTTAGCCGACTGTTTGCGTTTGAAACAGTTTGGGTTTTGCTTTCTATTTAAAAACTGTGATAAGTAAAGTGGAATTATCCAAAGACCCCTTGGCACTCACTATGAATCTATACTACTGGAAATGTAAAACGACGTACCGGTGCTGGCGGGAATTCTGTACAGAAAAAAAGGGCGAGCTACTTTCTAATTACAGGAGGGATAACATTTAGCTTCATTTCGCGGTTAACGGAGCCATCCTGCTGATAAACCCACGCCGCTCCGAGCTGATTACCTTGTCGGAAATATATGCGTGCTGCTGGATCGCCACCAGGAAAAAGTACAGTCCAAAAGCCTTCGGCTTTCCCGTTAACATAATAGCCCGTAAGGTTTAGCTGCCCCGCTTCGTTATAAAACTTCCATGGCCCAAACGAACGGCCATTGTGGTAAGCACCAACCTGCTTAGGTGTACCATTGGGGTTGTTTACCACCCATAATCCGTGGTACACACCGTTCTTAAACTCTCCACGGCTAAAAGTTTTGCCATCAGGCATAAAACTCTTCCATTGCCCTGCCCTCTGGTTATTTTCATACTGTCCGGTTTCGGCAATCTGACCCGAGGGGTAGAACTCGCTGTATTCGCCAACCAACACACCCGCTTTGTAGTGCGAAATGTTCATCAGCTCGCCCGATTCATAGTACCCCAGAACCTTTCCCTCAATCTTTCCATTATTGTAATAGGCTGCTCGCTGTAGATTACCATTTTTATAGTACACATAAAGGGTGACATGAAATTCCCCTTTACTCTTATGTCCCTTATAGTTTAGCTCGCCGGTGGGATGATAGGTTTTGTACTCGCCATGCAAAGTATCGTTCATGTAGTAAGCCAACAGCATAAGGTTACCCTCGGATGAGAAAACCCTTGTTTTGCCATTTAGCATATTATTGGAATAGTCGCTCTCGGTATCAACCCTACCGTTAGGATGATATGTTACCAGCTTACAATCGAGCATATCGTTGATATAGCAACCGGTTTGGTATAGCGATCCATCCTCGTTCCAAACGCTATACTTACCATTTTTAACCCCATCCTCATAGCGAAACATGCTTTTTCGCATACCGTTGCGGAAGTAGTTTACCCACAAACTATCGGGCTTATTATCAACAAATCGTCCCTCCTGCATTACATTACCCTCGGGGTAAAAGAATTTGTATTCGCCCTGCTTTAGGGTATCGCCATTCTCGATGTAGTACTGATATGTTTCCTGAACAACGCCAGAGGGGTAATGCGATTTATAATCTGCAAGTGTTTGGGCAAAAGTTAAAAACCCCATTGCAACGAATAGGGTTATTAAAGGAAATCGTTTCGAGTAAAGCAGCATTCTTTGCATATGGTATAATAGCAGTACTAAAGAACCTAATGGCTGAATGGCTGTAGAGCGTTTTAACTGCAAGATATGCTAATCCACCTTGCTACCGCCAACATCAATCACCATTTGCGCACCCTCAAGGGCAAAGCGTGGGCCGTAATCAACAATAATAGCAATGGCATACTGACCGGGGGGCAACTCACCAGCAGGCAATTCCACCTCAACGTTACGAGTCATTTTGGGGAAGGTCTCAACCTCGAACGAAGGAAACTGCTTCTCCTCGGCAGTCATCACGTTCGAAGCGATTAGATGCACCTTGCATTTGGTTACCTTATCGCCAAGGTTATCGAGGGTGGCCGAGAACTTTCGGTTTGCATCCCCATCCTTTGTGATCTCTTGCAGACTAGTTACCTTAATGGAGTGATTGGCATTTGAGGTAGGCGACTGATAAACAGTAACACCAATTCTTCCGCTAACGGTAATGCCCGCACCAAGGTCTCGATCAGCACCCCAAGATGTTTGTTCGCGAGCAGTTTGAAAGTTCAATATGCACCATGCTGCACCATATTCATCAGAGGGCACAAGCATTGATACTTGAATTGGTATCTGATCGCCAGGATTTAATTCAAAAAAACTAGGGTTAATATTCAACCAGTTAGCAGCGGAATGTCTTGTAGTATTTGGAGGCATTATTTGGCGTTTGCCATCACTGCTGGGCAAGAAATCAGAAATTGCCACGACATAAGAAGCTTTTACATTACTATGGTTTTTAACATTAATAACCTTAGTTTGGTTTTCGCCCGGCTCGGCGTTAAAGTCGAGCCTAACGGGAGCCACCTCAAAATCTTGAGCATACACTCCGGCCGAAATGCTTGTGAGCATTAGCCCTAACACCAAATTTAATCCAATCCTCATATAGGTAAGATAGTTGAGTTATACTAGAAGACAAATATAACCTAAAAAACGATAAATGTTACCTCAATCGTATGCAACCATAATTTTTCATATTTCAACCATTTTTTCTCAACTCAAACAATTCAAAATACATTTATCCATCTATTTGATATTCTGCAACTTTAAATCTGTAAAAATTCTTTTTCAAATTTAATTTTATATGATTATCCGCTAATGTGCCTAAATTATTATATTTGTACAAAATATATTGAAAATGAATTTTATAGATTTTGTAAAGCAGCATCCTGATGAGA
>NZ_JAANIG010000070.1 GCF_011174675.1 Perlabentimonas gracilis | reverse complement strand
TACTTCAGCTTTTCGCTTTGATGTCCAGTAACTGTTCTTTTTCATACCGTCAGAAATTTAGCAATTTTTCTGCTCGGTTTTAATTGGGGCTAATATATACAGTAAACAATCACAGGCAGAAAATCCTTGAAAAAACAGAATCCGCAAATACTGCAGAGGCTGTGGCTTATGCTAAATATTTAGGGTTGCTTTAAAAATATGCAATGTACTAAAATTTCGTTTGTAGGATTTTAGTATTAATTTTTTCATTTCAAGGTTAATGTTATGATATTAAACTATCCTGTTGTAATATTGTTATTAACAGTTCAGGTTTGGGGCACTTAAAATTACCGCCAACGGTGAGGGGTGTGTAAAGTGCTGGCGAACGAGACGAGTAGCTATCTACCGAGACCCGACAAAACCGAGCCTAAACGCCTATTTATCAGCCTATACACCAGCATTTTATACACCCCATGTTACCGCCAGGTGTTTATATTAACGTCAAGTTTCTTTTCGTTAATAATCTTACAATTTGCTACACCATACCTGTCTGTGGTGCGTTGGCCTTGTAAGCTCTTTGACAAAGCTTTGCTTCGTGGGTAAGACTGTGTGGCTTTGGCAATGTGCTTGCAAATAGGGTTGGGTATTCAATTAACAACATTTATTGACTTCTTGGATTGATGGACATTTTTCGGAACCATAACTGCAAAATACACAGCAATCGCCTTGATGTGGTTTTAATACCGTTTTGCAATTCGTGCATTCGTAAAAATATTGGCAAGTTTCTGTTGGCATTTCTCTCTCTTCCTTGTGTCCACAAATAGGACATGTGATAGAGGAAATTAATTGAATGCTAATTTCAGGGTTAATTCTATTGAACTCTAATTTTTTTTCGGATTGCTTAATTACAACGCTTTGGCAATGGCTTAAATGGTCAAATTGAAAGGGCAGATTTATATTAAAAGAACTGAAATTTGATTCCTTAAAAACTCCACTACACTCCAGCATACCCTCAGGACTAAACCTCGATATCCGATAATTCTCCGATTCTTGTTTTATTGAAAACCAAGAGCCTGCACCAATGCCGCTAATCCATTGTGCCCCCAAAGGCACATTTGATGGTTTTGTAGGTTCGGGTAGTGTTCTTTTCAGCACGCTTTTGTCCGTTACTGGTGGTGGGCAGAATGGTGAGTAATTTCGCATTACAGGTAGTACAATGCTTTCTTTTAATGAATAAACATTGCTGAGTGGGGTTGGGGTTAATGGAACAAAATATTTCATTCTGAATGAGAACCAGCCATTTGGCTTCCCCGCCAATATAGAGGTGGCAACAAATCGTGAGCAATTGCTCCCCTTGTACTGAAAAGGGCCATAACGAATTGGGCTTACTTGTTGAAGCCAACTTGCCTTCTCAAAAGCTTTTTGGAAATTAACTTGACAATACGATGCGTAAAGTTTGCCCTCGCCATGGCATTCGGCATTGAGTTGCAACTCGGTTAGTATTTCTTCGAAATTTATAATACTTCTTCCGTTAATCGATATTTTTGGGGAGGTATTAACCTTAAGTCCAGTATCGGTAATCTCGCTTCTAACCCTGCCAAACCCAAACGGCGCATGATACCTGCCAAAGTCGAAGTAATGGCATTTAAGTGATATCGAGTCAACTATTACTAAGGCTGCGTGACCAGCTTTGTAGTAGTTATTATTACTAACCCCTAAAAATTTCAAAAATCCATCGTACCATGAGTCCGCTTGGCGGCAGTATGTATTTGGCCAGGCTATTGCAATGGCAAATCCGGTATAGCGTTTATCGTTTGGCATTAACTTTCAAGTTTATCTGCTTCAAAAAGGAGATGGCTGAAGAATAAATCGATGTCCGATTTCTGCAATTCCCCATTTGCAGTAATTAAACGAACGGCTAAGGTTTTAGCAATGTACCCGTAGTTTACAATCGATTTTCCCGATTTTCTTAACGATTCCCTTAGTTCAAGGTTGAATTTATTTAAGTCTGTTTCTTTACTTGGAATATACCTGAAGCAAACAGCAAAAGACTGACGGTTGGATAAAAGTTCAAGTTTTGGATGTTCATTTACAATGCTTTCGGCATAAGTAGCCATGTCTATTAAATTGTCAATACGATTTTGATAACCTTCAAGTCCGAAGTATTTCCATGCAAACCAAAGTTTAACGGCATCAACCTTTCTGCCGCATTGAATTGATTTCTTTCCCAAATCCTCAATAGCATCAATGTCGTGGAAAATATAGTCGGTGTTAATGTCGGTGATGTTGTGTTGAAGCGTGCCACGCTTTTTGACTAGCAAAGCTGAGCAGATTAGGGGAATATTCATGAGCTTATGAGGGTTCCATGCAAAAGAGTCGGTTTCCTCAATTCCCTTCATTAAGTGACGATGTTTGTCGCTCAAAATAATTGAACCACCAAACGAGCCGTCGGCATGAAGCCAAATGTTGTATTTCTTGCAAATCTTTGCCATTTCATCAATGGGGTCGTAAGCTCCTAAAAGAGTTGTGGCACAGGTTGCCGCTACAAAAAATGGGGTTTCGCCTCGATTTATAGCATTTGCAATTTCTTTTTCTAACTCAGCTGGGATTAGTCGACCCTCATTATCGGCTTTCACTTTGATAACATTTTTTGCACCAATTCCAATAACATTAGCAGCCGTTTCAAAAGAGTAATGTGCTTGTGCGTTTACAAATGCAACCAGTTTTTGGCTTCGGTCATAACCATCAAATCTGCTTTCGGGCAAGACTCTGTTACGAGCCGAAAACATAGCAACTAGGTTTGCATTACTCCCTCCACTTAAAAAAATTCCATCGCCATCGGTATATCCTGCGTAGCTATTCATAAGCGAAATCATCTCGGCTTCAATAGTAGTAGCAACTGGTGCTACTTCGTAAGTGTACATGGAAGTGTTTGCCAAAACAGTAAATACTTCGCCAATAAAAGCCGGGAAATTAAAGCCCGAATACAGCTGATTCAAAAACTGCTTGTTGCCCGTTTTTACTGAATATTCAAGATACTTATCCAGCATTTCAAGAAATTCGCCTTCGGAAACACCGTTTTTTTCAACTTTGAAATTGATGACTTCTTTCAATTGTGCTGGAGTTCTGAATTGTACTACAGGCTTTGAATTATCCTGATTGTTATTGATGTATGCTTTTATCTTTTCAAAAGCTCCAGATAGTATTTCTAGGTCTCTCATATAAACTTAGGTTTTAATTAACGCTTCTGTTTTCGATTGTTTTCTCCATTTTCTGCAAAATCGAAATCTGCCCTATTCTTTCATAAAAGGGTTTTACCAGTGAAAAATAATCGAGAACAACATCATTGGGTATTTTAGCTAAGGGTTTCTCGGAAAGAATAAGTTGCTTGTTCATATTCAAATAGGCTGAACCCATTGTTGTAACGGCCTTGTTAAATTCAGGCATATAAACCAAGGCATCCTTTGAAACATCCTTTTGGCGGGTGTTTGAGCCGTAAATATGAAGTGTAGTAAAACTTTTGGAACTGGAATTACCCATAATGTGCGTTAAATCGCCGCATACCGAAGCAATTTGCCCTTCGTTAAAATTTTGCTTTTGAAGAATTGTAAGTTCGTCCGCTGTTGCGTTGTATAAACGATGAGTTGCTTCGCCAAAGAAGCAAACACAGCCCCACTCGGTATAGCCATGATTGTGAATTGCTGTAAAATCGCCAGATCTCCACGACATTAAAAGGATTTTAAAGTTCCCGTTGTCGTAAATTAGCTTGCGTCCATAGCTTTCAAAAGCAGAATGATTGAAAGAATTGAATTCATCCAAATTGGATGCATTCAGGTTTGCCAGTGATACAATATCAGTAACTAGGGCGTTATCGATTAGTTTATGGCTATTTAGCTCATTAATAACTTTACTTACTTTATTTGGAAGCGTTGGTCTCATTTTTAGAAATAGTTATTGTTGATTGAACTATGTTAGCTTGAATCCCATAACAATTACATCGTCAATTCTGTGGAATGCGCTTGTCCAGTCGTCTAATGTTTTATTCAGAATAATCTTTTGCTCATCGAAACTCTTTTCGTGAATTGACAAAAGCAGCTCTTTAAAGTTTTTCGAACCATATTTTTGTAGGTTGGGGCCGCCAATTTGGTCGTGATAACCATCGGAGAAAAGGTAAACTACATCACCTTCTGTGTAAGGGATTTCATGCAAGGTGAAAGGTTTGTGTTGGTTTACATATCGTCCAATAGGCATGCGGTCGGCCTTTATTTCGGTAATGCCCAATTTATTTATAAGCACAAAGGGATTGTAAGCTCCAGCGTACTGAATAACCTTTTTTGTAGGTTCTATAATGCAAAGCGCCATATCCATTCCGTCGGCTCGACTGTCCTGAGAGTTCGAAAGAGTATTAATGACGTAATTTCTTAACTCGTTGAGTATTTCATTTGCAATAACTTTCTCGGGCTTAACTATCTCGTTAAGAAATGCAACGCCTAGCATGCTCATAAATGCCCCCGGAACGCCATGGCCAGTACAGTCGGCAATGGCAATAACAATACTTTCCCCAACCTTTTTTATCCAGTAAAAATCGCCACTTACCACATCACGAGGAAGATAAAGCATCATGTTTTGTGGAAGTATTTCGCCAACATAGTTAAGGTTAGGTAAAACAGCTGCTTGAATATTTGAGGCATATCTAATACTGCTGCTAATTTTTTCAGCTTGCTCCTGGATCATTTGCTCCTGTTCAACCCGCAATGTGATATCGGATGAGTAAACCTGACAAACCTGTGTTTCCCTTAGTCCACGTATCATAAAGCGGTAAATCTTTTCATTAATATTCTCTTCTCGAAGAATTTGCTTATTCCCATTAATGAAATCGAAAACAGGAATATCAGCAAAAGGAGGAATAACTTCTCTAACGTCATTACCCTTAATCATTTCTGGGAAGGTTTCAAGTGCGGCAGGGTTGGCTTCAACTATTTTAAATTCGGAATTGAAACGAAAAACTGGTTCGGGATTAAGCTTTGCAAAAAGCGCCATAGATTCGATTATTTTCTCAGCATGCTTTTGGACAGTTATATCGGTGCCATAAACATGGCAAAGCTGAAGTTCGTTAACTCCTTTAATCACCAGCTGGAAGTATGACTCACCAATTTGGGCTGTTAGGATCTCCTTTTTGTCGTCTTTAATTAGGGTATCTATATTCATCGCTTTTATATCACGAATGAGTTCAAAAGCATTAAGCCCAATAAGGGTTTTTAGTTCAAATAATTTAGTGGCTGCTGGGTTTGCCTCAACAATAACACCATCTGCCCCAAATCTCATTACTGGCGATGGGTTGTGCTTGGCAAAAAGCGCAAAGCTATTGAGATCATCCTTAAGCTTTAACTCTTCCGAAACATCTTCTTTTAAAGCCATATAGTGCGATATGCTGCCGTCAGGCTGACTTACGGGTGTAATGGTTGCTCTTTCCCAGTATAGCTCTCCATTTTTTTTCCTGTTGCGGAAAAGCCCTTTCCATATTTCACCTTTAGTTATGGTCTCCCACATTTCCTTATACACTTCGTCTTTTTGAAAACCCGATTTGAGTATTCGAGGATTCTTTCCCTTTATTTCTTGCAGCGAGTAGCCCGAATGGTTTTCGAAAGCTGAGTTTACGAAAACAATACCCCCTTGAGTGTCGGTAACCATTACCGAATCTGTTGTTTTCTCAATGGCTGTTTGGAAAAGTAACCTTTGGTTTCGCTCCTCAATTAGCTGCGTGTTTTTCGATGCGTAAATGTGGAATACATCCAAATCGACTACAGCCTTAAGGTCTAGCTGGTAGTAATCGTCCTGAATTTTGATTTGATAAGCGCTTGAGTCATTTTTTGAGATGAAGCTTTTAAAATCGAGTGTGCTAATTTCGGGAATTACATTTTGTATGTGCTCGCCTTCGCCCTCAATATTGAAAAGAATGCGAGCCTTTGGGTTCGCCTTTATTATTTGTCCGCTAGCATTAACCCTTAGAACTGGAGCAGGATTAAATTCGGCAAACAGCGCATTCGATTTCAGTTTATCGTCCTCTACTACCGATACTGGAGGAAGCAGGTTCATCATTTTCCAAGTTGTTTTTTCCTTACAGCTAGGGCAATACGGAACCAGTTCGCCTTTATGAATTTTAAAAGTGCTGCCGTTGCATTTTTTGCATTGAATTAAAGCGTCAACGCTTGCCACTTCGCCACTAACAAAATTAAACTTGGAAAGTACAACAGAGTAGGTCGATACCAGATAGGGAACAATAAACGTAAGAATGAACTGAAGGACATGAAAATTCTGAAATCCATGCGTAATGCTATACCCTTGGTTAATGGCATTAAGAATTATTCCTACTATTAATGCAACCCTTATAGCCCTGCGAACAACTAAAGGTTTAATGGCCTCGGCAAAGTAGCTTTTTAACTTCATGATGATTTTATTATGTGGAGCGAATAAATTAGTATTTATAGCCAGTTCCGCTGTCGGTTTCGAGTTCAACTCCCAACGAAAGAACAATACGATTTACGAAGTTGAAGTATGCCGTAACCAAAACGGCATCTAAAATTGCTGCATCGCTTAATTTTAAATCCTTAAGAGTTACAGTAAAGTCCTTATTCTCGTGCTCCGAAGGATTAAGCGTAAGCTGTTTTGCAAACTCCACAAGAGCAGTTTCCTTTGGAGAAAGAATATCGAAATAATCTCGCTTAATCAGTTTTTCAATTCTACTGTCATCTTTCCAGTAATGGTTTAATGCTTCGGCATGGTGCTTTGTGCAATACTTACATCCATTGGCTACCGAAACAACCGTTCCCATTAACTCGCGTTCGGCACGGGAAAGTTCCGACTTGCTATACATAATCTCCATGTATAGGCTCATGTGGGCAATAATGCTTTCGGGTCGCAAGCTTTGAATTTTGTGCACATCGGCAAGCTTGCCACGGCTCTTAACTAATGCGTCATATATCTCTTTTAACCTGCCGGTTGCTTCGTTGTGCTGAACTACTTTAATTCTGGTCATATTACAAACTTAAGGAATGTTTTTTACTATATCAGCCACAGTTGACCTTTTCTTGTAGTTAGGGTCGAAATGTCGCCAAGCAATTTTACTATCCTGACCTATAATAAATGTGGCAGGAATTGGCAATCGTTGGCTGTTGTCGGAATGTGCATTTTTAAGGTTTGCTCCCAGCATAGTGTTGTATATAGTAACAGTTATGCTGTCGGGCTTAAAGGTTACATCAAACAAATCAGAAATTTTGTACTCTTCATCGTAAAGTAGCGAGAACGAAGCGTGGGTTTTTTCGGCAGTACGCTTTAAAAATTCTGAATTTTCAGGAGAAATAGCCACCACGGTTGCCCCCTTGTCGTAAATCAATTGAAGGCTGTCTTGCAAATGGCTTAGGTGCTTATTGCAAATTGGACACCATTGGCCTCGGTAAAAAATTACTACCACTGGACCTTTTTTAAGCGCATCGCTTAAAACAAAAGTATTGTTATGTAGGTCTTTGGCGGTAAAGTTCTTCACGAAATCGCCAACTTGTAATCCTTTCGCCTCCTTTAAGGTTTTAAGATTTGTTTGTGCCATTGTTTTAATGTTTGTAAAAGCTAGGGCTAAAACAATTAATAATTTAATTGTCATAAGGCCTTTGAGCTGATATTTAAGCTTTGTTTTCATGCTTTTAAAATTATGAATGGAATCTATTCCCCAATTACTTCAACTTTATATGCCAGCAAAAGCTTTTAATTCCCCAATATCTATATGGTCGTCTAAATGTTTGCCGTAATGCGCTTTAACAATTTTGAGGTTTTCATCGATAAAGAAGTCGGCAGGAATTAAATTCATGCTGGCATCCTTGTCCTGTGGCAGGTTTAAGTCTTTTGTGTCCTTCTTTGCCTGTCCAACATTGGCAACAAGCATGGTTTTCATCATTTTTAGGGTCGATTGCTCAACACCGTACTGCTCGTAAACCTTCTTGTTGGGGTCGCCAACCAGAGGCCATGGGCTTATTCCCTGATGGAAAACACTCGATTTTAGCTTGTCGTTAGAGCTTTCGAACATAAAAACAAGCTGTACCCCTGCGTTTTTTAGCCTTACATTGTTGCCCATTATTTGATGAACCCTGCGGTTGCAAAAGGGGCAGCTCACATTGCGGTAAAAACTCAGAATTATCTTCTTTCCCCTATAGTCCGAAAGTTTTACCTCTTTCCCGTTTATGTCAGTGGCGCTAAAGTTTGGCGCAAATTGACCTGCTTGTAGTTTCATTTTATTTCGATTTATTAGTTGCTGTTTTTCCTCTGCGTAAAAATTTACTCGGGCATATATTCGGCGTGAACGGTTACCTCCACAATTTTTGCAATATTCGACGATGGCTTGCCGCTCACAAAGGTTATCCCGTAGTCGGCTAAAGTGATATTGAATGTGCTTTGCACTTCAATTTTATTGCCTTTTACAACAATAGTCCCCTTTTCGTTAACAGGCTTTGTTACGCCCTTAACTGTTAGTTCTCCTTGAACCGTTGCGCTGTATTCACCGTCCTTGGTGAAGTTTATTTCAGACAAATTTGTGATTTTACCTTTAAGTTTTGCTTTTGGAAACTGCTTGGTGTCCAGAAACTTTTCGTTGTTAAAATGCTTCTGCATTAAAGCTTTTACGAACTCGAATCCCTGCATGGTAACAGAAAAAACTACATCACCCGTTGAGGGGTCAATGGTGCTAACGCTTGAGTAGTTGTTCGCCTGTATGTCTTCAACAGTTGTGTGTGAATAGAATTTAATGTGGGTTTTGGAACTTACTAGCTTAGTAGTTTGCCCAAAACTAGTAGCAGCCACTAAAATAAGTGTTGCTGTTAAAAAGAGTTTTGCTGTTTTCATAATGTTAAGTATTGTTGCCTGCCTGTCGGCAGACAGGTTATCAAATTATTTTACTAAGTCACTTTTCTCAATTACTACATTCTCGTACATCTCAAGGTCTTCGTCGTACGATGCGCCCGAGCGAATAACGCCCTTAATGGTAACTGTTTGTCCCACCTGAATAGTTGAAACATTCGTATTGGTTTCATGGGTAAATGTGCAGTTCACTCCCGCTTTATCGGTATTTCCCTGAAGCAATACTACTTTTTGCCCATTGAAATCCTCGCTTATTTTGGCTACAGTTCCTTTGATTTCCAAAACTTTTGAATCGCCATCATCGGCAAGATATTTTTCATTTGCTTTAGTGGGATCCTCAAGATAATCTGCTACCAATTGAGATGCTGTTAGGCTAAAATCGGTTGAAGCATTTTGAACATTACGATGTGGCATGTTGAACATGTACAGACCCACTGCACTGCCAATAACAATTGCTGAAGAGATTACAATTGCAACTATTTTCATTTTCTTTTTCATATTTAAAAGTTTTTGATGGATACAATACTGTCGGTGATAAAATACAAACCTGACATATTCATGGTTTCTTCATTATAAATAAAGTTATATGATTATCCGTAATTGTACCTAAGTTTTCCATACCAAGTATCTTCGACAGCTGCAACTAGTAGTCTATCAAATAGATTCGCTCCAAAATATCGT
>NZ_JAANIG010000006.1 GCF_011174675.1 Perlabentimonas gracilis | reverse complement strand
GCCTTCACCCCCTCACCCCATACAGCGTAACAGTCTGTCATTTCGAGCGAAGCGAGAAATCTATTACATTATTATCATTTTAAAAAAGACTTAGTCGGATACTAGTGAAAGAAAAACTAAATACCTTTTTGACTTTTGAGACATCCTCATTGTATTTGGACGAATGCGCCTAACTAAACGATATTGGATTCTAATTTTACAAATCTACTAGCATAAACTGCAATTTAATTTCGTTTATAAACCAAGGGCAACCACACCCCCACTAGCGCAGGGATGGCGACGTTGACCAGCCAAAGCAATACAGAAGCCAGGGTTATAGCCAACGGGTTGGGCCAAACCGCACCAACAACAATTACAGCAAAGCTTGCCTTTACTCCCACCTCGGCAATAGCAACAGTGGGCACAACGCTAGACAGAAGGTACGAGATGAATATGGCCAAATACAACATCACTACATCCCCATCAAACCCAAAAAGTATCATCAGCAGAACGAGTTGACTTGAGAATACCACATACCGACCCAGGCTAAGCAGCACAATTTGGGCTAATGCTTGCCATGACGCATTAACATTAAGGGGTTCGTCTTTAAGCAGCTTAGCAAAGACTTTAAACTTCGATAAACTACGCAAAATATGCTGATGACGAACGATTACAAACACAACCAGAACTAGCGAGACAAAGGTTAGAACAACGGTCAGAACTTGAGGTACAACCTTTGGCATACTTTGATTTAGCCAAAACAGAACACCTACAACTCCAAAAACGATGGTTGCCAGCTGTTGGCTCATTGATGTTACCATTGCCATTGCCGCACCCCTCGCCCTTTGAGCAGGAGGGAGCATAGCCACCCTTCCAATGGGATCGCCAATTCGGTTGGGAGTAAAAAGCCCAACCCCAGCCCCATACAGCACTGCCTGCATGGCAGTTGCAAACCTAACAGGGGCAATGGCTGCCATGGCAATTCTCCATTTACAAATCTCCAAAGTCCAATTAAAAAGGGTAAGAACAATGGTTAAAATCAAAATATAATAATGCTGCGGTTGGAACTCTTGCGCCAGAATGCTTTCAAAATCGACATCGCCACTACCAAAAATCCTAAATCCAACATATCCATAGGCTGCAAGCAGCACAAGAATACGCAGGGCAGACTTAACCTTAAACTTCATCATTGACGTCGGTGTGTGTGGCTAAGTTAGCATTAATTGAGCAATACCACAGGGTCTATGGTTGATTGAACGATATTTTTCATATTTTTACTTAGCCAAACCAAACCAATAAGCCATGAAACGACTACTAACCATTTTAGCCCTAGCCACCGTTGCCTTTGCCTGTACCACTGGTTCAAAGGAAATTAAGGTTGATAATATGGAAGGTGTACTAATTGTTTCGCACAAAACTGATAATACGGTTCACTTTATCTGCAGAAAAAATGGCGAAACGGTGAGAATACTTGAAACTGGACTTGAGCCCCACGAGGTAGAGGTTTCCGATGATGGAAAATATGCCGTGGTGTGCAACTATGGCAACCGCGAGGTAGCTGGTAACACGCTATCGGTTTACGATGTTAAGGAAGGGATTCTACTCAGGACTATCAACCTTGGCGAGCATACCCGTCCGCACGGAATGCATTGGATTGCAGGCACGCAAAAGATGTTGGTTACAGCCGAGAGCACCAACAACCTCCTGGTGGTTGATGTGGCAAAAGGTGAAGTGGAGCGTGCCATTGGCACCGAACAACCCGTTTCGCACATGGTAGCTGCCAATAATGATTTCACCATCGCTTTTGTTCCCAGCATCAGAACTGGAAATGTTACCGTGATAGACCTTCAAACTGATAGCATACTTGCACAGGTATACTCCGGCAAAGGAGCCGAAGGTGCAGCGGTATCGCCCAATGGCAAGGAGCTTTGGGTTACCAACCGAGCCGACAATACGCTAACCATTTTCGACACCAAAACCTTTGAGGCCACCCACACCCTTGAGTGCGGCGAATTCCCTATCCGCATAAAGTTTACCCCCGATGGCAACAAGGTGCTGGTGAGCAATGCCCAATCGGCCGAGGTGGCCATTTTTGATGCAATTGAAAAGCAGCTCCTCGCCAAAGTGAAGCTTACGGTTCCCATACCCGATGAGGTGGATGAGGATCGATTCTTTGCCCAGGACTTCAAGGGCAGCTCCATACCCATTGGGTTGGTTGTACCGCACGATAATACTGCATACGTGGCCAACACCAACGCCGACCTGGTAAGCGAAATCGACCTAAGAACATTTGAGATAACACGCCATTTTGCAACAGGCAAGCAACCCGATGGAATATCTTACTCACACTTCACCCCAAGCCTAAAAGAGTAGAACAGACTATACATATCAAATCGCACTATTATGAGCGCTGCAAAAAAGAAGTCCCGCAAGTCGTATATGGAAATCATTAATCGGGTTTCCCATTTCCTCAAAAAAGAGCTATGGAGCATACAGCTAGAGAATTATCGCCCCATAGCACGAATAGGTGTTCAGGCTTTAAGGGTTATTATGCTTGCCTACCGGGGTTTTGTAGAGGACCGAGTTCTGCTCCGGGCATCGGCGCTAACCTACTACACCCTAATGGCCATTGTTCCCGTGCTGGCCATGGCATTTGGTATTGCCAAAGGCTTTGGACTCGACAAGTATTTAGAGAATCAGCTTTACGACAATTTTCAGAATCAACAGGAGGTTATTGATCAGCTAATTGGATTTTCGACCATGCTGCTCGACAATACAGGTGGCGGAATAATGGCAGGGATTGGTGTTATTGTACTATTCTGGTCCGTATTAAAAGTTTTTGGACAAATAGAACATTCTTTTAATGATATATGGCAAATTGGTAGTGCCCGACCCTTCTCACGAAAATTTGCCGATTACCTCTCGATGATGGTGGTTGCACCAGTGCTTATGATTGCCGCCAGTGGTATGAACGTATTCATAGCAACTCAGCTCGATAAGCTAACAGCAAAAATTGAGCTGCTAAGCTACGTGACACCCCTAATAATGTTTTCGTTGAAATTCCTGCCCTACTTTATTATTTGGATAGTTTTTGCCATGCTATACGTGGTAATGCCCAACACCAAGGTTAAACCGCTATCGGGAATAATTGGGGGTATCATAGCAGGTTCGGCCTTTATTGTAACCCAGTGGCTTTACATCGAATTTCAGGTGGGCGTATCGAAGTACAACGCCATTTACGGTAGTTTTGCAGCCCTACCATTGCTGTTGATATGGTTACGCGTTAGCTGGCTAATTGTGCTGTTTGGTGCAGAAATATCGTTCTCGCACCAGAACCAGAACTTGTACGAGTTCGAAACCGAGACCGAGACTATTAGCGACGACTCCAACACGGCACTCTCTATCCTTCTGCTCAACTGCATTATCAAAAGATTTGTAAATGGGGAGCCGCCGCTGATTGCGCAGGAACTATCGAAGGAACTGAAACTACCAATCCGATTGGTTCGGTCGCTACTCGATGGACTGGTTAACTGCAATATAGTATCGAAGGCATACACCAAGCAACCCAAAACCCCGGCCTTTCAACCAGCTCAGCATATCGATAAGCTAACCATTGCGTTTGTAATTCAAAGCCTAGAAGGATATGGCGCCCATATCACGCTGGATAACCCAACGCTCGAACGAATTAACGAGATTCACGAAGAGTTTTCCAATGGCATTAGAACATCGCCCAAAAATATATTGGTGAAGGATTTGTAGGCAACCAACTACAGAAAATAGGAGGTCTCATTTTATGAGGCTTCCTATTTTTTATGACTACAACACCCGCCAATTTACTATTCAATCCCAATATGAATAGTATGTGCAACCAAGCCTGGCAAACCTTTCCCCTGAAAACCCTCTAAGTAAATAGCCGTTTCCATATATTTTGTAACTTGGTATCGAATCATAGAAATTTTTAGAGTCGTAATTAATGTTACACAAAAAAATCAGCTATGAAAAACACCGAAAATTACAAAGCCCGCCTTCACGTGCTGCTGCTAACCATTTTGGCTACCAGTTTAACCCTAACAGGATGTCTATCATCTGATAACAAGAATGCTACCCGGAGCTTAGCAGAAACCAACTACAAGAACTATTGCGCTGGATGCCATGGCGTCAACCTGGAGAGGTTTGCAATAAAGCCATGGATGGATGAAGAGGGAATAAACCTCGCTTTCGAGAGCATTAAGTTTGGTATTGTAGATATTGGAATGCCTGCCTTTGAGCAAACATTTTCCGATGATGAGATTGAGCAGCTTGCCATATTCGTAAAGGAGGAGATTCCGAGGGATAGATCGAAGCTAAAACCTGCCTTTACAACAGATGGTATTATTCGCTCCGAGGCTCATAGTTTTGTTATCGACACTGTGGTTTCGGGACTAAGCGTACCCTGGGGCTTGGCTTTTCTTCCCAACGGCGATTTGCTGATATCGGAACGGGCGGGAACGCTCCATCGCTACTCCAACGGTTTCCTATCCGATCCCATCGAAGGGCTTCCGCCCATTATGGCCATTGGACAAGGCGGTCTGCTGGATCTGGCCCTTCACCCAGAGTACGACACCAATGGATGGATATACATGGCCTACTCCGCCTTAAACTCTGAAAGTGAAAGACCAATTGGTAACACTGCCATACTAAGGGCAAGACTCGATGGGAACCAACTGGTGGATCAGGAGGTGATATTTGAAGGGCTACCGCATACGCCACTTCAGTATCACTTTGGCTGCAAACTGGCGTTCGATGGTAAGGGGCATCTTTTCTTCGGTATAGGCGACAGGGGTCAGCGCGATGATTTTCCACAGACGCTAGATAACCACAATGGGAAAATCCACCGTATTATGGACGATGGAACCATTCCACATGATAACCCTTTTGTAAATGATCCCGATGCCATGCCCTCGATATACAGCTTTGGCCACCGCAACCCGCAGGGTAATTGTATACATCCTGCTACAGGAGAACTGTGGGTTTCGGAGCATGGCCCCAAAGGTGGCGACGAGCTAAACTTGGTAGAACCTGGGCTTAACTATGGCTGGCCAGTTATAACCTACGGAATAAATTACAACGGAACTATTATCACCGAACTTACCGAAAAGGAAGGAATGGAGCAGCCAGTTTTCGAGTGGACACCCTCCATTGCACCCTGCGGGATGACCTTTGTTACAGGCGACCGATTTAAAAACTGGGAGCACAACCTACTGGTTGGATCGCTGAGCTTTGAGTACCTGGAAAGGGTTGTTTTGGAAGGGCACTATGTAACTCATCGCGAAAAGTTGCTCGAGGGGATTGGCCGTGTTCGCAATGTGGTGATGAGCCCCGATGGATACGTATATGTTGCGGTTGAGAACCCAGGTTTTATACTAAGGCTTATTCCCGTAGAGTAGCAAAAGGATAAGTTTAACGAGAGTTACATCAACATTTTTCAAGTTTGGTTGTATTATCCTTGGCGGATAGTTGTAACGATTTGCTGTCTGCCAAGGATTTTTCTTGACGCTTTTATCTAGAGTCTGTCTTTATCAATCATAAAAATTCTTGTTGTTTATGACTCTATTCTTTAGGGTTTTCGTTGCTCTTGCGCTGTTTGCATCACCCCTTACTCTTTTATCGCAAAACTTAAGGGATACCCTAGGTCGTACCCAAAAAGCAGACACAATCATTCTGATTGATGCCGTTACCGTCGATGCCTATCAGTTGAGCGGTGGATTAAGAACCATACCCGGAAGCATTGCGGTTCTGGTTGGTGATGGGCTAAAACAATCCGATGGATTAAGCTTTGCGACACCCCTAAACACCCTACCTGGAGTTACAATGCAAAGCGGAACCTATGCCACAAGCAGAATAGTGATTAGGGGAATGGGCAGCCGAACTCCTTACAACACAAACCGAATTAAAGCGTACCTCAACGATATCCCCATTACCTCATCGGATGGAATATCAACACCCGAGGAGATAGATTTGTATAGCCTTGGGCGGATTGAAGTTGTTAAAGGGCCTGCATCGGCTCTGTACGGCTCGGGCTTGGGCGGTAGCATAAATCTATACACCCCAACAAGCAGATCGAGTGAGGGCAATGTGCTTATGCAATACGGAGCATTTCAAACTATGTATGCCAATGCCAACGGCAATTTACAAAGCAATAACACAAGTATTTGGGCTGGCCTTAGCCATATCCAATCCAATGGATATCGCGATAACAATAATTACAGCCGTACATCCATACTATCAGCAGCACAATGGCTGGGGCAAAATTGGGATGTAAGCACCGCGCTTCATCTGGTGGATTTGGAAGCTGGAATACCCAGCTCGCTGGGCAAAACGATGTTTAACGAGTCGCCCCAACTTGCAGCCCCTAACTGGAATGCCATTGGTGGCTTTAAGGAATACCAAAAAGGGCTACTGGGAGTGACCATTACGGGGCGACTAGCAGAGCAACTAATAAATAGGCTAACACTTTTTGGTAGTTTGGTTGATAGCTACGAAAGGCGACCATTCAATAACCTCAACGACTACTCAGCAGGTGTTGGAATTCGGAACAAGCTAAGTTTTCACACCTCAAAAACCGACTGGGTACTTGGCACGGAATTAACTACCGATTCGTACCACTGGGAGCTAGATATTGATGAAACCCTGCTGAATAGAAATAGGGAAAATCGAAATCAGATCAATATTTTTGGTCTGGCTCACCACCGGTTTAAAGATAACCTAACCATTTCATTTGCCCTAGCAGCAAACCATATCAGTTATAGGTTAACCGACCTATACTTGGCAGATGGTGACAGGTCGGGAAGCAGAAACTTCCCCTTAATTATATCCCCCCGCATAGGGTTAAACTACACCCCAAATAATTTGCTGGCCATTTACGCATCGGCTGGTCACGGGTTTTCACTTCCTTCGCCCGAAGAGACCCTTTTACCCGAAGGCGATGTGAACCCAAGCATTAAGCCTGAACAGGGAGTGCAGGTAGAAGTTGGTTCTCGCTTTACCAGCAGAAATCAACGTTTCAATTTTGATTTTACCCTATATTGGATTGAGCTAAACGATCTAATTCTAACCAAAAGGTTAACCGAAGATATTTTTACGGGAATAAACGCAGGAAAGTCGCGCCATCAGGGCATTGAACTTTTGGCAACTAGTCGGTTGTTGAATAGCGCTGGCTTTCCCGGCAAACTCAGCTCTACCCTTAGCTACTACCAGTCAATAAATCGGTTTATTGATTTTACCGATGATGGCATAACCCACGATGGTAACCATTTGCCTGGGATACCTAGCAGGTCGGTGCAACTTCAAATCAGCTGGGAACCTGCTGGCTACATTGCCATTGATATTCATCTTCAGCATTTAGGTAAGCAGTACCTGAACGACGAGAATACTCTTGAAAGTGCAGCGTATAGCCTAGGGAATATAAGGTTGAGAATGCCTTTGAGCCTAAGAAAGAATGCCAAGCTTGCTGTATATGCCGGACTAAACAATTTTACCAACTCCCACTATGCAGCAATGGTTATACCCAATGCCATTGGGTTTGGAGGGAATGAGCCCCGCTACTACTACCCAGGTTTGCCCCGCCACTGGTATGCAGGGGTTCAACTAGGGTTCTAGCGCCTTATTTTTACTAGTCAAGGTTTCACTTTGAGTGAAGCCTTGACTAATATTGGTTCTATTCATATTGTAGGGCTTCCATCCCGATTGCTTTTTCTGGGGCTTCTCGTGCCTCGAAGCCTACGAAAAATGCATCGGGATATCCGCTCTCCTCACTACTCGTATCGGAGAGCCTCAACCGGATTCCTCCTCGCAGCCAGCCAGCTCTGCCAGCTAACGGTTAGCAAGGCTATGACCAAGGCCATTAACCCCGCCAGCGCAAATACCCACCAACTAAGTTGGGTGCGATATGCAAAATTCTGAAGCCACTTGTCCATAGCGAAGTAGGCAATGGGGGTGGCAATTACAAAGGCAATAGCAACCCACTTCACAAAGCGAAGGTTAAGCATGGCCATTATCTCCCAAATTTTTGCCCCATTCACCTTGCGGATGCCTATCTCCTTCACCCTGCGTTGCATATTGAATGCCGACATGGCGTAAACGCCTAGCGACGATAGGATGATAGCTATAATAGTAAAGATGGAAAGTAGCCGCATTTGCGAGCGCTCGTTGCGGTAAACCTGCTGATATGCATCGGAAATTAGCTGGTAATGAAAAGGGTAGTCGGGGTTAACCTGTTCCCAAACCTTGGCTATTGCAGTAATGGCTGCGCCAACCTGAGCAGGGTGAGCATCCACTATAAAGCAGTGGGTGAAGGTTTTACGAGACACAATAGCTAAGGGCTTCTCCTCGCGAAATAGGTTGGTGTAGTGAAAGTCGGGCACAACTCCCACCACTTCGCCATCAGGGAAAAGGTAGGGTAGGTGGAAATTGAGCCTAAATCGCTTGCCTATGGCATCATGAGGGTTGTCTATCCCAAGCAGTTTTAGCGCGCTTTGGTTTAGAAGGTACTTCTCGCGATAGCCGCCTACCTTTTGCTCCATTGCTCTGGTTTGCTCGTTATCAATACCATTTAACACTTTTAGTGCGCTTAGCTCCATGGCAACCTGCTCCCACTCCCGCGACGGGGTGAAGCCCAACTCCACTGTGCCCGCAAGTGGATTAACTCCTATGGTGCTCAAGAAATTGGAGTCGATGGTAAAAATGTTAATGGTTTTGGCTACATCGGCACCAATGCCCTCCATCTCAAAGGCAACAGCATCGAGTATATCGCCTCCGGGCTCCTCCATTGCACCTGTTACACCAAGAATTTCGGGATGTTTCAGGAGTTCTTCCTTAAAAACCTCGAATCGCTGAACGGCCTCCCATGGGTTGTTGGCCATTACAATGGTGCTCTTGCTATTGGCTTTAGGATGCAATTCGCTAATATGCTGTAGCTGGCGTATAAGAATAGCCGTGCAGCCGATGGCCAGAATGGAAAGGGTAAACTGTAAGAGTAGCGGTATGGTGAATAGCTTGGTTTTGGCTGCTTTTGCCGTGGCGGTGGCCTTAATATCGGCCAGAAAAAGTGGCACAACAGAAATTGCAATAATTACAAGCAGAAATCCTACCAATAGAATGGCTATTGCTACTGGGAACTGGCTGTTAAAGACATTAACACCCAGTTGCTGAGAGAGTTTGTCGGAAAGGGGAAAGGCCAGCACAACCGATGCAGCAAAGAGCACTAAACCCTCCACAGCCAAACCCTTGGCAAGGTGCTTTCGTTTCGCCCCATTTATCATTTTAGTGGTTAGCCGCTTGGTGTCGGCAATGAGTTTAACCCTGCAAAGGTTTAGGAAGTTAACAAGGGCTATAGTAAAGATTGTGGCTGCGGCTATAATAAGCAGCACGAGTGTGCGCATGCTTCCGTTCTGCTCAATCTCTCGGGTTTTGCTGCTGTGCAGGTGTATATCGGTTAGTTTTTGTAAATGGATTACAGGAGTGGGACTATCGGTTTGGTTCTCTTGCTCCCATTTCTGCATTATCTCGTGGCGGAATCCTTCAACATCAGCCTCTTTTGCCATCAGGAAATAGGTGTAGGCCCAAGTGGTTTGGTTGGGTATTTGGGTAAGCCAGGCCAGTATCTGTGGATGGAAATGCGAGTTTCGAGGAAAATCCTCATACACTGCCTCTACGGTGTAGTTCAGTGGCTCCGAGAGCTGCTGATCCAGTATGCTCACGGTTTTGCCCACGGCATTGCTGTTGCCAAAGTACTTTTCCGCTATGCTTCGGCTAATCAAAACCCTGTTGGGCTGAGTGAGATTGCCAGTGCGCTGCCCTTCAATAATATCGATATTGAACACTTGAAAGAAAGTGCTGTCGGTTGAGAACGCTTGATTCAGGTAGAACTTTTCGGTATTAATGCTAACCACCGACTTGCGGAATGGGACAAGTCGAGCCACCTTTTCGATAGCTGTATAATCGTTCTGAAGCGTCAAAGGCCATTCGCCCACCACACGGGCGGGATGATTAACCGTTGAGCCATCGGTGTATTCGAGGGTTACCCGATAAATTTGATTGGACTGGGAGTGAAACTTATCGTAGCTAAACTCGCCAAGGGCGAAAACGGCAACTGCCACAACGCTGCCCATGGCAACGGCCCAGCCTAAGGCGTTGGTTGAAAACCAAAGCCACTGCGAACGAATAATCCTTATTAGTTCCATAATCTGTGTATTGTTAACTCAAAAAAATTAGTTTATCCGTGAAATTTTAAAATCGGATTTTAAAATTTCACGGATAAAATATTGTAAGTATTTACCGTTTTAAACCCTGTCAGGAGTGTTACTTATCATACCGCAACGCCTCCATCCCGATTGCTTTTTCTGGGGCTTCTCGTGCCTCGAAGCTTACGAAAAATGCATCGGGATGTCCGCTCTCCTCACTACTCGTATCGGAGAGCTTCCACCGGATTAACCCTTGCGGCCCTGTACGAGTGCGCCAACACCGTTAGCACCACCACCAATGCCGCAATGGCAAAGGTAAGGGCGAAAATCCACCAGCCAATGTCAATGCGCTCCACGTAGTTATTTAGCCACTCCCTCATAACCAGAATGGTAATTGGCGTTGATATTACCACAGCAATTAGCACATAAAGCAAGTTGGTTTTTATAAACGACAGCACTATTTGGGTTGCTGAGCTACCCAGCACCTTGCGAATGCCTATCTCCTTGGTGCGGCGCTGGACTATAAAAAGGGTTAGGCCAAAGAGGCCCATACAGGCAATAATCAGCGTGAATAGTGCCGCCATAGTGGCTGTGGTTACCAGCTTGCGCTCCTTCTCGTAGAGACGGCTAGTTAGCTCCTCCACCAACGAGAACCGGAAAGGCTCATCGGGGGTGTGTTTCTCCCATAGTTCTTGTAAACGAGGCAGCAGCAGAGTTAACGTTTCGGGCTGGTATTTAATGGCTATCTGCTCAATATAATCATCTGTCATTACTATCATTAAGGGCATAATCTCTGTGTGAAACGACTGAAAGTAGAAGTCCTTTGCCACTCCAATAATGTTGTAGGGCTTCGAGACTTGGTGTCCTATCGGGTTTTCAATGCCAAGCTGCGCAACAGCTATTTGGTTTAGAATGCCCGACGATGTGAAATCGCTGCCATAGTCCTCCGAAAAATATCGTCCTTCAACCAGTTCTATGCCCATTGTTTCGAGGAAGTGGTAATCTACATCAAGTACTACAACCGTTACCTTTTTGTCATTATCCTGAGCATTGGGAAGAGAAATCATCCCCAATCCCCTCATTGGCAGGGCTTGTCCTGTTCCAGCTGCGCTTTTCACATACGGTACGCTGCGAATATCCTGTAGAATAGGTTGGTATTTTGTATTCCCCTTGCGAATATTCAGGAATAAAAGATTCTCGTTGTGGAAACCAGGATTTTTCTTGATGCTGAACCTATACTGTGAGTTGACAATTAGCGTGCTTGACACGAAAAAGCAGAATATCACCAGTTGAAGCACAATAAGCCCCGACTGAAACGAGTGCTTGCTCCGTCCAGAAGCCAAAGGATTTTTCAACACGCTTAGCACATTGAGCCTCGATAGCCATGTTGAGGTGTATAGCCCCGATGCAATACCAATGGCTATGGTGAGGGCTATGTAAACCAGCACGTAGTATATCACATTCCCCTTGATAATGAGTAACTCCTTTTGAAAAAGATCGCTTGCGTAGGGCATCCCCAGCATCATAAGGTAGTAGGCTATGGGAAGCACCAGTAGGGTTAGCATGGTGGATTCCATTAGTAGTTGTTGCCTAAGGTGGCTGGTTCTTGCCCCATTGGTTTTGCGCACACCAATCTCCTTGGTTCTACCAATGGAAACCGCTGTGGATAGGATTATGTAGTTTATGGCAGCAACCACTAAAATTAGCAGTGCTATTAGAGCAAAGAGCCGTATATCCCTTTTGTTGCCTTGAAGCCCTGAGTTACCAATGTTCTCGGAACCGAGATACACATCGGAGAGGTTTTGTAAGGAGTAGTTCACATGTGGTGTATCATATATATACTTCTTTTCAAAATCTCTGAATTGGCTCTCAATATCGTTGGGGTTAGTATTCTCCTCAAGCAATATCCAAGTTTGCCAAAACTCGAAAATCCAGTTAACATCAGCATTATCTGTGTTGAATGTTGAGTTAATGGGTGCAATAGTCCAGAACCCATTCACAAAACAATCGGCAGTAAAGGTTGAATTTTTGGGAATATCCTTAAAAACAGCTGTAACCCGAAGTGTTTGCTCCTCATTATTAATAATTGCAACAACATCCTTCCCCACCACATCGCCATTTTCAAATAGCTTGGCGGCAAGGCTTTGCGAAAGGCAAATGGAGTAGTTGTCGTCCAGAAAGCCACTGGGGCCGATGCTGCCAACAATGGGTAGGGTGAATATGTCGAACACCTCGGAGCTGGTGCCAATGGGATTGCCAATGGGGATTAGCCCATTGTTATGCTTAATGGCGAAACCCCTAAGCGGGCGTACATTAACAGCACCCCTCACTTGAGGGTACTCATCCTTTAGCGTTGATGCCAATATGTATGGCGTGCTTGCTTGCGTTCGGTCAAAATCAACAAAATAGCTCACCACCCTATACACATCCTTTCGGTTCTTATGGCAACTATCGTAGCTAAGCTCATTAACTACATACAGAATAATTATAAACGATACTGCCAATGCAATGGATAGCCCTACAAGATTAATGACGGCAAAGGCCTTGTTCTTGCGTAGGAACTTTAGTGCTGTTTTTAGGTTGTAGGTTAGCATGGTTGTTGATTGGGTGAATGAATGATTGATTGCCTGCTGCCACTGGCAGGATTGATTGACCCGCCAGTGGCCTGTCTACCCTGCCTACCGGCAGGCGGCATGTAGAGCGGGCAGGTTGGTTGATTTATTTTTTTACAATGTGTTTTTCTCTAAGTTGTGCTATTATTTTTACTTAGTCAAGGTTTCACTTAAAGTGAAGCCTTGACTTCATTCTTACTCGTATCTCAATGCCTCTACTGGGTTTACCTTAGCGGCCCTGTACGAGTGCGCTAACACCGTTAGCACCACCACCAATGCCGCAATGGCAAAGGTGAGGGCGAAAACCCACCAGCCAATGTCAATGCGCTCCACGTAGTTATTTAGCCACTCCTGCATAACCATTATGGTTATTGGCGTTGAGATGACCACCGCAATGAGTACATATAATAGATTAGTTTTTATAAATGAGAAAACTATCTGTGAGGCTGAACTGCCAAGCACCTTACGTATACCTATCTCCTTAGTGCGGCGCTGGGCAATGAAGAGGGTTAGGCCAAAGAGGCCAAACAAAGCAACAAGTAATATGAAAAAGGCCGATAGGGTTACCACTACAGTTAGGTTTTGCTCCTTGGCGTAAAGTTTCTGAATCAAATCTTCAACTAATGAGTAACGGAATTCCATATTAGGTGCTAGCCTTTGCCAAGTGGATTGCAACGAAGGCAACAACACATTTAAAGAGCCGGGCAAATACTGAATTGCAACTTGATTAATAAAATACCCAGACATAATAATTAGCATTGGGGAAACCTCTTTCTCAATTGAACCTGTGTAAAAATCGTTAACCACACCAATTACCTCCCATGTATCGAGTAAACTTTTACCCAAAGGGTTCTTAATCCCCAACTTATTTACCGCAGCTTGATTTATAATGCACTTAGCTGAATCGGCAGTAAGGTTTTCTGAGAAAAATCGACCCTCGGCTAAGCTAATGCCAACTGTTTCCAGAAAGTTTATGTCCACATCAAAAAGGTCAACCACTACCAACATCTCACTTTCATCGTAATGTGGAATATCGAAACCTGCTAAGTACTCTGAGGGTAGAGGTGCGTAGGTTCCACCAGCCATCTTAATATTTGGATTGCTTTTGAGCTCTTGCATCAAGGCATTGTACTGGTTAAAATTATCACCAATCTCCAGAAAAAGAACATTCTCATTATGAAAGCCAGGATCCATTTTAAGAGCAAACTGATACTGGTGGCGAACAATAAGCATGCATGAAACAAAAGTGCTGAAGATTACGAGCTGAAGGATTATAAGGATTGAACGGAAGTAGTTTTTACTTCGACCCGTACTTACCTGATTATTAAAAATACTCATTACCTTTTGGCGCGAAAGCCACAGCGATGTGTACAATCCCGAAATGCCACCTATTAAGAGTGCGGATCCAAGATAAACCACTAAGTAAATTGGAATATTTGCGCCAATAAGGGTGATTTGTTTTTGGAATAGCTCGTTGGCGTAGGGTAAGCCCTGCATCATTAAGAAAAATGCCAGCGGCAGCACGAGCAGAACCAGCACTGTTGACTCGGTTAGCAGCTGATGGAAAACGTGGGCGTTTCGTGCCCCATTGGTTTTGCGCACTGCCATCTCTTTTGTTCTACCAACCGACACTGCTGTTGACAGAATGATATAGTTTATAGCTGCAACAACCACAATAAGAATTGCGATTATTGAGAAAAGCCTTACATCCTTCATACTCCCCTTTAGCCCCGAGCTGTTTATGTTATCGGATCGGAGATAAACATCGGAAAGGTTTTGAAGAAAAAACTGAGGATGTCGATTTTCGCCCAAATACCTGCTCTCTAGCTCCCTGAAATTTTGGCTAAAACTATGGGGATTGATATCTGGATCGAGCAGCACCCATGTTGTCCAGAAGTAGAAGGAACCCCAGCTAGTTTCCGCACTACCCTCTATCCAATCAATGCTATTCACCTGCGCAACAGTCCACTGATCATTAATCAAACAATCTGCCCTTAGGCTTGAATTTTGGGGCATATCCTTATAAACTGCCGTAACCCTGAGTATTTGCTCCTCATTGTTAACAATGGTTGTTACCTCCTTCCCAACCGCATCGCCATCGCCAAAGAGTTTATGGGCAAGGTTTTGCGATAGGCAAATGGAATATTTATCATCGAGAAATCCATCTGTACCAGTACTGCTTACTAACGGGATGGTAAAAACATCGAATACGCTAGAACTTGTAGCAATTGGATTTTTTATGCTGATAAGCTCCTCGTTTTGTTTTATAAACAGATCTCTATGTTGGCGGGTGTTAATAGCCTCTCTTACCTGTGGATATTCTGCCTTTAGGGTTGATGCCAATACATAGGGTGTGATTGCTGAGGATATATCAACATCGGTAAAGGTGTTAAAAACTCTGTAAACATCTTTTCTATTTTTGTGGCAACTATCGTAGGTAAGTTCATTTACCACATGCAGAATAATAATAAACGATACTGCCAGTGCAATGGATAGCCCAATTAGATTTATGGCGGCAAAGGCTTTGTTCTTGCGTAGGAACTTTAAGGCTGTTTTTAGGTTGTAGTTTAGCATAATGGTTAGTTTTTATTCGGTTCTTATCTATTTTTATTTTTTTCGCAGACTTGCATGGTGTTTGTTTCCTATGTACTCATACCTCAACGCCTCCATCCCGATTGCTTTTTCTGGGGCTTCTCGTGCCTCAAAGCCTACGAAAAATGCATCGGGATTTCGGCTATCCTCACTACTCGTATCGGAGAGCCTCAACCGGATTTCTCCTAGCCGCCAGCCAGCTTTGCCAGCTAACGGTTAGCAATGCAATTACCAGCGCCAGCAAACCTGCCAGCACAAACACCCACCAGCTAAGCGGGGTGCGGTAGGCAAAGTTTTGCAACCATTTATCCATGGCGAAGTAGGCAATGGGCGTGGCGATTACAAAGGCTATGGCTACCCATTTCACAAAATTCATGTTTAGCATTAGCATAACTTGCCAAATTTTTGCGCCGTTTACCTTGCGGATGCCGATTTCTTTTGTGCGGCTGAATGCGGTGTGCATTACCTGCCCCAAAATGCCAAAGCAGGTTAGTGCAATGGCAATAACTGATAATACCCATAGGCTTCTGCCTAGCGTTTCCTCTTTTCGGTATAGTGAGTCGAAATGGGTATCGTAAAAAGTGTAATCCAATGGTTCGTCAGGGATAAACTGACTCCAAACTTCGCTCATTTGCTTTAGCATATCGGGAACATTACCCGCCTGTAGTCTTATGCTGGTATTGTATAAAACATTGTATGGAGTAACAGGTTCATCGCTGTTTGAAAGGATAAGGCATATTGGTTCTACCTTGGTGTGGAAGGAAGCTGTGTGAAAATTATGGGTTACGCCAACCACCTCGTAGCCACCACTGCCGTCTTTCCTCTCCCAAAGTTTTTTCCCATCAGTTTGTTCCCAGCCCGTTAGCCTCAAAAACTCGTTGTTGATAATGCATTTCGCCCCTTTCTCGTTTGGGTAGAAGTTCCGCCCATGTAGAAGTGGTATTGCCATAGTTTTGATAAAATCTGGGTCGGCATATATTATTTCCGATGCTATTGGTACATCATTAATGGATGTTTTCCACACATGGTTAATATCGCCCGGCGCACCTCTACTTTGCGAAATGCTTTGGCAAAGCGGGAGTTGGCTTAGCTGATCCTTAAAGGCTTTGCCCTGAGTGAATGTAAAAGGTACGTTTAGCTTTACCAGTTGCTCCTTTTCGAACCCAAGGTGCGAGGTTTTTACGTAATTAATTTGTTTTGAAACAATGAATACTGTGGCAAAGAGCAGAATTGAAACCACAAATTGAGCAGTTGTAAGTATGGTGCGTGCAGGGATAGTCGATTTGCTGAACATTCGATTAGTAAAATGCTCCATAATGGATGAGCGGGGTAATATAAGGAAGGGCGCAAGTATGTTTATAGCAATAACAGGTGTAAGCAAAATGGCAAGAAGGAATACGAACTGAGGCTTTACCAGAATGCTCATACTCAAGTTTGTTGTCAAAAGAGAGTTGGCTAAAGGTATTAGCTGCCCCACAATTAGGATGGCAAGAATTAGGGCGATAAGCATATACACCATCACCTCGGTTGTGGCATGTAGTTTAATATCCTTGGGTTTTGCTCCCACAATTCGTTTAACGCCAATTTGCTTTAGGTTAGCAAGTTTTAACAGCACGCTAAAGTTAAGGTAGTTTATGGTTGATATAGCCAGAATAGCAATGCAAAGGACTACAAACAGGTAGTTGAGGGCATTATTTGAGTGTTTGCTAGTGCTTCGCCTAAATTGAGGCCCAGTGTACACTTTTGTTAGCTCCTGTAACAATAATTGCCCAATAGTATGAAAGGTTTCGGGAATGCTTGCATTTATCTTGTCGGCTATGTAGTTCAAATCATAATTGCTTTTTAGTAGCAAGTAGTGGTCGTAACGATAGATACACCCTTTATCATCGCAAGTTGAAAACAGTCTTCGCTCCTCATCGTCGGAATTTATAAACACATTACCCTGCAAACTCGAATGCAAAGGCAAGTCCTCAATAACGGCCGATACTATCAGGTAGTTATCATCGTCAACAGTAACTTCTTGTCCAATGGGGTTTTCGTGTCCGAATAATGCTGTGGCAACCGATTGAGTTATCACCACCGAATGATTGTTAACAAAGGGCTTTTCGCCCATTTTTGCCAAAACCCTAATGGAGAAAATGTCAAAGAAGTCGTTGGTTGTTGAGGCTAACGTTTCAAAACGAACACAATTATGCTTAGTCTTTATTTTGAAGGACTCCCATATGAACACCTGAATAGGGCAAGCCGCCTCCACCTCTGGAATATTTTGCAAAATATGCTCACTTAAACGATAATCCAATTCAAACCTTTCGTTTTCCCCATCAACAACCCGAACTATGTGTTCGTGATTTGGTATGCATTGATTGTAGGTGTATTCGTAATACAAGTGCATGGCAATAACCAAGCAGACAGCCAAGCCTATGGTAAAGCCCAGTATGCTTAACGAGCTGTAAACTACGTTTCGCTTTAGCTCTCTAATGGTTAGCTTAATGTGGTAAAGTATCATAATACTGTTTTGTTTACCCCTGACAGGGTTCGAAACCCTGTCAGGGATTGTTTTAATACCTATTCGTATCTCAAGGCTTCAATCGGATTTCGCCTCGCCGCCAGCCAGCTCTGCCAGCTAACCGTTAGCAATGCAATTACCAGCGCCAGCAAACCTGCCAGCACAAACACCCACCAGCTAAGGGCGGTGCGGTAGGCAAAGTTTTGTAGCCACTTATCCATGGCGAAGTAGGCAATAGGGGTGGCTATTACAAAGGCTATGGCTACCCATTTCACAAAATCTAAATTTAGCATTAGTATTACCTGCCAAATTTTGGCACCATTTACTTTGCGGATGCCGATTTCCTTAACCTTGCGCTGCATATTAAAAGCTGACACAGCATAAATACCCAAACATGATAGTATTATGGAGATTATTGTGAAAATTGTAAGCAATTTCATTTGCGAGTACTCATTCCGATAAACAAGTTGGTAATTATCTGTAATAAATTGGTATTGAAAGGGGTAATCAGGATTCAAGTCCTTCCATACGCTCTCTATGGTTGAAATGGCTTTGCCTATTTGCTCGGGATTAACCTGTACTATAAAACAGTGTGTAAATACTTTCCGTGATACAATGACCAAGGGTCTCTCGTCGCGGTAAAGGTTAGTGTAATGAAAATCGGGAACAACGCCCACTACTTCGCCCTCGGGGAAAAGGTAGGGCAAATGAAAACTCAATCGAAAGCGTTTGCCTATGGCATCACTGGGACTGGTAAAACCCAGCATATTTAATGCGCTTTGATTTAGAATGTATTTCTCGCGATACTCACCAACAGCTTGCTCAAGCTCATCTATCTTTTTAAAATCGGGGCTTTTGTATTGCTTGAGTATACTCAATTCCATAGCCTGTTGCTCCCACTGGTACGAGGGGGTAAACCCCAGATCTATAGTGCCAGCAAGCGGGTATATACCCATTGCGGAGAAAAAGTTGGAGTCGGTGGTAAAAATGTTGATGGTTTTAGCCACATCGGAGCTAACTCCCTCCATCTCAAACGGCATAGCATCAATAATATCGCCACCGGGTTCCTCCATTGCGCCTGTAACGCTAAATATTTCAGGATTTTTAAGAAGTTCATCTTTAAAAACCTCGTACCGCTGCACAGCCTCCCATGGATTGTTGGCCATGATTATTGTGCTGTTACTGCTGGACTGTGGATGCATCGCGTTAATATACGACACTTGCCTGCTAAGAACTAGAGTACAAGCAATTGCAAGTATAGATAAAGTGAACTGCAAGAGTAACGGAATGGTTAACAATTTACTTTTAGCAACTTTGGTTTGTGCTGTTGCTTTAATTTTTGAAAGGGAAAGTGGATATACGGTTAAAGTTACAATTAGAATAAGAAAAAAAACGGCCAAAAGGCTAAACGCCAAAGCATACTCTTTTTGAAAAATACTGACCCCCAGCTGTTCAGATAGCTTATCGGCCACCGGCAATGCAAGAACCAGCGATACAATGAAAAGGACAACACCCTCACGGGAAAAATCTTTTACCAGATGTAGCTTTTTTGCACCATTTATCATCTTAATAGTTAAACGTTTTGTATCGGCTATAAACTTCACCCTACTCAGATTCAAGAAGTTGATTAGCGCGATAAGCAGAATTATTACGGCTGCAGCTATCAACATCAACACTGCACGCATACTGCTATTCTGTTCAATCTCGCGAGTTTTACTGCTATGTAGGTGTATTTCAGTAAGCTTTTGAAAATGCACTACAGGTGTAGGGTTATCGGATTCGTTTTCGGCATCCCAGCTCTGCAGAATATCAGCACGGAGTTCATCAACATTGGCTCCATTAGCCATAAGGTAGTAGGTATATGCCCAGGTGGTTTGGTTGTTTATCTCGGTTAGCGAAGCAAGAATATCGGGATGAAAATGCGAGTTTCTTGGAAAATCTTCATACACGCCCTCAACAGTGTAAGTTAACGGCTCTGGGAGCTGCTGGTCCAGTATGCTAACGGTTTTACCAACCACATCGATTGTTCCAAAATATTTCTCGGCAATACTTCGGCTAACCAGAACCCTGTTGGGTTGGGTAAGGTTACCATTGCTCTGTCCCGAAATCATCTTAATATCAAACACCTCAAAGAAATTACTATCGGTTGAAAAGGCTTGGTTTAGGTAGAATTTGCTCTCGTTGATTTTAACCACCGATTTACGAAAGGGAACAAGCCGAGTTACCTTTTCAATGGCAGCATACTCCTTTTGCAGTTCAAGCGGCCATTCGCCCACCACGCGGGCTGGATGCAGGAAGGTTGAACCATCGGAGTATTCGAGCGTAACCCGATGTATGCGGTTAGCATTTGTGTGAAATCTATCAAAGCTAAGTTCACCCATTGCGAATATGGCAACGGTTACAACGCTAGCCATAGCAACGGCCCAACCTATGGCATTGGTTGTAAACCAAAGCCACTGCGAACGGATAATTTTTAGTAGTTCCATATTATGTGTGTTGTCAATTCTCAATCTTTAATTTTATCCAAGAAATATTAAAATCATATTTTAGATTTTCTTGGAATTATTGATTATATTTGCGATTAATATTTAAAGATAGTAATCATGTTCACCCGACGAATTATTGCTGATATCAAGGAATCGCTCACTTTTTTTCCTGTGGTATCTATTATTGGGCCTAGGCAGGTTGGTAAAACAACGCTTGCCAAGCAGATTATGCAGGATTATGGTAAGCCCTGCATCTACCTCGACCTAGAGATTCAGTCGGACCTATACAAGTTGAACGATGCGGAGCTTTTCCTCTCCACCCACGCCGATTACCTAGTGGTGATTGACGAGGTGCAGCTCAAGAAGGAGCTGTATCCACTACTGCGTGGACTGGTGGACCAAAAGCGCGAACCCGCTCGATTCCTCCTGCTGGGTTCCGCCTCTCCTGAACTGCTCCGCCACTCCTCGGAGACCTTGGCAGGGCGTATCGCCTACCATCAGCTTCATCCGTTGGATATAATGGAAGTTCCCGAAAGCGTTTCGCAAATTGACCTTTGGGTGAAAGGGGGATTCCCTAGTATGGTTACCAGTAGCAGCAAGAGTCTAGCGCAAAAGTGGATGGATAACTTTATCAGCACCTATCTCAACCGCGACCTGCTGCAACTTGGGCTAAACGCATCGCCAAAGGTTATACGAAACCTATGGACAATGATGGCTCACCTGAACGGACAGCTGCTAAATACAACAACCATTGCCAATTCGCTTGGTGTAACATCGCCAACGGTTAAGCGATACATCGATTTTCTGGAAGAGGCATTTCTGCTGAAAAGCCTACAGCCATTCCATTGGAATATTTCGAAGAGGCTTGTTAAATCGCCAAAGGTATATATAACCGATACGGGCATACTGCACCACTTGCTAGGTATTGCTGATTTTAACTCGCTCACAGGGAATCCAATTGTGGGTAGTTCGTGGGAGTCATTTGTTCTAAACCAGATAATTGCCACAAAGCCCAATGGGGTTGACATTTGTTTTTACCGAACACATCAGGGTGCCGAGGTAGATATCGTTTTCATAAAAGGCTTACAGGTTATTGCCACAGCCGAAACCAAGTTCTCCAACTCGCCTCATCTAACCAAGGGCAACTTTGTGGCGTTTGACGACCTTAACGCCCCCGTTAACTTTGTTATTACGCCTTCGTCGGACGACTATCTTATCAAAGAACGTGTTAGGGTATGCTCCCTAAAAGAGTTTATTGGTAAGTATTTACCGTTTTTCCCCTGACAGGGGTATTATTATCTATTCGTATCTCAACGCCTCAACCCCGATTGCTTTATAATAGTCAAGATTTCACTTAAAGTGAAGCCTTGACTATTAATAGAACTACTCGTATCTTAAAGCTTCAACCGGATTCCTCCTAGCCGCCAGCCAGCTCTGCCAGCTAACAGTTAGCAAAGTAATTATCAACGCCAGCAAACCAGCCAGCGCAAACACCCACCAGCTAAGCGGGGTGCGGTAGGCAAAGTTTTGCAACCACTTATCCATGGCGAAGTAGGCAATGGGTGTGGCAATTACGAAGGCGATTGCCACCCAGGCAACAATATTGCTATTTAGCATTGCCATAATCTCAACAGTAGTTGCCCCATTTACCTTTCTAATACCTATTTCTTTAACCCTATCGCGCGAAATAAATATGGTTATCCCAAGCAACCCTGTTAGCGCCAGCAAAATGCACCAAACAGCAATAAACTCGATGAAGTCAGCAAGTCGCTCCTCCTTTTCGTATAGCCGCTCAAGGGTGTTGTCGAGGAAATGGGGCTCAACTCTAGCTTCGCCATCAAAAGAGAGTGCAACTTCTTTGATAAACCTTATAAGATTTGTATAATTAGTTGCATTGACCTTGAGCATAAGGACATTCTTGCGGGTATTAGTTAACCAGAAAGTCATAGGTTCAATTTCATGCCGCAATGAGCTGAAATTGAAATTTTGGGCAATCCCCAGTATGTCACCTTCAAAATCGAACCCTGGCAGTTTTTTCTCTAAAGGATTTTCCCATCCAAAAATTTCAACAGCTTTTTCGTTAAGAATGAAGCTATTGATATCACCCTCGCCCTTCAAGAATTCTCGCCCGTCGATAACCTTCAATCCAAAAAAATTAAAGAAACGATCATCAATAGGCCAGCATTTAAAACTGATGTGTTGATCATCGATCCACCTGCTCCAGCCCATTCCAACATACCCCGGAATAAATTGGCTGTAGGTATAATCAACTATTTCATTGTTTTTAAGCAGCTCATCGGCTAGCGCCTGATGACTCTGCTGGAGTTTATCGGTAGTGAAAAAATATACTACATTCTCCTTGTCGATACCTAAATCAAAGTTTCGCCAAAAGTTGAGTTGCTTCTCAATTGTAAGGGCTGCTACAATCATTACAATGGTAAAAACGAATTGAATTGTAATCAGCATCTGCCTAAAACCCTTTCCTTTACCCGCAAAATTCATTTTCCCTTTTACCGCCTGGCACACCGGTGGCAGCGTAATGTATCGTGATGGGTACCACCCAGCGGCCACTCCAAAGACAATAGCAAATAGTAAAAACCAAACCATAAGGCTATAGCGTCCGTCAAGTGCAAGACCCTGAATACCAAACTCGTTCTGAATGTAGTTGTATGCTAAGTCGTGAATAATTAAAGCAATTATTAGCCCTACTACCGAAAGGATAACCGCCTCACCTACAATCTGCATACGCGAACGCCATTTCTTCTCACCCATAATTTGTTGTATCGAAAGCGATTTAGCCCTAAGAGGTGCTTGCGAGGTTGAGAAGTTTATAAAGTTTACTATACCCATTGTAATTAGAATGAAAGTGAGTAAAATCAGTATGTCAAGAACCGTTTTGCTTATCGTTGGGTAGAAGAGACCCTGCATATAGTGAATTTCTTTTAGAGGGACTAACTTCACAAACCCCAACTTTGGGTTTTGACTTTTCATTCGATCCAGCACATTGGAAACCGCTGATATATTACTGATTTTCTCTTCCACAATTTTGCTGTTAGCCCCAGGCGTTAGCTGAATGAATATATTGTAGCTCCATTCGCTCCATTGCTGGGCTCCAATCCAATCCCTACCCGGTTGCATAAACGTTTCAAAGGAGATGATAACATCATTCTTGAAAGCAGTATTTTTAGGCATATCATACATTACCCCTGTCACCTTAAAGGGTAAAAGTTGGCCTAGACTCAACTGCTTACCCAAAGGATCTTCCTCCCCAAAAACCATTTGCGCAACTTTTTGAGAGATAACAACAGACATAGGCTCATTTAACGCTGACTCTGGATCGCCATACATAAGGGGAAAATCGAACATTGTGAAGAAATCCTTGCCAAAAGCAGTAGTCTTAACATTTATCGCATCATTAGAATTATCATCGAGCCTTTTAAGCCCAGTTTCCCCCCAAGGCCATACAACCACCCCTTGTTCAATGTCAGGAATTTCATTTAGAAATTCTTGTAAAAGCAGTGCCGGCACCCTATTTGTCTCGCCATTATATGTAAAAAAGTATATTTCATCACCGTTTTCATGAAAACTGTCGAAACTGCGTTCAAATGAGATGTAAAGGGACAAAACTATTATGCCAATAAAGGCTACCACAAGGCTAAGCAATGTCAATCCCGATGAAAGTTTGTATCTTAATATTGTTTTGAATAGATGTTTTAGCTGTATCATATTTTGGATATTTGATGTTCATTAGTTTGAAGTCAGAAGACGGAAGATGATAATGAACCGACTACCGATTACCCCTGCCTGACTGCCGTCAAGGCAGGCAGAGATTACCGACTACTGATCACCGATCACCCCTGCCTGACTGCCGTCAAGGCAGGCAGGGATTACCGATCACTGATCACCGACTACTCTCTCCCTACAGCACCACCTCCATCTCACGCTTCATATTCTCGGTAAGGATTTTTCCATCGAATAGGTTCACTACCCGGTGCGCAAACTCCGAGTCGTGCATAGAGTGTGTTACCATTACTATGGTTGCACCCTCGCGGTTGAGGTCGGTGAGCAGGTTCATCACCTCAAGGCCATTCTTGGAGTCAAGGTTTCCTGTGGGTTCATCGGCAAGTATTAGCTTGGGGTTGGCCACCACGGCACGGGCAATAGCAACGCGCTGCTGCTGTCCGCCCGATAGCTGCTGTGGGTAATGGTTGCGGCGATGGCTAATCTTCATGCGCTCCAGCACGGCATTTACCATCTCTTTACGCTCCTTAGCCTTTATGCGCATATAAACCAAGGGTAGCTCCACATTTTCGTGCACATTCAGTTCATCAACCAGGTTAAAACTCTGAAAAACAAATCCTATATTGCCCTTGCGGATATCGGTTCGTTTATTCTCGGTGAGGTTACCTACCTCCTGTCCATCGAAAAGGTACTGACCCGATGTGGGGTTATCGAGCATTCCAATAATATTAAGAAGAGTGGACTTGCCACATCCCGATGGCCCCATTACGGCAACAAACTCACCTTTTTTAACTGAGAAATTTACTTCATTCAATGCCAGGGTTTCCACCTCGTCGGTACGGAAGATTTTGTTTAGGTTAACTGTTTTAATCATAGCTATTATTTTTTAAGTAGTAAGTAGTGATTCAGAATTATATGTTTTTCTCCAAAAAAAGATATAATCCAAAGCTATGCCAAAAAGGGAAAACGAAAGATTGTGAGGGATATAGATACAGTGAGTAGTAAGCGGCTGTATAATTACTTGACACCTTTATGTCAAATAATTATACACACTGTTAATGCGGATGGGGGGTGAACTATAAAAACTTTGAAGATATACTTTTAAAAACTATAGCATCAATTTACTTTTGTCCTTGTAGTTGTTCCAAAAACGAAGCAGCTCAATGTTATGGTTGTCGATTATCCTATAGAAAAGTGTAACCTGCTTACAAACAATACAGCGCTTTACGGTTGGGTAATCAGTACCTTGAAAATCGACAAGTCCTTGCTTTAACAAGAACTCCAAATCGTTAACTTCGTCAATAAAGTTTTGTGCTTCTTTCTCTGACCATTCCTGAAGGAGATAGTCAATATTTGCAAAATAATCGAGTCTAGCTAAGTTGCTCCAATAAACCTTTCTCATTTAAACTTTAGGTTTGGATATTTTAGCTTAGCTTCTTTTATTACTTCGCTATGAGAATACTTTTGCTCACTATCACTGGCTTTTATTGCCTCATCAACGGCTGATCTTTCAGAATCAGTGAGTTTGTAGGTTGAGGCTGAACTTAAAACAGCTAAAAACTTGCTGTATAGCTTTTTTAATTCGGGTTCATTGAGCTGGTCAATCTTTCTAAACAGATCCAGTTTTATTTCTGCTGTATTCATGGCTTGATTGATTTCTAAACTCTTACAAATTTAACGAATTATTTAGGTTTGGGTTCCAAGCTACAGAGTTTTAATTGGCAATTATGCCCATTTAAACAACTAAAATTATACGGTTACAAAAAGACGTGTCAAATATTTTTACACATCTTTGCATTTACATCCCACTACATCTATATTTGTTTTTTAATAGAATTAAAAAATGGCCAAAGGAAATATCCTAATTGTTGACGATAACAAGAATGTGCTACTGGCACTAGAAATGCTACTGGCGCCAGAATATAACAAGGTTAGCTGCATATCGAACCCAAATCTGCTATTATCGGAGTTGCAAAGCAACAGCTACCATCTGGTGCTACTCGACATGAACTTTAAAGCCGGGGTGAACACCGGCAACGAGGGGCTTTACTGGCTTCAACGCATTAAGGAAAATCATCCCGACATATCGGTTGTGCTAATAACCGCCTATGGCGATGTGGAGCTGGCAGTTAAGGCACTCAAGGCGGGAGCCACCGATTTTGTGCTAAAACCCTGGGAAAACCAGAAACTGCTGGCAACGGTAAAATCGGCCATTGAGTTGAGCTTATCGAAAATGGAGATTGAGGGACTTAAGCAGAAGGAGAAGGACTTGATCAGAAGCATAAACCGAGAGGATAAGCAGATCATTGGCAGTTCTGCAGCCATTCTGGATGTGCTAAGAACCGTAGATAAGGTAGCCCAGACCAACACCAACATACTAATTACAGGTGAGAATGGAACGGGCAAAGAGCTAATAGCCCGCAGAATACATAACATGTCGGTGCGCAGCAATGAGATTATGGTAACCGTTGATATGGGCGCTGTAAGTGAGACACTTTTCGAGAGCGAACTATTTGGCCACGTTAAGGGCGCATTTACCGATGCCCACGAGAGCCGCACCGGAAAATTTGAGCTGGCAAATCGTGGCACGCTCTTCCTCGACGAAATAGCAAACTTACCGCTAAACCTCCAATCGAAGTTACTAGTAGCACTGCAAAACCGTGAGGTTACAAGGGTTGGGGCAAACCAACCCAACCCCATCGACATTAGGCTTATCTGCGCCACCAACAAGGATATGAACCAGTTAGTTGATAACGGCGAGTTTCGCGAGGATTTACTGTACCGAATAAATACAATACACATTGAGGTGCCTCCCCTGCGTCGCCGTAAGGATGACATAATGCCACTGGCCGAGCATTTCCTTACCAAGTATTCCGAAAAATATGGTAAGCCATCGCTTAGTATCACGCAGCAAGCCAAGGAGAAGCTAACCGATTACTCTTGGCCGGGCAATATCCGCGAGCTGGAGCACACCATTGAAAAAGCAGTAATTATGAGCGAATCGGGCAAGCTAAAGGTGCACGACTTCTTCTCGGGATCAACTGTTAGCCACAAAGCCGACACAAATGTTGTGAAGCTCGATGAGATGGAAAAAAAGATGATTACGCTAGCCATCGAAAAAAATGCGGGAAACATAAAGGCTGCAGCCAACCAGCTGGGCATTACCCGGCAAACCCTTTACAACAAGATGCGAAAGTATGGTATTAATCAGTAGGTATGCTTAACCCTAACAACGTATGACCAGATCATTCTACCTAAATATAGCTATCCGCATAGTAGTTATCGCCCTGCTAAGCTTATACACGGGGTGGGCACAAAGCAGCGGACAGCCCATATACAACATCCTAGCATTGCTACTGCTAATCGTTATATTGATTATTAATCTGATTTGGTACACAAATAAAATCAATAAGAAAATAGCCTACTTCTTCGATTCTGTTTGCAACGACGATTTTAGCCTATCGCTCCCCGACTACGCTGGTGATAAACTGCTGAAAAAGCTTAGCGCAAACCTTAGGCGTATCTCCAAGCAAATCGAGAAGATTCATATTGAAAATCAACGGCAGGAGAAGTATTTTGAGGCAATGATTGAGCACATTAGCGTGGGTATAGTATCGGTAAATAGCCAGGGCTTCATTATCAATTCCAACACCAGTCTAAAAAAACTGCTAGGGCTAAACCAGCTAACCCATATCCGCCAGCTAGAACGGATTGACCCAAAGTTGGCCAAGCTACTGAAGGAGATTGAGGCAAACCAAGAAAAAACCATAACCATAAGCTGCAAGAATGGTCCGGTTACCCTACTGGTTAAGGCTAGCGCTTTTAAAAGCGACCAGGAGCAGCTTAGGCTTATCTCGATGCAGGACATACGCAAGGAGTTGGACGAGAAGGAGCTGGACTCGTGGCTTAAGCTAATACGAGTGCTTACTCACGAAATAATGAACTCCATTGCGCCGGTAACTTCACTCTCCGAAAACCTATCCAATCAGTTTGTGAAGGGTAGCGACCCCATAACCACCAGCGAGGTTGACGAAGGATTAATAAAGAGAACCATTCAGGGGCTAAGGGTAATTCGTGAGCAGGGGCAAGGGCTAACACGTTTTGTAGAGAACTATCGAAAGCTCACTAGGCTTCCTAAGCCTGAAATATCCGAAGTTCATGTGAAGAATCTTTTAGATAAAACCCTAATGCTGTTCAACTCGCTATATGGCGAAAACCAGATCAACATCTCGGTGGAGGTGGAGAATGAATTGCAAATCTTAAGGGTTGACGAGGGTCAAATATCGCAAGTACTTACAAATATTTTGAAAAACGCTGCCGATGCACTCACCGAATCAGCTGATCCATTCATAAAAGTTTTATGCAAAGCCTCACCTAAGGGAGAGGTGGTTATATCCGTTACCGACAATGGACCCGGTATTCCGCCCGAGCTGATTGATGAGATTTTTGTGCCCTTCTTCACCACCCGCGAAAACGGGAACGGCATTGGGCTAAGCATTTCACGTCAGCTAGCGCGATTAAATAATGCAAGCCTTAAAGTGAAATCCATAGCCCATACCGAAACGACCTTTAGCCTCCACTTTGGATAGAGGATCTGTCCACCTAACTTTTACTCGTATTGTAATGCCTTTACCGGATTACTAGTAGAAGCCCTGTAACTAAGCCAACTAACGGTTACCAAGGCCACCAGTACGGCTACCAAGCCTGAAAGAAGAAACACCCACCAATGCATAGGTGTTCTGTAGGGAAAACTTTGCAGCCATCTTTCCATTACAAAGTAAGCAACTGGAATCGCAACTATCATTGCTACAACAACCCATTTAATAAACCCCTTATTTAACATCCCCATGATTTGCAGGTCGGTTGCACCATTCACCTTTCGTATTCCAATCTCCTTAATCCTTTGGGTTATGTAAAAAGCAGCCATACCAAAGATCCCCATTACAGAGATAACAATTGCAAGAAGCGAAAAATAAGCTATAACCTTGGCATTCTTCTCCTCGCGCTCATACCATTTGGCTATAGCATCATCTACCAGCTTTGGTTCAATGGGAATGCCTTCAGTAAATTTGTCACTTACGTTTTTTATGCTCTGTATAATTGATGCTGGATCGCTACCCTCAATCTTAACAAAAACAGTCCAAGGGTATCCCTTCTCGGGAAGTATTTGAACCAACGCAGGGCCTATGGGCTGGTATAGGCTTCGGAAATGGAAATCATTAATCACACCGTAAATTGGAAACTTTGAACGCCCCAACGAAAACTCCACAGGAAGAGGCTCAAGGTTGAGTTCCCTTATGGCCGTTTGGTTTATCCAATAGGAGCGTGGCGAGTAGGCCGCTCCAGTTGGCGTTCCGGTAATACCAAAAATATTAAAAAAGGCAGAATCGACCTTGAACACCTGAAAGCTCACCTTTTGTCCATCATCAGATGATATTGAGTTGTTGTTTCCACCATCAAGAGGGCTTCCTGCCGTATAGGCCACCTCAACCACTCCAGCAATTCGTTTAAGCTCGTTCTTGAACGCCTCTTTTTCGCCAGTACTTATTGGGTTTCCAAAGTATACGATGTTATCCCTTTTGAACCCTAAGTCGAAATTTCGAAGGTAGCTGGTTTGATTCGAGATTATCCAAGTACAGGCTATAAGCGCTATGGCAGCAGTATATTGGAAGGCGATGAGGAGCTTGCTAATTGTTCCCTTGGACTTACGACGGAAGGCGCCCTTTAGCGCCTCAACGGCACTGAACCTCGATAATGTTATGGCTGGTATGGAGCCCGATACTACTCCAACAATAACTATACCCGCAATATAAATCAAAGAGGTTGTCCAGTTAAATGATTGGCCAATGTTCACGTTGGAACTTAGCAGATTGTTAAATGTTGACTCGGCAAGTTTAGCTAGCACCAAGGCAAAGTTAAACGACAGCAAGCAAAGCATCACCGACTCTAAAACGAACTGAAAAAACACGTTGCTGCGCGAACTCCCAAACAATTTCTTTATTGACACCTCACGGCTGCGGAAGCTCGATTGGGCCAACGAAAGATTTACGTAGTTAATTATGGCAAGCAAAAGAATAAGTACAACTATTGAAGAGAACATTGTTACAATGGTTTTACTATTGTTCTTTACTCCCTGCCCATCCTTTTTGCTAAAATAGACCTCTTGCAGTGGTTCAAAAATTAACTCTTTGGCAAAACCTTGGCTGTATAACCAAAAATCTTCCTTAAAACCAGCAAGTATCTCTGTTGCCTTTGAGGGCAAGTCGGTGTTGGGTCTTGCCATAAGGTATAGCACAAACGAGCAGTTGCCGTAATCGGTCAATATTGTTTTACTCATCCAGATATCCTCCAGAACGGAAAAATTCACCAAGCCACTAGTTTCAGGGAAATGGGTGTTGGGGCCAAAATCCTCCACAATTCCTGTTACAACAAAGCTAAGCCTATCGTCCACGCTTATCTCCTGGCCTATTGGATTCTCATTGCCAAAGAGCATTCTAGCATAAGACTCAACCAGTACGATGGAGTTTTTGCTAAGTAGCATCTCCTTAGGGTTGCCTTCTATCACCTTAAATGAGAAGATATTGAAGAACGAGCTATCTACCAGAAAAAAATCAAGGGTATGCTTCTGCGAGTTATCGCGGCTAGTAGTTCCACGCCATCGGTAAAATCGGGTATAGTTTTCAATCTCTGGATACTTACCCATAAGATCTTCGCCCATTGGGGGAGGAAAGGATGAAGAGTTCTCGGTTACAAGACGGTAAATCCTATCCTTATTCTCATGAAAACTATCAACCGAAAACTCCTGCGTAACGTAAACGCTTAGCAGTATTACAAACATTAGCGCAAAAGAGAAGCCCGCTATGGTTATAAAGGAGAATGCCCTGTTACGCATTAGCTGTTTGATGAAAATCTTAAAATTTTTGATAAACATAATGATATTGAATTAGTTGTCTATTATTTTACATATTTAGTATTGGTTATCCGTATGTCCTTGAGTTCCTCAATTATCATTCACTCCGTAGAACCTCCGCAGGATTTGCCATCGCTGCTCTCCATGTTTGCCAACCTACGGTGAGCAGCACAAGTACTAGCGCCAGCCCACCGCCCATAAGGTAAAAAGGCAACCCTAAGCTAAAGTCCGATGGGAAAACCGAAAGATACCCCGTTACCAGAACCATTGCCACGGGGGTAGCTAGAGTAATGGCAATAATAACCTGCATAATAAGCCCTTTGGATAGCATGAGCATGATTGTTGGTATTGAAGCCCCAAACACCTTCCGTATGCTCACCTCGCGCCTATGCCGCTGCGCAATAAAAAGGGATAGTCCGAATAGCCCAACTAGCGATGTGATAATGGTGAGCATAAAGAAAAGGTTCATCAGCAGCGATGCCGAGACGAATGACTTAGCCTCCTTCGTTTCATACAATATATCTTTATGGTATTTCATTTCAACGAGGTAATCGGAATTGAAACCATTCAGGGTATTGGTAATGTGCTCATGAGCTTCCTTTCGGAGGGCGGGATCTACCCTTATGGTGATGAAATTAGCTACATTTCCGCTAGGACGAATAAGCAGGGGGATAAGATCGAAAATGGGGGGAACCGATCGGTAAGAGTCAATTACCCCAATAATATTGTAGTACTCATTATAGAGCATAACCTGCTTGCCAATGGGATCGTCGTACCCCAATTCATTTGCGGCTAGTTGGTTAACAACAATGCTTAGCTCCTTATCTGAGGGAAAGTCACGAGAAAAGAAACGCCCCTTTACCATCGATATATCAAAAACATCTATATAGTCCTCGTTTAAAAAAAACACCGAGGCCATGGTCTGATTTCCCTCCTCTTTCCACTCGGTATTTAGCGACAGGTTCCATTCGGGGATATTTGACCCCCATGCAACTGCGTCAATAGCAGGATTTGCAAGCAGCTGCTCCCTTACCACATTCAAGTCGCCCCAAGGCGTTCCGCTAATACAGATTACATTGTCAGCGTTGTACTTCATAAAGGTGTAATCCTCCAGGTAGTTGGTGTGTCGGTTTGTTGCAAGGATAAACTGAATAAAAATAATGGCTAGAAAGAATTGGAATGTGGTTAGTACCCATCGTGATCGCCCCTTACTGCCCAGGGTATTGGCCACGGGTCTCATAAGGGCAATAGGCCGCTGAAAGGAGTAACGTAATGCAGGGTATAAACCCGACAGGATAACCGTTGCAACAAATATCAACATCATAAGCACTAGCGAATTGGCACTGGGTTTTATGGTTATCTCGGTAACCATTAGTTGGTTAAACCATGGCAACACAAGTTTAATGGCAACAATAGCCAGATTAAAGGCAATAAGCGTGGAGAGCAGCGTATCGGTTAGGAATTGATAAAAAATGTGTTTTTGTCGTGCACCGTTTACTTTGCGTATGCCAACCTCGCGGTTACGTGTCGAGAAAAGAATATTGGTGAGATTTATGTAATTCAGGCTGGTGATGATTAGCACAAATAAGCCACTAATTAGGAAGACCAAGAGTTTCCCCTTGTTGTTTTGCCAGGTCCCTCGCATATGTATCTCCTTAAGCGGTATCAGGAAGGCTCCAATACCATCAATATCGACTGGTATTTTGTAGGATGACTCAATTTTTTTACTTAGCGCCTGCATATCGGTTCCTTCACGTGTTAGCAGCAGGGTGATGAATGAGGTGCTACTGTATTCGTTGGGTTGTAGCCAACTATATCTTTTCACAAAATCGAAGGGTATAATAATCTCCATGGTAAGGTGCGTATTGGATGGAAGATCCTCGAAAACGCCGGTTACCATAAAATCCCCCTTCTCATCGTTAAGGTTCATGCGAATAACCTGACCTATTGGATCTAGAGAGCCGAAGTAGCGCTGAGCAATCGTTTCTGAGATTACAGCGGTATTCAATTCAGGCGACACCCCACCGCTCACAAAGGGGAGGGTAAGAATGCTGAACAGGCTCGAATCGGAGGCAAATACATTCTCCTCGTAGAAGTTGTTCTCGCCTACCCTAGCCGTAGCGGTACCAAAGTTAAACGAGCGGGAAAACATTTCAACCTCGGGGAATAGTTCCTGAAGCGATGGACCGTCGGGGCCAAAACTTGTGGGGATCCACTGCAGCTGATCAAACTCTCCTCTTATATATACCCGGCTAACCCGGTCGCCATTAATGTGGCAATCCTCATAGCTAAGCTCGTGGTGGGCAAATAGGATAGCCAGCACGGCCGAAGCCAGTCCAATGGTTAGCCCTCCAATATTGATAATGGACACTATCCTGTTTTTTAGTAGGCTCCGCCATGCGGTGAGGATGTAGTTAAGAAACATATCGAAATCAATTTAAGGATTCAAGTATTACCCAGCAAAAGGGTACTGAGATCACTTCAAGGGATGTGCCAACAGTTACTAAACACTGTATATCTGTCCTTTATGTCTACTCTAACTAGATTAACTAGCGCATCCCCTGTGCTAAAATCATCCATCAACTGTACCAGAATCATCCAATCGTTTTGCCTGCTCGCATATAATTTCTACATTTGATCTCGACATAATCCCCAAACCATATGGCAACTCAAGGCACCATCCTAATTGTTGACGATAACCCAAGTGTAATTGACTCCCTAACCCTATTCCTTAAGCGTAAGGTTGCTAAAATAATCTCCACAGAAAGCCCCAACGATATCCCAACAATTCTTAGCAAGCACCAGGTTGATGTGGTGATTCTGGATATGAATTTCGAGTTAACGGAGAATACGGGTAAAGAGGGGCTAAACTGGCTCAAGGAGATAAAAAAGCTAGACCCAAACCAGGTGGTCATCATGATAACCGCCTATGGCGATGTGGCGCTAGCTGTAGAAGCATTGAAAGAGGGCGCATCCGATTTTATTCTAAAGCCTTGGGACAACCAAAAACTACTAGCAACGCTCAACAGCGCAATGGAGCTAAGCCGATCCAAGCGTGAGGTGAGTCACCTCCGAACCGAACAGGCTGATCTAAAGCAGAGCATCAACAAAAACTCTCAGGCAATAATCGGTCAATCGCCCCCAATGCAAGAGGTGTTTCAGGTTATCAGCAAGGTAGCCCCAACCGATGCAAATGTTCTTGTACTAGGAGAGAATGGCACCGGGAAAGAGCTGGTGGCAAGGGAAATTCATCGGCTCTCGGCCCGAGCCAGTGGCATTTTTCTAACCATTGATATGGGCACAATTACCGAAACCCTTTTCGAAAGCGAGCTCTTTGGTCACAAAAAGGGAGCTTTCACCGACGCCAAGGACGATAAAATGGGTAGGCTTGCCCTTGCCCATGGGGGCACCCTATTTCTCGATGAAATAGGAAATCTTTCACAACCCATGCAGGCCAAGCTGCTTACTGTTCTTCAAAACCGCGAGTTTACACCCGTTGGTGATACGAAGACCAAACCCATTGATGTTCGACTTATTTGCGCAACCAATAGAAATGTTGGTGAAATGGTCACAAGCGGCCATTTTCGCGAAGACCTGTTATATAGGATAAACACCATACAGGTTGAACTCCCGCCCCTTAGGGTTAGAGGTGATGATATTATTCAAATCGCAAACTACTACCTCCGGAAATTTGGCGAGAAGTATGGCAAGTCTAAGCTATCGTTCAGCCCTAGCGTGTGCGAAAGGATATCATCCTACAATTGGCCTGGCAATGTGAGGGAGCTTAGCCATGCTGTAGAGCGCGCTGTGATTATGTGTGAAGGTGAACGAATTTCGCCAAACGATCTACTAATCCATTCAACTGCTGAAAGCAATAACCTTGGCGATAAACCCATAAGCCTAAACGAAGCCGAAGCCATACTGATAGCCAACTCCATAAAAAGAAACAAGGGCAATCTTTCGGCCGTGGCCAAGGAGCTGGGTATTGGGAGGCAGACTCTGTACAGGAAGATTAGAGAATATGGAATCTAACAAAACACCTAATCTGAATAGCAAACCAAATACTGTATTACGAAAATGCGTTACTTTAGCATTCAATCAAGCTTCTTTTAAGCACAACCAAAAATCGCTATAGATATCCTGCATCATCAAAATGCTCCTAAAAAAACACCACATAAATATTTGGCTAAGGATTGCCGGCATTACCATCAATTGTATGGTTATAGCTTACTTCGCAATCATTCATCCCGATTGGTTAATCCTAGCCAACTTGCTAGTTGTTCTTATAGCTCAGGTATTACTGTTAGTTCGGAGCCAAAACGCCATAAACCGGGAATTAGAACTATTTTTCGACACGCTTAAGAGTTTCGACTCAACCTCAAAATTTGCCCATCGCCTACAGGGTAAGGACTTTTCGGAGATTTATAAGAAATTCGATGATATTATCGAAAGTTTCCAAGCGGTTAAAATTGAGAACCAACAGCAAAACGAGTATTTGGGAACGCTTATTGAACATATTAATATAGGGATTATATCAATTAACTCGCGAGGCGATGTCACCTTAGCCAACTCTGCAGCAAAAAAATTGCTCGGAATTAGCAATTTAAAAACCTTCGGCAATCTTGAGAACCTTGAGCCCACCCTTTCGAGCACCCTTAAATCTATTGAGCCAAACGAGCAAAGGTTAATTAGCCTTTTCCGTTCTGGAAATCTTATGCAGCTCTCGGTACGAGCATCTATGATAAAGTTTAGAAACGATGAAGTTAAAATAATATCATTCCAAAACATAAAGAATGAGATGGATGCGAGGGAAATGGAGGGATGGCAAAAATTAATCCGCGTACTTACTCACGAGCTGATGAACTCGGCAGGGCCTATCAACTCCACCATATCAACCCTACTCGAGCTGCTAAGCGAGAACAGCAAACTACCTGATGGGCAAACCATATACCCTCCGGAAGTTATTGCCGACATAACTCAAGGATTGAAAATTATTGAAGAGCGAAGTTCGGGGATGGTTGAATTTGTTACCCGTTTCCGCAATTTAACCCTAATCCCTAAGCCAAATCAAGTAGGTGTAAATATCATCAGCCTATTTGAAAGCATTAAAATCCTTCTAAATGATGAGTTGAAAAACCACAACATTGACTTCAGCACCATCGTAACGGCTGGTAGTATTACTGTCTTGGCCGACAGAGGTATGCTTGAACAGATACTGATAAACCTGACAAAAAATGCTATCGAAGCCGTCCAAGCCAAGCAAACTCCTATAATTAAATTATCTGCTTGGAAAGATAGTGCCAATAATGTTTTTATTGAAATTGTAGACAATGGTGCTGGTATACCCCCCGAGCTACACGACAAAGTATTTGTTCCATTCTTTACAACGCGTAAAAACGGAACAGGCATAGGGCTAAGCCTATCTCGGCAGCTGGCAAATGTTCAAGGAGGTTCTCTATCGTTGAGCAGATCCATATCTGGCGACACCATATTCACCCTTCGGCTTAAAAGTAGTTAATTACCAGAAGTACTCGATTAAGACCCTCATTACATATTTTAATGGAGGGCAATGTGTTTTTTTGCCTAACTTTGCAGCAAATATTAGCTATGAGAATCCATTTCATCGCCATAGGCGGTAGCGCCATGCACAACCTAGCCATTACTCTGAAGCAGAAGGGTTACAGCATCTCTGGCTCCGACGACGAGATTTTTGAGCCCTCGCGGAGCCGGCTGGCACACCACAGCCTACTCCCTAGCGAGACTGGTTGGTTTCCAGAAAAGATATCCAAAGAAATTGATGCGGTTGTGCTTGGCATGCATGCCCGAAGCAACAACCCGGAACTTCTTCGAGCCCAAGAAGTGGGCATAAAAATTTACTCATACCCTGAGTATCTCTACGAGCAAACAAAAAATAAAACCCGCGTGGTAGTTGGGGGAAGCCATGGCAAAACCACCATCACCGCAATGATTATGCACGTGCTTAAAGAGGCCGGCCAAAAATTCGACTACATGGTGGGCGCCCAGCTTGAGGGATTTGAGAATATGGTGGAGTTATCGACCGACACCAATATTGCAATTTTCGAGGGCGACGAGTACCTCACCTCGCCCATCGATCCCCGTCCGAAATTTCACCTTTACAAGCCACATATAGCTGTAATATCAGGCATTGCTTGGGATCACATCAATGTGTTCCCCACCTTTGAGAAGTATGAAAAGCAATTCGAAATTTTTGTAGATACCATTGAACCCAACGGGCATCTCGTGTACTGCGCCAACGACGAGAATGTTGTTCGAGTAGCCAGCCAAGCGAGCGAAACCATTAAAAAGACTCCGTACACGGCTCATCCCCACCATGTAAACATCGAAAAAACATACCTCGACACCCCCAACGGGGAGTTGGAGCTAAAAGTGATGGGCAGCCATAACATGGAGAACATTTCGGCAGCCAAAGCGGTTTGCTCCTTACTGGGCGTTACAGAAGACCTGTTCTACAGGTCGATATCAAGCTTTTGCGGTGCAGAAAAACGGCTGCAGCTTATCCAAAAATCCGAAACTACCGATGTATATCTCGACTTTGCCCACGCCCCATCGAAGGTGAAGGCCACGGTCCAAGCATTAAGAGAAACCTTCCCTTACCGCAAGTTGGTAGCCTGCCTCGAGCTGCATACCTTTAGCAGCCTAAACCCCAACTTTTTGGATGAGTACAAAAACACCCTGTGCACAGCCGACATGCCAATAGTATACTACAACCCGAAAACCCTTGAGCACAAGAAGCTGCCCCCTATAGCAGAGGCTACGGTTAGGGAAAAGTTCAACTGCTCAAACCTCACCATATTTACCAACAGCCAAGATTTACAGAAATTTTTAACGGAACATTTTTGGGACAACACCAACCTGCTGCTAATGTCATCGGGCAACTTTTCGGGCCTGGACATTAAGAGCATTGCCGAAGCCATAACCGACGACGATATCTTCCCCAGAAGATACCTTGACATTTAAAAAACCACCAAAAGCCACCGTTATGAATATCTCAACCGAAAGAATAGACGTAGTGCCCTTAGCCTTAGATGAGCTTAAAACTCTTATCAGGTCTAGAGCTGAGTTCGAAAAGAGGGCTAAATGCCAAGTGTCGGGGTTAGAACTACCCACAGCCTACTGCGAAGAGCTGGCCGAGATGATTGAACGAACCCCCGACGTATGGGACAACAAAACCTGCGATTACCTGTTTTACACCCTTTGGACAATGATTGATAGGGAGAAGAAGTGTATTGTTGGGCAGTTCACATTTAACGGGAAACCCACAGCAAACGAAGAGGTGGAAGTTTTCTTTAGCATTGAACCACCATACAGAAGGAATGGGTATGCAACCGAGGTTATGCTAGGCATCTTGGATTGGGCCAAGGAAGCTAATCTTTTTAAAACCATACTCATTGAAGCCGATCTTGACAATAAAGCAGCCATGGCCTCGTTAAAAAAGTTGGGCTTTAAGCCAATCCCTATTGATGAGGAGGCGCAGGAGCGAAACACCCTGTCGAAGTATTACATTAGGGTATGCAAAGGGAATAAGCTTCAAGAGGAGCTAGATTTTGATTAGATTTTTTTTTGACAATCGATACATTGTAAAACACTAACATTAAATCCGAAGTATGAAAGCCAAGCATTTTTTAGCAATCTTTTTTGTACTAACATTATTTTCAGCAGAAGCAAAAGCCCAGCACACATACAATACTGGAGTTGGTTTGCGCGGTGGTTACCCATCGGGGGTGACAGTGAAACAGTTCCTAACCAGCAACACGGCTGCAGAGGGTATAGTTTCCTTTGGATGGGGAGGTATTGGGATAACAGGCCTTTACCAAATCCACAACCGAATACCTGACGCACCTGGATTTGAATGGTACTACGGAGGCGGAGCTCACCTCGCAACAGCTAAGGCCGATGACAATAGCCCCTTTGCAGGCTCAATAGGTGGGGAACTATTCCTTGGGGTAGATGGAATAATTGGAGTAGAATACGTTTTTGAAAGTGCACCAATATCTTTAAGCCTTGATATCCTTCCAATACTTAACATTGTAAATGACTTTGGGATATGGTTCAACTCCGGGCTTTCCATCAGGTACACTTTCAAGTAATTTTTTTCAAAAATTTCATACATTTTTTTGCAAGAAATAAATTTTCAATTACCTTTGCACCCGCTTTACGATGGTAAGGCAATACAACAATTGAAATGATGGCCCGTTCGTCTAGGGGTTAGGACGCCAGGTTTTCATCCTGGTAACAGGGGTTCGATTCCCCTACGGGCTACCACTTTTATATTTAATAGTTAGCAAAATGGCAAACCACAAGTCAGCAATCAAAAGAATTCGTCAGTCGGAAGCCCGTAGGGTTCACAACAAGTACTTTGCGCGTACAACTCGTAATGCCCTTAAGGCTTTAAGAGGCACTACCGATAAGGCTGCTGCACAAGAGATGCTTCCTAAGGTATCATCGATGTTGGACAAGCTGGCCAAGAAGAACATTATTCATAAGAATAAAGCTGCAAACCTGAAGAGTTCACTGGCTCTTCACGTTAACGCACTACAATAGTATTACAAGGTAGATTTAGGGTTTAGCTCGCCAGTGGCGAGCTTTTTTTTGCAATATACTTTTCCCTGCCCCATTTTTTTGTAACTTTCTTACTGCAAATAGATGCTACCATGCAGGAAGTTGGCAAACCATTAACCATTAAGGAGTGGGCCTTAGATGATCGCCCACGCGAGAAAATGATAAGTAAAGGCGTTGCTAGCCTAAGCGATGCTGAGCTCATGGCCATCCTAATTGGCTCTGGCACTAGAAACGAAACAGCAGTTGCCATTGCGCAACGCATACTAAGCAGCGCCAACAACAACCTCAACGAGCTGGGCAAGTTTAGCCTAAAAGATTTCACCAAAACAAAGGGAATAGGACAAGCCAAGGGGGTTACCATTATGGCTGCCCTGGAGCTGGGCCGGCGAAGAAAAGTGAGCGAGGCCATTAACCGAAAGCAAATCACCTCGAGCAACGATGTAATAGAGCTATTCCAGCCCCTGCTTGCCGACCTAGCCCACGAAGAGTTCTGGGTTCTGCTGCTGAATAGAGCCAATAGAATTATCGAGCGGGTTCGCATTAGCGAAGGTGGTTTTACTGCAACTGTGGTTGATGTTCGAAAGATAATGCGAACCGCACTGGATCATCAGGCCATTGGCATTGTGCTGTGCCACAACCACCCCTCGGGCAACAACCACCCTAGCGACGACGACCAAAAGATTACACAGAAAATAAAGCAGGCGGCAACAACGATGGACATCAGCCTGCTCGACCACGTAATTATTACCAACCAAAAGTGCTTCTCGTTTGCTGACAATAATATGTTGTAGAGTACAAATGCCTCAAAATAGAGTGGCAAAATTGCTTACATTGGCTTTAAATTAGTATTTTCGAACCGATTTACAATTCTACTTTCAACATCATCAAAATCATCTCCTATGGTAAGGGAACTAGGCTCCTCCAACTCAATTCTGAACAGCTTTATATACGAAATCCGAAGCACCTCTGTGCAGAACGACAGCATGCGCTTTAGGCGAAACCTTGAACGCATTAGCGAGGTTTTTGCATACGAAATAAGCAAGGATCTAGAGTATAAAACAGTTCAAGCCCAAACACCGCTTGGAGTTGCCGAGATGCAGGTACCCGAGAATGGTGTGGTTGTTGCCTCCATCATGCGGGCAGGGCTCCCAATGCACAATGGATTTCTCAACTACTTCGACCATGCGGAGAACGCCTTCATATCGGCCTTCAGAAAGTATAGCAAGGACGGAACCTTCAAGATACAATTCGAACATCTCTCATGCCCTTCTATCGATAACAAGACACTAATTATTGCCGATCCCATGCTGGCCACAGGATCATCGATGGTGCTAGCCTACCAGGCGCTGCTCGAGCGAGGTACACCCAAGCACACCCATATTGTTGCAATTATTGCATCGAAGGAGGGTGTTGAGTATACTCGTAAAAACTTGATGAACAAAAACGTAACCCTATGGCTTGGGGCAGTGGACGATGAGCTAACCGTAAAGTCGTATATCGTTCCGGGATTGGGCGATGCAGGAGACCTAGCCTACGGAAGCAAGGAGTAGGCTACACTACCTACTCGGATAAGCCTAGTGCAGCTTAGTGCCAATAAGGTGAACGAACTCCTCGCGAGTTTTATTCTGCGATAAGAAGATACCCGTAAATGCCGATGTGGTAGTAACCGAGTTCTGCTTTTGCACGCCTCGCATCTGCATACACATATGTCCAGCCTCAATTACCACAGCAACTCCCAAGGGGTTCAAGTTCTCCTGAATACAGTCGCGAATTTGAACTGTAAGCCGCTCCTGAACCTGGAGCCTACGAGCAAAAGCCTCTACCACTCGAGCAATTTTACTTAACCCCGTGATGTATCCGTTGGGAATGTATGCCACGTGTGCCTTCCCGTAGAAGGGAATCATATGATGCTCGCACATTGAGTAGATCTCAATATCCTTAACAATTACCATCTGCCGGTAATCCTCCTTAAACTTAGCCGACTGAATTATCTTGCCAGGATCGACATTGTAGCCATGGGTTAGAAACTGCATGGCCTTGGCCACACGGACAGGCGTATCGAGCAGGCCTTCTCGGCTAACATCCTCACCAAGCAACTCAATTATTGCCTTGTAGTGATCGGCCAGTTTTTTGGTGTTTTCAGAGTTCCAACGTTCTATCTTCTCGTACCCCTCGCTATCGGGAACAAAAGCACCGTCGTTAACTATTTCCATTGAAAAAAAGAATTATGTATTGCTGTAATCCTGCAAAAGTACCATAAATCAAATTAAAAAAGCAGGGAATTGGCGACAAACTACTCGCCGCGGTACTCGATGAAATTATTTTCAGACTCTTGTACCTTAATGCAGTGGAGCTTGGCTCCCATTGCGTTTATATCATCCTCTATACAGGCCCATATGGCTATGGCAAGGTTTTCGGTTGTAGGCACCAAGCCCTCAAGAAAGTCAACATCAACATTCAGATTACGATGATCCAGTTTTTCAATCACCTTTCCTTTCAGTATGCTACTAAGGGTTTTAAGATTTAATACGAAACCTGTTTGGGGATTCACCTCGCCCCTTACGGTAACGAACAGCTCGTAGTTATGCCCATGCCAGTTGGGATGCGAGCACTGCCCATAAAGATTAAGATTTTCATCGTTGGAAAGCCCTGGCTGGAATAGACGATGCGCTGATGCGAATCGTTCTCGGCGGGTAAGATAAGCTATGGGCATAGTTGAACTTTTAGTTATAGCATCAAATAAAACATGGAGCAATTTAGTAAAAGTCGGCACAGCATGCAAAGGGTTTCCCCTTCATGCTGTGCCGTTTTTACGCAATTAACTACTTTTTAACAAACTTCAGTGCTTCAAACCCACCCTGATGCTTAACGTGAACTATGTACATACCGGGTTTCAAGGCATTGACATCAATATCAACCTGCGTACTATTTGCCCGAGCAATCCTAAGCACGCGCCCAGAAGCGTCAATTATAGTAATCTGCTCCATTTGGCTAGGGCTAACAAGGCGCACCGATGATGTTGCCGGGTTAGGATACAAGGATATGCTTGACGTTTGCTCTAGATGGGATGATGTGCTTATGTCGGAAAGCTTGACCGTTTGCACTTGGTAAACCTTGTGGTTTAAAACATTCTGCACAAAAACCACAACGCTTAGCTGTTCCTTATTCAATTGCGGAGGTATTGGCCAACTTAACGAAAGGTTTTCCTTATCTCCTTTACTCCAGTTGCTCTTAAGCCAAGTTCCTCCAGGATCGGGAATGAACTGTCTGATCACGTTGCTAAACTCATCCTGACCTTGCATTGCTTGGTCTAACACAAACAGTTTTTGCACAACAGCACAGTGAACTACTAGTTCTTGGTTGTCAATCGGTTCAAGAGCTTCAATGCTTAAAGTGATATCCAAAGAATTACTAGCTGTCCCGTGTACAGAAATAGCTATTGCTGGATCCTTTAATCGCTCAATATTTACAATGTTAGTCTGGTTCTGTTCAAAGGATGAGAAGCTAAACTCCTCGGTTCCATTCACCAAGGCATAGGGAATTCCGGTTACCCCATAATATAGCTGTCGAGCAGAGATACCTGAGGGGTACAGTTCAAATATTGGATCACCGTAAGGGCTATCGGTATGGTAGTGTATAGGTACTACATCCAGCTCATTCTCATCCTCAAGCAGTGCCATACTAGTGTTGGCTTGAGCAGTGGACAGCAGGGTGGTATTGGTAAAATACTCAACCAATAAATTCTGCTCGCGGTTTCCAATCCAAACATCATCAAAAGCAAAACCATCAAAGTAGTCAATTGCCAAACCATCGGCTGCAAAAGCAATTCGGAATCTTACGTTGGTTTTACCCTTAAGCTCATCGAGGCTATGGCGAGCAGTTGCCCAGCTATCCATAGCATCTCGGCTCCAGCCAGTAATCTGCCCACCGGGTTGGCTTTGGATGGATGAGGAGTTGTACCAGTTAATCCCGGACTCCTGCTCTCCCAGAGTTACCCATGTCTTTCCATCATCGATTGAATACTGAACAACAGCGCCATTACGGCCAGCAACCGGTGATGACCATATTCCCAACTTCATCATGGGCCTTTGCAGACCACTTAAGTCGAAGCAGGGGCTTACTACCTGCGATTGTTCTACTGCCTGGTTAGCCAGGTCAACATCTGTAAACCATGCATTTTCGCCTGATGAAGGGCTATTAATAATATCACCATTGGGGTGTCCTAAGCGCCATGAATAGGTATCGCCTTCGGAGAGCCCTCGTGCCAGCCAATTGCCATCGTTTGACTCAAAATTCTCGAAGTAATAGCTACCGTCGACAGCGTCAAACTTTATCAACGGAAGTATCCTTATGGCTTTAACAATGGAGTCTTTGCAATTCTCTTTCGATGTAATTACTAACTTTACATCATAAGTATCCACTGCCGGAAACATATGGCCAATGGTGTTAAGGCTTTCGCCCTCGTAGGTCGTCCCATCGGATAGTTCCCACCTATAGTTCACAATACTTGCTGAACCGACTGTACTTACCAAAACGACTTCTCGATTATTAAAACATTCATTCTCGCGGGTGAAGTTTGCTTTGGGCACTAAACCAATGTTTACAATGGAATCTATTCGGGTTTGGCACCCAAATGTCGTGGTTGCAATTAGCGTAACCTGCTTTGAACCTGAGGTCAAGTACAAATAGTTTGGATTCTCCTCGGTAGAAGTGGCAAACCCCTGTGAATCGAAACTCCATTGCCATGCTGATACGGGATCGACAGATACGGTGTTGTTTACAAACTGAACGGGGTCTGTCTGTAAATCGGAGCAGGACTGCTCCACATTGAATCTAACCTTAGGCACTGGCCTAACATCAACCTCCATTGCGCCAGTAATAGAGCAACCCGTGCGATTATTGGTGAAAGTATAGGAAACTGGGTTTAGGCTCTCGGTGCTTGCCAACGAAGGATAAAATCGATTTACGACCAAATACTCAGTGTTAGTAAATATTCCACCTGCTGGCGATGCTGTAAGCAGTGTGGAAGGATCGCTATGACAATACACATCTTCAAGTCCAAAAATCTCGACAAGGCCAAGGCTATCCACCTCAATATTCCTACTTAGAAATAGTTCAGTCACCCCATCCGCAGCGAACAGGTATTTATAAGTGATGTTATGAACTCCCTTACCGGCTATAGCTGGATCAAACGTTGCCTCACCATCACCGGTATTGACAATACCCTTCCCTATAAACTCACCCACTAAGCCATTTCCAGTAGTTGCTGTAATGGTAATTGGATTGGAGTCGATGCAAGCAAAGTTGGGCATAGAAATCTCACCATCGGCTCCAACAACAACAATGGAATGTAGCGATGAATTTACACACCCATACTCATCTGAATAGGTATATAAAATATTATGAGCTCCCGCTCCTGCTACCGCAGGGTAAAACTCGTTACCCGAGACCCCACGTTCGGCTGTAAACAGTCCGCCAGCAGGGAACCCCTGAAGGATTAGAGGTTCTGCATCCACATTATAATAATCGGGAATGGTGGTAGAAACCAGTGGCAAAGGGTGAATGTCGAAGGAATAAGTTGTATCGCGACTGCAACCACTGGCAACAGATGTAAATTCAAAGGTTACATCGTAGCTACCAGGAGTCTCCAATGCAGGCGAAAGAGTTGCAACGCTTCCTGTACTACTGAATGCTGATGGATCCCCAGTGTAGAACAGGCTTCTTGTTCCTTGCAATGCATTCTCCAAGTACCCTCTAATTTCTACAGGCTTGCTATCGGCACAGTAATGCTCGGCTAGTCCAGTTATTGACACTGGCCCGATGGAGTCTATCAGAACAGTAGTTGATACCTCATAGGGAGTTTCACCTATGATATACCTAAAGGTAACCCGGTCTGTTCCATTTCCAGCCTCGGCAATGCTGTACTCAGCCGTATTGCCAGATACAGAAACTATTCCACCCTTATCGCTAATAAACTCACCAATAAGCAATGCGTCATCGGTAACCTGTGAAGAAATGTTTATAATATCCTTTGAATAACAATATACATTATCTAAGCCTTCGATTACCTCAGTGGCTTCACGAATACGGCTTGGTTTAACTAACGAGTTGGAGCAACCAGTAATCGGGTCTTGGTAGTAATAGGTAATATTAATTGAACCGGGATCCCTTCGGTTTGGGTAAAGAATATTATCGACCACGATTCCTCCTGTAGCAGAAAAGACACCTCCTGAAAAGTTCCCTGAAAGCGTTACAGGGGCTTCGTTATAGTTGTAATTATCTCTAATACTAAAATCCAACACCGGAACAGAATTAACAACAACTTCTTTAGTTACTGTTTTGGAAACGCACCCTCTAGGAGATTGGTAGTAGTATGATATTTCGTACGTTTCGTCAAAATCATTAACCATTGATGGCTCAAAAGTGGCTTGATTAGAACCAGTCTGTGTTCCAAATCCACTGGGTGGGCCAGTGAAAAAACCTGAACCACCTGAGGGGTATAGGTTTTGAGCTTGGATACTTACAACATTATCGTTTGAGCAGTAACTAGGAAGTAATGGGCCAAAATCAATATTTGCTCCAACCGAATCGATCACGAAGGTACGCTGGGCATCGAAAGTTGTTCCTCCATCAACATAGTAGTACATGATGGTGTGTTCGCCAGCAAAAAACTCCTGCGGAGAAATGGTTAGGGTGTTATTCCCGTGGTCTACCCAGCCATGCGCTGATGTTGGAATATCGAACCAACCTACAATACTATTGGGATTCTTACCCAGTACATCAACAGGCAAATCGTACTGACAGTAGGAGGATTGGACACCTTCAACAACTGCGCCTCCTGTTGATACGGCTACATTCTGGGTGGCTGAGTTCTGACAACCCTTTACATCGGTATAAGTGTAAGTTATGGGTACAATTTGGTCATCGCCATCAACCTCTATCATCGACGGGTAAAAGAAACCATTGGCGCTAACACCATCACCGGAGAACACTCCCCCAGCGGGGGTTGCATATGGTTTTAAATCGACCCGTGGGTCGTTGACATTGTACAGCGATCCAATTATATTCAAGGATACTAGCGGTAAGGGATTAACGGTAATGATGGCTTCCTGCAATGCTGTGGTTGTAGCGTTGCCCTTAGAGTCAACTAAGTTGACAATGGTGTATTCGCCACTTTCAACCTCTATCTCGTATGATAAACCTGTGACATTAATTGGACCAACCACATCGGTTCCATTACTGTAGGTCAAGGCAAAGGGCGGATAACCAACAAATTCGAATAGGATGGGGGTCGTTACCCCATCGTCGCATTTAGTGGTTGTGCCTGTTATGGTAGCCGTTGGGTTCGATGCGTAAATTGGCTTATCATCAATTCCGCTATAGGTATAGGGAATGCTTGTATTACCAGCGATATCGGTGGCTGTGATTGGGGCAATGGCAGGAGGTGATGAGTGCGATTCGTTTCCATCGGCAATAGTGTATGTTGCGCTATATGTTGCGCCCAATGCATCGGGCAACCATAGGATGGGCTCTCCGTTGTATGTTGAGGGATAAATTGCTAGCCCTGTTTCTGGGTTCACAAGAGTTAACGTGAAGATAATCTGATCGCCCACCTTTAGATGCTCACCAGTAGTGCTCACACTCTCAACAGTCGACACCTGGGGCGTATTGGCATCAATTACTATTGAGCCACTATTAACATTGGCTTGCGAAATAAGTGTAGTGTTTCCTGCCTTATCTTGCAACTCAATTTCAGCAGGCAGAATGGCTGATTCAGATAGGTCACTATGCCCTTCCTCCACAGTATAGCTAACCGTGTAGGTAGTATTGCTATTGTTGGTAAATACGGCTGAATACCCGTTCACTGTTGGAGTAGTTGCCGAGTAATTGCTATTATCGGCCTGAATAGCTATGCTGATTAAATCATTAACTTTATACACCCCATGATTTACCTGTGCTGAAATAATTTGGGGAGGTGTTTTATCAAACACAATGGAGGTACCATCGTCGGTTGTAAACTTGGTGGCAGATTCGTTTCCGGCTTTGTCAGTCACATCAATCGTAAAGGTAACTATGCCCTCCACATCATCATTATCCATTGAGCGTGAAGCGGTCCAACTCTGCCCCCCTCCTACTACCGACCCACTGCGCCCATTTATAAGCACTACTGGGTCCTCAACATCCTCCGAAGTGCTAAAGCTAATAGTTACATCATCGTTTAGCGCGGTATGAGTAAGAGGAGAAACCGAATTATTAGACGATATTGTAACATCTCCAATAGTTGGCTTGACCTTATCGAATCGCAACTTACTACCACTAGTAATATCGTTAGCCACGCTTATGTTACCAGCCAAATCGTAGCAAGTAAAACTAAAAGCAACATCGGTATCATGCACATCGGCGTCGCGCATATAGTAGTATGCATACCAAATATGGTTCAACGCATCAAACTCTTCTGCTATGGCAACTCTACCATTTACAGTTGCCGTCACCCTTTCAATGGGCTCATTGGCTTCAACCTGCACTGTAATAAGGCTGCCAACTCTTGCTCTATCGGGATTTGAGTGGTCGGAGTTTATTGTTACTGGTGACAATGCAGGAGGAGTAATATCGAGGGTTACACCAAGGCCAACAACATCATCCTGACTATACAAGGCGGCATTACCAGCCAGATCCTCAAAAGCAATGCTAAAGTCAACCTCTTTATCAACACCCAGCAGAGTTTCATCACCAGCTATGGTGTAGCTTAGTTGCCAGCTATTGCCAGATACATTGTGAAGTGTGGTAGGTGGTTTACCAAGAATAGTTGCATCCAAATTCTTTATGGGTTCCGTGGATGTAAAGGTTATGGTTACTATACTTTCCGCTTTTGCCCAGTGAGCGTTGGTCTGATCTGAAAGGATAGAAAGCGTAACAAGACTGGGTGGGGTATTGTCAAGAGTATAGGCTGTTTTGCCTGTGGCAGGTGCGCATTCATTACCAGCCAAATCATAAGCCTGAATGGTAACTTGAACATCACCATTCCCCTCTGAACTAACAGTCCATTCGTATTCCCACTCCAGGTTACTAATCCGTGCCATTGCAGTGCTAATACCCTCTTCGGATATTGTTATTACGGGTTGCAAAGACTCTTTTATCTGATTCGCCTCCGTAAATGTCGCGCGTATTATAACCGCATCCCCCTTCTTGACAAGAGCCCCTGAGTGGTTATCGCTAAGCAGAACTGTTGGCGGTGTGTTGTCGATAGTATACTGTTGACCCGTAGTAAACCCACCTGCAATCGCATTTGCAGCATTATCTATTATTCCTGTATTACTGTCCTTTAGATTTAGCCGAATGGTTCCTTCACCCGAAACATCTGTAAGGGTTACATCAATCACAGTCCCTGAGGCAGCCGAAACAGAAGCAACAAGGCCTGTGGCCGAGCCCGTTGTAGCAAGGGTGAAATCACCAACACCAACCTCTGAAACATTCTCACTGAAGGTTACCCTATACACCAAGCTATTGGCGTTGGTTATGGTTTGCGCTGGTGTTAGGGTATTTATTGAGATAACCACAGGACGAACACCATCTACCTTAACGTTATTGGTTAAAGGTGGGGTATAAGATAAGTTGGCATCGTTGCCTGCCAAATCATAGATGCTTCCTCCGTTTAATAGGATTACATCACCAAGCTCAACCCCATCAGCATCAAGGTCGCCCTCAACAACAGTATATCGAAATGTAAGGTTGGATGTACCTGAGCCACTAATGTAGGCTGCCGAAAGATTATTTTCGCCAACTGAACAAGAGACACTTGGAACTCCCGAAACAAGCACTTTCTCGTTAAAGGTAAGGACAAGATCAAGATTTTGACCAATTCCGTATAAACCATCAGAAACCGTGGCGTTAATAACCTGTGGTGGCACAACATCAAAGATAACCTTGCTTTCATTGCTGGTTTGGGTTACTATACTTGTGTTCCCTAGCATATCGGTGCAGGAAATTTCGAAAGGCACCTCTCCGCTAACAGCAAAATCCGATGGAACTGTAATAAATGCCAACCACTTATTCCCATTCAAGTTAAAAACATCGGCAGCCATCCCTCCAATACTCACCGAGTTGACAATGATGACCTCATTGGCTTCAAAATATAGCATTATCTCATCGTCAACCGAAGCAAACGAGGGATTTGCATTGTTAGAACTGATGGTAACCGGCAATAGTGTGGGCGGTGTGCCATCCATTGTCCAGGTTACAGTGGCATTATTCTGAATGGGATTCCCATACCAATCCACTATTCCTGAGCCAGAGGCAACCAGCGTTAGCTCATAATTCCCATCAACTTCTGTGTAACCGGTTAAATCGAGAGTAAATGGATTTGAATAATAAGTGTTATAGTAGTAATCGCTATTATGAGATATCGGTAAAGTATTGTTAAGAGTAACATCTTCGCCATCACGCGTAAGATTAAAATCGTTGTAAGTAACCTCGTTGGCTTTTACATACTTTGTAAAGTTTAGAACAACATCCCCAACGGCGATGTTAGTTGGATTAGGGGAAATGGCCGAGAAACTAGCCTCGGGGTTGGTTGAGCTATACTGAATATTCACGTTAGTAGCCGTGGCTGTACTATTTCCCAGTACATCTTGGTACTCTACTTTTACAGTATAGATAAGCCCATCAATTAGGTAGTCGTATCCAGTGTACGACTGAACATTAGGATTATCATCGAGTTTCTCCCCATTAAGAGTTAAATAATGGATCCCTTGTTCCTCAAACCCATTCAGGTTGTTAAGTGTCAATACCCGATCAACTTTGTCGGGTGTACTAAACGTGATTTTCACAGAGCCAGCAGCAGCATCCTCGGGCAGTTCGAACCCCAACTCAATATCGGCGTTTATATACGAATTGCTTATCGGACTCAAAAGGGAAGGTGTCTCAGTTACTCTATCGATTATTACCGTAATGGTTGCAGTAGGAGGTGAGTCGTTCCCAGCCTTGTCGGTTTGGTATGCAACCACATTATATTCGCCGTCTAACGAAAGGGTTACCTGTTCTGAATAGACCTCCCAGGTTGCTCCATTGTCGAGGCTATACTTTGCTGTGGCTTCTGCCTCGACACCTGTGAGGGTAAACTGTTGGTTGACTGTAAACGAACCATCAACTATCCCATTTATCGATGGAGCTGCTGGCGGTACCAGATCAACCTCAATGGCATGGCTGCCTGAAAGCGACCAGTTGCCCGCATCGTCCTGCTCCTGAACAAAAAGCGTGTGAGTTCCAGAATTCAAATCAGTGTCGGGGGTGAAAGTTGTATTTGTTGTCTCTGGTTCAATCCAAGTTCCCTCGGCATAACCGTAGCGGAATATTCCATTGCCAGGGTTTACGCCATGCTGACTCCACTCCCATGTTGGCTTAGCATTGTTTGTTAGCGTGGGACCAGTTACAGTGGGGATTCCTGGAGCGGTTCTATCAACCAAATAACCCTCATCACCCGAATGGGTTTCGGCCAAAACGTTACCAGCAGCATCCTTAATACCATCTACTACAGAAAGGTTTAGCTCAAGGCCACCGTCATTACCCGTGATTACAGTAACGAACCTCTCATCATCCGAACCTGACACGGTGGAAATGCTTGCGCCTGTGGCGCCTAATCCACTCAAGCTAAAGTTGTCAATGGTAACACCCGTAACGGGCTCATCGAAAGATACTGTAAAATCGACACTGGCTGCATTTGTCAACTCCGGTGCCGCATCCTTACGTACAATGCTTGTTACATTAGGTGCTGTAATGTCGTAAAGTATACTAAATTGCGATGCAACACTATTGGTCTCTTCAACTACATTTTCTGCAATATCTATAGTTACAATTCCCTCTGAACCTGGGGTAATATCAACAGTGAAAATGGGGTTTGATGAATTGTTAAAATTCGATACAGTTCCATTAACTACCGAAATATCAGCCAACTCAAAACCTGTAACAGGAAGGCCACCGCTAAATGTAATTGTAATTTGGATTGGCGAAGAACTAGTTGGACTAGTTGTAGCAGATTCGATGGTGACAGTAAGCTGCGAATAGGCTAGGGTTCCGGACAGGAACAATATTATCAGCATTAAAAATCTCTTAGTCTTCATAATCTCACTCTCCTATAATTACTGTTCAAAAAGAAATAAATTGGCATCGGTTTTAACAACCTGCATCATGGTACCATACTCTGGGGCAGTTGTGCCTATAAAAGCCCAGCCCTTATCGGATGTGGAAATTGCTTTTTCCACATATCCCAACATGCTCTTTACCTCATCGTTCGATAGGATGATGTGGCCCTGCTCGTTTAGCTGGTACAGATGAATTTGGGCACCCTGTTCAGCAAACACGGCAATAGTTCCATCAGAGCCTTTTGTAAGTGCCTTAATCTCTTTATCTATGCTAGCTTCGGCTTGCCATACAAGTTGATAACTTGACGCTGAAACGCAAACAACTTCGGCGGTGAAGTTGCCTTGAGATATCGTGTTGTATGCAATTACCAAATGGTTATCATGGAGAAAAGCATCACCAAAATAATAATTTGCAGCTGAGGGTAGGTTCACATTATAAATAGGGAGTCCTTGGGAAGTGAACTCAACCATAGCAATATGAGTATAACCACTGCCAATTACCGCAGAATTTGTTCCCACAGCAATAATGTTTCCGTTGGAGCTATGGAAAGCCCTGCTAAACACCTGATTTCCTGAGGATGTAAATGTTTTTGGCTCCCACACGGGACTTCCGAGATGATCATACCGTCCAAAAAAGTAATCGGATTGGGTTGGAGAGTTCTGATAGGATTCACCCACTACATAGATAGATGACTCCTCAACAAGAAAGTCGTTTAGGACAAGCGAATAGGTCGCCTCCCCAAAGGGGAATGAAGTTAACGAATCGCCCTTACTATTCAGCTTTAGTAGGTATGATGTGGTTAAGCTTGTGATATCGTTTTTCGAGTTGCAAAGCAGGTAGATATCGTCGTTAAATGGTTTTACAACAACTGCCTCATCGGCTTGAGCTGTTCCATACTGCCTAGCCCACAGGGCATTTCCAGCCTTATCGGTTTTAACAACGTACACCTGCTTCTTAAATTGCGTTGTGGTATTGAAGCCTGCAAAAATATAACCATCAGGCACCTCAACCATATCAAATCCCTCGGCGTTTTGTCCTCCGCCAAAGAATTTAATAAAGTTCTGGGTCTGAGAATCTGAAATCTCCCTACTGCATGCGGAAAGGGCAATGGTTAAAAGTAGTAAAAGGCAATGGCTAAGGTGAGCAATCTTTTTCTGACTAGTTCTCAATGCTGAAACCGTCCCAACACTTTTCGGCCACCAAAACATTTTCTTTTGGGGATTGCTAGTCGTGTCAAATATTATCCAATTCATATGCGCTGTTTCTAAAATATTTTTTTGGGACTATACACTGAGAATACGTATGAAAAGCTAATAAAGGCCTGATGAGTAAGGTAATCATCGGGGATGAAGTAGTACTTCTGATAAAGATCGTCATTACTATAGCGTAGTGATTTTTGCGTTGGATTAATTGTACCAAAGCGAAATCCTGCAGTAACAAAGAGCTGAGCTCCCCCAATGCTAAAATCTGCTCCCACTGAAACAATCGGCCTAACATCGAACCACCTTTGCTGCCCAAGTACATTCTCGTCTCCCGATATTGGATCCTGAGCAGCAAGAACGTCACGAGTAAAACCGATGGTTGACGAAAGCATGAAAACTGGCTCTACCCCTCCCTTAGCAAACATATTTACGCCCAGCATTTTCTTGTTATACCTTACCGCCAATGGGGCTCCAATGTATGATTGGCGAAAAACCGCCGATGTACTTGTGTAGTCGTAAACATCATTGCTATATCCAATCCTAAGGAATGAGAAAGAAAGCCCCAGGCTAATATCAAAATCACCAGTCAGCTGGTCGATATAATTCCCCTCAAGCGTAATTCCGGAAGAAGAGGCGTACGACACGTTGGGCACACTCAAGTTTTCAGGGCCGTAATACTCTAGCACCCAGGGTAACGTTAGTGAGACTCCAATGCTGGCCTCAATCTTCATAATAGGCGTTGTTCTGTAGGTTCGGTGTAGGTTAACAAACTCTGTGTGATCGTTGGGGGCGATGCGATACTCGGGAAACTCGCGTAGAAACCTAAGCATAACGTTATCGGCTTGGTCATGCAAATCGCTAAACAGGTAACTTTGGATAAGCAACTTATAGGCATTGGCCTTCTCCTCCTTGGTGAATCCACGCTCTAGGCACGGCTCTATTATTGATGGAATATCGTCGAGGAGTCCACTATCGTACTTACGCTGCGCTAACCGCAGCTGATCGGAGCAGGTATTCTGAGTCCATCCCGTAGCTCCCATGAGCACAAATACCCCTAAAAGCACTATTCTACTAATTTGATGCAATTGCTTTTTCATTGATGTATTTTAATTGGGCACATAATCGAATCTAATTTACCTTGCACTCCTTGGGGTTATACTCAATATCTTCGCCCACGTAGCTATTCCACTCCTCGGGTGTTAAAGTTCGGGTAATGAACTGGCAGTAATCAGAAATAATAGTAGATATATCCACAGGTAATAGCTTTATGCTACCATTTTTATCACCACTTACAATGAACTTGCCATCGGGAGTAAAGGTTACCGAGGTAACCCAGGTTTCATGATCATCAAAAACTATTGGCAGTGTATTCAAATCGTCGAGGTGCCAGAGCCTAACACTTCCATCGTAGCTGGAACTGGCCATATAGCGACCATCGCTTGAAAATGCTAGCCCAGTAATCTTAGCGCTGTGCCCCCTCAGCACATCCAGGAGTTCTCCTGTTTCGATGCTCCACAAATAGATTGCCCCCTGAAAGTTGCCAAACCCTGCGGCCAGAATTTTCCTTTGCTCAGAATATCCCACCTCACCCCAGTTACTATCGGGAATCATAGCTATCTGCTTAGGCATTTGCCAATTGTCCGACTCGCTTACAGACAGCACCTGTCCATCGGCCATTGCTAGGAACAGTGTCCCTGTGCTGGGGTTAAACTTAGAGGCATTAATCCGATTGGTTGTTCTGTACACTTCCGAAGGGTTGTCCTGATAGTCGTTTACCGTGGCAATGCTCTGGGCAAACACCAGTAGAAGTTTACCGTTATTGAGCTTGTAAAAATCCTTAATGTCGTTGGGAAAGTATACCCTTTCGGAATAGGCATTGCTATGCTTATCAACTCGAAATATCCCGTTATTGTTTATCCCCACAATCTCATCTTCATCCACAATAACCTTTTTCACAACGGATAGGTTTTCCCTTAGCTGATTTGGTTCTCTTGAGCCATTCTCCCAGGCGAACAGCCTGCCATCGCTCCCCGACGAGTACAAAGTGTTTTCTGAGAAATGGAGGGTTCTCACTAAGCTTCTATGCGCATCAAGCACATTATAGTTGTCACCTTTGTAGAACTTTGAGCTAAGGTATATCGCCTTATGAATGTCGGGGTTATAGGAGACACCATTGAAATCCTGGTTAAAGGTATAAGCCTGAAATGCCAACAAGCCTTTGAGGGTAGTATCTGCCCGCATCTGCTGGCTTTTCACAGCCATCGACTGGGAGATGGAAAGCATTCGCCTTCGTTCGGCCTCAAAGCTTGCCTCCTCGGCCAATCGTTGCTGTTCAAGAGCTCTTATCTCATTTGCTTCGGCCAACTTTTGGTTTGCGGTAGCCTCTTGCTCTTTCTGGGTTGCTATTAGTCGCTGCCTGTCGGCCTCATTTAGGTTTTTAAGGGCAATCAATCGTTGCCTTTCCGCTTCAATCTGGCTCAATTCGGCCTGCTCCCGTTGCTGCCTTGCCAGCTCCGCGTTCTGCTCTGCTAATGTTTTCTGCTCCTCTGCCTCAACTCGCCGTAGCTCTGCTATATCCTTTTGCTCAAGGGCTTCGGTTTGAGCCTTTAGTGCGTCCTGCCGCTGAATTAGGGCAAGTATTCCTAAGCCTATGGAAATCATACCCGCCGAGCCAAGAATAACTGCCACAATGCGGGATCGCCTAAGGGCTCTTTTCTGTAGGCGGATTTTATTCTCCTCCTCAGCAATATACTCCTCCTCACTGGTTCGCAGGTACACCATTGTCCGCTCAAAAGCGGGATGATATCGGACTGCCCAGGCAAGGTTAGGCTCCTGCTTTTGTCGCCAATTAATTGCCATCTGCAAATCGGGTGGCCCCCATAAGCCTGTTTTGCCCTCGCTGTATAGCTCAGCCGACTCGGCTAGGCGAAGGTACATTTTCACAGCCGCCGACTCGTCCTCGACCCATATCTTGAGCTTATCCCAAACGCGCATAAGGCTCTCGTGGGATACATCAACCATGGAGTCTTCGGTCAATGGTACGTGGGGCGGAGGTGTAAGAAAAGTCCTTCCTTGCTGCCGGAATATCTCCACCACTGAAATAATATCATGGAATGATGTTTCTGCTATGGCCGCTAAATCCTGCACACTAGTAGGCCTACGAATACCGCGATTGTCGGCTCCTTTTTCGGTCAGCGATTTGAATATTACCTCGCACACACGCTTCTGCTCAACCGACAGCTCATCGAAAGCTTCGTTAGCATGATTCGAGAGGCTTCGCTCTAATCGACCAATGGCCTCGTACTCAACAATACCAATGGGGTTGCTTGTATCGGTGTGGTTTACCCAGTACTCCCAGGTGCGCATGAGGGTATGCTGTAGGATGGGGAGATGATCGGGATTATTCCCCATCTCGTTGAGCAGCAGCTGTACCAGCTGATCAGAAATTTGTCCTCCACCAACCGCTACGGGTCCTGTTATGGCCTTGCGAAAATCTTCGCGGGTCATCCGAGGGATTAGGTAGTGACTATCGTTGATTAATCGAGTAAACCTTTGAAAGGGTGAACAATCGCCAATAAAGTCGGAACGCATAGTAATCACTACGTAAACCGGCAACTCTTGCTGCTTAACCACGCTAACCAGCAAGTTGATGAAATGCTCAACATTATCGAGTGCATTCGGCTGATTACTTGAATACTGGTATCGAAAAATCTCTTCGAATTGGTCAACAAGAATCAACACGTTCTCATCTGCTGCAAGCCTACTTTGCATTAGCACATTGGAAATTCCATTGGCAGATCGCTTAAGAACAGCCTGGTTGATCATTGCATCGGACTCAACATCATCCTCCTTCCCCTCCGATGAAAAAGCTTCAGCAATGGAGTGAGCCAGATTCTCTATTGGGCTGGTGCCTGGCCGCGTAACGGTTACGCGCCATTTGGATCGACCATTGTGCAGAAAACCACCATAAAGAGTGGGGAGTAGACCGCAGTATATAAGCGAAGATTTCCCTGAACCTGACGCTCCAAGGATTGCGGCAAACCTATTGGCAGAAAGATTCTCGATGATCTCCTCATTTTGCCCCTCGCGGCCAAAGAAAAGGTGAGCCTCCTTGGGTTCGAACGGCCGTAGGCCGGGGAAAGGATTCTCCAAAACGTTTACTATACTATTCTGCCTGGATAAGGTATCCATGGGCTACAAATTTATTTGTTAGAACTCTGGTTAAAGATCGTTTTCAAATCCGAAAGGCTATCAACCATATCAGTAAAAACACCATTAGCCGTTTTCACATCCAAGGATTTATCGCCCCTAAAAAGAACCACCCTATCGAACATCTGTGCTCTATCAACACCTTTCGACTTAAGGATGTCGTTGGCCTTAACCGCCAGCCAATTTGGGTTGTGGTCGGTATAGCAAATCACAACCGAACTGGCCTTGCTCAACAATTCGAGGTGCTGCGTATAGGATATATTATTGATGTTGGAAGAGGCTTTAACTCTCCGCTCCTTCAGTGTATCCACAACTATGTCCTCTTGCGAAGAATTATCAGCAACTACGTAAACGCCATCACGATGATCGTCATCGGATGTCAACTTTTCTTCTGGTGTAACTTTTTGCCGATAGTACTTCTTCAAATCTTCAAGTGATGATTTTAGCACAACTGAACCCCGTGTTTGACTTGGATCCCTCTGAATTTTCTCAATAAACACCTGGTTCACCTCGTCGGTTATCTCATAGGCAGAGGATATCCAAATTACTCGGAGAGGGGCTTCTCCCTCCTTTTCCATTAGCAGGGCCGAACGGTTGCACTGATGCTCAGTAAGCGATAGTTGACTTTCGGGAAAGTGAATATTGTATATGGGAGGAATAATATGAATTATCATCTCAACTCCAACAAGTGCTTCATCAATTTGCTTAGTACACTCGTGATAGTTACTGCTTAAGGCTTGATTGGGAAGAACATGGTAACCTAAATCGCTTAAGTCGCGCTTTAAGTTCTCTCTATCGGCATAGTTATTATTATCATCCAAGGAAAGATATACCCTTGGTTTAGCTGAGGTAACGTTATCGCCAATATACTCGCTACTAATCGCAATGGAAATATCCGTTAACTTCTCCCAATACTTAGACTTGGTTTGCATATCGTGGGGTCTATATAACCTTACCTCATCAGTTTCAAAATGCTTGTCCCATAGCAAGTATTGCTCGTTTGATACTAACGGAATGTTATGTTGCACTGGCTCAACCTGAACTATATAGCCATACGACTCCGGATTGTTGTTGATGGAGAGAACTGGACTTTGAGCAGATTGGATGTATAGATTCCATGCTTCACCTTCAGTGTTATGCAAAATCGTTACCTCACAATCGGGCAGATAGCGCCGCAAGCATTTCTGAATATCGGCTGAAAAGTTTTTGACAAAAGCAGCCTCAACATCAACTTGCTGATCGTACCATATGACTAGGGTAAAGTTTGACATCCTGCTTAGATTTTAATCCCAATCACTGTAATATCATCAACCTGTTCCAGGCTTCCAACCCAATCCCTTAGTGTCGAATCAAGTATTTCATACTGTTCGGCAAGAGGCTTTTGATGAATTTGAATTAGCAACTCTCGGAATCGTTTGGTTAGAAACTTAAAGTTATCGGGGCCACCAAACTGATCGGCAAACCCATCGGAAAATACATAAACAATATCGTTTCGGTTAACCTTAACCGTATGGTTAGTAAAGGCTCCAGCATTCCCTCTAAAGAAGGCACCAATGGGGAACTTATCGCCCTTTATTTGGGTGTGCTCGCCGTTGGAAATAATTAGGACGGGATTATATGCTCCTGCAAACTCTAGGGTCATGGTATCGTAATCGACACAGCACAGGGCCAGGTCCATTCCATCCTTAACCGAGGTGTCGTCATCCTTCTCTTTAAAAGTTGCTTTAACCCCGTTGTTTAAGGCATCAAGTATTTCCGACGGTTTTTCTAGCTGCAAATCCTTTACGGCATAGTTCAACCAGTTTTGCCCCACCATGGAAACCAAGGCCCCCGGAACACCATGCCCTGTACAGTCGATCGCAGAAAAGTATCGCTTGTTGCCGTGCTGGTGAAACCAGTAAAAGTCCCCACTGATGATATCTTTGGGTTTGTAGTAGACAAAAGACTCGGGGAATAGCTCCTTAATAAACTCGTGCGTTGGGAGTATGGCCGTCTGTAGGCGTTTGGAATATTGAATACTGTCCATGATATGCTTTTGCTGCTCGGCCAACAAATCGCGCTGGCACTCAATCTCCTCCTTTTGGGCTACCACCTCGGCAGTTCTATCCTTAACCTTCTGCTCCAAGTCGCGATACAATTCCTCCAGCTCGGCAATCATTTTGTTGAACCTACGCGAAAGGGTAACAATCTCAATGCTTCCGTTTACATCGGCCCTCTCACTGAGATTGCCCGATGAGATTCGGTTTACGTGCTCAACCAGTTTCTTTATAGGGTTGGTTATAACCTTAGTCTTCCGGTAGATTAGAATAATTATAACAAAAAGAATAGCCGAGAATATTAGAATAAATATGAGCATCCGCACATACTCGGCCCTAATCTCATCTGTTCTATCGGAAACAATGCGAATTACAGAACCTTTGTAGAGTTCGGAATCGTTGGATTGGGTATAAATGTACTGGTACGATAAGAAACGCTTGTCAATTCGTTTCTCCACGGTAATGCTATCTCTCAACACAAACCGTTCTTTCAAAAACTCCTTCTCTTCCTCCTCAATGGGATCGGTTATGGTAAGCGAGAAGGGGTCATCCGCATTCATAAAAAGTTCAGCCGATACAATGTTGCTATGCTTAAAGGCTACCTCCTGGAGCATATTTTTTATAATGTTGATAACCTCATCAGCCGATGTGGAATAGACCCCAAGTTCAACAATAAAATCGCCACACAAAGTGGGTTGATAGGTATACTTTTTAAGCCGACGGGTATTGGCTTCTATAGTAAATTTCTCGTTAACAAAATCGCCCTGATTAAAGATATGTCGAATATGCATCTCATGCTCCTTCCCAAAGCTGAAGAAGTTAAGCCCAAGATCCTTCTCGAAGGTTGTGTTAATAACCACACCGTTGGTGTCGATTATGTAGATGTCGTATAGCTTTGGGTCAAGCCCTAGGGTTTGCCTTAAGGCTTTAAGATCGACGCTGGTGAATTCCTTTGACGAAATCAGGTGGTTCTGAGTAATTTCATTGCTGATGGCCTCCAGCTCGTCGTTAAATTTCTCTTCGATTACGGCCAGCGTGATATCCTGAAATTTTAGCACCTGTATAAGCTCGTCAGATATCAGAAAGTTGCGGGTCTCTCTGTGCTCAAGAAGCATAATGCGGGTGTTCCGAAAATTGTATACCCCTAAAAGGATTAATGCAACCACAACGGGAAGTACCACATTGTAAATTAGCTGCTGAAAGATAGATGTTTGCCTCATGTAAGAAAAAATGTTCAACTGCCGTGGAAGATTAAATTTGCTCATTGGATGTAATCTATTAAAAAATCATAGTTATAAATGCTCGATATAAACTTGCCGTAATCTATATAGTGAATTACCGTTTCGTCGCTGGCCATTAGCTCCATCCCATTGGTGTTTACCCCTTCGGCCACCAAGATATCTCCGGGAACAAAATGTTTTTGAGGCTTGCCGTCCACCTCAAGCATTAGGGTTCCCTTCTCGACAAGGATGTAGTACTTTTTACTTGCAAAAGCCCCTAAGGTTAAAATATCAACATTGGAGACCAACATGGTTGATGAGTTGTAAAGCCAAAATAGAGGAGCAGCGTGCGATTTACTGTAGGGTAACCCGCTAAAAAACTCAAGCCTATCTACTGCTGATGAGCCAATCAAGTTGCAAACCTCTAAGCTCCTATCCAAATCAACCCTAAGCCTATCGCCAAGCCTTGCACGGTAGCTGCCATACTTTTCCCTATCAATCTGTTTTATTAACTGGCCTGAGAGCTGGCGTAACACCCTATCGGTATTGAAAAGTTGAGCTACCAAATCGGCAGTTACACCCACATCATCAAGGTTACGAAATGCGTTCAGGGCGTAAATTTTTGCCTGCTTACCTATAAGGTTTTCATTACGATTGATAATGGCCTTAAGCAACGACTCAGAGCTATATTCTGGTAGCGGGAAGTAGTTCTGCAACGCCCATATTTTATTCGATAGCGAGTTATCCTCCAGAATTGGGAAGATGTATGGCTTGAGATCCTCCACCACAAATGTGTCGAGCAGCTCAATGGCAAAGGATATGCTCTCGCCAGTTCCGGCTTCAAGGTTTTCGATTACCGAGTCGATAGAGCTCTTGTCGTAAAGCAACTTAAGAATCTGGAAAAGGTTATGGCGACTAGCATAAACCTCTACCTCAAGTTCTTCCCTAAGCTTTGGTGCTTTATCTTGACCTGGACACTGATGAAGAACATTTAGATTCCAAGCACAAACGCTGGCCTGTTCAACAATCATTTGATGAAGCGTAAGGCTCTCCCTTTCGTCTGCAACAAAATCTAACTTAAGTAAGCTATTAAGCACATCTGTTTTTAGGAAGGACTGGATCTTCAACTTATCGAACAAGACCTCTTGAGCAATGGCGCTGCCCGTATCGGGGATTACCCTGATAATTCGTTGCTGAAAACTGTCGGTTGCCCCTGATCGGCTAAACGCAGTAACGAGCATTTCGAGGCCCACCTCGCCTGAGTTCATAAGCGCAAAATGTGCCAATGGGGCATATTCATCCTTATCGAGAAAATCAATTAGGAAACTAATAATTTCCTTGTATCGTTTGCCTCGGGCAGCCCAAAGGGCTTGTCTCTTTACCTGTGGCACAAGGTCGCGAAGGAGAAATGTCAACTTCTGTCTTATATCGGCTTTAGAAGAAAGACCGATTATTTTAGCAGCCAACATCCTTTCGCTAAAATCCTTTGAGTTCATTAGGGTGGCGACCCGCTCCTCATCATCAATATACTTCATTAGGTCGTTGAGAGAAGCCTGGGTGGCATTAATAATTGCTAGATCTTCGGGACTCAAATGGCCTCCCTTTCTAGCTTCAAGCATATTTTTCATCTCCACCAATGCCCTTTGCTCAATGAAATCGCATATGGCTCTAAGATCATCGCCGCTTACCCTTGGCAGGTTTCTTTCAATAAAGGTTGGAATCAGCCAGGGTTTCGATACCTCCAATATCTCTAACTGCTTACCTGCGGCAAAATGTGCAATGCCAGAAAACCACTTCAACTCTGGCGACTCAACTACCTGCCTGATTGAGGCTCCCTCAAGGGTTTGCTTTAATGTTTTTCGGTACCCTCTAAACAGCCTAAGAGAGATGAAGAACCATACAAGAATAAAGCCTATAAGGATATATACATAGTGTAGCAGCGTTATTACAGCAAACAAACCTAGCAAAGCCAGAATAACGCCCGATGCCAGGGCTGCCGACTCGTTGATGGTTCCATCGACCCTGGCCTGAACCTCATGGCGAATAGCGGGGGGCAACGACTGGTAAACCAGCTTAAGAACAGGGCTCTCGATAGAATCTTTCAAAGCCTTTTGGAAAAACTTACTAAGTGAGATAAGCAGGAAGAAAAGGGTAAAAGCTGCGGACTCAAGAGTAAACCCAAATAAACTCCCCACAGCTGCTGCGCTTACCGTTATGAAAAGCATAACGAATGGAGACACCAATAGGCTAACTTTCAATCCATAGGTTTTCATCAAAGGGCCGTATACAAAAGCTTTTATCAGTACGCTTACAAAAGTGAGAGAGCCCATAAGGCCTCCAAAGTACTTGGCCATTTCATCGGGGTTGTCAAACCGTTGCGATGCCACAGCCAAAAACAGGAAGTGCACAAAGAACGCAACAAGCATCGACATAATTACGAAAATGGCCATTGTTCGCACATAGGGAATCTTTAATGTACTGGCAAATGAACTTCTTTTGCTGGACTGCTCGGCCTTAACCTTAAGCTTATAGGGATACTTTGCTCCAATTACAACCTGAAATACAAGTGCCAAAAAGATACTGATAGCACTTATGTACAGTAGGTTGTTGGTTTTAAACCCAAGGGTAATTAGGAAAGGGATAGAAAAAGAGCTGACAATAACCCCCACAACCTGTCCCGTATCGATAAAACCAAAGATCCTCTTCCCTTGTCGAAGATCGAATATTCTGCCGACAGTTCCCCAGAATCCAACCAATGCTACAATATTTAAGGGCCCCATAAGAACAAATAGTGCAAAGGCCAGCCATTTAGTATCGGAGAAATAATATCCAGCCCGTAGGGCAAAAGTTAGGATAAACACGGTAAACAGGTTCAAAATGGCAAGGCTTGAGAATTCTAATCGAGCCTGAAAGTATGAGTAAAGAGAGGTTAGCACGATGCCCGTTAGGCCCGATATCACAATAGCCTTGGGTATCATTGCCTGATCGAAGCTATTTAGAAATAAGGTATTTGCACTTACATCAAAAGCCCCTAGAAAAAAACCAAGGAATACCGATTGAAATACCATCATGGCAACCGGTACTACCTCCTCCTTGCGAAGGTTCAATGTTTCATGCAATGCCATCGTAATAATGCATTTATCTATTTCTTAAACTCACTAACTGGGTCTATCTGTAAATACTTTGATAAGTATTTCACACCTATGTAAAAGGGAACTGTATCGAGAAGTGCCGACAACATTTTAAAGATGTAGCTTGACAGAATAAATATTACTAGCGTTTGGGTGATGGTTCTCCCTTCAGGAATTTGTATTGCGTGCGCATAAAAATAGGTGATAAGAACAACCGACACTGAATCGACCAGCTGGCTGGTAAGGGTTGACACATTATTACGCAACCACAAATGCTTCCCCTTGGTGATACTCTTAACAAGGTGAAAAACATGCACATCGACAAACTGAGCGGTAAGGTAAGCTATCATTGAGGCAGCAGTTGCGCCAAACGTTAATTTGCGAATATGAAAAAACGAGAAATCTTGGTCGCTCACAGCCGGCAAGCCCGTTTCAGCAATAATTTCGGGTACTGGAGGCAATATCCCACCGAGCCAAAGGATAAATAGAACCCATATGTTTAGCATCAATCCTGTCCACACCACCATATTGGCCCTGTGCTTACCATAAAGCTCACTTATGAAGTCGGTACAAAGAAACGTGATGGGGTAAGGTAAGATACCCACAAAAAACATCACGGGGATTTCGAGATTGAAGATGTTGATATGAAAATGGATGTACCGTGATATTCCCAATATATTAAGCATGGCGAGAGAACCCAGGAATAGGCCAGCTAGGACTATGAATACAATCTCACGGCGATTAATCAACCTCTTTTCTATATTGGGTTTATAATCGAACATTAGGTTAGGTTTAGGGTGTAGGGGAACTTTCTATTAAACAAAGGTAAAATAATAAGTGATTTTATGATGATATTGAACCATTTTTTTTGTTTATATATGATTAAAAATCAGAAGCAAATAAACCTCTACAAGTATATTACAACACTGCTATCATTGAATTCTTTGATGAAGGTTGACTATGATGTTTTTTTTGAAAGTGTACATATTGGTTTTACCATTTAAGTTTTCCACTTTTGTATTACCTTTATCCAAACGAAAACAAGACAATGAGACTTCAGATTCTGGTGCTTGCAATCTTAATAGGTCCAACGGTAGTGCTTGCACAGCATACCAACAAAATAATTTTCGACGAGATGGTAAATCAGAACATACTTTATGGCAAGGTTATACCTGAGGATTTCCAAACGGAGCCTTTTAATGCTTGGTTTAGCATGAACTACGATAGCTACCAACCTGATGCTGCAGTGTTGCATGATCTTAAGCCTTTGCTTAAGGGAGTAACCTTCGAGCTAGTTGTGTCAACGTGGTGCCCCGACAGCAAGCGCGAAACCCCTCGGTTTTTAAAGCTGCTTAATCAGCTTAACGTCCCCAGCGATAGAATTAACATTATTGCTGTAAACAGGAGAAAAGTATGCCCTGAGGCAGGAGTTGACGAGGGGTACATAGACTTTGTTCCCACGTTTATCATCAGGAGCAACGAAGTGGAAATTGGGCGAATTATTGAACGCCCCACCAAAACACTTGAGGAAGATGTTCTTTCTATACTTAAAAAAGATTAGCGAACTGGTTGCAGCAATTCAATTCGGAATTCGTCTTTATCAAACCTAGATAAAACATTATGGAAGAGTACAGAAAATCGACCGAAGGACAAGTAATGGGAATTATTGGCATTGTGATGGGCATAATATCATTAATAGTGGCCTTTATTCCATGCGTTGGCATTGTGGCCTTTTTGCCCGGAGGGTTAGCCATAATATTCAGCATTATCTCCATTGTGCAGGCATCGAGGGGCAATGGATCCAAAAGCCTTGGCATAATATCCTTAGTGGTATCGGCGTTGGCCATAGTTTTGGCTGCTGCATGGCTCATGATCTTTAGCGGTTTGAATACCATCACCGACAGGGCCATGAGAAACCCTGGGCAGCTGGAGCAGATTGAAAAGGGGTTACGCGATGCATTTAAAGACATTGAGATTTCTATTGAAGCGGAGGTGGAAGAACACTCCACTCAAAAAATTGATAGCCTTGAGAACAAGCTGCGCTACCTCGAGGGCGACACATCTAGCAAAAGTAAATAACACACCTTTGCAGTGGAAATAAGTTTAAAAAAAGCATCGAATAATAAAATACTTTTGCCCTGGCTAATTACCACGGCTGGAACTATCCTTATCCTAGCCATTTCGCACCTAATTATTTACTACCTTTTCTTTACGGGTAGCAAGTCGTTAGGCCAGCACTATGCCGATTCTATTGTAATTTACATCTATGCTTTTATTTGGCCATTGGCAATTGTAAACAACTACAAGTCGAGCATTATTCAGGTAAAACATAATGGGGAGGTTGATCCCGAATTAGTTAAGGAATACTTTCAAAGCAGCGGCTTTGAACTAATTGAGGAAAACCCTGGGCACTTCAGGTTTAAGGCAACCAAGTTGTGGGATAGACTATTCCCCGGCTCACGTTTTGTTAAGGTAGATTTTAGCGATACGGAGATAACCCTTGAGGTACCATTCCACCAACGATACCATGTGCACCATGGCTTTAAGTTCTCCAAGCAGTTTGTCAAATAACCAAAGGCATTACGTTCCCAATAGTAAGTTAAATTCGGATATTTCTACCCGTGCATATCACTATGTAAACCTTTTAATTGGGATTGCTTTTGCTGGGGTTATTCTGTACTCGCTAATATACAAAGCCAATAGCCATCCCATACCCGCTTTGCTTACCGAGGCAACTGGTGAAATACCACCCAGCAAGGGGCTATCGGCCAGCTTTTCGGAAATTGTTCGTGGCAATTTAGACCTGGCTAACGCATACAACCCTTTTGGCATTAGGATCTTTGCATTTTTTGCCTTGCAACTGCTGCTTAGGGCGTTCTTCTCCATTGTAGTAATGCTAAAACGAAATGGAGCCGTAAGCATTATACTTACCGACTCCATTGTTTCTACACTGCTTTTTGCTTACTGCTTCTGGCCGCTAATTGTATACACGCTTAGGCAAATAGCTCAGCTAATTCAGCACCTCTAGCAAGGTTAGCTTTTCGCCTGCCCTGATTCCCTTTGGGGTCATTTGTAGGGTGCTACACTCGGTGTAAAAATCATGCTGATAGTAAAGGATATAATTATGCTCTAGCGACTCGTTCAGGAACAGTTCCTTCTCCTCCATGGTAACAAGTGGTTCCACATCGTAGCTCATATTCCAAGCCAGATGAATGTGCGCAGTTGATGGAAATAAATCGGCAGCGTAAACCAGCTTTTTGCCGTTGGGCAAATGGATTATTGGCACAATCTGTCCGCGGGTATGGCCATTGAAAAAGCGAAGCTCAATTCCGGGTAACAGCTCGCCCTCAGCCTCTACCAAATTCAACAAACCCAGCTGCTGCATGGGCAGCAAATTTTCTTTCAGAAATGAGTCAGCCTCACGTACATTTGGGTTAATGGCCCACTCCCATTGCCCCTTGCTAACGTGGTACTTTGCATTTGGGAAAACGGCTACGTACTCGCCCTTATCGTTCAAGGCAATTCCACCTCCGCAATGGTCGTAGTGCAGGTGGGTATGAATTACATCGGTAATATCATCGGGTTTGTAGCCCAGCGTAGCTAGACCCTCAACTAGCCCATCGCCACCAAAAATACCAAAATGGCTAAAGAACTTATCGCTTTGCTTATTACCAAAGCCAGTATCGATTAGCACTACCCTACCATCGGTTTCAACAACCAGCGATCGCAGGGACAGGGGGATTAAGTTATCGTCATCGGCTGGGTAAACCCTATTCCAAAGCACCTTGGGTACCACACCAAACATGGCACCGCCATCAACCTTAAAATTGCGAATATTAAACTGCGAAATCTTCATAAATACATTATTTAGAAAAAAGAACAAATATACGACCCGATAGGTTCAGCTACCGCTCCACAACCCTTACCCCATTTTTGGCCATGGCATCGGCAAGCAAATCCCAATCGGCCTTAGTGAGGTTGTCTAGAGGAAAAAGTTTCTGCTTGCCATCAAGGGTTAATACCCGTAACGACTTCAGCCCATTCTTAGTAGGTCTTTCAATGTAAACACAATCGATATCGGATAGCCTGAAATACTTGCGATATGGATAGTAGTAGCTTGCTATAAATACAAACCTATCGGAAATACCAACCTTTCCCATTCCAACCGTACCAAGCAAAAAGGTCAACAGAATAATAACTGCAAACATAATAACACCAAATAGGTGGATTGAGGGAGCAGTGATTAACTTGTAGAGGCCAAAGAAACCAACCAACGGAAAGTAGGTGCGAGGGTTAAGTATTGGAAGTCGAGAAATTTGAACAAAGTTTTGACATCTAATCTCCTCGAGATTAATTGGCTTTACTTTGATAAGAGATAGGCCACCCAGTTCAACATAGCCCTTCTGCTCAAACGAATCGAATCCATATTTCATGGCCTGCACCAGCTCGTGGGGGTTGGCAAAAAGCTTGGTGTGAACTTTCACATCCTGCGGTAAATCAACAGCCCGAATGGTAATGGTATCCATCTGCATGAAACCATTGCGGCGGTAGTAGTCAATATCCTGAACATCTTTCCAGGCAAGGCTTTTAACATTTTTGGATGTTGCTACAAGTATCCCTTCGTTGGTTATCTGAACCGAAACAACTTTCAGCAATTCTCTGAACATATAAAAGGTAAATAGAAGCCAGATGAGAATAGTAATAGCCATAACGGCTTGGCCTTTGACTCCATCAACCCAAAAAATGGTAAAATACAAAAGGGAGAAAAAGAATAGGAGACTAAGGGCAAGGCCTAGATAAACACCAAACCAATATCCTTTACTTGCAATGCTTTTCATAGGCCAACATTTTATTGCACTAAAAACAGATTTAAAGCAGGATCCTGCTTTAGCAAATCGCACAATTTTGAATATAGAGTAGGCAATTCGCTTTTCAATCCCTTTGGATTCTCGAAGAAATGCTCAACCGCCACGGCAAAAAACTCGCTGGCATTGGCACCTGCATAGGATCTGAAAACATGTGGTTCGCCTGCATTAATCTTTTCCATCTCTAACCTAGCAATGGTTAAGATATCGTCCAACGTAGCATTCAAACTCCCCTGGGGTCCGCTTGAAGTTAAAATACTATGCATAAGCGCGTGCGCCATTTCATGCAGGCCAAGATTAATGGCATCGTAGGGATCCTCAAACCCTTTCAAAAGTTTTTTCAGAGAGAAGCTGATTAGCCCTCGGGGATGAACCTCGCCGTCGTGCATATTTCCTGTATGTGGATTTCGAAATGAGTCGGGATAAACAAAAACAGTGCGGAAGTTCTTAAGGAAGTAGCGCTTGTAGCCAAACGTTATCTGCACCATGGCCGCCACCACCATTAGCTTGATTGGTTGGGTTACCTCAACCCCCATTCGGCCAATAATCTTCAAACTTTTGGTAAACGAGTAGGCTCGCTGCAAAAATCTTTTCTTTAGCCTATCATCGAGCTTATTGTAGTATAGTGAATGCTGTCGGTAAAACCTATCCATTGCCCTAGCTTCACCTTTTGGAAAGTAAACAAGCCTCCAAATACTCCTCACGAACAAGAAGTTAATACCTGCCACAAAGGCAATTGCCAACAGGTAAAAGGGATCGGTAAAGGACATTGGGCTTAGGGGGTTACTGTAAACTAAAAATTCAAATGTATGAATTTTACATATAACAAAAAACCCAGCCGTTAAGCTGGGTTTGGTGCGGATAGAGGGACTCGAACCCCCACGCCTTTCGGCACTAGATCCTAAGTCTAGCGCGGCTACCAATTACGCCATATCCGCAATTGCGGTTGCAAATGTACAACCTTTTTTATTATCAACAAATTTTTTGCTAAAAATATTTTACCCATAATCCAACTTTATTTACAAATGCCAACTCAAACCATACAAAGCCAACTTGCACCCTATTATGCCTAAAGCAAAAGAGAAAAAGTGTCACCGATATGTCATTCTATATCAACGGAAAAATAAGCTTCAACCCATTCTCCATTCTGAGCAAAACACGATCGTTTTTATGGCAAAACTTTTATACTTTTACCTCTTCTTTTTCTTATAAAAGCACCAGCATACTAAACATAACTACACCAAACAAATCACTCAGCAATATGGGCAATCAAATCCTGCAAGCAAAAAACCTTATAAAAAGTTACAACGAAACCGAAGTTCTAAAGGGCATTGATTTAGAAATTGAAAAGGGACAAATAATAGGATATATTGGTCCCAATGGTGCTGGCAAATCAACAACTATTAAAATATTCTGTGGCTTGCTAACCAATTTTCAGGGCGATGTATCAGTTTTAGGATTCGATATCAGAAAAAACCCGCTTGAGGTTAAGCAACGAATAGGCTACATACCCGAAAATGCATCGCTTTACGATATGCTTACGCCAATGGAATTTATTGAATTTATTGGCGATATGAGGGGACTACCAGCAGATGAAACAAGAGAAAAAGCGGAATCGATACTTAAGCTTTTTGAGATACATAAAAATATGCACGATAGAATTGCAACCTTCTCCAAAGGAATGCGACAAAAAGTGCTAATTGGCTCTGCACTGCTGCACAACCCCCAGCTAATTTTTATGGACGAACCGCTTACGGGCCTCGATGCCAACTCGGTTATCATGATAAAAGAGATGCTTGTTCACCTTGCCCGCGAGGGCAAAACCATATTTTACAGCTCTCACATAATGGATGTGGTGGAACGAATATCGAACCGTATTGTACTGCTGGATCAAGGGAAGGTTGTTGCCGATGGCTCCTTCGATAAGCTCAAAAGCCTCTCCAACGATTTATCGTTAGAGAACCTATTTACTAGGCTTACCGGAAACTCAAACTACTCCGAAAAAGCGGAAGAACTATTTAGCATGCTAAATAAGTAGGCCATGATAAAACTTATACTATCCCTTTTTGTGCCCTTCAAGTCTATAATAAAAAGGATGGGGGCTAACTACACCCAGTTCATTAAAATACTTAAACTAAAGCTAACTTTAGATAACCGCAGGCCTAGTAGTTTTAACGGAAACAGTTCTAAAGAGAATAGCAGCTCCCTGGTGTGGCAGTTTCTTATGATGCTTATCATTGGGTTAATTATACTGATAATAACCACAAAGCTACAAGACTCGTTTACCTTATTCTTCGTTGGGCACTCTATGCTCATGCTAACAATTTCAATGCTAATTATATCGGAATTCAGCACCATACTTCTCAACACATCGGACAACACCATACTCCAACCTCTACCTATCAGCAGCACCACGCTGAGCCTTGCTCGCAATGCTCATATTTTTATACACCTAATGTTTTCAGCATTAAGCTTATTGCTGCCTGTAAGTGTACAAATTGCTATTCAATACGGTATTGGGTCGATGGCAGCGTTTGTTTTTGCATTAATTTTAAATGTGATATTCACCCTTTTCCTATCGAACTTAATGTACCTAGGCATCATGAGATTTGCCAAGGGCGATAAGCTCAAAAATTTGTTGATGTATTTTCAGGTGTTTATGGCCATTCTGTTCATGGCAATATATCAGCTTAGCCTCAATATGCTTGATACGATAGATTTTTCGAACATCACCATTGCAACAAAGTGGTACACTTACATTATTCCCTCTACATACTTTGCAGGCTTAACCGAAATGTTTTCGAGCCTAAACTTTAGCGCTAATCTAGTCATACTCTCACTGGTTGCGATTGCCCTTCCCCCGCTTGGGCTATTTACTACAGGAAAATACCTCACCCCAATATTCAACAAAAAGCTCTCAGAACTAGAGCAGAGCGATAAATCGACGTCACAAACAAAATCGCGCACCCTAGCCAACTTTTTATCAAAAATATTTTCGTTTAACGAGCAAGAACGCTCATCGTTTGTTATGACCTGGAGGCTTATTGGCCGCGAACGACTTTTTCTGCAAACAATACTACCAACTTTTGGGTACATTCTGTTTTTCATGGTATTTCCGTTCTTTAAAGATTTTGAAGGGTTAACGTCGCTTGCAGAAACAAGTAAATACTTTATTATCCTATACTCATTCTGCTTTGTTTCGGCATCATTCTCCTCGGCAATGAGCATAGGCAACAACAAGGGCGTAGGATGGCTGCTCAGGAGTTTGCCCATTGAGTCGCCACACCACTTCTTTTCGGGAGCAATGAAATCGGTTTTTGTGCGCTTCCTTACCCCTTTCTACATCGCTATAAACCTTGGTGTTATTGCTATTTGGGGCACAAAAGTAATAGTTGATATTGCCGTTGCCTTTATGGTAATCTATCTAACTATCTGCACTGCATTTTTAGTTAGCCCCAAAAAGCACCCCTTTAGTAGCGATAAAAAATCAAATTCCTCTGCCTCAACCTTTGTAATCTTTATTCTGGTGATGGCATCGACTATTGCGCTAGGGTTTATTCATTACTATGGGGCGCAAGAGTTTAAGTACTTCCCATTGATACTAATCTTGGTTTATGGGTTTTCTATCTACTTAGTGCAAACTGTTATTTTCAAGAAGTTTTTCACATGGAAGGCATTAGACCTTGCCAACTCTCACTAGGTAAACAGTGCACAAGTCAACAATATTCACCAGAAAAAGTGTAGATTTGATAATATCTTTGCCATTATAGACAAGTAATCAATGCAAATTATTCGCATCATACTGTTCCCCATAGCCCTACTATATGGGGCAGCCGTATACGTCAGAAACTTTCTTTTTGATATTGGCATAAAAAAATCCACCTCATTTAGCAGGGCAGTAGTTTGCATTGGCAACCTAACGGTTGGTGGTACGGGCAAAACACCCCACACCGAGCATCTCATAAATCTTTTAAAAGATGATTTTAATGTGGCAACGCTTAGCCGTGGGTACAAGCGCAGAACCAAAGGGTTTTTACTAGCCAGCAGCAGTAGCACCGCATCGGATATTGGCGATGAGCCAATGCAAATGCAAACCAAATTCCCCGGAATTACCGTAGCGGTTGACGAGCAAAGGGTACGTGGCATTAAAACGCTACTGCAGCAAAAACCAAGCACAGATGTAATATTGCTCGACGATGCATTTCAGCATCGTTACGTTAAGCCTGGGCTTGCTATTCTACTTACCGATTACAACAATTTGATTTACAAAGATTTTTTTCTGCCAACAGGTACTCTACGCGACAGCTTCGCACAGCGTAAAAGGGCAAACGTAGTGATTGTTACCAAGTGTCCTAGCGACCTTTCGGATGTGGATCAGCAAAAAATTATAGGCAAACTTAAGCTCCAAAGCAACCAGCAAGTTTATTTCACAACCTACACCTATGGCAGTATAGAGCCAGTTTTTAGCGATGCGAATACGGCAATCAACCCCAAAAGCCAGCCCAACGTAATTGCTTTGGCAGGGATAGCCAACCCAAAACCCTTTTTCGGATATTTAAAAGATTTATATGCGGTTGATCGCACCATTCAGCTACCAGATCACTATCATTTTACCGAAAAAAAAATTAGAGCTATCTTTGAAAGAATTTCCGTTTTAAAAAACAGGCCCACAATTGTAATCACCACCGAGAAGGATGCGGCACGTATTAAGGAGTTAAACAACCTTCCCGCCGAAGTGAAAAGGGTGTTTTACTTTATCCCGATAAGGGTAAGTTTTTTAAACGGTAATGAGGAAGAATTTAACTGTAAAATTCACGAATATGCTAGAGAAAGTAAAAGAAACAACGGCTTACATTCGCAGCAAGGTAACCGTTGAGCCTGAGGTTGGAATTATACTGGGCACTGGGCTAGGAGGGCTAACTAAGGACATTAAAAATCAAGAAGTTCTTGACTATGGCGATATACCCAACTTCCCTGTTTCAACCGTTGAGGGGCACCATGGCCGATTAATATTTGGCGATTTAGGTGGAAAGAAGGTGGTTGCCATGCAGGGTCGCTTCCACTTCTACGAAGGATACGACATGAAGGAGGTAACCTTCCCTGTTAGGGTTATGAAGTACCTAGGCGTTAAGAATCTTTTTGTTTCCAACGCCAGCGGTGGGGTAAACCCCGACTTTGAGATTGGCGACCTGATGATTATCAACGACCATATCAACCTGCTACCCAACCCGCTTATTGGCCCTAACGATAAGGAGTTTGGCCCCCGTTTCCCCGACATGAGCCAACCTTACGATTACAAGCTTATTGCCTTGGCACAGGATATTGCTAAGAAGAATGGCATTAACACTCAAATAGGTTGCTACGTGGGCACCACTGGCCCAACCTTCGAAACGCCAAAGGAATACCAGTATTTCCGCATTATTGGTGGCGACACCGTGGGTATGTCAACCGTTCCCGAGGTTATTGTTGCTCGCCAAATGGGGCTGCCCGTTTTTGCCATCTCCATTATCACCGACCTGGGTGTTCCGGGTAAAATTGTGGAGATTACCCATGAGGAAGTTCAGAAAGTAGGTAAAGAAGCTGAAAGGAAAATGACGCTGATTATGGAGGAGATGCTGCAGAATTTGTAGAAATACAAACACACTCACTCATCATAAACGAAGGGAGCCAAGCAGATTGCTTGGCTCCCTTGCTATATTGCTCGGTTTACGATGGCTTACCTAAAACGGGTTGCCACCACCACTGTCTTCTTGTACCGCTTAATATTACCTCTTAGGTCGAATGCCTCGATAAATATAACGTAGGCGCCAACAGTAACCCTACCGCCACCATCGTTTGTGCCATCCCACTTTATGCTACCCGATGTGCCCAGAGTCATATTTGCTGCCAATCGTTTAACCCTTCTACCCCGCGAGTCGAACACCACAATATTGACAATGTAACCGTTCTCCGGCAGCTCGTAATTGATCATAACATAATCCTCAAAGCCATCGCCATCGGGCGAGAACACCTTGAGCGAGAGCTCAAACTCATCGTTCACCTGTGTAGGATCGGTAAACTGCGAGTTTTTGGCGGTTGGGGTGGCAAAACCTGCGGTTTGGGCAGCCGACTGCCAACTCGACTGATCGTTAGTTGGCATGTTGGGGTTTATACGCTCCAGCGAAACACCCTTAACATCGGCCAGCAGCGTGTTATGCATCTTCTCGTTGTAGGCAAACTCATCCACCTCGTCGCCCACGTCGGATAGCAGCAGCACGTAACCATTATCGTTAGGATAGGCCGGAAGTCTAGGGGTATGCACCATAGCATCGGGATTCTCGATATAGTAGAACTGCTCTACCTGCTCAATGTTCTCGGTGAGCACAGCGTAGCTGTTGGGTAGCAGTAGCCTCGATGTTGCCGAAGCACGATAGAACTCGTTAAGCGCCAGGGTGGTTCTGTTACGGTTTGCAATCCACAGCTTGCTCAAGTCGAAAGTCTTCTCGGATCGGTTGTAAATCTCCACAAAATCGACCCCACCAGCGTAAGGGTTAAAGAGAACCTCGTTTATAACGATATCGTTAGCAGCTGGCTCTTCGGGCAATGCAATTTGCACGCAGGAGGTTTCAATCCCATTACCAGAGAAATCGATAATGGAGCCATCGAAACAGAGGTTATAAATCTCTCTTGGAGCGATGGGTGTCTCAAACGTCAACCTTACCCTGTTGTACTTGGGCCCCGAAGTTGTTGCCCAAAGCGGCGAGCCAATGCCCCTATCAATAGAGTACTTGTTGGCAAGGGTTATGGAGAGGCTATCCATGGGCTCAGAGAAGCCAACCTCAAACACGGTTGTACTAATTACCTGCACCTCTACCACTCTTGGATTGACAACATCGGGGTTACTGGCAACAACAGAGTTTGCCCTACCCGGTGTACCTCCCGATGGGTCGGATGATGCCATCCAGTTTGCCTGCCCTTCTACCAAGTTGTTGGGATCAATTCGCTCGAGCGAGAAACCACCAGCCTTTTTCACATCGTCCTTGTACCATGTGTCGGAGTACTCAACCCATGAAATAAGATGGTTTTTATTATCGTAAATTCCCACAAACATTCCACCCACAAGTAAAGTAGGGAATGATGTTACTCCAACTGACTGTCCGTACTCGGCCATAAGCGGAGCACCACTTGTGCGTGCCAGAATAATGTACCCATTGGGCTCTATTGTGGCATTGGGGATGTTAGCGTAGCTATCGTTACCTCTAAATTTCCAACCATTTAACGATATCGATTTATCGGTACGGTTGTATAGCTCCACATACTCAACATTGGGCAATCCGCCATCAGCACTCGGACGTGCCATAATCTCGTTAATAATTACATTGCCAAAAGTGCCAGCAGCCCCAAGGCCAATTATCGTGCTATCGTTTACTGTCGTTGTTCCCAACGCCGATTTCACTCCTGCGATCTTTAAGTCAAGCTCCTCTAGCGGTAATTGCTCGGTACGGAGGGTAACCCGATTGGGCCTGTCGAGATTTAAAAATGCGCCAAGCACATTGTACCTTGCGCCTTGCTCGTCGGTAATAGAATAATTTGTAGTTAATTCAGCATCGGTAGCATCTACAGCACTTGAGAAGACCACATCAACTGAGGTAAGCGAAAGCATACGTGCTTGCTGTATGGTTGGAGGATAGGTAGCGGTACTAACCACTAGGTTATCGAGCCAAAACTCGCCAGCTCTTGAGGCGGTGTATATAAATGCTGGGCCACAGTATTGAGCAGCGGTGTGGGTTGCATCAACTGCCTTACCTGCAAGCCTGAGCGATGACTGGTTAAACTCGGGCTGATACCAAAGGCTCCATTCACCATCGGGGGTACGTGTAACCTTTACGTAAACCGTTTCAGCCTCATCCCAATCGAAATCGGCCTTTACAACAACCTGCGCAGTTTTTCCCTGAGTCACCCTCCAGAGAGTTAGCAAATCGTCGTCGCCAGTTAGGTTAACCCCAACTGCATAGCCATTGTACGACCCCTGCCTAATGGATTGGTTATCGGACGAAAGGACAAACCAAAAGGTGTTGCTAGTTGAAGGATCCCAGTCGCCATTGCGCATCACGAACGACCACTCCAGCGGGCCATCGCCCATATTGTCGATACCTAGGGGTATCGATAGGGTACTATTACCATCAACACCAGTTAATCCGTGCTTAAGCGATGACTTCCCTTCGATTGGCGATATGGTTGAAACGCTCCACTCGGGGCTTAGTTCAAACGATAATGGCAGGGTTTCGAAATCCTCATCGATATGGCTAACAAGGGCTGCACCATTCCATATGGGCTGCGAAACACCTTGTGAAATACCCTCCTGATCACTCGTTACCTTTAACCGATATCGACCCACTGCATTAAGTGTAACATTTGCCCACTGCGCTATACCATCAACAAACGTAACCGATTCGGACTCCACATCAATATCTCCAGGGCCATAATCTACAACAATAGAAGCAACTCCCGTTGCATTCATATCAATACTTCCATGGGCGTCAGCAATAGCAACAGATAGGTTAAACAATTGGCCTTCGGCAGCTATAAAGGGCTGTTTGTAGAACACAAGCGAAGTGCCTTGAACCTTAATTTGTATTGGTGGGCCATACAGTCCCATATCGAAAGTAGAGGGAAAACCTGAACTAGTAACCACCGACTCCCACCCATGACCCGATGCAGGGATGTACAGCGAAAGGGTTGATCCATCGACCTGGCCACCTGATTTTAGAAATGCCTTAAGGGACAGTTCAACCGATTCGCCATCGGGAATTACAAGCCCATCGCTTAAAAACGAAAGCGTAATGGCGCTTGACTCGATGGTAGTACTCAAAGGCACAATCTCTTTTCCATCAGCGTAAAGCACAACACCACCAATGGCACGGTTTAGGCTCATATCGGTATCACCCTCTTGCGATCGGAAAACCATTTTGGCAACACGCGTTGGAAGATTATCGGTAGTCCCCATATCGGTAATTCCAAACCGCAACACCTCAACGGCATCGTCCTTGGACACGACCAAAGAGCTGATGGTGCCTCCTTCCAGAGGTGTTTCGGGTTGGGTTAGCCTAGTTGTGCGGTCGGCACAGTAAATAAGGGGCGACAAAACATCATTAAAAGTTGCCGACTTGGCAATAAGGTTAAAAGGCTCGGGAGTTGTATAGGAGTATTTTAAACCATCCCACTTAGCAACCCCATTGGCCATGCTAACGGTTACGCTTGGAATTTGCAACCAGCCGTCGCCACTATTCTTTGCAAGGGTAACATTGCCCGTGGCATTGGCATCGAGGCTACCGCCATCATCAACAGCAGCAACCTCAACAGCAAATGGCTCATTCAGCCCAACGGCCTGAGGAACGTTTCTAAAGGCTAGCTGAGTGGCCTTAACATCGATGGTAAATGGCGAGGAAACCACATCTTCATCAAACTCTGGGGCAAATGTTGAGCCCGACTCGTAGGCAACAAAATCATGGCTCGTTTTGCCAATCATAAACTGCAGAACGTTCCCATCTACAACGGTACTCCCGGTGCGAAGGTAGATGTATATCGACACCTCAAGGGTTTCGCCATCGGGAACCACAAGGGCATTCTCGGCAAAGGGAATGGTTATTGATGCGGTTAGAATCCTTGGATTACCAATTGGGATCACCTTACCGTTTGCCTTAAGCACAACACCCGCAATGCTTCCGCTAAACGAAGCCATGTTTGCACCCGAAGGGCGGGTAATATTAATCTGCTGCACACGTGTTGGGGCTCCGTCAAACGCACCAAGATCGGACACGCCGAAACGGAATACCTCAACCGCTTTGCCAATAGTGCTAATGGTTGATGATATGGATCCGCCCGCAACCTGATCTGCGGGTAAATGTGCTACTGAAGTGCTCTCATTGCTTACGTCAATGGCTTCGGACACGCCATCCTCAAGGTCGTTTGCTGAAACCTTTAACCTAAGAATATCTTTCTTTGAGTACGATATATCATTCCACGTTATTACCCCATCAATAGCTGTGGAAGTAAGACTTTCGGCTGGAGTTAGAGTTCCCTCACCCTGCAAAACGCTTAACACAACATCGGCACCATTGAACGATTTTGCAAGATTTCCGTTGATATCGGCAGCATGGGCTGTAACGCTAAAAGGAACATTCACCACCAATGGTTGGGTGTAGCTGGCAATGCTAAGATGCGTTGGTATTACCACAATGGCGAACGCGTTTGAGGTTACCGCTTCAGGGAAAACATCGGTAAATGCCGACCCTTCATGGTGCGACTCCCAACCATGGTTGACATTATCTACCCTAAGCCTAATCTCTTTACCATCTTCAACATCGTTGGAACTAAGGTATAGCGATAGGGTAAACTCCTCGGTGCTATTATCGCCAATCACCATATCGCCCTTTTCAATCTCTAGCTCAATGGCATTATCGAGAATGTAGGTGGCTTGAATTGGAATCTCTCCGTTTGATCCACGCAGCTTAACTCCACCAATAGCCTGTGGCCAGCTGGCCGCAGTGGGCGAGTCGACCTTGGCGAACCTTAGCTTGGTTATATATGTAGGGAGCCCATCGGCCGTTCCTTGATCATTAACATCAAAGTTAAGCACATCAACTGCCTGCTCGGGCGACGTGGCAAGCGAGCTGATTTCCCCACCAACAATCTGAGTGGTAGGGCCAAGGACTTGTGCATCGTGATCGTTGGTGTTTTGAGGGGTGTAGGAGATAGAGATGTTGTCAAGATAAAGTTTGTCAAATTGAGTAGCAGAATATTTTACATAAGTTCCAAAATGCCCACCAAAACTATGCTCATCATCTAGTACACTTCCTAGAGTAACCAGGTTGGAGAATTCACCGTTAGATGACAACCTAATTGTGAATAACCCTGCTCCACTTCGAACAATCTCAATTGCTGCAAGAGAAGTAGATCCCGTCCCCACTTCTTCTGCCCAGTCAATGCCTGTATTTAAAAGTACGCTAATATTACCATCGATAACTTTATATAATTTTAAAATCTTATCTGAGGTGGAAGGCTCAACATTAACCCCAAGAATATACCCATTTAAGGTGCTTGATTCGGAGTAATTGAATTCGGATGCATCGTGATTGGCATAAAGATAAAATGCCCAACGATTAGCAGAAGTAACATCCCTTTTATAACTTATTTTAAAGCGCCAAACAATGGTACCTTCCGATCCACTCCAGTCGGGCAATGCTTTAGATATTCTATCATCTCCTGGCTCAGAAGCTTCTGGGAAATAGTGTTGTAAAGAGAAATTACCATCAATTACATTTTGTGTAGTTGCACGCCACCTTCCTTCTGGAAACTGAGTCCAGCCATCAAGGTTTCCGCTCTCAAAATCGTAGCTTACTGTTTGCCCAATTGCAAACACCGAAATCATAATCATTAAAAATAAGCAAACAGTTTGTCTCATAGCCTGTGAATTAGTTGAAAATATTACTTTTGCAAAGTAATAAAAAAAAGTAAAACAATGCGAATTGCAGTAGTAGGGTGTACCGGTTTGGTAGGTACCCAAATGCTTGAAGTTCTTAATGAACTAAATGTTAAGATTAGTGAGATTATCCCCGTTGCTTCGGAGCGATCTGTGGGAAAATCCATTGTATTCAAAGGAGTTGAATACAAAATTGTTAGCCTGCAGCAAGGTGTTGAGGCAAAACCCGATGTGGCCATCTTCTCCGCTGGCGGTGAGATATCGAAACAATGGGCACCCGAATATGCCAAGGTAGGCTGCTATGTGGTTGATAACTCCAGCGCGTGGCGAATGGATCCGGACAAAAAGCTTATTGTACCCGAGATTAATGGCGATACCCTTACAGCCAACGACAAGATAATTGCCAACCCAAACTGCAGCACTATACAGCTGGTTATGGTGCTGGCGCCACTACATCAGCGACTTAACATTAAGCGGGTGGTTGTATCAACATACCAGGCCATAACTGGTACTGGACAAAAGGCTGTTACCCAGCTCGAGAATGAGCGAAAGGGTATAAAGGGCCCCATGGTTTACCCTCACCCTATTGATATGAACTGCCTCCCCCATTGCGATGTTTTCACCGAGAATGGCTATACCAAGGAGGAGATGAAATTGGTGAATGAGACTCAAAAAATTCTGAACGACAAAAATATACGCCTTACCGCCACCGCAGTAAGAGTCCCAGTAGTGGGCGGGCACTCCGAATCGGTAAATATTGAGTTTGGGCTGCACTTTAAAACGCAGGTGGTAAAAGAAGTACTGCAGAATACCCCTGGGGTTGTTGTGCTCGATAACCCTGAGGCTAACGAGTACCCCATGCCCATTAGCGCTAAGAATAGGAACGAAGTATTTGTTGGGCGCATTAGGCGCGACCACTCGCTGGAGAATGGCTTAAACCTTTGGATTGTAGCCGACAACCTGCGTAAGGGCGCAGCCACCAACGCCGTACAGATTGTTGACTTGCTCCACAAAAAAGGATTAATTGGTAAGTAAACCGTAGCCTAGTATAAAAAGTTATCCTTGGGGTATCGTGCCCCATGGATATCTTTGGCCAGATTGTAAAGCAGCACCCTAAGCTCCTCGACATTGGTTTTGTGCTTTGCCGAAATAAACACGCAGGGCGAATTGCTTTTGGCCATCCATGTTCGCTTTAAATCTTCAAGGCTAAAATTCTCTTTAGATACAGGCATGGCGTCAAACTCACTTTTCTCGATCCATTCGTAAGCATCAATCTTATTGAACACCAACAGCGTGGGTTTATCATCTGCCTTTAGCTCATGAAGGGTTCCGGTTACCACATCGAGCTGCTCCTCAAAGTTGGGATGGGAGATATCAACCACATGCACAAGCATATCGGCCTCACGCACCTCATCGAGGGTCGACTTAAAAGACTCGACTAGCTGATGCGGTAACTTGCGGATAAACCCAACGGTATCGGAAAGCAAAAAGGGCAAATTATCGACAACAACCTTACGCACAGTGGTATCGAGCGTGGCAAAGAGTTTATTCTCGGCAAACACCTCAGACTTGCTAAGCATATTCATTATGGTCGATTTGCCCACATTGGTGTACCCCACCAGGGCAACTCGCACCAAGGCGCCACGACTCTTTCGCTGTGTCGACATCTGCTTATCAATTCCCTCTAACTCCTTTTTCAACTTGGATATTCTGTCGCGAATAATCCTACGGTCGGTTTCTATCTCCGTTTCACCGGGGCCTCTAAGGCCAATTCCACCTCGCTGACGCTCAAGGTGAGTCCACATACGGGTAAGCCTTGGCAACAGGTACTGGTATTGAGCCAACTCCACCTGGGTTTTGGCGTAGGCAGTTTTTGCCCTCTGGGCAAATATATCGAGGATTAGATTGGTCCTATCGAGAATGCGTTTATTGAACTCACGCTCTAGGTTCCTAAGCTGTGAAGCCGACAGCTCATCGTCGAAAATAACGAGATCGATCTCGCGCTCCTCAACAAACTGCTTAATTTCATTCACCTTACCTGTACCAATAAAGGTACGAGAGTTGGGTGTAGTTAGCTTCTGCACAAACCGCTTAATCACTGTAGCCCCAGCAGTTTCTGCCAGAAAATCGAGCTCATTTAAATAGTCATCCACCAGGTTCTCGGGCTGCCCCTTAACCTGAACACCCACCAAAACGGCGGTTTCCTGATGCTTAACGGTCGAAATTGGTTCTATCATAATGTACCACCATACAAAAAACCCTGATCGCAATCAGGGTTTCTTTATTCAATATTTTATCGTAACAAATCTACTGTAGAACGAAAATAATTGGGATGTTGAACGATACCCTTACAGGCTTACCTCTTTGCATACCTGGCTTCCATTTAGGGCTAGACTCCACAACTCTAATGGCTTCTCTATCTAGCGCTGGGTCAACTCCACGAAGAATTCTAACATTACTTACATTTCCTGCTGGCTCAACAACAAACGAAAGGATAACCCTACCCTGGATACCGTTCTCGGCAGCAATCTCAGGATATTTAAGATTTCTGTTAATATACTCACGGAACTTATTAATGTCACCACCTTGGAAACTTGGCATATCCTCAACAATAACGAAAATCTCTTCCTCTTCAAACTCATCCTCGTCATCAACAAAGTTGATGATCTGCACGGCTACATCCTCATTAAATTCCATATCAAACAGGTCAACATCATCATCCAGATCAACATCATCCTCAACAATGTTAATTAACTCGATAACCTGCTGGGGTTGTGGTGGTGGTGGTGGTGGCTTAATCTCTTCCTGCTGCGTGATAGGTATCATCTCCTCTTCCACTACTATATCCTGCATTTGAGCAAGATCAGTGTTAATGCCTCCTGTAGAAGTCCACTCGAAAGCGGCAAGAATAAACAGCAACGAAAGCACTAAACCAATCTCTAGAAAGATTGTTTTCTTCTTCTGGAGATCGACTTTTGGATTTTTTTTCAGTTCCATACTGGTAATTTTTGAGCGGTATAAAATTTTTAACTATTCAAATAGAATACAAACCTATTACAAGAATGCAAAGCAACGAAAAAATCATTACAATTCAAACATTTTAACGAGTTAAATGCCTAAAAAGTTATTTTTGTTTGCATCAATTGCTATGCAAACAAAAAAATTTTTATACTTTTGCCCTGCGTTTGCAAAAAAGCAATTCGTAACGTTTTATTAAAACTTGGGGGTATAGCCTGTCTGCTCGGTTGCCTCGCAACAAGCAGGCTCAGTTGGCTAGTGTGTCCCGATGGTAATCGGGAAGGTCAGGGGTTAACCTAGAAAATAAACTTGGGGGTATAGCTCAGTTGGCTAGAGTGCTTGACTGGCAGTCAAGAGGTCAGGGGTTCGACTCCCCTTACCTCCACCAAGAAAACCAACCACTTACAGCGCTTTGCGAGGTAGGTGGTTTTTTTGTGTTACAAGTTTTTCACTCAAGAACTCATTCGAATCATCTCAAACGTAGTTATTTATAACTAAATTTGACAAAAAACAGGCTATGCAATACTCTCCAAAACACAATCGATACCAGCAAATGAAATACAACCGCTGCGGCAACAGCGGGCTAATGCTACCGGCCCTATCGCTTGGGCTATGGCACAACTTTGGCGATGTTGATGATTACGCACATTTCAGGGAAACCATTTGGGCGGCTTTTGATAATGGGGTAACCCATTTCGACTTGGCCAACAACTACGGCCCACCTCCTGGTTCGGCAGAGCGTAATTTTGGGCAGATTCTTAAGCAGGACTTGGCAAGCCACCGCGACGAGCTAATAGTATCAACCAAAGCAGGCTACCTAATGTGGGATGGACCTTACGGGGAGTGGGGCTCAAGGAAATATTTAATCGCCAGTCTTAACCAAAGCCTGAAAAGGATAGGGGTTGATTATGTTGATATATTCTACTCGCACCGGTACGACCCCAACACCCCGCTGGAGGAAACCATGGGCGCGTTGGATTTTGCCGTTAAGCAGGGCAAAGCCCTATACGTTGGCATTTCAAACTATCCAGCACGAGAAACACAAATGGCTGCTGAAATCTTAAGAAATATGGGCACACCCTGCCTAATCCATCAGCCCCGATACTCGATGCTCGACAGGTGGGTGGAACCCGAACTACTCAACATACTGGAGCAAGAGGGAATAGGCTGCATTGCCTTTTCGCCCTTGGCGCAAGGACTGCTCACCAACCGATATCTAAAGGGTATCCCTATGGATTCGAGAGCAGCAAAACCCCACGGTTTCTTAAAGGAGGAGAATATCACGCCTAACACATTAGAAAAGATAAAAGGGCTAAATGGAATTGCCGAGGAGCGTGAACAGTCGCTTGCACAAATGGCCATTGCATGGCTACTTAAAGACGAAAGGGTAACCTCGGTTTTGGTGGGAGCAAGTTCGAAAGAGCAACTTCTCGACAGCTTACAATCGCTAAAAAACCTCAACTTCTCGGACGATGAGCTCAGGAGTATTGAAAGAATACTAAACAAGTAGTAACCCTTGAGCACATATACATAGAGAGTTGCAAAAAACATTGCATTAAACCCATTAATTTTACCATTTGGGATAGCCAAAAAACTGAAGATTTAATTACATTTGCGCTGCTTTACTGCAAAGGGGAGATACCAAAGTGGCCAACTGGGGCAGACTGTAAATCTGCTGGCTTATGCCTTCGTAGGTTCGAATCCTGCTCTCCCCACACCCCAAATTGCGGGAGTAGCTCAGTGGTAGCCCGTCAACCGGCGGATCCCAAGCTGAGGGTCGTCTCGTTGTTTGCAACGAGATTTCCCGCTCAAAAAAAATCAAGCCAATCGGTAACGGTTGGCTTTTTTATTTTCCTGGCATATAACACATTAAACAGAAAATGAGGTCGCTCGGAGTAGGCGACCTCATTTCGGCTTTACAACAGGGCCATTGCCCTAATCGGAGGTTGATTATAATGTATCGATATCAATGCTTTGAGAGGTAGTCTTCTTACTTTCAACCACAACACCCTCAACAATGCCTAGCACCTGCGAGAACTCACCATCAACATTGGCAACAACTACCAAATCGTAAACACCAGGGGCTAAGAAGGCAATGTGGTACGAATTCTGGTCGCAAACCATATCGCTGCTTACAGCATTGGGGAAACGTGGGGATTCAAGGGCTGGCTCAACAGCCTCCGTCTCGGAGTAGGCTCCATCCTCATAGGCATACACCACAATCTCGCTACCCTCGGGTATGTTAACCACGCTACCCACAATCTTTCCCGCCTCATTATCAACAACCAAGCGGATGGTTGGCTTAAGCACGTAACGCTCCACGTTATGGCCAGTCCTAAGAACCGACTTGCGCACATCAAAATCGGCAGTTATATCAACCGAACCATTGGCCGGCACGTTAAAGGCCCCAACACCTTTGAAACCCGATTGCGATCCGCTGGGCACGAAAAGAGGTTCTGTGCTACCATCGGAAAACTCAACGTAACAACCTGGGGTTGTTGGCGCTCCCATCCCTCTCTCGGGCGCTTCAAGAATGAAGCGAATTTGAGTATAATGGCCAGCCTCCAGTTCAAGCGCACCAACCATTGCCGACTCGCCACGGGTTAGGTCAAGCAAGTTGTATACTTGTGGGCCCTCAAAATTTGGGAAGCTTTCAAAGTTGGCTCCACCCAAATGGTACTGCACATCAATTACCTTAATGTAAACGCCTACTATATCATCCGAGTCGATGGGGGCATCGGTGATGGATAGGTTTACTGTACCCTTGTCGTTTTCCTTTTCACATCCTGCAAAAAAGATGGCCGCTAGGGCTATAATCGCCAATACCATTGTGATTTTTTTCATCGCCTTAAAATTTAAATGATTAATAAATGAGAAACAAACCTTTTAACTACAAGACGATAGTGAAAAGGGAATGGTTGGAATGGGGTTAAAAAATATTGTATGCCACTGAAAAAGTAAGGTTTACAGAAGCATTTTGAGTCTTATTAAGGTAGAAAGGTATTAACTCATTTCCAGTGAACACATTGGTTAGGCCAACCTTGGCAAACACACCGGGGGTAAAGGTAAATTTTGAACCAAAAGGTATTGGATACTCGTACCCAAGAATTAGCCCGTAGTCATAATTTCCATACTCTGTATCGAGCACAAAAACTGCCTCGTCAACACTTTGCCTTGCGGTTTTCATTAATCCAAAGTAACCACCCAGCATTAGGGAGTGATTCGATGAAAGCCGATACTTAGCCTGCAACGATATGGTGTAGTAATCGAGCTCTAGCATGCTCGTAACGTACTTCCCGTTAAGGTACTCGTTGTACTGCTGCCTATTCTGGCTTAGCCAAAGGAACTCAGTCTGAAGTTTAAGGGAAGGGTTAACCTCGGCACCAAGCTGCACGCCAACATTGGAGGCAAATGTAATATTTGTATTGGTTAAGTCGTCGGGCTGAAGACCCATAAAGGTTTTGCTGCTGAGCAGCCAGGTGTTGGCCAGGTGGCCTGTTAAACCAACATACACGGATCTTAAGCCAGTTGTTTTGTCGTAGTAATCCTCCTCTTCAACCGGTAACTCTGCAATTGCATCAACAGCTACCCTTTCAGATATAGTAAAAGGAACATAACTTGCAGCTAGCATCTCTATCCTCTCCAGACCAACATCCACTTGCCCATTAACAGAGGATTTGCCAGGTTGTACTCCGTATTCATCAATCTCCTCAGCATCAAATTTCGTTGAGCGGGTAACGTCTGCTATTTGGTTTGGACCTGTCCCTTCGAGTGAATGGATATCCTTTGCTCCTTCACCATCCGAATATAATAACTCAGATGAGGGGGTTTCATCATAATTCACTGACGACTCAACAAGCTGTGATTGAGAAGAGATATTCCAGGGTTGATAAAGCAGCAAACCACCCAAGGCCAGGGCTAAAACAATCGATGCGGCTACAGCTAGGCGTGCATAAATAGGCTTCTTCTTGTTAACACTCAAATCGGACTCAATTTTGCTCCACACCAAATCTATATCAAGAGCATTCTGAATCCCCTCCCAAACGGCTTCGGGTGGAACCTCGGCATTGGCCTCAACAATCGATTTATACCATTTATCCAACTTCATACTAATCAACCTTTCCTAACCAGTCCTTTAGCAGGCTTCGCGCCCTATTGTACTGCGACTTTGATGTTCCTTCAGATATGTTCAGCTGCTCAGCTATCTCTCGATGGGTGTAACCCTCTACAGCAAAAAGATTAAACACCACCCTTGCCCCATCGGGCAGGCTATTGATATGATGAAGCACCTCACCCAGCTGCAGGTTTGGTAAAGCCTCATTATCGGTGTGTGTTGCTGTAGGAAAATCATCGTGCTCCAGCTTCTCAAGGCTTTGCCTTTGGCGTAAAAGATCTATAGCCGTTCGTACCACAATGCGCCTTATCCATCCCTCAAGCGAGCCATCTCCCCTAAAATCCTTAATGCTTCTAAAAACCTTGATGAAACCCTCCTGTAACATGTCCTGCGCTAGGGCTCGATCGCCAGCATAGCTCAAGCATATGCCATACATTTTAGGAGCAAACCGGCGATATAGGATCTCCTGATATCGTCTATTCTCCTGTTGGCAACCTTGTAAAACCTCCTCCTCGTTGTAAAGCTCAATGCTCATGGGCAAATTACTCAAACTCCACCGATATGGATTTGCTAAATCGGTTTGCTACTTGATTAAATACATCCACATTATTAAGCTGATTAATAAGTATAATCTCCTCGCCTCCTTGCACAACCCTGTTGGCATTGGCAATAACTCCTGGGTTCAAAAACCTGAAAAGAAATTCAGTATCAACAATTACCCTGGCATTGCTCACCTTCTCTTTGCTAAGTATAATATTTGTTCCCTCTTTGGGCTTTGCCTTAATAGCTATTTCTTCGGTGTAGGCATACTCAAAATGTATGGGAATAACATTTGATTGCCCATAGGAAAAAGCCCCCTCAAGCCTAAACGGAATGTCGGTTCCATTTACCAAATGCAGAGTTATATCTACCCGATTGTACTCTCCCTGAGGTATATCAAAATCGACCTTAATGTTGGATGATTGTGACTCGAGTTGCGAAACTATAGCCTCAGAGAAGTTCGATATAAAGTAAACATCCTTCCCATGGCTCCGCCTCCCGTCAAACTCAATGGCATCAACACGAAGCACTCCGCTTTCGATGGCATATCGGTTTGGGGAGGGAACATTGCTCTTCTGCCCACCCTGCGCAGGATCCTCATTCTGGAACGTAACCATTCCAAATTCGAAATGAACTGTTGCAGGCAATGTAAGCTCATCCTTACATGACCCAAAAACAACGGTAGCTACAGCTACAAAAACAGCTAAAAACCTTTTGGCATCCATACGGCACAGCAATAAAGTTTGGGTTCTACAATTAAAGACGAAAAAAGATAAAGAAAGGTTGGAACAACATTCAATTCAAAAGTAAAAATACAACATTACTGGTCGTCAACCCTGTAGAAAGCATACTCTTTTACATAAACTTAAACTTCTATTGATAAAATATGTTGTACCTTTGTACCGACGAAATAAATTTTGATTACAAGATGAAGAATAGCGACAGATGCTCATTTTGTGGCCGCCCCAGGAAGGAGACAAATCTACTGGTTGCTGGTGCCGATGCATTTATTTGCGACCTATGCGCCGAGCAAGCAAATCTGATTGTAAGGGAGGAACTCAAAAAAAAGGGCGATTTTAAACTGAGCAAAAGCAAACTGCTAAAACCAATTGAAATTAAGCAGTTTTTAGATCAGTATGTGATTGGTCAAGATGAGGCAAAAAAATACTTATCCGTTGCGGTTTACAACCACTACAAACGCCTACTCCAACCCAACACCAACGATGATGTGGAGATTGAAAAGTCGAACATACTGTTTGTGGGCGAAACAGGAACAGGCAAAACCCTTTTGGCTCGTACCATAGCTAGGATGCTGCACGTTCCCTTCACCATTGTCGATGCCACAGTGCTAACCGAGGCTGGCTACGTAGGCGAAGATGTTGAGAGTATCCTAACCCGACTGCTACAAGCGGCCGACTATAATGTGGAAGCAGCCGAAAAAGGCATCGTTTTTATAGACGAAATAGATAAGATTGCTCGCAAGAGTGACAACCCATCCATAACCCGCGACGTTTCGGGCGAGGGCGTTCAGCAAGCTATGCTTAAGCTGCTCGAGGGATCGAAGGTAAACGTACCACCCCAAGGAGGACGCAAGCATCCCGAGCAGAAAATGATTGAGGTGGACACCAAGAACGTACTGTTTATATGTGGCGGGGCGTTCGAGGGGATTCAGAAAAAGATTGCTCAACGTCTAAACACGCAAGTGGTGGGCTATGGCGCTAGTAAGCATCGCGATCAGGTTGACAACAACAACTTGTTACAGTACATATCTCCTCAGGATCTGCGCGCTTACGGGCTAATACCTGAAATTATTGGGCGACTTCCGGTTATAACATTCTTAAACCCGCTCGACCGAGAAACACTTCGGAACATCCTAACCGAGCCTAAGAATGCCATTATAAAGCAGTACGAGAAGCTTTTCGACTACGATGAAATTAAGCTGGAGATTAAACCCGATGTGCTGGATTACATTGTAGATAAGGCCATTGAGTTTAAACTTGGTGCAAGGGGACTAAGATCAATCTGTGAGATTATTATGATTGATGCAATGTTTGAGCTACCATCGGGTAAAGAAAAGGAAATTGTTATCACCTTGGAGTACGCCCACAAAAAGTTGGAAAAAGCCAATATCAAAAGGCTGAAGGCAGCCTAGGGTCTACGCTCCAAATCAACGTAAGTATATTCAAGCCCATCGGTTTCGGTGGGCTTTCCTTTTTCGGAGCGCACCTCTTGCCACTCATCAGAGATAATCTCAGGGAAACTCACATCGCCCTCGTAGCTACGATGCACATTAGTTAGGTATAGCTTGGTGGCCAAAGGGAGTGCCTGCCTATACAGCTCACCTCCACCAATAATAAACACCTCGCTATCGGCCGCTGCAAATTTAATCGCTTCATCAAGAGAATGCACAACCTGAGCACCCTCGGCCTGGTAGTTCTTGTTTCGAGTTACCACCACGCTTGTTCGTCCGGGTAACGGCCTGCCAATTGACTCCCACGTTTTGCGCCCCATGATGATATGGTGCCCCATGGTAAGCGCCTTAAAGCGCTTAAGATCGCCAGGGATATGCCAGATTAGCTGGTTATCGTTTCCTATTACATTATTCTCGGCCACTGCTACTATAATCGAAATATCCATTACCTGTAAAATCATTTGATTACTAAACGGCTACCTTGCCCTTGATATGGGGATGCGGATCGTACCCCTCCAGCTTAAAATCTTCGTACTTAAAATCGAAAATCGACTTAACCTCTGGATTTATAACCATGGTGGGCAGCTTACGGGGCTCTCGGGTTAGCTGTAGCTTCACTTGCTCTATATGGTTAGAGTAGATATGCACATCGCCAAAGGTGTGGACAAAATCGCCGTGCTTTAGCCCGGTAACCTGCGCCATCATAAGGGTGAGTAGTGCGTAAGAGGCTATATTGAATGGTACACCCAGAAAAACATCGGCGCTTCGCTGGTATAGCTGGCACGATAGCTTGCCATTGGCAACGTAAAACTGAAATAGTATATGGCAGGGTGGCAATGCCATCCGATCGATATCGCCCACATTCCAAGCACACACCAGATGTCGTCTTGAGTCGGGGTTGTTTACAATGGAGTTCACAACCTGCGTGATTTGATCAATTTGGCTCCCATCATGAGCTGGCCAGCTGCGCCACTGGTGCCCATACACTGGGCCTAGGTTGCCATCCTTGTCGGCCCACTCATTCCAAATGGAAACGCCGTGGTCGTTAAGGTACTTTATATTTGTATCGCCCTGCAGAAACCACAGCAACTCGTAGATTATTGATTTCAGATGGAGCTTCTTGGTGGTGAGCAGGGGAAATCCTTGCTGCAGGTCGAACCGCATTTGATGTCCAAAAAGGCTAATGGTACCTGTACCGGTTCTATCCTCCTTTTTTACGCCATTCTCAAGTATATTGTCTAGCAAATCAAGGTATTGCTTCATATCTACTGTTTGTTTTAGCAGATGTAAAAGTAGGCTATTTGGCCCTATTATCAAAAAAGAAAATTGGGGAGATATTGATTAGGGCTTTGCCCACCACAACCACCAGCGCCTAAACCAAACCACGGCTGCGGCAATCACTAACCTTGGAATCAGAATCCATAGGGCAGGTGCACCTATGGCCACAAACAGCAGCATATCCTCAAGATTTGAGTGCGATAGGGCGATATGGTAGTTGAGCAAATCGGCATCGCGCTTGGTAACCGTTCCGTTACGCACCTCCTGCACCATCACGGCCGAACCGTAGGCTAACCCCAGAATATTGGCCACAATCCATAGAAACGATGTGCTTGGAGGCAAACCAAAAAGCTTTAGGGCTGGGCTAAATACTTTTGAAAGTACCCTAATTGCGCCAAACTCCTTAAGCAGCTGCTGCATAACCATAAGCAGGGTAACCAGCATAGTAATTTTTAGGGTAAGGATAACCGCCGATTTTGCCCACCCAACAATGAAGGGGATAAATTCGGTAGCTGCTTGAACGTTTGCCGCAGGAATAAACCCCTGCATTTGTGGGGGTAGCATCCAGTTTAGGGCAAAGCCAGTGATGATTGCCATCGAAACGCGGAGCAATACAATATGCCATGCCTTTGACCCTGTTTTGGCCTGCACTGCTGTTTCAACAAACAAGTTATGAGCAATAAGGCACATCACGGCCAGAATGGTTATTTCCCTTATGGTTAAGGGCAATTGGGTCATAACTGCAATGGCCGAGTAGATATTTAGAAAGAGTGATGTAATAAAAACTAGAGAGGCCTCGCCAGGCAAGCCCATCAATCCAAATATTGGATTAAGGAAATTGGCCACGTAACCAACCACTCCAAAAAAGTTTAGGAGCGATACAACCAACGACAAGGGTATGGTAATTTTCACTAACCAAACCGCCGTTTTTAATGCCGGAGGCACAGCGAGCCTAGCTCCGCTTAAAGCCCTTTGCCAAATACTATTAGTTGTAGACCGCTGAACCTTGGGAATGTCTTTCATATATTGATTTTGCCTTAGGCTTGCTTCGACATAGCGACTAGCCAAAGGTTTATGTAAAAGCACAAAATAATTCTGGGCAAGTTATATGCAGGTAGCTAGCCTTTAAGTGAGTAAATAAAGGTTTAACTATTAAACCTAATTGCTATGCCTCGGCAATAGGTTCCGAGTTGCTATCGGAAGTGAATCGGCAGAGGTTCATCTTTTGGCCCTCCCAAACCGAGTAGGTATTGTTCACAATCCAATCGCCAAGCATCACAAGGCTGGAGCCACTGCCTAAAGGATGAATGGTTGGTGCATGCCAATGGCCAAAAACGAAGTAATCGTAATGCTGATTAAGCAGGGTTTGGCGTGCAAACCTTGTTATTAGCTCATCATCGCCCCTAAACTGGTAAGTTATATCCTTGGAGTAGCGGCTGCTAACGGACCACTTATTGCCCAGCCAAAGGGCAAAGTTTGGATGCAATCGAGAAAACATCCATTGTAGAACCTTACTGGTAAATATTCCCTTAAGCAGCTTGTAGCCATAATCGCCCTTACCTAGCCCATCGCCATGACCTATGAAAAATGATTTGCCATCGAATTCTCGCACGATAGGGTTACGGTGAATCTTCACACCTAGCTCCTGCTCAAAGTATCCAAACATCCACACATCATGGTTGCCTGTGAAAAAATGCACTGGGATACCCGAATCGGTTAGCTCTGCAATTTTTCCGAGAACACGGGTGAAGCCCTTGGGTATGACCCTTTTGTACTCGTACCAAAAGTCGAAAATATCGCCTACCAAAAAAACCTCTTGCGCATCATGCTTAATGGTATCGAGCCATTTCACAAATAGCATTTCTCTGTCACGCCCTTCCTCAATACTGGGCAGTCCCAGGTGAATATCGGATGCAAAGTAGATTTTGGTTTTGGTCATCGCTTGGCCTATAGCAGCTCCTTGATTTTTCGTTCCAAATCGCGGCCATAAAGGTTCTTGGCGGCTATCTCAAAATTACGGTCGATTATGTAGTTGGCGGGTAACCTTGTTACGTTGTACATACCGGCAGCAACCGATCCGTTGGGGTCGAGCTCGCTAACATTTATCCAGGGTAATCCGGCCGATTCTATAGCGGCTAACCATGCCTCGCGCTCAACATCGAGCGACACCTGAAATATCTCAAACCCTCTTCCCCTGTACTGCCTATAAAGCTCAAGCAGTTCTCTATTCTCAAGCAAATTCTCCTGACTAAACGATGCCCAAAAGTCGAGCAGAATAACCTTGCCCCTTAGCGAAGATAGGCTTACGGTATCGCCCTTAGCATTGGGTAACGCTATTTCGGGTAGGGTTGACTGAACATTCTGTACCAGCTCCTGTAGCCTATGCGAACGAATAACCCTTTCCTGATTTTTTATATCCTGCAACATCCCCTTTGCGTAGTCGGAATCGGGGTAGCGAGCAATAAGCGATGAGGCCACCACCTTAAAAAGCTGCACATCCTCGGCACTCTCAAACACAAATCGATCGTCGCTAACCTTTTGGTATAGTGCCATCACGCTTGCCCTCGACATGGGGTTATCCCATATAAATTGAGTGCTAAACTCCCTTTGTCTATCAATAGCAGCCTCATACTCCGCATTCAGACTTTGCCTTTCGGCGGGTGCTGTTGCCTTGCTCAACAGAACATTAAGCGAATCGAGGGTTTTAACTGTTTGGGCCAATCGCCTTGTGAGGGCCTGAGTTTTTAGCGACTCATCGGCACCCGATACGGTATAGTTGGAAAAGCGCTTCAAATCAACCTCAACCGCAGCGTTCTCGGCAGGCTCAAGCAGCAGTACCATAAATTGGTTTCGCCTACCCTCGAAGCGAAGCTGGAAGAATGTGGGCTCGGTTAGTTCGCCCACCTTAAACCTAAACGTAGATTTTTTTGGTGAAATCTTGATGGTCTCAAGCAGCTCTGTTTTTGCAAAATCCTGACGCAGGATAGAAACCTGCATTAGGGTGTCAATGCCTTCTACTTTACCTTCGATTTTAGATTGCTTATCATCTGTGCAAGACAAGGCCAAAACCATTGTGGATACAGCTATAAAAAGAAATTTGAGGAGTGCTCTTGTGTTCATTATGCGATGAAATTAATTTTCAGTTTTTCTATTTTCGGGGTCAAATTTAGGGAAATTTGCCTAGAAACAAGCATTATTTTGTACTAGCAGGGAATGATGCCCTATCGAAGTAGCTTGCTAAGCACCTCGTCGAGATCAGAGGTTTTAATATTTCGCGAACGAATCACACCATTCCTATCCACCAAGTAATTCGAGGGTATACTGTTGATGCTCAACGAATCGAGTATGGGCGACTCCCACTGCTTGTAGTCAGTTGCTACCAGCCAAGGTATACTATCATTAGTATACCACTGGTTAAGCGCTTCTGCATCCGTATCGAGCGACACCTGAAGGATTTGAAAACCACGGTGAGCATATTTCTGGTGAATATCCCTCAACCTGCTCATACTTTTTTGGCAATCGTTACACCAGAGTGCCCAAAAATCGATAAGTACAAATCTTGATCTCATCTCAGAAAGAGAAATGGTATCGCCCGTAAGCAAGGGGTAATCCAACTTAGGAATGACCTCTCCCTCGTTTAGCATATCTTGTCGCTTATCGTAAAGTTTAAGCTGGTTGCTAATCATCTTCACATTCTTGTGCAGATTTTCCACAAGCAGATTGTTAGGGTATAAAGGGTAAAGGGAGGAGTCAACCAGCTGGAAAAGGGCAAAATCGTCTCGACTGCTTAGCACGTGCGTTCGCCTATCGTACTGCTGATACAAGGCAAGTATCGACGAAAGGCTGTATCTATTCTCCATAATAAAGTTCACCGTGTAGCGCTTATGCTCCCTTATGGTTTTATCGTATGCGCTATCAATTAGAGGTTTAATGGTATCGAACCGAGGCAACTCACGGCTTTCCCGAAACTGTTTCGATAGCGAGTCAATGGTTCCAATGGTTTGGTTTAGCCTAAAGTTAAGGTCGCGCACCAATCGAGACCCCTTTGACCCCGACACGGTGTAATCTCTCGACAAGTTCCCAGAAACACCCTTAACCACTATCTCCTCCTTGGGTTCAACCAGTAAAATAATGGGTTCAGCCTCGCCCTCTAGCTGTAGCAGAACAAATTTTGGACTAGTAGCACTAAGCGAGAGTTCAAACTCACCCTGCTTATCGGCTTTGGTTGAGTCAATGGCACTAATCACATCATGACCCGTTTCTCTGAGATAAACCTTTTTGTGAGCAGCCCCACTTACTTTACCCTCAATGACAATGTGGTTAGGTGCTTTACCACACGAGGCCATTAAGAAAAGGAGGATTAAAACGAAAAACTTACTGGCCAACTTATACAGATTTTTTAAAGTCATTGGATTATATATGTTTAGTGCAATTGTTTGCGGCAAAAATAATCAAAATATAATAGAGATTTAATTTGACCTATACCTAAAATATCGTAATTTGTATAAGCTAATTAGGACGGTGTAAACAGCTAACACTCATTAGCAAACCTATGCATTACTAAGGTTACATTTTTTCAAGCTAATAATTTGATCAACTAATTGTAAATACCTGCTAATGCTATGCGTTAATTTCTTCTCCAAAATATCATCAATAATAAATACTGGTTATGAGCTACCTCGTTTTTGAAAAGAGTGAACTGGTAAACCTAGAATACTCCCTTAACAGGGAGATCCTCAGCACCAACCGTGCCGGAGGCTATTTTAGCACAACCATAGTGCTTTGCAACACCCGCAAATACCACGGGCTCATGGTACTCCCCCTCGATCAGTTTGACGGCGAGAACCACGTCCTGCTCTCATCGGTCGACGAAACCATTGTGCAGCATGGCAAGGATTTTAACTTGGGCATTCATCGTTTCCCTGGCATATACGAGCCTCGCGGACACAAGTATATCATCGATTTCAATTACGAACCCACACCCAAGATAACATACCGTGTGGGTGGTGTGATACTCGAAAAAGAGCTACTCTTTGTTCACAACGAGGAGCAGTTCATGATTCGATACACTCTCAAAGAAGCTCACAGCCCCACCAGGATTAAGATTAAACCTTTTCTTGCCTTCAGGAATGCTCATAAGCTTTCCAAGTCGAATCTGTTTGCCGACAAACGTTATCGCGAAATCCAAAATGGAGTGAAATACAAGCTTTACCAAGGATTTCCTTACCTACATATGCAGCTAAACAAACAGAACGAGTTTGTTGCAGTACCCGACTGGTACTACAACGTTGAGTACAAAGAGGAGATAAATAGAGGATACGAGGGCCACGAGGATCTGTTTGTACCGGGTTACTTCGAGGTTCCCATCAAAAAGGGCGAAAGCATAATCTTCTCAGCAGCAACCACAGAGCAGCAAACCAATTCGCTAACCCGTAAGTTTAATGCCGAGGTCAGCAAAAGGCCGCTAAAGGATAGTATGGAGCACTGCCTTAGCAACGCTGCTCAACAATTTATAGTTAAAAGAAATCGGAAGACCGAGGTTATTGCAGGCTTCCCATGGTTTGGTCGCTGGGGTCGCGATACGTTTATTGCTCTACCGGGGCTAACGCTGGCCATTGACGATCCTAAGTCATGCAAAGACGTTCTGGACACCATGTCGAGGGAGCTTAAGGATGGCTTATTCCCAAATATGGGTAATGCCACCTCATCGGCATTCAACTCTGTTGATGCTCCCCTATGGTACTTCTGGGCCGTGCATATGTATGCCGATTACACAAATAGCTACGAGGAGGTGTGGAAGTTGTACGGCAAAAAGATGAAGGGAATACTTAATGCCTACCGAAGCGGACAACTCCCATACAATATTGGGATGCACCAAAATGGCTTGATTTGGGCTGGCGATAAGGGCGTAGCATTAACATGGATGGATGCCGTGGTACACGGATTGCCCGCTACCCCACGAACCGGGTATCAGGTTGAGATCAATGCGCTTTGGTACAACGCTATAATGACCACCATTGGGCTAGCCAAAACGTTTAAGGACAACAAGTTTGCCAGCGAGTGGGAACCACTTGCTCAACAGGTAGCAGAGTCGTTTAGAGATACATTCTGGTACGATGCCAAGCAGTACCTCGCCGATTATGTTGACGAGAAAGGACAAAATATCGATGTAAGGCCAAACCAAGTATTTGCCACATCGCTCCCATACAGCCCCATTACCGATGAAATGAAAAGGGGCGTTCTAGACGTTGTTCACCGCGAACTTTTCACGCCTAAAGGGCTAAGAACCCTTGCACCCAAAAACCCTCGATATGCTGGGAAGTACGAAGGCGATCAGGCAACGCGCGATAACGCCTACCATCAGGGTACGGCCTGGCCATGGTTACTTGGGCATTTCATTGAGGGTTACTACAAAATTCACGGTAAAACGGCCAATGCCATTGCAAAATCAGTGCTCGACTCCCTCTGCGAGGACATGTCGAAGCATGGGGTTTGCGGCATTGCCGAAGTGTATGACGGTGATCCACCTCAGCGCCCCAATGGATGCATATCGCAGGCATGGAGTGTTGCCGAAGTGCTTCGAATAAAAAGGATGTACGATAAAAACATAAAACCCTAAACAATTGGCATGAGAGTACTAATGTTTGGTTGGGAGTTCCCACCTCATATTTCGGGAGGACTTGGCACTGCATGCTTTGGGCTCACAAGGGGTTTGGCAAAGCATGATGTTGATATGGCCTTTGTTGTACCCAAGGCCTTTGGCGACGAGGATCAGTCGGCTGTTCGGCTAGTGCCTGCAGAGGATATAGATGTTAGCCATATTTCTGTCGATTTGGAGGAGTTCTGGAAAAAGATTAGCTACCTAGAGGTGGGCTCTAATCTTGTTCCCTACGTTGGCCCCGAGGAGTTTCAACGGTTGATTTCGGAAACCGAACTCGACAGGATTGAGCAGCATGAAGATAGATCATGGCATAAGTTCAAGTTTTCGGGTAAGTATGGGAGGGATCTTATGAAAGAGGTTTCGCGGTATGCCATTATTGCCGGATCTATTGCTGCCAAAGAGAAATTCGACATAATCCATGCCCACGACTGGCTCACGTACCTCGCTGGCATTACGGCCAAAATGGTTTCGGGAAAACCCTTGGTTGTTCATATTCATGCCACCGAATTCGACCGCAGCGGCGAGAATGTTAACCAAGCCGTGTACGATATCGAGAAGCAGGGAATGGAAATGGCCGATATGGTGATTGCGGTTAGCCACCTCACCCGAAGCATAGTTATTAACCGATACGGGATACCCGAGGACAAGGTGGTAACCGTACACAATGCGGTCGATTTTACCGGGAACAATCATTGTGCTGGCGTAACCAAGAATGTTCCCGAAAAGGTGGTTACCTTTCTTGGAAGAATAACTTTTCAGAAAGGGCCCGACTATTTTGTAGAGGCTGCCAGCAAGGTTTTGCAACGATACGATAACGTACGATTTGTAATGGCAGGCAGCGGCGATATGATGAATCGAATGATTAGACGTGCTGCCGAGCTGGGGATTTCGCACAAGTTTCACTTTACTGGCTTTTTAAAGGGCACCGAGGTTAACACCATGTTCGCCATGAGCGATGTGTACGTTATGCCCTCGGTATCGGAGCCTTTTGGCATAAGCCCGCTCGAAGCCATGAAGAGCAACGTTCCCGTCATAATCTCCAAGCAATCGGGGGTGGCCGAGGTGCTCAAGCATGCCCTTAAGGTCGATTTTTGGGATATTGACGCCATGGCCGATAGCATTCATGGCCTACTGAACTACGAAGCCCTATCGACATACTTTAAGCGATACGGACAAGACGAGGTTAACAACCTCAAGTGGGAGAACGCAGCCCTTGAGGTGAAAAAAGTTTACGAAATGGTTCTTAATGGGCTATAGCACCAATTCCTTAGTAAAAAAATAAAACCCTATAGTAATGAAAACAATCTGCTTCTACTTTCAGGTTCACCAGCCCTTCAGGCTTCGCAAGTACCGTTTCTTCGATATTGGGCAGTACCACAACTATTTCGACGAGTTTGCCAACCGCTCCATCATGCGCAAGGTGGCCGAAAAATGCTACCTGCCCACCAACAACCTTATGCTTTCACTTATCAATGAGTATGGCAGCAAATTTAAGATTGCTTACTCCATATCGGGTACGGCCCTCGATCAGTTTGAAATGTATGCCCCCGACGTGCTTGAAACCTTTGTGAAGCTGGCACAAACAGGTAGCGTTGAGTTTATTGCCGAAACCTATTCACACTCCCTTTCTGCGCTTAAGTGTCGCGACGAATTTGAGAAGCAGGTTGTGGCGCAAACCCAGAAAGTTGAACAGCTCTTTGGGCAAAAGCCAACCACATTCCGAAACACGGAGCTAATATACTCCGATGAGATTGGCGCTATGGTAGCCGATATGGGCTTTAAGGCCATGCTAACCGAGGGCGCAAAGCATATCATGGGATGGAAAAGCCCAAATTACCTATACACCAATGCCATAAACCCAAAGCTAAGGCTGCTGCTCAAAAACTTTCAGATGAGCGACGATATCGCCTTCCGCTTCTCGAACCGTGGGTGGGAGGAGTGGCCACTCACCACTGAGAAATATGTGCACTGGCTCAACTCAATCGACAGCAAGGATGAGATAATCAACCTATTCATGGACTACGAAACCTTTGGCGAGCACCAGTGGGCCGAAACGGGAATCTTCGACTTCATGAAGGCGCTCCCAGGGCGTGTATTCTCCGACTCGAATTTCGAGTTCCTAACCCCTGCCGAGGCAGCCAAAAAGCACCAACCTATAGCACCGCTTCATGTGCCTTTCCCTATAAGCTGGGCCGATGAGGAGCGCGACCTAACCGCTTGGCTTGGCAACGAGATGCAGGATGAAGCCTTTGATAATCTTTACGATATCATGAACAGAGTTGCAAGCATTGACGATCCTGATATTCAACGCGACTGGAAATACCTGCAAACTAGTGACCACTTCTACTACATGTGCACCAAGTGGTTTAGCGATGGCGATGTACACAAGTATTTCAACCCATACGACACACCCTACGAAGCTTTCATCAACTTTATGAATGCACTAAGCGATTTTAAGCTTAGGCTCAACAACGCCCAAGAAACAGCAGAAACTTCTGGAGTGATAAACCCCAACGATATTGACACGCTGATAAAGGACTACGAGAAAAAGATTTTGGAGCTAAACAATCTCAAAAAACTATCGGCTACCGAGAGCAAGCCCAAAAAACCAAGAGCATCAAAAGCAAAAACCAGCCCCGCAAAGGGAGCAGCAAGAGCAAAAAGAGAGAAGAAGTAGTTTTTATTGATGTTTTAAACGCAATGAAACACCACCACTACGATGAAAGACAAACTATTACGCCCCGACTACCTATTTGAGGTGAGTTGGGAAATTTGCAATAAGGTGGGTGGAATTCACACGGTAATATCCACCAAGGCCCTAACTCTGGTGCAAGAGCACAAGAACAACTTGATTCTAATTGGCCCCGACGTATGGCGCGATACTGAAAAGAACCCCGAGTTTATTGAAGATCCGCAGCTATTCGCCTCATGGCGGAACAAGGCGTCCGAGGAGGGTCTTAGGGTTAGGATTGGCCGCTGGAATATTGAGGGCAAACCCGTTGTGGTGATTGTCGATTTCACCCAATTCTTCTCCAAAAAAGACGATATCTTCAGAGAGTTTTGGGAGGATTATAAGCTCGACTCAATAACCGGTCAGTGGGACTATATTGAGCCTGGCCTTTTTGGTTATGCTGCGGGAAAGGTAATAGAAAGTTTTACCAAGTTTCAACTTACCCAGAGGCACCGAATTGTTGCCCAGTTCCATGAGTGGATGACAGGCACAGGGTTGCTGTATCTAAAAAAACATCTGCCCCAGGCAGGTAACATATTCACTACCCACGCCACGGTTATGGGTCGATGCATAGCGGGCAACAACATCCCGCTGTACGGCAACCTCAGCAAGTACAACGCCGAGCAAAAGGCCATTGAGTTCAACGTGGTCTCGAAACAATCGCTCGAAAAAATTGCGGCTCTTGAGGCCGACTGCTACACCACCGTAAGCGACCTTACCGCCCGCGAGTGCGAACAGTTTCATGGCAAAAAGGTTGATGTGGTTACGCCCAATGGATTCGAGAATAGCTTCGTACCCCAGGGCGATGAGTTTAACCTACGCCGCATAGAGGCTAAGGTTAAGTTTTATGAGGTTGCCGAAGCCTTGCTGGCTCACGATGTGGCCAAGGATGCCCTTGTGGTGGGCATAAGCGGCCGGTACGAGTTTAAAAACAAGGGCATTGATGTATTTATTGATGCCATGGCCAAACTAAACAATTGCACGGACTTACAGCGCGAAGTATTGGCATTCATACTAATTCCTGGTGGTCATCATGGCCCCCGAAAGGATGTTTTCAAAAATATTCAGGAGAATGAGAATGTGGTGGTGCTTAGCAACACGCATATAACACACTACCTCAATGAACCCGAAACGGATCCTATTCTCAACAAGTTTAAGCATGCAGGCCTTTTTAACTCATCGAGCGACAAGGTAAAAATATTCTTCGTGCCCTGCTACCTTAATGGCAACGATGGCATTTTCAACCTTCCCTATTGGGATCTGCTAATAGGGATGGACATATCGGTGTTCCCATCGTACTACGAGCCGTGGGGATACACCCCGCTTGAAAGTTTGGCCTTTCATGTACCTACAATAACCACCACCCTTGCTGGGTTTGGACTATGGGTGAATACCTACTACTCAAAGGATCATCCGGGCATAAAGGTGATAGAAAGAACTGATGATAATGACAGCTTTGTGGTAGATGAAATATCTAAAACCATCTGTCACTATTCTACCCTTAATCTGGAAGGACAAGAAAACTACAGGAACAATGCTCTGGAGGTATCACGAATTGCACTTTGGGAGAGCCAGATTATCTATTACAAAGAGGCATACAACATTGCCCTGCAAAAGGTTGAGCAGCGAACACAGCAATTCATGGAGCTCGATCGCGAGGAGCAGCTGCCGCATATCGAGAAGAAGTACCATATTAACAAGCCCAACTGGGTGAGGTTGCTTATCCAAAAAAACATCCCCGAGAAGTTGGCAGCGCTTGATGAGCTATCGAAAAATCTATGGTGGTGCTGGAACCCCGATGCAACTAACCTGTTCGAATCCATAGATCCCGAGCTTTGGGATGAGTGCGAGCATAACCCAATTCAATTCCTCGACCAAATATCATTACACCAATACCTTGAGCTAGAGAAAGATGAAGCGTTTCTCGAGAAGCTGGCAAAAGTTCATAAGCATTTTAAGGAGTACATGGCCAAAAAGGTGGGACGCAAAGGGGCAAAAATTGCGTACCTAAGTATGGAGTATGGTCTCCATCACAGCCTAAAGCTCTACTCAGGTGGGCTTGGAGTACTTGCCGGCGATTACCTTAAGGAGGCTTCGGATCGAAATGTTCCCATCGTAGGGGTAGGCCTTTTTTACCGATACGGCTACTTCACTCAGCAGCTATCCTCCACTGGGCAGCAAGTGGCAGCATACGATCAGCAAAACTTTGCACAAACGCTAGCTAAGCCCGTGCGCAACCAAAATGGCAAGTGGCAAACCATTGGGGTGGCCTTCCCCGGACGCACTGTAAAAGCACGTATTTGGCGTGCCGATATTGGCCGCACGGAGCTATACCTACTCGACACCGACTTTGAGGATAACAATTATGAGGATAGAGCAATTACACATCACCTGTACGGTGGCGATTGGGAAAATCGCTTTAAGCAGGAGATGATTTTGGGTATTGGAGGCGTTAGGGCTCTCGAAAAAATTGGCATACACCCCAACATATACCACCTCAACGAGGGGCATGCTGCATTTGCTGGGCTTGAGAGGCTTCGAAGCAATATGATTGAGACAAAGCTTTCCTTTGCCGAATCGATGGAGTTGATAAGAGCATCGAGCCTATTCACTACCCACACGCCGGTTCCAGCGGGTCACGACTCATTCCCCGAGGATATGCTCAGAACGTATATGGCTCACTACCCCGAAAGGCTAGGTATAACCTGGGAGCAGTTTATGGATCTGGGTAAGCTAAACCCCGGCGACGAAACCGAACGATTCTCCATGAGCTATCTCGCGGCAAACCTTTCGCAGGAGGTGAACGGCGTGAGCTGGCTGCATGGCGAGGTTAGCCGTAAGATGTTTGCCAACCTATGGCCCGGCTATTTCCCCAGTGAGCTGCACTTAGGCTACGTTACCAATGGCGTTCACTACCCCACGTGGACATCGGCAGAAGTAAGGAAACTTATTGAGGAGAAAAACGATGAGCTAGGATTCGATAACACACCGCAATGGGACAAAATATATACCGTACCCGACGCCAAACTCTGGGAAATCAGAAACCTCCTACGTCGTAATCTTTTTGATCACTTACGAACCCGATTGGTTAATCCACATATTGTGAAGTACGAAAGCCCACGTAACGTGGTTGAGATACAGGAGAAGATGAGAGACGATGTGCTTACCATTGGGTTTGCACGCCGGTTTGCAACCTACAAAAGGGCACACCTACTAATCCGCGATTTGGAAAGGCTTAGCAGTATTGTGAACAACGAGGATATGCCCGTCCAGTTCCTGTTTGCAGGCAAAGCACACCCCAACGATAAGGCTGGTCAGGATCTAATCCGCCGACTGGTTGAGGTAAGCAAGATGCCTCAATTTGTTGGGAAGTTCATCTTCCTCCAAAACTACAACATGGAGCTGGCCAAGAAGATGGTTCAAGGTGTCGACATTTGGCTAAACACCCCTACCCGCCCGCTCGAGGCCTCAGGCACAAGCGGTATGAAAGCTGTTATGAACGGCAGCATGCACTTTAGCGTGCTCGACGGCTGGTGGGTTGAGGGTTATATTCCCGATACTGGTTGGGCATTGCCATTGGAGCAAACATATGCACAGCACGAATACCAAGATGAGCTGGATGCTGAGCTTATATATTCTATAATAGAGAACGAAATAGCCCCCAAGTTCTACAGCAGAAACGAGAATGATGTGCCAACGGAGTGGGTTGCATCAATCAAGAAGTCCATCGCCGAGGTGGCATCAAACTTCAGCTCCACCCGAATGATGATTGACTACGAGGACAGGTTCTACCACAAGCTTTACATTAGGCACAACAGGCTTATGGAGGAAGATTTTGAACTCGCCAAAAGGATGGCAGCATGGAAGCGAAAGATGACACGCAACTGGGAAAGTTTAGAGGTTATTACAGCCACCCAATTCGACACATCGCGACAAGCCATTGTTCTGGGGAAAGAGTACACCTCGGAAGTTGTGATTGATTTAGGCAGCCTGTCGCCAAACGAAATTGGGGTTGAAATGGTAATTGCTGAACTAGTAGAGAATGGCGATGTAACCATTAAGCACACCCAGGAGTTTGATCTTGAGAATGTGGAGGGGCAACGGGCCACATTTAAGCTTACATTTGTGCCAACGGATCCCGGAGTATTCGACTCGGGCATTAGAATTTACGCCAAGAACAACGACATGCCCCACCGTATGGACTTCACCCTAGTAAGGTGGATATAGCATATCCTAATTTTAACCCATGAAAGAAGCCGACAATATCGGCTTCTTTTGCTATTTTTGCACTACAGAAAGTGCCTATGATCATTTACCACGACATAAATGAGGTTAACATAAGCAGTCCAGTTGTAACCATCGGTTTTTTCGATGGGGTGCACCTGGGGCATTGCGCAATAATTGACGCCGTAAAACGCCAAGCCAATGCACACAACAGGCAAAGCCTCCTAATCACCTTTTGGCCACACCCTCGCAAGGTGCTCCACAACGACGACCAGAAGCTAAAGCTACTTAGCACACTGGAAGAGAAACAGCAGCTTTTATTTGCAAAGGGTATTGATGCTGTGCTTGTAATTGAGTTTACCACAGAATTTGCCAAAACCCCAGCCATTGCTTTTATTGAGGATTACCTAGTAAAAAACCTTAGACCCTCCGCTATCGTTTTGGGTTATAACCACGCATTTGGATATAAGGGACAGGGTAACTACAACCTGCTTAAACAGCATGAGAATCATTTCGGTTACCACGCTACCCAGGTTGCCCCTGTTAGCATCGATGGGGTAAATATTAGCTCCACTAAGATACGCGAAGCGCTAGACTTAGGTAACCTCGAACACGCCAATGCAATGCTTGGCAGGCATTACAGCATAACAGGAACAATTGAAGGAGGACAGCAGGTTGGCAGAGCCATAGGATTTCCCACAGCCAATATCAGCCCCTCCGAAACATTTAAACAGGTGCCAGCCAACGGAGTATATGCCGTTTGGGTACATTACGAGGGAACCTCGTATCCCGCCATGCTGAATATTGGCATCCGTCCAACCCTTGGCGATGGTCTTGAGCGAACCATTGAGGCACATATCATTGGGTTTAGCAAGAATATTTACAACGAAGAGATAACCGTAAGATTTGTTGAAAAGATTAGGGATGAACAAAAATTCGATTCCTTGGAATCGCTAAAGGAACAGCTAAAAGCCGACAAGGAGAACGCCGTTAAACTTCTGAACGCTCATAGCAACGCCTCGTAGCTCCATTTTTTTTGATTATCTTTGCAACCATTTAGGACACAATATTGTTTCAACTTTTTGCAAACAGAACAAACACAAAATTGGATGGTAATTACTGAGCTGAATAACCCTTCGGAATTGGACAGCAACCCCAAGCTAAAAGAAGCATATCTCCAATTCGAGAAACTGCTAGTTCAATTGCGCAAGAGAGACCTGCCCAACCCAATAGTATCATCTATTAATAATGATAATGAGGAGCTAAACACAGCATACTCTGGGGACAAATTGAGGAAAATGGTAATAAAGAAACAAGCAAAAATTATTGAGCTACTTGAGAAAGAGCTGAAACTAGTTACTATAAACCATTATCGTAATTATTGGATGGCACTAGGGCTTGCTGTATTTGGGCTTCCGCTTGGAGTTGTGTTTGGGGCTAGTTTCGGCAATATGGCTTTCATAGGCATAGGACTTCCAATTGGGTTGGTTATAGGAATGGCAGTTGGCACTGGAATGGACAAAAAAGCACTTGAAGAAGGAAGGCAGCTCGACCTGGAAATAAACCAATAAAAACTGAGGTTTTTAAGGTGAGGTTGGGCTTACCCCGCGCAATACATCACAATGAATTAAAACAAATAATTATGAACAAAACTATCACAGAAACACTTCCATACAAGGTGAAGGACATTTCGCTGGCCGACTGGGGCAGGAAAGAGATTAGCATTGCAGAAAAGGAGATGCCAGGGCTTATGGCCATCAGAAATAAGTATTCCGCCGAAAAACCTCTGAAGGGGGCAAGGGTTTCTGGCTCGCTACACATGACCATACAAACCGCCGTGCTAATTGAAACCCTAGTGGAGCTGGGTGCCGATGTGCGATGGGCAAGCTGCAACATATTCTCAACTCAAGATCACGCCGCTGCAGCAATTGCGGCTGCTGGTGTTCCCGTATTTGCATGGAAAGGCGAAACGCTGGAGGAGTACTGGTGGTGTACCAAACAAGCGCTATCATTCCCCGGCGATAAGGGGCCGCACCTAATTGTTGACGATGGCGGTGACGCAACCCTGCTAATCCATATGGGCTGCAAAGCAGAGGATGATCCCAGAACCATTGAGCGCGAAGGAGAAAGCATTGAGGAGAAAGAGATTCTTAAACTATTGAAGCAAACCCTAACCGAGGACAACCAAAAATGGCATAAGCTAGCCAAGGAGTGGAAAGGCGTATCGGAAGAGACCACCACAGGTGTTCATCGTCTATACCAGATGATGGAGCGCGGCGAGCTGCTAGTTCCAGCTATCAACGTGAACGATTCGGTGACCAAGAGCAAGTTCGACAACCTTTACGGCTGCCGCGAATCGCTTGCCGATGGCATTAAGCGCGCCACCGATGTAATGATTGCCGGCAAGGTGGTAGTTGTACTTGGCTACGGCGATGTGGGCAAGGGATGCGCCAAGAGCATGCGCGCATACGGAGCAAGGGTTATTGTAACCGAAATTGACCCCATCTGCGCCCTACAAGCTGCCATGGAAGGCTTTGAGATTAAGCCTATCGAAGAGGCTCTTGATGAGGGGAACATCTACGTTACATCAACCGGAAACCGCGACGTAATCACCCTTGAGCATCTACTGAAGATGAAGGATCAGGCCATTGTGTGCAATATTGGTCACTTCGACAACGAGATACAGGTTGAAAAGCTAAACAACGCCCCCGGCGTCCGCAAGGAAACCGTTAAGCCACAGGTCGACCAGTACTTCTTCGAGGATGGTCATTCCATCTTCATCCTGGCCGAAGGCCGTTTGGTAAACCTTGGCTGCGCCACTGGCCACCCAAGCTTCGTGATGAGCAATAGCTTTACCAACCAAACCCTTGCCCAGCTGGAGCTATGGCAAAAAGATTTGTCGGTTGATGTTTACCGACTACCAAAACACCTCGACGAAGAGGTAGCACGCCTGCACCTTGAGCAGCTTGGTGTTAAGCTAACCAAGCTAACCAAAGAGCAAGCCGACTACATTGGCGTTAAGGTTGAGGGGCCATACAAGCCCGAGCACTATAGATACTAATCGTATTAACTCAATATCAAAACGAGGTTGCCCAATTTTTACGGACAACCTCGTTTTCAAATTTAGTAGATTATGCAGAGCGATATTAAAGCAACACTCGATGTGCTCCGAAACGGAGGGCTAATCCTTTACCCCACCGACACCATCTGGGGCATAGGCTGCGACGCAACCAATGCAGATGCGGTGGAAAGATTATCGAACCTAAAGCAGCGGAAAAGCGGCAAAAACATGCTTGTGCTTATCGAGAATCCAAATATGCTTAATATATACCTCGAAGAGGTGCCCGAAATTGCATGGGACTTGATTGAGGTTGCCGACAAACCGCTAACCATAATCTATCCAAAAGCCAGAAACTTTGCTCCAAACCTTATTGCTGATGATGGCAGCATAGGTATTCGCGTGGTAAGGCACACCTTCTGCGAAAGGCTACTTCAGGCTTTCCGAAAGCCCATTGTATCCACCTCGGCAAATATCTCGGGGCACGCATTCCCGAAATCATTTGGTGACATCGCCCCTGAAATTATAGCAGGAGTCGATTTGGTTGTACCCCAAACCTACGAGGAAATCTTAAGTCCAATGCCATCGGGCATAATACAGCTTGGTCTGGGTGGCGAGGTAAAGGTTATTCGGGAGTAAAGAAATAAACACCAGAGACATTACCAAAAGCATAAAAATGAGCCACCAATACAATCACACGCACCCAATTCAAATAAGATTTAACGATATTGATATGCTGGGGCATACCACCAACTCGGTGTATATGCAGTACTTCGATTTGGGCAGAATGCATTACTTTAACGATGTGCTTAAGGAGCGAATGGACTGGCAGGACGAGGGTCTTATCCTGGTGAGTATCAATATAAACTACCTTGCTCAAACCAAGCTATACGACGAGCTGGAGGTTAGAACCAAGGTAACCAAGCTGGGCAACAAGAGCCTTGAGATGCATCAGCAGATATACAACAAGACAACGAATGAGGTGGCAGCCGAAGGAAAATCCACTATGGTAGGGTATAGCGGCAGTAAAGAGCAAAGCATAGCCGTGCCCACACGTTGGCGCGTGGCTTTTGCGAATTTCGAAAAGGATATCGATTTGTAGCTACAGGTCGGCAATTCCCTCGGGCAGTTCCATGACAATGGATCTGGAATCCTCGTCAATCTCAACAATCAGGTCGGGCGAGGCCGGTATAAGCAACTCGTTGCCCGATGCTGTTTGCAGCTCAAACACCAGGTTACCTGCATAATCCTGCAGCACCTCAATGGTACCCAGCTGAACCCCGCGACTGGTAATCACCACAAAGCCAACCAAATCGTCAAGAGTTAGCTCATCACTCGAGCTAGACGATTTTACCTCGGCCATAATCTTTAGGCCAACCAGTTCATCTGCTTGCTGGATTGTATCTATTTCATCGAGAATAATAAGCGATGAGTTTGCCCCCTTCATCCGAAGAGATTGTATAAAAAAAGGAATCGGTATTCCGTCGATTACGAGGAATACCGATTCAAGATTGTGGTCTTCAGGATAAAAGTCGTTGGACCAGCTAACCTGAAGTTCGCCGTTTACTCCGTGAGTTTTTTGTATTTTACCAATCTCAGTAAGGTGAGGTTGATTCATACGGGATATCCCTACTCTTGAGGAGTTTCTGTTTCCGCTTCAGCATCTGCTGCAGCCTCGGGCTGCGCTTCGGCCTCTTCAGCAGGTGCTTCATCAGCTGCTTCCTCGGCGGCAGCGCCTGCCTCTTTAGCAGCTAGCTCTGCTTGCTTCTTAGCGATTTCTTGAGCACGAGCCTCACGAATTTTGGCCTCAGCCTCCATACGCTTAGCGGTATCGTCCTGTTCGCCTTTGGCGAGACGATCCTTCTTGGCTTGAACTTTCGCTTCTTTCTCCTTTACCCAAGCCTCGAATTTCTCCTCAACTTGCTCAGGGGTTAAAGCTCCTTTCTTAATACCATCGATTAGGTGCTTCTTCATCATAACACCCTTGTACGATAGGATAGCCCTTGTTGTATCGGTAGGTTGAGCGCCTTTCTGCAGCCAATCCAATGCCCTATCAAAGTTTAATTCAATAGTAGCAGGATCAGTTGTGGGATTGTACGAACCAATCCTCTCAATGAATCTGCCATCCCGTGGCGCCCTGCTATCCGCCACCACTATGTGATAGAAAGGTGCTCTCTTTCTACCGTGGCGGCTAAGTCTGATTTTTACAGGCATACTTAAACGCTTTTTTAGTTTAACCTACATTAATTTTGCGGGGCAAAGGTAATAGTTTTTTGTTAACTATCAGCAAGTTTTAAATGGCAAAACAAAATTTAATGCCGAGCTGATTATTTATACTCACGGGGTGAATATCTGCTAAGCAAATTATTGAGGTTCTCGCTTTCTCCATATTCGTGGATTTCGGCTATGGTGAAATAGTGCAAAAACAATAATCACCGACTTGTTGATAGTATAGAAAACTGAGTAGGGGAACCCATTAACAATGGCTCTTCTAATATTACATTTAACTTCGGGGAACTGGAATGGATTTACCTCAATGCTATGTATGGTATGCTTAATTTCTTGCACTAATTCTGAGCCAAGATTTTTCTTTTGATCGTTATACCAGTCCCGAGCATCTAGAATATCCTGTTCAGCAAAGGGGTTAATAATCAAATTGTGGCCAGCCATACACACCAATTTACTTACAGCATTTTCTCGAACTCCTCCCAACTTTTACCATCCGTTGGGTTCTTTGTAACGTAGCTGTACCTTCTGTCTAACTCCCTATCCTGCTCCTTAGTTATGCTGGTGGAATCCTCTGTAATATGGAGAAAATCGTAATCCTTAGCCAATGCTTTTAGCATATTAATTATGCTCATTGCCTGTGGGCTGGTATCGGATATTTTAATTGTATAGGCCATAGCAAGTTGACTTTTTACAAAGTTACATAATTTTTACTGCCAATTCAACTTATGCAAATAGTGAATTGTGTAGGACTTCTCAAAAAGGTTTGGCAAATTATGCGTGATATAGGCAGTTAACCTTTTGCTTTTACTGGCAACCCTGGTAGTTACAACCATACGCATTAACGATTCCAAGACCGGCAAAAAGCAGCCGGACGCTGGAATGTTAGGGTGTTCAGTACAAAACCTGAAATCCTCGTCTATAAAGGACGAGGCAAGCTGTCCGACGCTTCCTGTCGGTCATTCCAACGTTTTGTAACAGTTACCACATATTACCACTCACGGGGTGACTATCAAATTAGGTATTAAAACTTTCAGTCCGGGCGCGTCTTAAAGTCGCACTCGGACTATCATACAATTACAACAAAACAATTATCTTTGAACAACCTTGGCGTGCAGGAGATGGTGGAGACGGATGGGGGGGGTGGCTCATGGCTACAGTTACTAAAAGAACTTGCAAAGTTAATAGGCCTATCTGAGGCGTATGACCATATTAAGGTACTTGCTTCAGCAGCTTGGGAACATCAAATGAGTGGATACGGGTACAACGGTAGCCTTTCAGGTTTTGGCCTCCGATGATTAACATTGCCCCTGAATTATTTAGCAGGGGCAATTATATTTGATCTCGCATGCATTTTGAAAATGGTTTTTTACACCGAATTGAAAGCAAACTTACTAGGCTAAATGTGCTAGGGTTTATAAAATATACCTTAGCTCTAACTTTGGCTGTAGGCCTTATCTTTAGCATTATTAGCGTTGTTCTGCATTATACTGTTACCGAAAGCAACCTAATGGAGCGTGATCCCAAGTCTAGCTTTATTGAACTATTTGCAATTTCCGTGGTATTGGCACCAATTGTTGAAACATTCATATTTCAGCATATTCCCTACTTTCTATATAAAAAGGGTGTTATTTTTGTTCCAAGCCTAAATGGTTGCTAATTTTTTCTGCTTTAATTTTTGGAGCAATACATTTTTACAGCTCATTGTATATAGTGGCAACGTTCTTCTCGGGGTTAGTATATATGGTAGGCTATATATCACGAGCCAATATCAGCACTAAGCATGCTTACTGGATTATCGTAGCAGTTCATGCACTAAACAACCTCTTAATAATTGGATTGCATAGCCTAGCAGATCTAATACCAAGCAGTTAGTGGGCAATTGCCCGGGGAGTTGTTTCGTCCGGGCGCGTCTAAAAGTCGCACTCGCACTCAATCACCCCGTAAGGATATAAATAAACTACCTAAACCGCTTCTCCAGCTCATCAACCCCTAGAATGGTGATTGTGGGCTTGCCATCGGGCGAGAGGTTGGGCTGCTGGCAGGCAAAGAGTTTATCTACCAGATCCTGCATCTCGATTGGCTCCAACGACCTATTGTAGGGAATAGAGCCTGCTTTAGCCAACGACAAGACCAACCGATGGTGCATATCCTCGCTTTGCCCACCGGTATTCTCTTTAAAAGCAGACAAAAAGCCATTGACAAGCTGCTCGGCACTACTAACCTTAACACTAGCGGGTAGCGCATTCACGGCAATAGTATTTTGACCCAAGAAACTAACCACTACACCCAGCGCCGTAAGATCATCGATTACGCTATGGAGCAAAGCAAAATCACCTGCACTTAGCTCGATGGTCTGAGGAAAAAGTTCCTGCTGTGAGCCGACAGAGCCAGATGATAAATTTTTTAGGTACTTCTCGTAAAGGATTCGCTCGTGGGCCCGCTTCTGGTCAATCACCATTAGCCCCGATTTTACCGAGGTTAGAATAAATCGATTTTTAACCTGAAAGAATCGTTCTGAGGGTTTAGGAACCTTGGGCTCACTCTCAACCTGATTGAAAAGGATGGGCGATTGCGGCTCTGGCTGCTCCTCAAATCCCTTACCCTGCTCCTGCTGAAACAAGTCTTGCCATCCCCTGGCCGAAGGCCTGTGTGGTCTAGAGGTTTGCTGCGACGACGAGCGGCTAACGTAATCGCGATCGAATGGGTTATAGTCGGGATTAACAGCAATTTCGGGAGGGCTAACCGGCGCGCTGGGCGGGAAAAATGGTATATCAACCACCATCTCGGTATCAAAATCGATTGATGGGACAATGGCAAACTTCCCCATAGCCTCACGCACCGACGCATTGAGTATCTGCCAGATCATCCTTTCATCCTCAAACTTTATCTCTGTTTTGGTAGGATGAATATTCACATCAATGGAACTGGGGTCGGTTTTCAGGAAAATAAAGTAAGGGGGAATACTATCGGTGGGGATAAGCTTCTCGTAGGCCCTCATGACCGCCTTGTGCAGGTAGGGGTTCTTCATGTACCTATTATTCACAAAAAAGAATTGCTCCCCTGGGCTCTTTTTGGCGCTATCGGGTTTACCAATAAAGCCTGAAATCTCAATTACAGATGTTTGTGTGCTAATATCGATTAAATGCTGCCCCAGGTTCTTTCCCATTAGCTGGGATATCCGCTGCTTCACGTTACCAGCGGACAGCTTATACACATCGGCACCATTGTGCGATAGCGAGAACGCCACGGAAGGATTGGCCAACGAAACCCTTTGAAACTCGCTGATGATATGCTTTAGCTCTAGCGAAGAGCTTTTCAGAAACTTTCTGCGGGCGGGTACATTAAAAAACAAATTCTTTACGCAAATGGATGTTCCTGCCGGACACGATGTAGCCTCATGCTCCACCACCTCCGAGCCCGAAATCCTAATGCTTGTTCCTACGGCGCTATCATGAAGGCGGGTTTTCATCTCAACCTCGGCCACAGCGGCAATAGAGGCCATTGCCTCACCACGGAAACCCATAGTTTGAATGGCAAACAAATCGTGGGCCTGCCGAATTTTGGATGTGGCATGCCGCTCGAAGCAAAGCCTAGCATCGGTCTCGGACATCCCGCACCCATCATCAATTATTTGGATAAGCGCCTTGCCCCCATCACGAATTACCACCTGCACGCTTTGCGCTCCCGCATCGATAGAATTCTCCATCAGCTCCTTAACAACGGATGCAGGGCGCTGAACCACCTCACCGGCGGCAATTTGGTTGGCAACCGAATCGGGTAAAAGTTGTATTACATCGGGCATAAAAAAGCTATAGGTATAAAAGGTAGTATGCCAAAAGGCAAAGTATAATAAAAATGACAAATAACCTTAGGCCCGAACCTCGATTAGCCCTCCCTTTTATCTTCTGCTCGTACTGCCTCCGCATTTGCCCACGGATAAGAGAGACCCTAGGTGCATCCTCATCGGCCTCACCCATTTCCTGCTTAATCTGTCGTTCACGCTCCTTGAGGGCCTCTTTACGGGCATCGTAATACTGGGGCGTATAATCGAACCGCTTGGGTTTTGGGGTTTTAAAAAAGGTGATCATTCCCATAGTAGTACATTTAAAATTGTTAGTTGTTAAGAAACGTCGAGATTAGGTAGAGCGTATCACCCCTTCGCTAGACTCACTTTACCCTTTCGGGATTATTCCTTATAAAATCGCTCCAGCTTGAGGCACGTTTCCCATCCACATCGAATTTTTGCTGATAGAAGTGACATACCGCAGCTGCCAGGCCATCGGTGGCATCGAGCGTTTTGGCATCGAACTCTTTAGTCTTTAGTATGCTTTGAAGCATGATGGCAACCTGTTCCTTCGATGCATTGCCCTGCCCCGTTATGGCAAGCTTAATTTTACGGGGGGCGTACTCAAAAATTGGCACCGACCGCGATAGGGCTGCAGCCATAGCCACCCCCTGTGCCCGTCCCAACTTGAGCATACTCTGCACATTCTTACCAAAGAAGGGTGCTTCAATGGCCACATCGTCGGGCAGGTACTCATCAACCAGCTGCTGCACCCGCTCGTAAATAGCTTTAAGTTTGATGTAGTGATCCTTGTACTTCTTCAGCTCAATAACACCCAGAACCACCAGTTCTACCTTATTCTTACCGCTAGCTTTTACTACTCCATAGCCCAAAACCGATGTGCCGGGGTCAATTCCTAATATTATACGTTCTGCTGGCTGGTTCACTTTACTCATAAATCGATGTTACCGGCAAAGATAACAAATTGTGAGCGAAATGGCAGAGTGCTCCACAAACCAACCTAGAGAATAAGCTACCAAGCGCCTATCTCGCTGCGAATGCCCTTTTGAACAGGGTAAAACATTTGGCTGGCAGCGGAATAGCTTTGTTTTGCTGCTCCTCCAGTAATAAAGTCCATTGCAGCAGCAAGGCTAGCCTCACTCAAGTCGCCAAACGGATAGCTAACCCCATCGTTAGCAGGAATATCCACAGGGATTCCATCGTAATAATCGCCCTCGTTATTGGCATTCAAAATCTTAAAGCAGATGGGTACAAAAGCCCAATCAAATGACTCGGAGGTAAAGATGTACATCCCCACGGGCTTGCCATATGTATCTTGCCCAACCAAAGTCACTTCCATATATGGAAATAAACCGTTAATAAGCAACTCGCTAGCCGAGGCAGAGTTGCCTGTTGTGATAAACACAATCCTGCTTAGGTCAAGAGAATTGGACTTCTGCGACATTAAGATATTCTCGTTTCGAACCGATTTTTTATCGTTGTGCACATAGCGCCCTAACACTTCATTGTTAGCATTTGCCCCTGCAATAAGGTTGGCCAAATGTACTGCAGTTTGCACGCTACCACCACCATTGTATCGCAAATCGACAATAAGTTCGCTTACTCCTTGGGTCAAAAATTCATCAAAAACACCATCCAGCTCATTAATGGTTGGGCCAATAAAACCCTTTAGCACAAAGTAGCCTACCTTTCCTGTACTAGTTTCGTAAATCGAGTCCATTAGTACGGTATTCATCACCACCTCTCGCTTGGCCACATTAGCCACCACCTCGTTGCCGTCAGGGTCAATCAAAGTGAAGGTAGCGCTTTCCAGTGCGAGCAACGTGTTGGCATTGGAAGGTGTAACCACAGAATTGTTGATTTTACTTATTCTCCATCCACGGTCTACACCGTAAGCAGCCAGTGGAGAATCCTTAAAAACAAAGGTTATCCAAAGGTTATCGTCTCTATCGAACCCCATCCCAATTCCGTACCCTTTAAATTCTCCCTGATTGTAGTATGCATCAATCTCCTGCTTGGTACTTATGTAACTCCACCTGTCCAGCTCCTTATACCTTAGTGCCTCGAGCAACTCAACGGGTGAAGGGTAATTCTTGTAATCAACCGAAGGTAACTTATCGTACCATAGGTAGTAATCGTCCATAACCAGAACCAGCTGCTCATTGGCTAGGATGTTCTGATCAACCTCAGGATCGTCCTTTTTACAACTTGATACGCAAAGGGCTGCAAAAAGTATTGCAATAAGGGTAACTCTGGTATTCATAATAGTATTTATTTAAGTTCTTTTACTTCTACTCAGCTGTTGAAACAATATGCTACCCACAATAACAAGCAAACCCACGATGGTTGTCCAGTATATCTGCTCGCCCACAAAAAAGTGAATAAACACCAAGCTTACAAACGGCACAAGGTAGATAATATTGCTCAGTTTTGCCTTGCTTTCGGCCATAGATAAAGCTTTTAGCCACAGCACAAATGTAATGCCCATTTCGAATGACCCAACGTACAAAGAGCCAAAAATTCCCATTAAATTTATGCTCCAAAAATCGCTAAAGAACAAGCCAGCAGCAAATGAGTAAATTGTGGCAAACAGAAAGTTGAAAAATAAGCGGACAACAGGGTCGAGCTTGGAGTTGCGTAAATTTAGTATCCAGTATAAAGCCCATATAAACGAGCTGGAAAGGGCTAGCATAACACCCAAAGGACTCTTGATCTCAATGCTAGATATATTACCCTCGGACGAAATAAGGATAACGCCACCAAAGCTAATTAGTAAGGCAAAAACACCCTTGGCAGTAATCTTCTCGCCCAGAAGCGGCACCGAAAGTAGCACTAGAATTAAAGGCCATATAAAATTTAGCGGTTGAGCTACCTGAGCAGGAAGCAACTCATAGGCTCTGAGCAGGATGAAATAGTAGCCAAATGGGTTAAGTAAACCTAAATACAGCGAAGGGATTATCTCTAACCGCGATGTCTTGGTCATTAACCTATACTTGCCACTAAAAAGCATTATTGCTAGTAGCAGCAGAGTTGAAAACAGCGAGGACCAGGCCAAAAGCTGCACAAACGAGAAATGGTTGAGTGTAAACTTAAACGCCGATGCTGCCGTTCCCCAAAAAAGGATGGTTAGACCGGCAAAGATATAGGAGAGTTTTTTAGTATTCATATTGAGCTTTGGGCATATTTGTTATAACCAACAAATATAACAAACCGACTCATCTTAGGTTTTACAAAAACCCAAAAAGAGTCGGTTAGACTAAAATATTTTGCTTTAGCTAGATTCTTTCGAATCCGCAGAAGGGCTGAAGTACCTTGGGGATATTTATTCCACTCTCATCCTGATAATTTTCGAGCAGCGCAGCCAAAATACGAGGCAATGCCAACGAGCTACCATTAAGGGTATGGGCTAGCAAATTCCGCTTTTCGCCCTCTTCGCGGTAGCGAAGCTTTAGCCTGTTTGCCTGAAAAGACTCGAAGTTGGAAACGGAGCTTACCTCAAGCCACTTCTCCTGTGCTGCGGAGTAAACCTCAAAATCGTAGGTTAGCGCCGATGTGAAGCTCATATCGCCACCGCAAAGGCGAACTATTCGGTAGGGTAATTCCAACTTCTTAAGAATCCCCTCAACGTGTGCCACCATCTCATCGAGGCTTTGGTACGATTTGTCGGGATGCTGTACCTGAACAATCTCCACCTTATCGAACTGATGCAAGCGGTTTAAGCCGCGAACGTCTTTTCCGTACGAGCCTGCCTCGCGACGGAAGCAAGGGGTGTATGCTGTAAGCTTTATTGGAAAATCAGAAGCATTTAGAATTACATCCCTAAAGATGTTAGTTACCGGCACCTCGGCAGTGGGTATAAGGTAAAAATTATCGGCCACAGCATGGTACATCTGCCCATCCTTATCGGGTAGCTGGCCAGTGCCATAGGCCGAATCCTCATTCACCATTAGGGGTGGCATAAACTCGCGGTAGCCAGCGGCAATATTCTCCTCCAAGAAAAAGTTTATTAGCGCGCGTTGCAGCTTTGCGCCTTTACCTTTATACACGGGGAATCCGCTTCCGGTTATTTTCACACCTAGTTCAAAATCGATGATATCAAAATCCTTGGCTAGTTCCCAGTGGGGTTTGGCGTTTTTATGGAGTGACGGAACCGATCCTCCCGCTCGAACCTCTACATTATCGTCAGCCGTTTTCCCATGGGGAACCGAGGGGTGTGGCAAATTTGGAATCTTAACCAAGGTATCGGCTAATTCCTTCTCCACCTCGACCATATGTTGCGATAGCTGCTTTGACTCCTCCTTTAGGCTCGATACCCTTTGCTTGGCAGTCTCGGCATCACCAGCCTTGCCCTGCTTAAACATAATGCCAATCTCCTTCGACAGGGCATTTTGTTCAGCCAGCATTGCATCGAGTTTACCTTGAAGCGATTTACGTTCGCCATCAAGGTCAATTACCTTCTCAACAAACTCCTTTGCATCAAAGTTTTTAGTAAGGAGACGGGCAATCACCTCCTCCTTGTTTTCGTGGATTTGTTTAAGCGTAAGCATATTGGTAGGTATTATTAAAGAAAAATCCCCTGAACTTACACATTTCAGGTAAGCTGCAGGAGATTTTTATACTGTAAGTATGCAAAAAACTAGCTTTCTGCTGGAATAACTGAAACGTACGATTTGTTCTCAGCCTTTTTGCGGAACGCAACGGTTCCATCAACTAGTGCAAACAAAGTGTGATCTTTACCCATACCCACGTTCTGACCTGGGTTATGCTTGGTGCCTCTCTGGCGAACGATAATATTACCAGCTTTGCATACCTGACCACCGAAAAGTTTTACACCTAATCGTTTGCTTTCGGATTCGCGTCCGTTATTGGAACTACCCGCCCCTTTCTTATGTGCCATTTTCTAAATCTTTTATACGGTTATGCTACAATTTCTCCAATTTGGATTTGGGTGAACTGCTGCCTGTGGCCGTTCTTCACCTTGTAACCCTTACGTCTTTTCTTTTTGAAAACAATAACTTTGTCACCCTTAACGTGATCGAGAACCTTGGCGGTTACCTTGGCATTCTCAACGGTTGGGGCTCCAATGGTTACTTTGCCTTCATTATCAACAAGTAGAACCTTGTCGAAATTCATCTCGGTGCCTTCCTCAGCCTCAAGGCGATGAACAAAGATCTTCTGATCTTTCTGCACCTTAAATTGCTGTCCTGCAATATCTACAATAGCGTACATTATATTTGAATGTTTATAGTGTTCAACACTTTTTGGGCTTGCAAAAGTAGAAAAGATAATTTGAATAACAAAAATTTATGAGAATATTTTAGCTATTATCTCTCCATAAAAAACCTATGTGCTCCAAGGCCTATGTTTATGAACCAGACAAATTGTGTTTGATTTAACCTAAAAAGCTTTACTCCTTTATGCACCTAACACTCGATCCATAATTTTTAGCATTACGGAAAGTGCTGACCATTTCGGAGCCATTTACCTTTATCTCAATATAACGAGCTGCTCCATCGTCGTATGAGGTAGCAGTCCACCAAAGTTCCACAGCTCCAACCTGTTGAAAACTCCCGCTCTGATCCCTAAATCCTGCAGGCAATCCTCCAAAATTAAAACGATCATCGCCACTGTTTGTGGCATTAAAATTCCAACGTGGGTGTTCGGAAACATCACACTCTCCGCCACTTGGATGACCCAATTGACGACAAGACTTCAACTGATTACCCACCTGATTGGGATCAACACTGGAGACATAGTTTCCAAGCGCATCCCAGTCGCTTATTGTTGCTACACGCCAGCCAGTGGGGCACAAACCACGCTCATCATCCACCGCATACCAGTTATAAAGAGCTCCATAGGCATCTAGCACCTCCTGCTCTGAACTTAGGCCTGATATACTGGCAAAAGAATATACACCGTAAACACCTGTTGTAGCCGATGCCCAGTCAGTATCTTTAACTATTGGATCACCATTACTATAATGTGTGGTCTTAAGGTTCTCCCTTATCCAGCACTGTCCCCCTATATAAACTGTGTTATAAACATTATCATCGTAATCGGTAACGGTGGGTGCATCTGGGCAGGGATCACCATCCTCAACAGAGGATAGAGATTCAAAGTTGGCCACCAGCGTTACATCGCCCTCGGGCATAGTGTAGGTGTAGCTGGCACTGGTGCTTACCTCGGAGCCATCGAGCGTCCAGTTAACAAATTGGTAGCCCGCCTCGGGAGTGGCCACAAGGGAAACGCCATCACCTGCCTCATAGCTACCTGCACCGGTGGCCGTGCCTGTACCCACAGGGTTGATGCTGATGTCTAGGGTGTACTGCGTGGCGGGAATCTCCTCGAAGTTGGCCACAAGGGTTACGTCACCGTCGGGCATGGTGTACGTGAAGCTTGCGTTGGTGCTTACCTCGGAGCCTTCGAGCGTCCAGTTCACAAATTGGTAGCCCGCCTCGGGAGTGGCCAAAAGGGAAACGCCATCACCTGCCTCATAGCTGCCTGCACCGGTGGCCGTGCCTGTACCCACAGGGTTGATGCTGATGCTTAGGCTGTACTGCGTGGCGGGAATCTCCTCGAAGTTGGCCACCAGCGTTACATCGCCCTCGGGCATGGTGTACGTGTAGCTTGCGTTGGTGCTTACTTCGGAGCCATCGAGCGTCCAGTTAACAAATTGGTAGCCCACCTCAGGAGTGGCCAAAAGGTCAACTCCCTCACCTGCCTCATAGCTACCTGCACCGGTGGCGGTGCCTGTGCCCACAGGATTAATGCTGATGCTTAGGGTGTACTGCGTGGTGGGTATTTCCTCGAAGTTGGCCACCAGCGTTACATCGCCTTCGGGCATGGTGTACGTGTAGCTCGCGCTGGTGCTTACCTCGGAGCCTTCGAGCGTCCAGTTCACAAATTGGTAGCCCGCCTCGGGGGTGGCCACAAGGGCAACGCCATCACCTGCCTCATAGCTGCCTGCACCGGTGGCGGTGCCTGTGCCCACAGGATTAATGCTGATGCTTAGGGTGTACTGCGTGGCGGGAATCTCCTCGAAGTTGGCCACTAACGTTACATCGCCTTCGGGCATGGTGTACGTGTAGCTGGCGCTGGTGCTCACCTCGGAGCCATCGAGCGTCCAGTTAACAAATTGGTAGCCTGCCTCGGGGGTGGCCACAAGGGCAACGCCATCACCTGCCTCATAGCTGCCTGCACCGGTGGCGGTGCCTGTGCCTAGTGGATTAACATCTAGGGTAAGGCTATATAGAATTACCTCCTTAGTAGTTTCGAATTGCAATTCACTTCCATATGTAGTACCCACACTATTTGTTGCATAGGCACGCACATAGTAAATTGTTTCTGAATTTAAACCCGTAAGGTTACTAATAAAAGAGCCACTACCTACACCATCAGAAGTAATGCCATCATTTGTGTCGATGGTGGGATTGGGGTTAGTACTCCAAACCACTCCTCGTGAAGTGATTTGTGCTGCACCATTGGAAACTATCTCGCCACCCGATTTTGCCACCTCAAATGTTATATCTGTAACATCAACAGTATTCACTATGGGCAAACTAGCAGTTAATGGGATATCTAACTTTTTCTGAATCCCATAGGCTGTGCCTGCAGCATTGGTTGCGTAAGCACTTACCCAGTAGGTTTGGCCAGCAGTAAACGCTTCAACTATTTGAGAGAATTCGCCTACACCTGATCCACCAGACACCTGACCCAAGTTATTTTCAAGCGTTGGATTGTGTGTTGCATTCCAAACCACTCCCCTGTCGGTTACCGAAAGGCCGCCATTGGAGGAGACGACCCCACCTAAAATAGCCGATGTTATTGTTATATCAGTTGGAACAGCTGTGGTAACCTGAGGAACCTGAGCATCGGGATCATCTCCCTTAATACAACGAACTGAGAGCCCCATCTCTTTGGGGTATAACGACCTGCTCATACCACGATGTGAATGCAAAAGAGTTCTAACCCACACATGATTGTCGTTGCTCACTGTGGAACTCCACAAGTACGCCCAGCCCCCCAAATTGGCAAAGCCATCAGCAATTGTAAGGGCACCTGCTGGCAGAACACCAAATCCATAGTCGTCTGTTCCAAACCTACTAACATGGGCATCCCAACGAGGATGCTCGCTAACATCAAACACACCACCTAGCGGGGAGTTAACTTGGCGTCGTGATTTTAATTTACCGCCTACGGAATTATTATTACCCCAAGCTGTAGCATCAATAAATAACACTAGCCTTTGCCAGTCGTCATCGGTGGGGACACGCCAACCAGCTGGGCAAAGCCCACGGCTATCGGCAACGGCATACCAGTTATATAGCTTACCGTACAGGGCATCATTGGAGGGATTATTCTCGTAGTTAGCCCAGATGCCTTCTGCAGCAACCTTCCACTGATCTAACTCCATGTTGGTTAGGATATCTTCCCCATTCCGATACTTACTTACCCTAAGGTTTTCAATCATCCATTCCTGGTCTCCAACGACCTGTGTTTGGTACACATTCCCATCAATGTCGGTTACAGTTTGTCCAACAACAAAGGATGTAGTCAGAAACAGTAAGGAAACTACTTGTAGAGTAATCTTTTTCATACAGCTTATAGATTTGGATAATGCATACAAATTTAACAAAAATGCTTTACGGTATGTGCTGATGCTAAGGATTCTATATTTATTTTGGAAATTGAAAACAGAAAATCATTTTTAGATCCATCAATACTGATGTTTAACGACTCTAAAAAACAAGATGTTACACAGAAGTAAAGTAATTGTAAATCCGGGTCGATAATTGCATAAAGAAAACAGTCAATTGCAAAAAAACAATTGACTGTTAACACCTTTATTTACCAAAAGTATAAGTTAATCTCTCGGCAAGCGAACCAAATCTAAAAAACCTGGAGCAAAAACCCTTACCTATTTGCTAAATTCCAGATACCGAGAAACAACATTTGCGATGCATCTTCCATAATCTCGGGTGTAATGGTTAGTTCAGGCTTATCGTTGGGGTGGTGGTAGTTTACAGGCTTTACCCGCTCGGTAGTCCCAACGCTAACGGCACTATATCCAGCCTTTAAAAAAACTGCGGCATCGCTACGTGGTCGGGTGCGTGGCATTCGTGCTGGCGAGGAGGAAAAACTTCGGTGTATAAAGTCGTTATTGGCCTTCGAAAATGCCTCAAGAATATGTGGGTAACTTTCGGCACCCCATAGAGCCAGTCCCTTGCCATTACCCACCATATCGAGGTTGATAAAGCATACCGTTTTTTCTTTAGGAATTGTAGGATTATTCACAAAGTAGGTGCTGCCAATAAGCCCTGTTTCCTCGGCTCCAATAAAGAAAAAGGCAACTGATCGTTTTGGCTTTTCGGGTAGCTGGGCAAGCGCTCTGGCAACCTCCATGATGTTGGCTACACCGGTTGCATTATCGAGAGCACTTGGCAATAAAACACCTGGATTCCCTTGTCCATCGAGGTGGGCTCCAATTAGGATAACCTCATCCTTTAGTAAAGGGTCACTACCCTCAACAATGCCGAGCACATTGCTGGTAATAGTTTGTGGGTGATGGGTTGTTTCGGCAACAATTCGTGCATTCTTCTTAAGGTTCATCGAGGCAGGTTTCATCGTTTCATGAATCCTATTCCTTAGCGCACCATACTCCTTGCCGATTCCAAAAAACAGATCCTTCACCATTTCATCGCCAATATGAGCATATACCATTCCGGGTTGAAAAGGGATACTGGGGTTTGCAATGGTTCCAATGTAGAGTACTCCTGCGGCACCTTTCTCAAGGGCATTCTTAAACTTATACTGATGTAGGCTGTATGGCACCCATTTCTCCACATCGGGGTGATCGCTTTTGGCTGGCGATTCGGAGGCAAACACCACAATCTTCCCCTTTACATCAATCCCCTTGTAATCGTCGTAGCCCAGCTCAGGGGCCGATATTCCAAACCCAACAAAAACCACCTCGCCCTCAACAACGCCCGAGTCGGAATTTGATCCAGGGAAAAACTGATCGGGTATGGAGTAAGGTTTCGTTATGGAATCTCCCTTCTGCATAATTACCAGTTCAACCCCGCCGGGTGAGTGAACCTCGGTGTAGGGCCAAGGATACTTTTGGTAATAACTATTATCAACACCTGCAGGCTGCACACCCCACTGCGATAGGTGATCGACAACCCAGCTGGCAATTAAGTTATACCCTTCAGATCCAGCGCCACGCCCCTCATACTTAGGCAAGCACATTTCATACACATAGTCCATTAGCCTGTGGCTCGATATGCTGTGAGCAGCATCAATTACCTCCTTGGGATATTCCTGAGCAGCTAGCCGAAGGGAAAGCACCGATAGTGTTATTGCTGCAATTAAAACAAGTTGTCTCATTTGTTAAGTTTTATATTTTAGATTCCTTTTAGCAAAAAGGGTTTACCTAACATACGATTGATAATCGATATATAAAAAGTTGGACAGCATAATTCCTGACAAAAAACCTGTGCTAACAAAACGAGAATGAAGTTAAAGTCTTTTAAATACTCACCTAATACACCGTAAAGCAAAAGCTACAGAAACCAACATAAATGTCTCATATTTACAGTGTTTCAGCAAATTACTCTTTAGATATCCTCAATGATCAATACACGCTGCTTGTTGAATATACAATTTTTAAAATCTAAGTTTGTATAGCCGTGTTAGTGAAACTATGGCTTAAGAAGAAAAGAACAGTAAAAATCATAACCAATGAGTTTAAAATATTTGCTACAACATACAGCTAGCGTGGTGCTATTTACCTTAACCACAACCATACTGCATGCTCAGGAAATAACCGGTTTTGTTGCCGACGACAAGGGAGAACCTGCAATAGGTGCAACGGTATACTTTGACGGAACTACCATTGGCACCACAACAAATGCCAGTGGATACTTCAGCATAAACCCTAAAGCCACTATTAATTCAGCGCTGGTGGTTAGCTATATGGGCTACGAAACAGTTGTAATATCCAATCCGTTCGAAACCAAAGTACATAGCATTACGCTAACCCCAAAACCCCTATCAATACGAGAGGTGACAATTGTTAGCGATCCGTTTACCCATGAGGAGATGTTGAAGGCTTTTAAAAGGGAATTTCTGGGGACAAACTGGGCCGGAAAGCGCTGTAATATACTTAACGAGGAGGATATTGAACTATTTTACGATTATGGCACCAACAGGCTCGAAGCCCGATCGCTAAAACCGCTCCTAATTGACAACAGGTTTTTGGGTTATATGGTTAATTTTGATCTTGTTGACTTCTACATTAAGTTTAACAAAAGAACGCTCAAGAAGGAATTTATGCATAGCAGCCTATTCCTAGGCACCTCGCTTTTTACCAAATACCAAGCAATGAACAGACGCCATGCGAGACGCCGCGATGATAGCTACAAGGGCTCCCAGCTTAACTTTTTCAGAGATCTTTCCCAAATGAAGTGGGGAAAGGAAGGGTTCATTCTATTTTCTGGCAGCTACCCAACATTACCCAGCAGGGCTTTTGAAGTAAAGGACACATTGGGACTAAAAATGGTAACCCTACTTCCCAACCCAGACGCTCCAAAAATCCGCGGTGTTGACGGCAAGGAGATTATACCATCCGCGAGAACATTCAACCTGCTATACAATAATAAACACCAATCAATGGTAAAATTTTCCACCACAAAGTTCTTTATCGATTCGCACGGGAACAACTCACATCCTCATCAAATATCATTTGGAGGGGATATGGGGAAACGTCGTTTTGGCAACTTGCTCCCCTTGGATTACAATAAGTAAAAACCCTATATAAATTCGGCTCTTTTCACTACCTTTGCGCTGAAAAATACAGCAATGATAACCACCGACCAAATAAAAGAACTTTTTAAGCGCACCGATGCGCTGAGGAGGCATCTTTGACATCGACAGCAGAATAGTACGCCTTGAGGAAGAGGAGCAAAAATCGCAGGATCCCACGTTCTGGGATAACCCCACCGAAGCCGAAAAGCAGCTAAAAGTTATTGCCGACATCAAGAATTGGATCACCTCGTATAACGAGGCCAAAAGTGCGGTGGACGACCTACAGGTTATTTTCGACTTCTGCAAGGATGGTGAAGGTTCTGAGGATGAAGTTACCCATCAGTATCAGCTGGCACTATCGAAAATTGACGATTTGGAGATGATGAATATGCTGCGCCATGAGGAGGACAAGCTGGGCGCCATACTTAAAATAAACTCGGGAGCAGGAGGTATTGATAGCATGGACTGGGCCGAGATGCTCATGCGCATGTACCTCCGATGGGGTGAACGCAATGGTTTTAAAACCACGCTAATGGAGATGCTTGAGGGCGATGAGGCTGGTATAAAATCGGCTACCATTGAGTTCGAAGGTGAGTTGGCCTACGGGTTTCTTAAGGGCGAAAATGGGGTTCACCGCTTGGTACGCATCTCACCTTTTAACTCCAACGGCAAGCGCCATACATCATTCGCATCTGTTTTTGTTGCCCCAGCAATTGACGACACCATTGAGATAACGGTAAACCCAGCGGATATTAAGTGGGACACCTACCGCTCATCGGGTGCAGGTGGGCAGAATGTGAACAAAGTGGAAACTGGAGTAAGGCTTCACCATATACCCTCTGGAATTGTGGTTGAAAACACCGAAACCCGGTCGCAGCACAACAACCGTGAAAATGCAATGCGATTGCTTAAATCACATCTTTATGAGATTGAACTGCGCAAACGTAAGGAGAAGCAGGCCGAAGTAGAGGGCAAAAAGCTGAAGATTGAATGGGGCTCGCAAATACGCAACTACGTGCTACACCCATACAAGCTGGTTAAGGATGTTCGCACAGGCCATGAAACAGGCAATGTGCAGGACGTGCTCGATGGCGAAATCCAAAGCTTTATAAAAGAGTACCTAATGCAGTTTGGGGCAGAGTACTAGCCAACTCCTCATTCTTACATTGCAGAGCAGGGAGGTTGGATTTTAGCAGAAGTATCCACCAATTCATTATGCTCACACCCCCCTCACTAAGCCAAACAACTTATTATCTGCAGATTGCAATCATAACACATTAAAACAAAGCTATCTCATAAAACATTGTAGCAATGCTGATTGTTACTGGCCGTAATCTATGCTAGTGGTAACATATACATTTTTTTTACAAGTTTAACCATCAGTTTATCAATAAGCTTTAGTTTGAGCAAACGAAAAAGATTCAAAAAACTGGTCTAAAAATTTGTGATTGTTACACATGGCAATTAATTTCGGCTAGTATAAAAAACCATAATTCTTAACCTAATCTTAAATCAACTAACATGATTGGAAACCCAATGTTTTGGTTAGTCCCAGTAGCCTCCATTTTGGCATTAACTTTTGCCTGGAGGTTCTTTGCCCAGATGATGAAGGCAGACGAAGGGACCGACACGATGAAGAAGATTGCTGCCCATGTACGTAAGGGTGCAAGTGCCTACCTTAGGCAGCAGTACAAAATTGTAATCATTGTGTTTGTGGTAATAACCATAATCTTTTCAATTTTAGCCTATGGCCTAGGTGTCCAAAACCCTTGGGTGCCATTTGCTTTTATAACCGGAGGTGCATTCTCGGGTTTGGCAGGCTTCTTTGGCATGAAGGCTGCCACTTTTGCATCAGCTCGCGTTGCCAATGCTTGCAGAAACTCGCTCGATGCTGGTCTTCGTCTTGCATTCAGGAGCGGTGCAGTAATGGGACTTGTTGTGGTGGGCCTCGTTCTACTCGACATCTCCATTTGGTTTATCGTACTAAACTACTTTATCCCCGAGATGGATGGTGGCTACAAGCTCATGACCATTACCGCGGTGATGCTAACCTTTGGTATGGGTGCTTCAACCCAGGCGCTGTTTGCCCGTGTGGGTGGTGGAATTTACACCAAGGCAGCCGATGTTGGTGCCGATCTTGTAGGAAAAGTAGAAGCCAATATCCCTGAGGATGACCCACGTAACCCCGCGACTATTGCCGATAACGTAGGCGATAACGTAGGCGATGTTGCTGGCATGGGTGCCGACCTTTTCGAGTCGTTTGCAGCGTCAATTCTTGCTTCGGCACTACTAGGTGCAGCCGCATACATCAACAATCCAGACCTTCAGAATAATGCCGTTATAGCCCCTATGCTTATTGCTGCTGTTGGAACAATACTATCTATCCTTGGCGTGTTCCTTGTGCGCACCAAGGAGGGTGCTACCCAAAAACAGCTGCTAAAGTCGTTGGGATTTGGTGTAAATATAAGCGCAATTCTAATTGTAATTGCCTCCTTCTTCATTCTCAAATTTTTAGGCTTGCCTCTGGGAATTTGGGGATCGATTATAGTTGGACTTACCGCAGGTATTGCCATCGGGCAATCGACCGAGTACTTTACCGCATCGGCATACCGCCCAACTCAAAAGATTGCTGAGTCGAGCAGCACAGGACCAGCAACCGTAATTATTAGTGGAGTTGGAACAGGCCTTATATCTGCAGCAGTTCCACTAGGCATAATAGTAATTGCCATTACGCTAGCCTTTGGTTTTGCCACGGGTTTTACCTTTGGCGCAGACAGCCTAAACTTTGGCCTTTACGGAATTGGTATTGCTGCCGTTGGAATGCTATCGACCCTGGGAATAACACTCGCCACCGATGCGTATGGCCCCATTGCCGACAACGCAGGGGGTAATGCCGAGATGAGCGCCCTAGGCCCAGAGGTTCGCAAACGTACCGATGCACTAGACGCCCTTGGAAACACCACAGCTGCAACTGGCAAAGGATTTGCCATTGGTAGCGCTGCGCTTACAGCGCTGGCTTTGCTTGCTTCGTATTTCGAGGAGATTAGGATGATGTTCGTGAAGTTCCTCGACAGGCCAGACGAGCTGATTAATGGGGTGAAAGCAGTTGATGCCCAATTCATCGATTTTGTTCAGCACTACGAGATACACCTTATGAACCCCATGGTAATAGTAGGTATTTTCCTTGGAGTTATGGCCGTATTCCTCTTTAGCGGTATGACTATGAATGCCGTGGGTCGTGCTGCACAAAAGATGGTTGACGAGGTTCGCCGTCAGTTCCGCGATATCCCTGGCATTATGGAGGGAAAAGCAGAACCCGACTACGCCCGTTGTGTTGAAATATCGACCAAAGGTGCACAGCGCGAAATGTTAACCCCATCGCTTATTGCGCTTCTTATCCCTGTAGTTGTGGGTATAGTGTTTGGTGTTCCCGGCATTGCAGGTCTACTGTTGGGAACTATCTCCAGCGGATTTGCACTTGCCATTTTCATGGCCAATGCCGGTGGTGCTTGGGATAACGCTAAGAAGTACGTTGAGGAGGGCCATATGGGCGGCAAAGGATCGGATGCACACAAGGCAACCGTAATTGGCGATACCGTTGGAGATCCATTTAAGGACACATCGGGACCCAGCCTTAACATCCTTATTAAGCTTATGGTTATGGCCTCGGTAGTAACAGTTGGCGTGGCTGTATCGTACCATATCCTGTAACAAATCGACTGAAAGTTTTACTGAGAGCCGGGCATTCCCCGGCTCTTTTTTATTGCATTGACTTTTACAAACGATTAGTGTACATTTGTTTGGTAAACCTTACAACAATGAGAAAATACTTAACTATTATCACGGTATGCGCACTGGCCATTGCCACGTCGTGCACCACTCACTACTTTCCCGAGCCACAACCGATCGATGCCAAGTCGATAAACGAAATGCCAAAATCAATAATTGGGCAGTGGGACAAACCTGAAGAGAATGAGATTCACATAATTGACAAAACCTCATGGATAAGCATAAGCACCGACTCCCTTGGCAATCAAACCACCAAAAGGGAATACGTAATCTCCGATAGCCTGATTGTAAAAAAGGTTGATAAGTTCTACTTTATCAATATGCTTGAAGATGATAGCTACTGGCAGGTTTTTCTTGGATTCAAGGAAGGAAACAGTTTCCTAATCAAGGGCTTAGGCAGTGCTGACACCCTGACCCTGAAGTCATCGCTTGGGCTAACCCCCGACTCAACAGCCGAGTCGAACGAGCTGTACTACAAGCAAAACCTCTCCAAAAAGCAGATGAAGAAGCTAGTTAAGGACGGTGGGTTTGCAGACACACTAATGGTTTTTGATTTGAAAAACAGAACCCTAAGCAATTAAGCTTAACCTTACGGCACTATCACACCAACAATTAGCACATCATCAATCTGGTCAAAAGCTCCTTGCCACCCATCGAGAGTATCTTCAAGCGCTTGCTTTTGTTCATCTGGAGGCAACCCGTCCAAACTAGCAAGCAAATGCTTAAATGGTTTGGTCATAAACTTTCGCCCATCGGGGCCACCAAACTGGTCGACAAAGCCATCGGAGAAGATGTAAAGATTGTCGCCAGGCAATAAATCAATTGTATGAGACGTAAAGCCAATATCCTGCTTAGGATGCACGCCTACAGGCATCTTATCGGCCTTATACTCGATTAATTCACCCTTACGGATAATATACAATGGATTATAGGCACCCGAGTACTCAACCTGACTCAGGTCCTTGTTGTAAACACACACGGCCATATCCATTCCATCGCGGGCCTCACCATCCTTGCCGGTTTGCCATAGGGTGGTAATTATTTTTTGCCGAAGATTTTCGAGAATCTGTGATGAGCTTACAATGCCCTCAACGTTCACAATGTCGTTGATAAAGGACACCCCCATCATGCTCATGAATGCCCCGGGCACACCATGGCCTGTACAATCGGCTGCTACAACAACAATTTTATTATCCTTTTCACCAATCCAGTAGAAATCGCCACTAACAATATCGCGAGGACGAAACACAATAAAATAATTGGGCAGTATACAGCTAACAATTTCTTTAGATGGCATAACAGCCGATTGTATCTTGCGGGCGTAAGCTATACTTTGTGTAATCTCGTCGTTCTGCTTGTATATCTGGTCGCGCTGTAGCTCAATCTCATCTCGCTGAGCCTCTATCTCCTCCTTTTGAGACAGTATCTCCTGGTTGTATACCTCCAAGTTGTCGCGCTGCTTCTTAAGGGTTTCCTTTTGCTCCTCTATTGTTCTGGTACGTTCACGAACCTTTTGTTCCAACATCTCCTTATCGCGCTTAAGGCTCCTTTCGCGCACCTTTACAATTATCAGAAATAGAACTAGCACACAAACACCGCACAGCACAAAAAACCATATTGTTTGCCAAAAAGGTGGTTTTATCTGGATACTAAAGTCGAGGGTTGGGCTAACTATCCCAAGAACATCTTTTGCCCTAACCAAAACGGTATACCTGCCCGGCGGAAGGAAAGGAAAATCCATAGATGGATCGCTGCTCCACTGCGTCCAACCATCCATTAGCCCTTTAATTTGATATTGGAAAGACACAGCCCCCTCCTTAACATACGACGGTGCACTTACCCTAATGCTAAGGGCATTATTGGAGTAGGTTAGCTCAACATTGCTATACCCTAAAAGGCTGCCCTCCCTATCTTTTATGCTCTTGAAAAAGATACCCAAATCATTATCTCGAGGGCCTTGGTTAGATAGGTTAATCTTATACACATGCCTAAAATCATCCACCACAATTAGGCATGAATCGCTTTGGTAATGGATGTACTGAGGGTTCTCCAGCAGATTTAAATAGTTTTTGGTAGCCTGCAACTCAGCGGTAACAGATGATGGAATATCCCAAATTCCATCATGCTTAAACCATGTGTAGTCCGATTGATTGAATATGATATATATTAGCCCCAATTAAAACCGAGCAGAAAAATTGCTAAATTTCTGACGGTATGAAAAAGAACAGTTACTGGACATCAAAGCGAAAAGCTGAAGTAGT